>DASTXR010000039.1:0-17784 GCA_035765415.1 Steroidobacteraceae bacterium | reverse complement strand
GAGGCGGCGCGCCAGAGCTGTCAGCGCTGCGCTATAAGGCGCACCAAACGCACATGCTGGATTGAACCACCAAGAGGATCTGCGCGCTGATCGCCTCGCGCTGCGCCGCCCTCGATGTTCGCGCCGGAAGCCTGTCCTTCTACACGCGCTGACGCGCCAACGTCGTGCCTCGATCCCGCTTGCAAGGAAATCGGAGATTGGGACCTACTTCGAGCGCCCGGCGGAAATGTGAGCGGCCGCGTGACCACTACGCGCTGACGCTCCACCGCCGAGGTCCGGCCCCTTTTGCTAGGAATTGGGGACTGTCCCCATTTCCATAATCCACAGACGGGTGTCACAAAACCCGCTTACGCGACACAACAAGTCCCGGCGTCATTGCTATGGCAGGATCGCACCCGGGTCCTAATAAACGAGGGGCACTCGTGAACGGAAATTCCATTGTTAGCGGGCTGCTCGCGGCGGCTTTGCTCGGAGCCGGAGTCGCGAACGCCGGCGTCAACGAATTCACGCGTACGGGCAACGAAGGCGGCTACATCACCGCCATCGCCGCTCAACCCGGCAATGGCAATCTCGTGCTCGCCGGTTCGGGGCGTGGCATCTACCGTAGCACCAACGGTGGCGCGGCTTGGACACTCCAGGCGCCGAGCATGCTAGGTCTCGCCACGCACATCGCGTTCGACCCGGATACGCCCGCCCGTGTTTTCGTGCTGAACCGGCAGGTCTATGTCAGCGAAGACGCCGGGCAGACCTTCACCGCAACCACGCCGATTACCATCTATCTCGACTATCTAGCCGTCTCCGGCAACCGTGTCTACGCCGGCATGCTCAACGGAACCATCTACCGGTCCGATGACAACGCCCAGACCTGGGCTCCACTCAGCGTCCCCTGGCCGGCACCCAGCGCGCGAATGCACGCCATCGGCGCGGACCCGGCCGACGACGACGTGCTGTATGCCTGCGTCGAGGGACGAGGCACCTACAAAACCACTGACCACGGCGTCACGTGGACCAACCCCCCGCCGGGCATCAGCCCCTGCTCGTCCATCTTCAATACTTCGCACAGCATCGTCGTGAGCCCGGCGGATCCCAATCGAATCCTCTCCACGACCTCGGACGGAATCTTCCTCAGCACCAATGGCGGCGCCTCCTGGACCGCGGTCACGAACACGCCGTTTCTCGACTGGCTGGCCTTCGATCCACTCGCGCCAGACAACGTGTTCAGCGTCGACATCTCCGGGCGCGTCACACGCAGCGTGAATGGCGGCGACACGTGGCCATTCTTCCCGGCCGACCCGTACCTCAAGCTCGACCGCGTGGAGGGCGCCTCGTTCGCCGGCGCGGCCGGACACTTATATATCGCGTCGCCCAACGGCCCGATGTACAGCTCCGACAACGGCGCCACTTTCACGCTGCGCGCGAACGGCATTCAGGCCATCGGCACTCGCGAGATCGTCGCCGCGGACGACGGAACTATCTACGCCACGCAACAGGGTGGACAGACAGGCGTTTATCGGCGCTCCGCGGGTGCATGGCTTCCTCTCGACAACCCCGAACTCATGAGCCGCATCCTCAATGCGCCCAGCTTCATGGACATCGCAACCTCTCCCGAGGATCCCTCGCTGTTGTACGTCGCGTTCATGATCGACGGGATACACCGCTCCAATGATGGAGGCGCGAGCTGGGTGGGCCCGCCGCCCTCGGCAAACATGCAGATCTGGGACATCGCGGTGGACCCGACCAATCCGCTCATTGCATATGCAGCCAAGCCCTCTGGCGGCCTGTTGCGCACCGCCAATGGCGGAGTCTCGTTTGCCACCTGTGGTCCCTCGACCATGAACGGGCTTCGCAACGTCGTCGTCGACCGCGCATCACCCAACATCCTTTATGGCACTGCCAGGTCGGGTCAGAGCCAGAGCGATCACCTGTTCAAATCCACCGACTCCTGCGCCACCTGGACCGACATCTCGTTCCCGGATCTCTACTACTTCAATCACATCGCCATCGACCCGGTCGACCACCAGAAAATCTACCTGGCGCACTACGCCGGCGTTCAGCGATCGCGCGACGGCGGCGCCACCTGGGAGCCGATCCATTTCAATTTCGCGCATGGCGACGTGGTGATCGGTTTTCGCGTGCTCATCGATCCGGTGTTGCCGGGCACGATCTGGGTCCTGAACAACGACGTGTCGGGTTTCGCGCGCTCGGTCGACGACGGGGCCACGTGGCAGAAAGTGGATTATGCGTACGTCGGCAACGCCATCTATCTACAGGCCGGCGTCCTCGATCCGCTGCGACCCGATACGCTGGTGGCCGCCGCCAATCCCTATGGGATGGTGGAGTACCAGGTGGCGCCCGATCTTCAGGTGACGCTGGATGCGCCTGCCGTACCGGTGCCCACGGGAACGAGCGCCGTGGCCACCGTGAACCTGCGCAACAACGGTCCGCTCGACGCGTCCGCCGCCGATATCACCATCTCGCTGCCCGCGTTGCTGTCCGTGTCTGCGCTGCCGGCGGGTTGCACGAGCAACGCGGGCGCTGTGCGCTGCCGCGTGGCGCCGGTGCGCGTCAACCAGTCGATGGCGATTCCGCTCACGCTGGTCGCGGCGGCGACGCCCGGGTCCGGCAGCATCTCGATCTCGGTTGCGGGTCACGAAGCGGACCCGGTGACTGCCAACAACTCTGCCTCCGCTGCCGTGCAAACGGTGCGGCGTGCCGACCTGGTGGTCAGCGGCCCCGCCGGACCGACGATTGCCCGCACCACCAGCATCAATCTCGATTTCACGCTTGCCAGCCAGGGTCCGGACATCGCCGAAAACGCGCGTGTCACGTTCACGTTGCCGGCGGGCCTGCAGGCAACCGCCGCCACCTCACCAACGGGCGCCTGCACCGTGACGGCATCGCTCGTGACTTGCACCCTCGGCACTCTGAACGCTGGCGCCAGCACCACCGCACAGTTGCGCGTACAGGGAATGACGGCCGGCACGCACGAGGTGGCGACGCAGCTCGCCAGCGACGCCGTCGACACCGACCAGGATCACAGTGCCCGCACCTCGGTGGTCGTGCAGGCAAATGCGGACCTGTCGGTCGAGCTCGCGGTGACGGCCGGCACACTAACTACCGGCACGCCGTTCCAGTACATCGCGACCATCCGCAACCTCGGCCCGGACGCCGCGGCGCCGCGTGCGGATCTCACCGTTACCGGGGCCACGATCACCACGGCCACGACCACGTCCGCATCGGGACTATGCGCGGTCAGCGGCGGCAGCGTGCAATGCCAGCTCGGCGATCTCGCCAATGCCGCTTCGACCACGGTGACGCTCACCGTCAATCCAGCCACGGCCGGCTCGCCGTCCGCCGAGGCCACGGTGACATTCACCGGCGCCGATCCCGGCGCGCCTAACAATCGCGCAACGCTGACGGCGACGGTTACCGCGCCCCCGCCGCCCCCTGCCAGCAGCAGTAGTGGTGGAGGCCGCGGCGGTGGTGGCGGCAGCCTCGACTGGCTGGTGCTGGGATTGCTGGCGGGCGCGCTGGCGCGAAGCGGTTTCCGCGCGCGGCGGCTCCCGCAGACACGGCGAACGATCAGCCTGCGGACATGATCCTCTCGGCAATGCGCGGCTCGCGGCTCCCGCGCACGCCATCGATCGCGGCCCGCAGCGAAGCGAGGGTGACGGGCTTCGTGAGGTAGTCATCCATGCCGGCCGCGAGGCAACGTTCACGGTCGCCATCCATGGCGTTCGCCGTCAGCGCGATGACCGGCACGCGCATGTCGCGCACGCCGGCCGCGCCGGCTCGCAGCAATCGCATGGCTTCGAATCCGTCCATCTCCGGCATGTTGCAGTCCATGAGCACCACGTCGAAGGAATCCTGCGCCAGCCGCCTGAGTGCTTCTCGGCCGTTCCCGACCAGCGTGATTCCGTGGCCTAACTGCTTCAGCATCGTTTCGATGATGAGCTGATTCACCGTGTTGTCTTCGGCCACGAGAACCGACAGGCCGACGTGGAGATGCGGCACGCGCGCAGTGGTGCTCCTGGCGACGATTTCCGTCACGGGTAGTTCGAGCGTGAATGCAAACGACGAGCCTCTGCCTGGCTCGCTGGTCACCTGGATTTCGCCGCCCATGAGGCTCACGAGCTTTTGTGTGATCACGAGGCCAAGGCCGGTGCCGCCACGGTGCCCGCGGGCCTCGGCCACCTGCGTGAACGGTGTGAACAGGCGCGCGAGGTCCTCGCTGCTCATGCCGATGCCGGTGTCGCGCATCGTGAATTCGACGCGGACCTTTCCTTCGGCGCAGTCGAGCGCGCGCACGATCAGCCGCACCTCGCCGCGATCGGTGAACTTGACGGCATTGGTGCCGAGATTGAGCAGGATCTGCGACAGCCGCTGCCGATCGCCGTTGACCGCCGCGGGCATGCGCGGATCGGCGTCGATGACGAAGGCCACCTGCTTCGTGCGCGCCTGCGCATTCAACAGCATGTCGAGCTCGTCGAGCAGGTCGCCGATTTCGAAAGGCTTCGGGCGCAGCTCGAGCCGCTCCGCCTCGATCTTCGAGAAGTCGAGGATGTCGTTGATGATGCGCAGCAGCGATTCGCCGCTGCTGCCGAGAATGTCGAGCAGCTTCTTCTGCGCGGGATCCGGCGACATCGTGCGCAGTAGATCGGCCACGCCCAGCATGCCGTTCATGGGTGAGCGTATCTCGTGGCTCATCATCGCGAGGAACACGGCCTTGGCGCGGCTCGCGGATTCAGCCGCCGCCGCGTTCTCCTCGGCGCGCGAGCGCGCGGCGCGCAGCTTGGCGACGATCGTCGCGCTGAATTTGCGGATGCGCAGCGCCACGTAGCCTGCGACTCCCGAGAGAACCAGCACGACGAACAGCGCGACGCCCGAGGCGCGCTTCAGCGAAGCCATGCGCGCATCGAGGTCGTCGAGCACCATGTCGACGGCGAAGATGCCCGCGAACCGGCCCTTGCTGTCGCGGATCGGCGCATACGCGCTGAGGTAGGTGTGATTCGCTTCCACCACCGGCTGCTGGTCCGCCTGCGCCGTTTGCTCGCGGAACGCGCGCAGGAGATCCGGATCGTTTCCCTGGTAAGGCGTCATGATCGGATCGGCAGGCGCGTTGTTGCCGGGCACGCGATAGTGCCGGGCGCTGTCGAGAATCCAGTAGATCTTCCCTTCGCGCATCGTCGCGGTGTACACGTACCGCAGGTCCCTGGACGCGCGATGCATGCGCACCAGCGGCGCCAGGGCGCGCTCGTGCTCGACACTGCCTTCCTGCTCGCGCGAAACGATTTGCGCATGCAGGTCGCCGTCGACCTGCGCCGCGCCCGTGGTCGCCAGTTGCAGCAGCTCGCTGCGCACCGCCGCCAGCTGCGCGTCGCGCGCCTGGAAATAGATGATGGATAGCCCGATCACCGACGTGGAAAAGGTGATCAGGGCCGCGTACAGCGCATCGCGCAGCGGCTTCACCTTTCTACTGGCGGGAACGGGAGAGGCGGACATGCACCGATCATGCCCGCAACGCCTGAAAACGTCGGTGAGCGCCGTCGCAGGCGGGGCCCCGGCAGCAGTAAGACTGGTAGGGGAAAGGTGGACGGGTCCCGCGCAAAGTAAAACCGCGTCACATATTCCGGCCACGTGACACAGCATTCCTGGCGGGCAAATTCGGCGCGAAGTTGTGGCACGATGCCCCTGCCGGCCAATAACTACTCAGATTTCCGGGACTCACCGTGAAGAAACTCAGCTTCCCCGGCGCGCTCGCCGGTGCCTTGTTTCTCTGCACGCAGGCGCATGCGGGCAACAATTCGTGGACCCTGACCGGGCCGGAAGGTGGCCAGGTCAGTGCCATCGCCGTTCACCCCACCGACGCTTCGGTGGTGCTGACGTCGACCGGAAACGGCACGTACCGCTCCGCCGACGGCGGGCTCACGTGGACTCGTGTCGGCGATGGCGCTTGGGTTTCGGAAATCGTTTTCGATCCGCTCAACGCGAACCGTGTGTTCGTGGTCGCCAAAAGCATCGCCCTCCATCGCAGTGAAGATGGAGGTCAGACGTTTGCGGTGTCGCCGTGGCCGGCGGGCTCGAGACCGCATGAAATCGCGATCTCCGGCAACAGCACGATGTACGCCCTCGACGGAGACGCGCACGTCTATCGCAGCAGCGACGTCGGCGCCACCTGGGTCCGGACGGGGAGTAGTTGGGCGGCCAACGCGGAACTCACCGCCATCGCCGTGGACCGCGCGCAATCCAACGTGGTGTACGTGGCCGCGAGAGGTGTTGGCATCTTCAAGAGCGCGGACAGTGGCGCCAACTGGAGCGGTCCGCTCACCGGAAGCCCGGGAACCGCATCACCGGACACCACCGTTTCGCAGATCGTCATAAAGCCCGACGATCCCGATCGCGTTCTCGCCGCCGCGATCGATGGCGCCTATGTCTCGGTGAACGGTGGCACGTCGTGGTCCAGGGCCGTGGCGGGCTTCAAGTGGCAGTCGATCGCATTCGATCCGGCGGCCAACGACAATGTCGTGGCCGTCAGCACGTGGGGACAGATCAATCGCAGCAGCGACGGCGGTCTCACCTGGCCTCCAGGCCAGCAGGGCGCCAATCTTCGCGTGGTGGATGCACGCCGCGTGATTTTTGCGCCCGCCAACAGGATGTGGGTCGCCACCTCCGATGGCCCGATGGTGAGTGCGGATGGCGGCGCAACGTTCACGCTGCGTGTCAGCGGTATTCGCGCGCAGGGAATCTACTCGCTCAGCAGCGCCGACAACGGCGTCATGTATGCCGCCATGTATCCCGGGCCCTTCGGCATCTACAGGCACCAGGGCGTCGGCTGGCAGCCGGTAGACAACGCCGAGCTCAGGACGCGGTTCAATATCCCTGCAACCGTTTTCGTCGCGGTTGCGCCCGGCAATGCGCTTCGGTTGTTCGCGCTGGGCGAAACCGGCAGCGAACTGGTCTCGTCCGTCGACGGCGGGCAGAGCTGGTCGCCGCCGCATCCGCAGTTCACCGCGGGCGGCACCGGGCTGCGGAGGGTCGTCGTCGATCCGACCGACGATCGAGTCGTGTATGTGCTCACGCTGAACTCCGGAGTCTGGAAATCCATCGACGGTGGATCGACGTACACGCAGCGAACCACCGGGCTGCCGGCCGCGATCAATGCATTGACTGTCGATCGTGCCAATCCGCAGGTTCTCTACGCGGGCGGCTACTTCAACGGCGCCACGGGCGTCTTCAAGTCCCTTGACGGAGGTTTGAGCTGGGCGGCAACGGGCACCTTGCCCGACCAGGCCGTCCTCAACATCGTGCTCGATCCCGTGAACGCGAACGTTGTCTACGCCGTGCTGAATCTGGGCGTCCACAAGTCCGTCAACGGCGGCAATACATGGGCGCCGATGGATGTGGGCGGATCGCAATCGATGATTGCCGCGCGTGACCTGCTGCTGGACCCCGAGGTACCCACGACCATGTTCGTCGCGAACAATTCCGAAGGAACGGGATTTGCGCGGTCCGTCGACTCGGGCGCCACCTGGCAGAACGTTCGCTGGGATGTACATGCCACCATTGGAACTCTGGACTCCTTCAGCCTCGATGCCATGTTTCCGAATATCGTGCTCGCGGGCGGAATCAGCACCGGTCTCTATGAGTACCAGGTGGCAAACGATCTGCGCCTGAATCTTTCGTCACTGCCCACGATCGCGCTCGGCGCCGCAGGCTCGCTGACGATTCCGTACGAGAACCTCGGACCCTTCCATGCCGCGGCTCCGCAGTTGCACATCGTGCTTCCGTCGAACCTGACGATCACGGTTCCCGCCGGCTGCACGTTCACTGCGCCCAGCCTGCGTTGCACGTTGCCCGCGCTCTTCTCGGGAGCATCCGCGACCTTCACGTTGCCGTACTCGGGGTCGACGACCGCGGGCACCGGATCCCTCTCGGTGAACCTCGTCGGCCGCGAACTCGACCTCGACATGGGCAACAACAGCGCGGGGGACAGCGTGCTCGTCGAGGCCCTGGCCGACCTGGGTGTGACGACGACCGGCACCACATCGGTTCAGCGCGATGCGGCAGTCACGTACACGGCCACGGTCACGAACAATGGGCCGAATCCGTCAGCGGTCACCACGCTTGCGGTGCAGATTCCGGCCGGAATTTCGGTGCAGACGAGCACCCCGTCCGCGGGTACCTGCGCCGCCACCACTTCAACGAGGACCTGCGAGCTAGGTGTGCTGGCCTCGGGCGCCAGCTTCACGCTCACGCTGCAAGGCACGGCGACGGTCGTCGGCGCGCAGAACTGGTCGAGCACGGTGTCGTCGAGCAGTACCCAGGATCCGCTCCTGGGGAACAACATCGCTTCGTTGACGACCACCGTCACGGAGCCACCACCACCACCGCCGCCGCCGCCACCACCGCCTTCCGGCGGCGGGGGAAGCAGCAGCAGCAGCGGAGGCGGAGGCGGCGGCGGTGGCCGCTTCGACTGGCTGGCGGTGATGTTGTTAGGCGGGCTGGCCGTGAGCAGGTCACGGCTTCGGATACCCACACGCGCAGAGCGGAGCTCGCGATGACCAGGTATGTACTGCCGATCCTGGCCGGCACGGGATGGCTGATGGCTGCCGGTTGGTGTCACGCAGGCGTCAACTCGTGGACGCGAACCGGTCCCGAGGGCGGCATGGCCAAGGCCGTCACGTTCCATCCGGCGGAACCGGATACCGTGCTCGTGAGTACGGGCGCCGGTGTTTTCCGCAGCACCGACAGCGGACTGCATTGGGAACGCACGCTCGCCAACACCCACTCCGAGGTCACTGACATCCAGTTCGACCCGACCTCGAGCAACCGCGTGGTCGCGTTCGACCAGTCCGTGGCCTTCAGCGAAGACGGCGGGCAGACGTTCAGGGGGTTCTACCTCGCGAACAACGAGCCGCTGAGCGCGATGGCGTTCTCGCAGGACGGCACGTTGTACGTCGTCGCTTTGAGCGGCACGTTGTTCAAGACCGGCAATCTCGGTGCGAATTGGACGCAGGTCACCGTCCCGTGGACGGGCAGCAACGCGCCTGGCCTGCGAATCACCGCCGACCCGGGCAACCGGAATGTCCTGTACGTCTGCAGGCCCGGCAGCGGGCTGTACAAGACCATCGACGCCGGCGTCACGTGGACGCTGCTGCCCGGAAGTCCCGGCAGCCGTAACGTCATCGACGTCGCCTGGCAACTCGCCGTCAAACCGGGCGATGGCAGCGTGCTCATCGCCGCGACGTCCGACGGCTTCATGCGGTCGGGCGACGGCGGCGCCACCTGGGAAACACAGATGCCCGGCACGTTTCCGGCCTCGGTGGCATTCGATCCGGCATCGCCGGCCAACGTCATCGCGATCACGTTCGCGGGCGACCTCCTGCGCAGCACCGACAGCGGCGCGACGTGGCCCGCGAACCTGCAGAGGCCGAGACTGCGGGCTAACTATTCAACGCAGATCGTTCCGCACCCGGCGGTCGCGGGCCGGCTTTTCGTCGGCTCGTCGGATGGCCCGCTGTACAGCGCGGATGGCGGCGCGACGTTCGAGCAGCGAGCGCGTGACCTGCGCGCGGGCCGCATCAGCAGTTTCTCCGCCGCCGACAACGGCGACATCTACGCGTCGCTCGTGTTTCCCGCGCGCGTGTTCCGGCGCACCGGCACGTGGTCGCCCGTCAACAACGAAGGCTTGTTCGCGAGCGCGTCGGCGGCGCTCAACGTCACGGGCGTCGCGACGTCGGCGCGGAATTCATCGGCCTTATACGTGCTCGACTACGCCGGGCGCCTGCTGAAGTCCTCCGATCATGGAGCGACGTGGAATGCACCGCCTGCGTCGCTATCCACGCAGTTGCTCCGGGCCGTGGCCGTCGATCCCGTCGACGCGGCTCGGGCGTATGTGGCGACCCACGAAGGTGTCTGGCGCACCACCGACGGCGGGCTTTCCTGGCAGCGCAGCGCCGGAGCGTCGACGGAAATCGACAAGATCGTGGTGAGCCCGTCCAGCCGCCAGGTCATCTACGCGAGCTCGATGTTCAACACGCGCGTGTTCCGCTCGGGAGACGGCGGCGTGAACTTCCTGGAAACCGCGGCCTTGCCGGCGACGGGCCAGATAGGCGCGTTGAACGTCGATCCCAACAACGCGCAGATCGTCTATGCGATTGCGTTCGCGCAGCTGGTGAAGACCACGGATGGAGGCGCCACGTGGACGGCGTTGCCCGCCAATGACGCCTCGGGCGCGGCTTACAACATCGGCTCCGCGGTGCTCGTGGATCCCGTGCATCCGACGACGCTGACGATCCCATCGAATGCGCAGCATCGCGGCTTCATCCGCAGCGTCGACGGCGGCGCGACCTGGGCGCGCACGGCGCTCGACATCGGCGGAAAAATCGCTCTTTATTCGACGGCCGGAATTCTGCATCCGAACCAGCCCACGCTGTTGATCGCCGCCTACGAGGACCAGGGAGTGGCGGAGTACGAGGTCGCCACCGATCTCCAGTTCGCCTTCACCATTCCGGGTTCGTTCCCCGCAGGGCCGTTTCCCGCGGGCCATTCCACGCCGGTCACGCTGCTGATAATGAATCAGGGACCTCATGGCGCATCGCCCTCGACACTGCGCCTCACGCTGCCGAGCTGGCTGACGGGGGCTGCTCCGGGTTGCACGTACGCCGCCCCTGCGCTGACCTGCCCCGTGGCGCCTTTCCAGAGCGGCCAGACACGACCGTTGACCGTCACGCTCACGGCCGAAGCCAGTGCACACACCGGCGCCATCCAGGTCTCGCTGACGACGCACGAGCGCGACCTCGACCCCACTAACAACTCCTTCACGCTCGACGGGTCATCGTCGTTCCAGTCGGATCTGGGTGTGACGGTGACGCCGGACGCCAGCGTGCTGGTCGGCGGCGCGATCTCGCGCACCATCACCGTGACCAACCGCGGACCCAGCGAATCGCCCACCAGCACCGTGACGGCAACCGTACCCACCAGCATCACGACGGTGACCGTGACGCCGTCGCGAGGTACCTGCAGCGTCAACGCCGGCAATTTCGCCTGTCAGCTGGGTTCGATGGCCAGCGGCGCGAGCGCCACGATCGCATTCACCGCCACCGCGAGTGTGGCTGGCGATGCCGACGTGGTCGCAACCGCCGTGACCACCAACGACGACCGCAACCTGCCCGACAACACCGCAAGACTGCGTACCACGATCACCAGCCCGCCGCCGCCGGGCCCGCCAGCGCCTGCACCGAAACGCGGGGGCGGCGGCAGCCTCGACTGGCTGGCGCTGCTGTTGTTGGGCGGACTGCTGCTCAGTAAATCACGGCTTCGAGGATCAGTACGCCGATGATGCCGACGATGCCCACGATGCCTTCCATGAGCGTCCAGCTCTTGAGGGTCTCCTTCAACGTGAGGTTGAAGTATTCCTTGGCCATCCAGAAGCCGGAGTCGTTGACGTGCGAGAACATCAAACTACCGGCGCCGATGGCGAGCACCATGAGGTTGGGGTCCACGTGAGCATTGTTGGCCACCACCGGCGCCATGAGGCCGGCGGCGGTCATGCCGGCCACGGTGGCTGAGCCCAGCGACACGCGGATCACGCCGGCGATCAGCCAGCCGAGCACCAGCGGATCGATGGCGATGCCGGTGAGCGCGTCGGAGATGTTCTTGTCGACACCGGTGGCCACGAACACTTCCTTGAGCGTGCCGGCGCCGGCGATGATGAGCAGGATCACGGCGATGTCCTTCACCGAGTTGCCGTAGTCGTCCATGAGCTGCTGCATCTTCATGCCGCGCGACAGGCCCAGCGTGTACGTGGCGACGGCGAGCGACACCAGCATCACGATGTTCTGGTTGGTCCAGAACTTGAGCGCGGACTGCCACTCGGCCGGCGCGGCTGGCACGAGCATCGAGCACGCGATCAGCACCACCGGCAGCAGCGCGCTGGCAAAGCAGTTGAATGCGCTGGGCAGTTCGCTCTCGGGCCGCAACGGCGCGACGAACAAGGTGATCGGATTCGACTTCACATTGCGGAACAGCCCGGCGAACACCGGGCCGGCGATGATCATGGCCGGCACCGCGACCATGATTCCATAGAACAGCGTGGTGCCGATGTCGGCGCCGAACATGGGCAGCATCGCGGTGGGCGCGGGATGCGGCGGCAGGAAGCCATGTGTCACCGACAGCGATGCGAACATCGGGATGCCGAGGTAGATAGGCGGCACCCTGGTCTGCTGCACCACCGAGAACACCAGCGGCACCAGCAGCACGAAACCCACGTTGTAGAACAGCGGGATGCCCACCAGGAAGCCGGTGAACATCAGCGCCCAGGTGAGGTATTTCTCGCCGAACAGGCGCATGAGCACCATGGCGATCTTCTGCGCGGCGCCGCTGTTGGCCACGAGCTTGCCGAACATGGCGCCGATACACACCACGGCGATGAGGCCGCCCAGGATGTTGCCGATGCCCTTCTCGAGCACGCCCGGGACCTTGTCCATGGGCAGCCCGAGCAGGATCGCGGCCACCGACGAGGCCACGAGAAAGGCCAGGAAAGGCTGCACTTTTCCTGCGCTGATGAGCAGCACCAGCAATACGATCGACGCGAGTACGTACGCGATTTCCACGGCTTCTTCCTTCTTTTCGAGGCTATCTACGGCGCGGTGATCCGCGTTCTTTAGAACCCGGCTCCGGTGACGTTCAGCCGGATGCGCGCCAGCATGTCGTGCGACGTGAGATACAGCGTCTTGCCGTCGTCGCCGAACTTGCAGTTGGCCGTGGCCTTGCCGTCGTTGATGCGGCCCAGGCGCTTGCCGTCCTTCGACAGCACGAACACGCCGCCGGGGCCGGTGGCGAAGATCGTGCCGTCGGCGGCCACCGCGATACCGTCGGGCAGTCCCGGCGCTTTCTCGCCAACCAGGTCCGTGAAGTCCTGGAACAGTTTCTTGCCGGTGACGATGCCATCGGCGTCGAGCGAATACGCCATGATGATGGCCTTGGTGGGCTCCGACTGCGCCACATACAGCGTGCGCTCATCGGGCGACAACGCCACGCCATTCGGGCGATGCAGTTCCTTCTCGACGACGCTGACGCTGCCGTCCTTCGCCACGCGGTACACGCCGTTGAACGGCTGTTCCTTCTCGGGCGCGTCGTCGCCTTTCCTGAAGCCGTACGGCGGATCGGTGAGGAACACGACGCCGGACTTCATGCGCACCACGTCGTTGGGGCTGGAAAACTTCCTGCCATCGAACTGCGACGCGAACGGCGTCTTCTTCCGGGTCGCGAGGTCGAGGCGCTGCACCATGCGGCTGCCGGTGTCGGCCACCAGGATGGTCTTCGAATCGAGAATGGCGAGCCCGTTGGCGCCGGCTTCGCGCCAGATGTTCGGGTCGGGATTCGCGGCGCCGGATGGATCGAGGAATTTCTCGAGGCCGCCTTTCTCGGACCACTTCCACATCTTGTTGCCGGGCACGTCGGTGAACAGCAGATAGGAGCCGGACTTCACCCAGATGGGGCCTTCGGCCCAGCCAAAACCTTCCGCGAGCTTCTCGATCTTCCAGTCCTTCGGGACGATGGTGTCCATCGCGGGATCCCAGCGATCGATGGTGGCTCCTTCGATCTTCGTCGGCGCCGCGGGCGCCGCGACGCACGCCACCGATACAGCGGCAGACAACACCAATGCCGTGACTGACAACAAACGCATGCAATTCCCCTTCGTCAATTTGTATTTGAAACGATGACCCGCGTGGGCAGCGCTGCCGCGGGCGCCGACCCGGTATGTGTTTTCGTGATGTCGAAGGCGCCATTGGCGCGCAAATCCGCCGACGATGCACCTATCCAGAAGTCGATACGCCCGGCCTCGATGAGCCACTGGCCGCGCGGGCTGAAGAACGCCAGCTGCTCCGGCGTGAGACTGAACGTGACGCGCTTGCGCGCGCCCGCGGCGAGCTCGATGCGCTTGAAGCCGCGAAGCTCGAGCACGGGCCGCGCGATGGACGCGTTCGGGTCGCGCACGTAGAGCTGCACGACCTCGTCGCTCGCCACCGCGCCGGTGTTCTCGACGGTGATGGAGATGTCGATGCGCTCGCCCGGACCGACGATAGACGTGCTCTGCGCGAGATCGCCGTAGCGAAACTCGCTGTAGGAAAGACCGTGGCCGAACGCGAACTGCGGCGTGATGGGCAGATCGTGATAACGCACCGTGTCTTTCTTGAGATCCGGATCGGCGGGGCGACCCGTGGCATTCGCGGAGTAGTTGAAGGGCACGGCCCCGGTCGCACGCGGAAAGGCCGCGGGCAGGCGACCGGCGGGTGAGTACTTGCCAAACAGCACGTCGGCAAGCGCGTGGCCGCCTTCCACACCGAGCATCCACGTTTCGAGGATGACCGGCGCGTTCTCCGCCAGCCACGGCAGCGCGAGCGGCCGGCCATTGGCGAGCACGACGACGACGGGTTTGCCGGTGGCGAGCACGCGCCGCGCGAGCTCGAGCTGGCTCGCGGGCAGTTCCAGGTCCGCACGGCTGCGGGCTTCGCCGGAAAGGTCGAAGTCCTCGCCGATCACCAGCACCGTGACGTCGGCGGACCTGGCGAGCTTCACCGCCGCGGGAATGCCGGCGACATCCGTCGTTCGCGGATCCGCGCCCGGCGCCGACAGGACCTTCAGCGACTTTGGCGCGGCCGCCGTGATGCCCTGGAGAATGGTGACGACTTCCTCCGCCTTGCCCTGCGCGCGCCAGGACCCCAGTGCCGACAAGCCGTCGGTGGCCAGCGCGCCGATCACCGCGACGCTGCGCAGTTTCTCGGCATTGAGCGGCAGCAGCCTGCCTTCGTTCCTGAGCAGCACCATGGACTGCCGCGCGATCGCCCGGGCCGCCTCGCGATGCTCGGGCGCCAGCAGCTCGCGCGCTTCGCGCTCCACGTCGTGGTACTGCATCGGGTTGACGAACAGGCCGAGCTGTTCCTTCACGCGCAGGATGCGCAACACGGCTTCGTCCAGTAGTTTGAGCCTGGCCGGATCCCTGGCGATGGCGGCCTTGAGATCGTCGGCGAACACACCGCCCACCATGTCCATGTCCACCGAGGCATCGAGCGCCAGAGTGGCCGCGGCCGCGCGATCCGCCGCCACGCCGTGGTTCAGCAGTTCGCCGATGGACCCCCAGTCGCTGACCATGAGTCCCTGCCAGCCCCAGCGTTCACGAAGCAGGCCGCGCAGCAGGTCCCTGTTGGACGTGGTGGGCACGCCGCCGATGTCGTTGAATGCCGCCATGAACGACCCTGCGCCGGCGCGCGCCGCGGCGTAGAACGGCGGTAGATAGACTTCGTGCAGCGTGCGCTCGGAGATGTCGGCGCTGTTGTAGTCGCGGCCGCCGGTGGCGGCGCCGTACGCACCGAAATGCTTGGCGGTGGCCATGAGCGAACCGGGCCGCAGCAGGTTGCCGCCCTGGTAACCGTTGACCTGGGCCACGGCCATGCGCGCGCCCAGGTATGGATCTTCACCCGCGCCTTCGACGATGCGGCCCCAGCGCGGATCGCGCGCGATGTCGATCATGGGCGCGAACGTCCAGTGCAGGCCCGCGGACGTGGCCTCTTCGGCCGCGATGCGCGCGGCGCGTTCCTGGCTCTCGGGCGCCCACGTGGACGCCAGCGCGATCGGCACCGGGAAGATGGTGCGATAGCCATGGACGACATCCATGGCGAACAACAGCGGGATGCCCAGCCGGGACTCCTCGACGGCCACCTTCTGCAGCCTGCCCAGCGGCTCGGCGCCCGCCACGTGCAGATAGGAGCCCACGGCGCCCGCGCGCACGCGATCGAGCTCGGTGTCGTCCAGCCGCGAATTGAGCGCCTTGCTGCGGCCGCCGGCGCGCTGCACGAGCTGGCCGATCTTCTCGTCCAGCGTCATCTTTTTCAGCAGCGTCTCGGGGCGCGAACTCTGCGCCATGGCTTGGCCGGCGCAGGCCAGGAAGACGGCGACGAAACAGGCCAACGCCGTGCGGCGCGTAGTGATCGACAAGAGAAAGCCTCCCCCCGATGCGGAAGTTCAGGAATCTACCCGAAGCCATTGCCGCCGTCCCGCCCGGAAGTGGCCGCGGGCAGAGTAAAGTTGGCGCGCATGAGACATATACAAATCTGCGTCGCAACCGCGTTCGCGGTCCTGGCGGGTGGATTGGCGGTGGCCGCGGACCCGGCCGCGGCAGCCACCCCGGCGCCCGGCACCTACCTGGCGCGCATCGCCGCCGCGCGTATTCCCGCCGACGCCGCGGCCGTGATCGTCAAACCACTCGACGGCGGCCTGCTGGCCTGGTCGGCCAACGAGACCCGGCCGATGAACCCGGCGAGCACCATGAAGCTCGTCACCACCTACTCGGCGCTGCACTTGTTAGGCCCCGCCTTCACGTTCCGCACCGAAATGTTGTCCGAGGCGCCGGTGCTCGGCGGGGCGCTGCGCGGCGACCTGTACGTGCGCGGCGGCGGCGATCCGAAACTGGTGATCGAGGAGCTGTGGCTGCTGGCAAACCGGCTGCGAGGCTTTGGCGTCCGCGAGATCCGCGGCGACGTGGTGCTCGACAAGACATTCTTCGAGCCGCTGCTGCACGACCCGGCCGAATTCGACGGCGAGGAAGGCCGCGCGTACAACGTCGGCCCCGATCCCCTGCTGGTCAACTTCAAGTCGATCGCCATCACCTTCGTGCCGGATCCCGTCTCCAAGGTGGCGCGCGTGGTGGTGGTGCCCGAGGTGGCCGGGCTCAAGGTGCCGGCGACGGTGCCGGCCATCGAAGGCGGCTGTGGCGACTGGCGTGGACGCCTGAACGCCGACATCGACGACCCGATGAACATCCGCCTGCGCGGCGTATACCCGCTGGCCTGCGGCGAACGCGCCATCTACCTGGGCGCGCTCGAGCACACTAACTACTTTGCCGCGGTGTTCCGCGCGCTGTGGGAGCGCCAGGGCGGCACGTGGACGGGGCGGGTGCGCGAGGGCGTGGTGACCTCCGCCGCGCGGCTCATCGCCGTGCAGGACTCGCCGCCGCTCGCGATGCTGATCCGCGACATCAACAAGTTCTCGAACAACGTCATGACCCAGCAGCTCTACCTGACCATGGGCGCGGCCGGCGGCGAGCCGGGCAACCCGGCGCGCGGCGGCGCCGCGATCCGCAACCTGCTGTCGGCGCGGGGGCTCGACATGCCCGAGCTCGTGCTCGAGAACGGCTGCGGACTGTCGCGCATCGAGCGCATCTCCGCGGCGTCGCTCGGCAACCTGCTGGGCGACGCCTGGAAGAGCCAGTGGATGCCGGAGTTCATGGCTTCTTTGCCGATCTCCGGGGTCGACGGCACGATGAAAGCCCGCAACGTTCCCTCGGGCGTGGCCCACATGAAGACCGGCCTGCTCGGGGATACGCGCGCGGTGGCTGGTTATGTACTGGCAGCCAGCGGCCGGCGGTACGTGGTCGTGGCCATCATCAACCACCCGAATGCAAGCCGCGGAACTGGGGCCCACGACGCACTAATCGAGTGGGTATACAGGATGGGTTGACCTCGCCAGCCCCTATAATTCGGCCCCATGTCAGTCACTCCATCACGTGTGCCGGTCACGGTGCTCACGGGCTTTCTTGGCTCCGGAAAAACCACGCTCCTGAACCGCATCCTCAGCGAGAAGCACGGCAAGCGCATCGCGGTCATCGAGAACGAATTCGGCGAGGTCGGTGTCGATCACCAGCTCGTCATCGGCGCGGAAGAAGAGCTGTTCGAGACCAACAACGGCTGCATCTGCTGCACGGTGCGCGGCGATCTCATCCGC
>DASTXR010000038.1:0-4938 GCA_035765415.1 Steroidobacteraceae bacterium | reverse complement strand
AACATCATGGAATTCTGCAAGCAGTTCAACGCTGCCACGCAGAAGGTGGAAAAGAACCTGCCGATCCCGGTGATCATCACCGTGTACTCGGATCGCAGCTTCACATTCATCATGAAGACGCCGCCGGCGTCGGTGCTCATTCGCAAGGCGATCGGCATCGAGAAAGGCAGCGGCACGCCCAACACCGCCAAGGTGGGCAAGATCACGCGCAAACAGCTCGAAGAGATCGCGAAGACCAAGACGCCGGACCTCACGGCAGCCGATCTCGACGCCGCGGTGCGCACTATTGCTGGTAGCGCCCGGTCCATGGGCGTGGATGTGGTGGAGTAAAGCCATGGCAATTGCAAAACGTGAAAAGGCCTGGAAGTCGAAGCTTCAGCCGGGCAAACAGTATTCGATCGACGAGGCCCTGAAGATGGTGAAGGAATTCGCCACGGCCAAGTTCAACGAGACGGTCGATTGCGCCGTGAATCTCGGCATCGACGCCGCCAAGTCCGACCAGCAGGTTCGCGGTTCCACCGTGATGCCGCATGGCACGGGCAAGACGCTGCGCGTCGCCGTGTTCACCGCCGGCAAGAACGTCGAGCTCGCGAAGGCCGCGGGCGCTGACATCGTCGGCATGGAAGACCTCGCCGCGCAGGTGAAGGCCGGCCAGATCAATTTCGATCGCGTGATCGCGAGCCCCGATGCCATGCGCGTCGTGGGTCAGCTCGGTCAGATCCTGGGTCCGCGCGGACTCATGCCGAACCCGAAGGTCGGCACCGTGACCCCGGATGTCGCCACGGCCGTGAAGAACGCCAAGGCGGGCCAGGTCACTTACCGCGTGGACAAGGCCGGAATCATCCACTGCATCATCGGCAAGTCGAAGTTCGAGGCGGCGCAGCTCAAGGAAAACCTGATCGCGCTGATCAACGACCTCAACAAGGCGAAGCCGGCGACGTCCAAGGGCATCTACCTCAAGAAGATCACCGTGTCTTCGACGATGGGCCCGGGCGTCGTGATCGATCAAGGATCGTTAGGCCTCTGAAGAATTGAATTAGGAAGAATTGATGCGGGCCCGCGGCGTCCTTACCGGCGTCGCGGGTTCCATCCAAGACCGCAGGCGAAGCGGGGGTCTAACCACCCGCCGCTTCTTAATCGCGAAGGCCTGCGCAGATGGTGTACCGCTCAGACAGTGTTTCGATGGCCGTCTCCCCGCGGAGAAGGCCGCAGCAACGCTGGATGAAGGTCGCTATCGATTGGTGCCGGGCGTTGGCTCTTTTTTGAAGAGCGGGCGTTCCGGTGTGTGATGTGACTTTTGTCCAGGAGTGCGTGGAATATGCCACTCAATCTCGAAGACAAGAAAGTGCTGGTTGCCGAAGTAACCGAAGTGGCGAAGACCGCCCTTTCGGTGGTCGCTGCCGAATACCGTGGCCTCACGGTGACGCAGATGACCGACCTTCGCGCCAAGGCGCGCGCTTCCGGCGTGTTCATGCGTGTCGTCAAAAACACGCTGGCTCGCAAGGCGTTCGCCGGCACGGCTTTCGAACCGGTAGGCCCGAAATTGAAGGGTCCGCTGATTCTGGCTTTCTCGAAGGACGATCCGGGCGCCGCGGCGCGCGTGGTCAAGGCCTTCTCGAAAGACAACGAAAAGCTGGTCGCGACACTCGTGTCCATCGGCGGAGAAGTCCTCTCCGCGAAGGATCTCGAGAAAGTCGCGAGTCTGCCAACACGCGCGCAGGCGCTGTCGCAACTTCTCGGTGTGCTCAAGGCGCCGATCCAGAAGTTCGTCAGCACGCTCGCCGCGCCGAACCAGAAGCTGGTGCGAACCATCGCGGCCGTCCGCGATGCGAAGCAAGCCTCCGCCTGACTTGTCGTATTTGTTAGCTGACTAAATTTTTTTGGAGTAATTCAAATGGCTGTTTCAAAAGACGAAATCCTCGAAGCGATTTCCAACATGAGCGTGATGCAGGTCGTCGAGCTCATCGCGGACATGGAAAAGAAGTTCGGCGTTACCGCCGCCGCTCCGGTGGCGATGGTTGCGGGTGGCGGCGCTGGCGCCGCTCCGGCCGCCGCTGTCGAAGAGAAGACCGAGTTCACGGTCAGCCTCAAGGAATACCCGGCCGACAAGAAGGTCGGAGTCATCAAGGTCATCCGCGAACTGACGGGCCTCGGCCTGAAGGAAGCGAAGGACCTCGTGGAAGGCGTGCCCAGTGTCGTCAAGGAAGGCGTCAACAAGGCCGATTCCGAAGGCATGAAGAAGAAGCTGGAAGAAGCTGGCGCGAAGGTCGAAGTCAAGTAACGACCGTTTGCGTTTGAGAGAAAAAGCGAGGGGCGTGCTGGTCACGCCCCCCGCTGTTTTGATGAAGATTTAGTGGGTTTTTTACGATTTTTTCAGGGCCGCGCGGCAGCAGCGGCACAGGAGCACAACCGATGGCTTATTCCTTCACCGAGAAAAAGCGCATCCGCAAGAACTTTGGCAAGCAGGGCAGCATCCTCGAGACGCCGTACCTCCTCGCCATCCAGCTCGATTCCTACCGCACCTTCCTGCAGGCCGACAAGGCCGAAGAGAAGCGCGAGGACATCGGCCTGCATGCGGCCTTCAAGACTGTGTTCCCGATCTCCAGCTATTCGGGCAACGCGATCCTGGAGTACGTGAGCTATCGCCTCGGTGATCCGGTTTTCGACGTGAAAGAGTGCCAGCTTCGTGGCCTCACCTATGCCGCGCCGCTGCGCGTCAAGGTTCGTCTCATCGTGTTGGACAAGGAAGCCGCGGGCGCCAAGAAGCCCATCAAGGACGTGCGTGAGCAGGAGGTCTACCTCGGCGAACTGCCGCTCATGACCGACAACGGCACGTTCGTCATCAACGGCACGGAACGCGTCATCGTTTCGCAGCTGCATCGCAGCCCCGGCGTGTTCTTCGATCACGACCGCGGCAAGAGCCACAGCTCGGGCAAGCTGCTGTTCTCCGCGCGCATCATTCCCTATCGCGGCTCCTGGCTCGACTTCGAGTTCGACCCGAAGGACGCCGTGTTCGCGCGCATCGACCGCCGCCGCAAGCTGCCGGTCTCCATCATCCTGCGCGCGCTCGGCATGAACGAGGGCGAGATCCTCGACACGTTCTTCGACAAGAACCGTTTCTTCATCGCCCGCGACGAAGTGTCGCTGGAACTGGTGCCCGCGCGCCTGCGTGGTGAGACCGCGACTTTCGAAATCCGCATCGGCGACACCGTCATCGTGGAAGAAGGCCGCCGCATTACCGCACGCCACGTGCGTCAGCTCGAAGACGCCGGCGTGAAGAAGCTCACCGTGCCGCGTGAATACGTCTACGGCAAGATCCTGTCGCACGATGTCGTGAACACCGACACCGGCGAAGTGCTCGCCAAGGCCAACGAAGTGCTCACCGCCGCCTCGGTGGAAAAGCTCATCGAAGCCAACATCACCGAAGTGAACACGCTGTACACCAACGATCTCGATCGTGGTCCGTACATCTCCGACACGCTGCGTATCGACCCGGCCAAGACCCGTCTCGAAGCGCTGGTCGAGATCTACCGCATGATGCGTCCGGGCGAGCCGCCCACCAAGGACGCCGCGGAAAATCTCTTCAACAACCTGTTCTTCAACCAGGAACGGTATGACCTCTCGGCCGTTGGCCGCATGAAGTTCAACCGTCGCGTCGGCCGCCAGGAAATCACGGGTTCGTCCGTGCTTTCGAAGGAAGACGTGCTCGACGTGCTGAAGGTCCTCATCAGCATCCGCAACGGCGAAGGCGGCGTGGACGACATCGACCACCTCGGCAACCGCCGTGTGCGCAGCGTCGGCGAGATGGCGGAGAACGCCTTCCGCGTCGGCCTCGTGCGCGTCGAGCGCGCTGTCAAAGAGCGCCTGACGATCGCGGAATCCGAGCCGCTCATGCCGCAGGAAATGATCAACGCGAAGCCGGTGGCGGCCGCGGTGAAGGAATTCTTCGGCTCCTCGCAGCTCTCGCAGTTCATGGACCAGAACAACCCGCTGTCGGAAGTCACGCACAAGCGTCGCGTCTCGGCACTGGGCCCGGGTGGTTTGACGCGCGAACGCGCCGGCTTCGAAGTGCGCGACGTGCACCCGACTCACTACGGCCGCGTATGCCCCATCGAGACGCCTGAAGGTCCGAACATCGGCCTCATCAACTCGCTGTCCGTGTACGCGCGCACCAACCAGTACGGCTTCCTCGAGACGCCGTACCGTCGCGTGGAAAACGGCCAGGTCACCGACAAGATCGAATACCTGTCGGCGATCGAAGAAGGCCACTTCGCCATCGCGCAGGCGAATTCGGCGCTGAGCGCCACCGGCAAGCTCACGGACGACCTCGTGTCGTGCCGCTTCGAAAACGAATTCACGCTCATGCCGGTCGATCGCATCAACTTCATGGATGTGAGCCCGAAGCAGATCGTGTCGGTCGCGGCCTCGCTCATCCCGTTCCTCGAGCATGACGACGCGAACCGCGCGCTCATGGGCTCGAACATGCAGCGCCAGGCTGTGCCGACGCTGCGTGCGGACACGCCGCTCGTGGGCACGGGCATGGAACGTCCCGTGGCCATCGACTCGGGCGTCACCGTGGTGGCCAAGCGTGGCGGCGTCGTCGACTCGGTCGACGCCTCGCGCATCGTCATCCGCGTGAACGACAACGAGACCAACGCCAACGAAGCCGGCGTCGACATCTACGGCCTCACCAAGTACACGCGTTCGAACCAGAACACCTGCATCAACCAGCGTCCGCTGGTGCACGCGGGCGATTCGATCGCGCGCGGCGACGTGCTGGCGGACGGTCCGTCGACGGATCTGGGCGAGCTCGCGCTCGGCCAGAACCTGCTGGTCGCGTTCATGCCGTGGAACGGCTACAACTTCGAAGACTCCATCCTCATCAGCGAACGCGTGGTGCAGGAAGATCGTTTCACCACGATCCACATCGAAGAACTC
>DASTXR010000037.1:0-57156 GCA_035765415.1 Steroidobacteraceae bacterium | reverse complement strand
GAGGCGGCGCGCCAGAGCTGTCAGCGCTGCGCTATAAGGCGCACCAAACGCACATGCTGGATTGAACCACCAAGAGGATCTGCGCGCTGATCGCCTCGCGCTGCGCCGCCCTCGATGTTCGCGCCGGAAGCCTGTCCTTCTTCACGCGCTGACGCGCCAACGTCGTGCCTCGATCCCGCTTGCAAGGAAATCGGAATCCGGACTCAGAACCTACTGCGAGCGCCCGGCGGAAATGCGAGCGGTCGCGTGCCTTCTGCGCGCTGACGCTCCACGACCGAGGTGCGTCCCCTTTTGCTAGCAAATGGGGAGTGTCCCCATTAAATTGCCGCCATGCGCGTTGCGGCAATCCAGATGACCTCCGGGCACGATATCGACGCCAATCTCGAGGTGGCGGGTCGATTTCTAGAAGAGGCCGCGCGGGCGGAAGTGGTGCTGGCGGCATTGCCGGAAAACTTCGCGTTCATGGGGCAGAACAGCGGCGACAAGCGAGTGATCGCGGAGCCCGACGGCGCGGGCCGCATCCAGAACTTCCTTTCGGACACGGCCAGGCGTCTCAAGATCTGGATCGTCGGCGGCACGGTTCCGTTGCGCCAGGGTGCCGACGGGCGCGTGGCGGCGGCCAGCCTGCTGTACAAGTCCGACGGACAACGCGCCGCGCGTTACGACAAGATTCACCTGTTCGATGTCGACGTGCCGGGAAGCACCGAGTCGCATCGCGAATCGGCGCACACCGTGGCGGGTCGCGACCCGCGCGTCGTGGAAACCCCGATCGGCAAACTCGGGCTCGCGGTGTGTTACGACATGCGCTTCCCGGAGCTGTTTCGCGTGATGTCGCGCCAGGGCGCCGACCTGTTCGTGGTGCCGTCCGCGTTCACGGTGCCTACGGGAAAGGCGCATTGGGAAAGTCTGTTACGCGCAAGGGCCATCGAGAACCTCTGTGGGCTGATCGCGCCGGCGCAGTCGGGCATGCATCCGAACGGGCGCGAGACCTATGGCGATTCGATGATCATCGACCACTGGGGCAACGTGCTGGCGCGCATGGCCACAGGCCAGGGCTGCGTGGTCGCCGATATCGACACCGCCGCCCGCATGGACGCCCGCGCGCGGTTTCCGGCGCTCGAGCACCGGGTGATCTACAACACCTGATGCGGAGGCGCTGCGCGTGACCGTGCTCGTGATCCGCCGCCAGGCGAGCCCGCAGGATCGCGAATACCCGTACCGCGTCATGGTGGATGGGCGACAGCGCGCGGAGGTCGGCGACGATGCCACGGTGCAGATCGGCCTGACGCCCGGCGAACATCGCGTAAGCCTGCGTGTCAAATGGTGCGGTTCGCGCGAACTGCCGTTTACGATCCAGCCGGGCGAGATTGTCCGCATGCAATGTCGCCCCAATGTCAGGCCCCTGCTGGCGCTGCTGTACATTACGCTCTGGCGCAACCGCTACATTTTTCTCGAAACGGTGAAATCTTGGACCTGAGTACTTCCGCTGAACCGCTCGCCATCGCCCGCGAACTCATCCTTCGCCCGGGCGGTCTCGACGACTCGCGGCTCGACAATGCCCTCGCCCAGGTCATGTCCAGCTCCGTGGACGCCGCGGATCTCTATTTCCAGCTGTCCCGCGAAGAAAGCTGGGCGCTCGAAGACGGCATCGTCAAGGAAGGCAGCGCCAGCATCGAGCAGGGCGTGGGTGTCCGCGCCGTGGCCGGCGAGAAGACCGGCTTCGCCTACTCGGATGAAATCGTGCTGCCGGCGCTCGAGGAAGCCTCGCGCGCGGCGCGGGCCATCGCGATGCGCGGCGCGGATCGCGCGATCCAGAGCGTGTTGCCGACCAACGGTCACCGTCTCTATCTACCCATCGACCCGGTGTCGAGTTTCACGTCCAGCGAGAAGGTCGCGTGGCTCGAACGCGTGGACCGCGAGACGCGCAAGATGGACCCGCGCGTGAAACAGGTCATGGCGAGCGTGGTCGCGGTGCACGAAGTCGTGCTCATCGCCAACAGCGAGGGTCACCTCGCCGCGGACGTGCGTCCGCTGGTCCGGCTGAACGTGTCGGTGATCGTCGAGCAGGACGGGCGACGCGAGCAGGGTTATGCAGGCGCGGGCGGGCGCATCACGCTCCCCGAACTCGTGGCCGGCGACAAGCCGCTGGCGCTGGCGCGCGAAGCCGTGCGCCAGGCGCTGGTGAATCTCGAGGCAGTGCCGGCGCCCGCCGGCTCCATGACCGTGGTGCTCGGTTCGGGATGGCCGGGCATCCTGCTGCACGAAGCCATCGGCCACGGGCTGGAGGGCGACTTCAACCGCAAGGGCACCTCGGCGTTTGCGGGCCGGATCGGCGAGCGCGTCGCGTCCGAGCTCTGCACCATCGTCGACGACGGGACCCTCTCGCGCAGGCGCGGCTCGCTCAACATCGACGATGAAGGCACACCCACTCAGTGCACCACGCTCATCGAGAACGGCGTGCTCAAGGGTTACCTGCAGGACAAGATGAACGCGCGCCTCACGGGCACCGCCTCCACCGGCAACGGCCGGCGCGAGTCGTTTGCGCACATCACGCTGCCGCGCATGACCAACACCTACATGCGTCCCGGCCGGACCCCTCCCGAGGAAATCATCGCGTCAGTGCAGAAAGGCATCTACGCCGTGAATTTTGGCGGCGGGCAGGTCGACATCACCTCGGGCAAGTTCGTGTTCTCGGCCAGCGAGGCGTACCTCATCGAGAACGGCAAGGTGGGCGCCCCCATCAAGGGTGCGACGCTCATCGGCAACGGTCCGGACGTCCTGACGCGCGTGTCGATGGTGGGCAACGACCTCAAGCTCGACGACGGCGTCGGCACCTGCGGCAAGGAAGGCCAGAGCGTGCCCGTGGGCGTGGGTCAGCCCACGCTGCGCATCGACGGCCTCACGGTGGGCGGCACGGGCTGACGCCCGGCCTCAGGTCGCGTCGGCCTCGTAGATCTCGCTCTTGATCTTGCGCAGTTTCACGCCCGAGAAGGTGTGGACCAGCGTGATTTCGTCCTCGCTCACGGTGCGAATCGTGACGCCGGCGCCCCGGATGCTGAGGCTGCGGTTTTCGAGGTAGCTGACTTCGCTGGTCCAGGGGTGCAACCAGCTCTGTTTTGATTCCACTTCGGTCAGGTTCACGGTCGAGGAGTGCGGCACCAGGTTGAGGCCCGCCGCCGTGGTGGCCGTGAGGTCGCAGAATTCGTCCTTGCCGCCGCTCGTTTCGCGCACCGAATCGCCGGTGTGATCCGTGATTGCCACTTCGAGATCGTCGTGGAACATCTCGCAGACTTCCTCGCCCTTGCCTTCGGTCATCTTCGCTTCCATCTGCGCGAGAAATCGCATGGCGCCGGCTTCGCCGAGCCTGATGCGACCGATGCCGTAGATGCCCACGATGGCCAATACCAGCAACAGCAGGAATTTCTTCATGAGCGCACTCTATTTGAAGGTTTCTGCGCAATCCCGTAGGTAATCACGTTATCGTGAAAACGCCGCGCGCCCGCACCATCGCGAAGCGCGGTCGACAGGGATGTCGTCAAAGTGCGTCAGCATTTTGTAGCGAAGGAATCGCTCCGCGCCTACACGCGAATCAGACATGTACATAATGGAGTACTCGATTTGCGACATTGGAAACAATGTGAATCCCGGCACATCATGGCTCCCACATGCTTCGCCACACTGCCATCGCGGTTCCAAAGCCAGATCCTCAAGAGCCAGATCTTCAAGGGAGTCATTCGAAAATGCGTAACGACACAGCTGCCAGCGGCGAATTTCGTATCAACCTGCCGCCGGACGTGCTCGCGGAAATGCGCCGCCAGAACGGCAGCGCGCGCAACACCATGCAAGTGGATGGCTTCCGCCCCGGCCTGTTCGGCCGCCTGCTGAATCTCTTCACGGGCCGACGCCGCTAAGCACACACACAAGTCTCGATGAACGAGGGGCGCGTATTTTTACGCGCCCCTTTTTGTTTGTTTGTTTGTTTGTGTCCGGCCCGGGATCAGCGTGCGCCAGCCGCATCCTCGGGTGACGCGTCTTCATCGCCATCCTCGTTCGCGGCATCCACGTCGATGGCCGGCAGATCGTCATGAGTGTCGGCGAGATGCGCGCTGTGCTCGTCCACGTACAGGATTTCGTGCTGGCCGATGGTGACCACGTCGCCATCGCGCAATGAATGCCGGCGCACGCGTTTGCCGCGCACCAGGATGCCGTTGGTGCTGTTGAGGTCTTCGATGACTGTGATGCCATCGCTGCCGGTGACGAGCTGGCAGTGGTGACGGCTGATGAATTTGCTGTCGATCTGCAGATCGTTGTCCGGAGTGCGGCCGATGACCTTGCGGCCGGGCACGAGGTGCAGCTCGGCAACGGCCTTGCCGTCCGTGGACAACACCAGTTTGGACAGGACCCGCGACGAGCGATCGCCGCTGGCGTGAACGCCGTTGCTGGCGGACCTGGCGGCGATGGCGGTGGCGCGCGATGAAAATTCCGTCCACTGCAGTTCGTTCACCGCCGAAGCGATGTCCGCGGGCGTGACGAAATCGCGGTCTTCGTTGAACGCGGCCATCATCGCGGTGTCGCACAGCGTATTCACGAGGCGCGGCACACCGCCGGTGTACCTGAAGAGTTCCGGATAGGTGTCTTCGGCGAAGATCTCGCGACCGTCCGCACCGGCCACGTCGAGACGGTGCCGGACGTAGGAACGCAGGTCTTCGCGCGACAGCGCGCCAAGGTGGAAGCGCAGGCGGATGCGTTGCGCCAGCTGCACCAGTTCGGGCGAATCGAGCTTCTCGTTGAGCTCGGGCTGGCCGGCAAGAATGATGCGCAGCACCTTCTCCTTCGTGGCCTCGATGCCCGACAACATGCGGATCTCTTCGAGCACCTTGAGCGAGAGATTCTGCGCTTCGTCGATGATCAGCAGCACCTTGCGGCCGGCCGCGTACTGCTCGATGAGGAAGCTGTTGAGGGTGGCGATGAGCTCGGCCTTCTTCATCTTGAAGGGCGAGAAACCGAACTGGACCAGCACCGACTGCAGGAATTCGACCGCGTTCACCTGGGTCTGGTTGATCTGCGCGATGACGACGTCGGAGTCGAGCTGGCGCAGGAAACTTTCGATGAGCGTGGTCTTGCCCGAGCCGATTTCGCCGGTGACCACCACGAAGCCGTCGGTGAACCAGATCGTGGACTCCATGTACGCCTTGGCGCGCGCATGGGCCCGGGACAGGTACAGGAACTGCGGGTCCGGGCTCAGCCGGAACGGCAGCTCGCGAAGTTTGAAGTTCTCGATGTACATCGGAGCGCCCGATATTACGGTAAAGCTGGCTTCGAGGCAGGGAAGCCCCTATCCGGGCTTACCGAAGTGCGAGCCACGTCGCGCGGTCGATGCGGGAGAGGAGCTTGAAAGCCCGCCGGTCGCGGCTTTTCGCCGTGTCGTCGCACAGGGTGACGTGGCCCAGCTTGCGGCCCGGGCGGGCGGTCTTGCCGTAGTCGTGCCAGTGCAGAGCGGGCTCGGCCAGCAGCGGATCGCGTGTCGGCATATCGCCTACAAGGTTGATCATGGCCGAGTGGCCGCGGGCGCGAGTGGAGCCGAGCGGCAGGCCGGCGATGGCACGCACGTGATTTTCGAACTGGCTGGTGTCGGCGCCTTCGATGGTCCAGTGACCCGAGTTGTGCACGCGCGGCGCCATTTCGTTGGCGATGAGTTTGCCGCGCTTCACGAAGAACTCGATGGTCAGCACACCCACGTACTTGAAGTGCTCGAGCAGCTTGCGCGCCGCGCGTTGCGCCTGGCGCGTCAGCGCCGCGTTGCCGTACGGCGCGCGCGTGAGACGCAGGATGCCTTCGCGGTGCACGTTGAGGTTGAGTGGATAGAACGCGAGCTCGCCGCCGGCGCCGCGCACCGCGATCACCGACACCTCGGCGTCGAAGGGCACGAGATTCTCGTAGAGCAAGGCGGTTTTCCCGAGCTCGTCCCAGGCGCGATCGAGGTCGGCCGGTTTGCGCAACACGAACTGGCCCTTGCCGTCGTAACCCATGCGCCGTGTCTTGAGCACGCCGGGCAGACCGATGGTCTTGACCGCGAGCTCGAGACTGGCGCGCGAATCCACCGCCGCGTATTTCGTGGTCGGGATGCCGAGCAGCTCGAATGTGCGCTTCTCGCTCAGGCGGTCCTGCGCCGCGGCCAGCGCCCGCAGCGGCGGAGCGATCCGCGCAGCGCCCGGCAGGCCTTCGAGGCTTTCGACCGGGATGTTCTCCCAGTCGAACGTCAGCACCTCGCAGCGTTGCGAGAGCTGGCCTAACAAATCACGATCGGTGAGCGCGCCCGCGAGCAGGGGAGCGACCTGGCCGCCCGGCGTCTGCGCATCGCGATCGAGGAACAGGAAGTCGAATCCCAGTGGATAGCCGGCGAGGGCCATCATGCGCCCGAGCTGCCCGGCGCCGACGATTCCTATGGTCATCGAACCGGGGTCACGACTTTGCCGGGTCAGCCATTCTTGGATCAGAATGGGCAAGCACTTTGGCAGTCTGCTCGGCGCGGAATTTCTTGAGCGCCGCATCGATTTCGGGGCGCTTGTTCGCGAGGATTGCCGCCGCCGCGAGACCGGCGTTGGTGGCGCCCGCGACACCGATGGCGAACGTGGCCACGGGAATTCCGGCCGGCATCTGCACGATGGACAGCAGCGAATCGAGGCCATTCAACGCCTTCGATTGAACCGGCACTCCCAGCACCGGCAGCGTGGTCTTGGAGGCCACCATGCCTGGTAGATGGGCCGCGCCGCCGGCGCCGGCGACGACCACTTCGATGCCGCGCGACTGCGCCGTGGACGCGTATTCGAACAGGAGGTCGGGTGTGCGGTGGGCGGAGACGACGCGGGTCTCGTAAGGAACGCCGAGCTTGTCGAGTGCCTCGGCCGCGGCGCGCATCGTCTCCCAGTCGGAAGTCGAGCCCATGATGATGCCAACCAGTGGTTTCATCGGGAAATACTATCAAACAAAGCGCGAATCGATCGGAACAGCTCGCGCGACGCGCCATCCCTGCTGCCCGGATCGACACGCCCGCTCGTCGCCTTGGTGATGAGCGCCTGCAACGCCTTGCGGTCCGCGCCGGGACACCATTTCATGAGATCGTCGAGAGCCGCCGGCCCTTCGGTGAGCAGCCGCGCGCGCCAGGCTTCGATTCGTTTGTGCTTCTCCGCATCCTGCGCCGAGGCGCGTGACTCGGCATTGAGCGCCGCCTCGATGGGCGCCGGGTCGATGTCGCGCATGAGCTTGCCGATGAACTGCCGCTGGCGCGCGAGCCCGCCGCGGCTGGTGATGCGTTTCGCCAGCAGGATGGCGTCGTGCAGCGTCTCGGGCAGGTTGAGCGCGGCGATCTCGGTTTCCTTGAGCGCGATCAGCCGGGTTCCCAGGTCCTGGGCCGCCGCGGCCTCACGCTTGAGCATGCTCTTGCTGGGTCCCCGATATTCCTCGTTTTCGTCTTTGCCGCGCATCGTACAATTCTAGCCATGCAGGAAGTAGACGGTACCCGAATCCCCGAGCTCAAGAGCATCGTTTCCGAATCGCTGCAGCTTGCCCGCAAGCTGGGAGCCACCCAGGCCGAAGCCGATGTCAGCCTGCAGAAAGGGTTGACCACCACGGTCCGCCTCGGCGAAGTCGAAACAGTCGAATACCAGCGCGATCGCGGCATGGGAATCACCGTCTATTTCGGCAAGCGCAAAGGTTCCGCCAGCACCGCCGACCTGTCGCCGCGCGCCGTGGCCGAAACCGTCGAAAAGGCCTGCGACATCGCGCGTTACACCGCCGAGGACGAATGTTCCGGCCTCGCCGATCCCGAAGAGCTGGCGCGTGACATCCCCGATCTCGACCTCGATCACCCCTGGGACCTGCCGCCCGAACAGGCGGTGGAAACCGCCCGGGAGTGCGAAGCGGCCGGCCGCGAAGTCGATTCGCGCATCACCAATTCCGAAGGCGCGAGCGTCAGCAGCCACCGCGGCGTGCGCGTCTATGGCAACTCCCACGGCTTCCTCGAGGGGTTTCCGTCCACCAGCCACAGCGTGAGCTGCGTGCTGCTCGCGCAGACAGGCGACGACATGCAGCGCGACTACTGGTACGCCTCGGCGCGGGATGCGAAGGAGCTCGAGAGCTCCGGGAGCATCGGCCGCAAGGCCGGTGCGCGCGCCGTCGCGCGGCTCGGTGCGCGCAAGATCGCCACGCAGAAATCACGGGTGCTGTACGCGCCGGAAGTCGCGCGCGGACTCATCGGGCATTTCCTGAGCGCGGTGCGCGGCAGCAGCCAGTATCGCAAGAGCTCGTTCCTGCTCGACGCCGCGGGCCAGCAGATCTTCCCGTCGTTCCTCGAGCTGCGCGAGCGGCCGCACATCCGCAAGGCGCTCGGCAGCAGTCCGTTCGACGGCGAAGGCGTGGCCACGCGCGATCGCGAGCTGGTGAACGACGGCGTGCTGCAGGGCTACATCCTCGGCAGCTATTCGGCGCGCAAGCTCGGCCTCAAGACCACCGGTAATGCCGGCGGCACGCACAACGTGCTGGTGGAATCCAGGACCGGCGGCATGGACATCGATGCGCTGATGCGCGAGCTCGGCACGGGGTTGTTAGTCACCGAGCTCATGGGGCAGGGCGTGAACGCCGTCACCGGCGACTACTCGCGCGGCGCTTCGGGTTACTGGGTGGAGAACGGGGTGCAGGCCTATCCCGTGCACGAGATCACCATCGCGGGCAATCTCAGGGACATGTACAAGAACATCGCGGCGATCGGCAATGACGTCGACGTGCGCGGCGGAGTGCGCGTCGGCTCGATACTCATCAGCGAGATGACGATCGCCGGCGAATAGTCGCGGGAGGCCTCAGGGTCGCCGGCACACGACGAACGCCTCGTCGTTGAACCACAGTCCGCCGTGCCGGCGCAGCACGCGTTGTGTCGCTTCGAGATATCCACCGCTCGCGACGACTTCCCCCAGCCGTTCGTCCTCGATCTGGTTGACGTAGATCGCCGCGTTCCAGGCGGCGAACAGCATCGATGTGCCGATGCGATCGCCGACTTCGGCGGGCAGCGTGTGCATTTCGTAACGAAAGATGGCCTGGTCGTCCGGCGGATCGGGCATCGAATAGTTCGCGGCGTCGGCACCGAGCGCCGCTTCGAGCTCGGCCAGCAGGCGGTGACGATCCACCTGGAACGGCGCCTCGTCCGGCCAGAGCTCGCGGACGATTTCGAGACCGGGATCGTCGCCGCGCGACTGGACGACTAACAACCGTCCGCCGCGCGCGAGGTGGCGCGCCAGCGGCACCAGCACCTTGTTCACCTTGAACTGCGCCGACATGCGCGCCCGCCAGGGCTGCGAGGCGAGGATGAAGTCGTATTCGATGGCCGGCGCGCCGGGATGCGGAATCACGCCGTCGAGCAGGAACGCGTGATCCTCGCGGTAGATCACCAGGACCGACGGGACCGCGTACACGGGGTTGCCGGTGGCTTCGCTGAGACGCGTCGCCCATCCGTGGTCGAGCACGGCTCCGAGCCCGTCGATCTGGCGCGCGTAGTCATGGGTCGAGTTTCCGGTGAGGCGCAGCTCACGCCAGTTGAGTCGCGCGAGGTCGGCCGCACTGCGCGGACGCAGCGCCGGCGCGTCGGCGTAGAACAGGTTGGTGATCACCAGCACCGTGGCCGGATGTTCGAGGAATCGATCCGCCATCTTCTCGAGGCCCAGGCGCACGTCCTCGCGGCTGATTTCCTTGGCGACGATGAGCTGCGGAACCGTGGGCCACGATGCGTGGGCGCTGCGCATGAGACGCGCCAGCACCGTTGCATCCCCCATGCCGGCGTCGAAGATGCGCAGGGCCGGCGGCCTGGGCTCGATCTGCCGCAGCTCGTCGGCGCCGCGATCCGCCACCTTCTGCTTCTCGTTGCAGGTGTTGACGAACGCGAGGTACTTCTGGCGATTGTCGTAGAAACGGAAGGGCGTGCCGGCCGCCGTCGCGGCCGTATGCGTCCCGCCTGCTGGTTCGTCGCGCATCGCCGGCGTCCGTCTATCTACCGGGCCCGGCTACCGCGCGCCGGCGCGGCCCACGGCCAGGTCGCGCGTGATTCGCGCGACGTGTTCGCCCTGGTACTTGCACATGTCGAGCTCGAGCGCGCTCGGCATGCGCATCTCGTCGCCGGCGCCGGTGATCGAGCTTGCGCCGTACGGCGTCCCGCCGGTGACCTCGCGCATGGTGGCGAGATCCTTGTAGGTGTACGGCAACCCGACGATGACCATGCCGAGGTGCATCAGCGTCGTGTGGAAAGACGTGATCGTCGTTTCCTGTCCGCCATGCTGGCTGGCCGTGCAACAGAAGACGCTGCCGACCTTGCCGACGAGCGCGTGCCGGTACCACAGCGCACCGGTCTGATCGAGGAAGTTGCGCATCTGCGCCGCCATGTTGCCGAAGCGCGTGGGTGTGCCGAAGATGATGCCGTCATACTGATCGAGCTCATTGGGATCGGCGATCGGCGCCGGCTGATCGACCTTGAAATGTGAGCTGCGCGCGAGCGCCTCCGGCACGAGTTCCGGAACACGTTTGACGACGACGTCGACGCCGGTCACGCGGCGCGCGCCCTCCGCCTGCGCATGCGCCATCTGCTCGACGTGGCCGTAACTGCTGTAGTAGAGCACCAGTATCTTGGTCATTCTTCTCTCCGGTGTTGATCAGGCCGCGACCGGCAAATGCCGCCGGGCGAATTCGTTCACGATGCGGTTGTAGTCGTCCGGCGCGTCGAGGTTCGGCATGTGGCCGGCGTTCGCGACGATCAGCAGCTCCGACGCGGCCAGCGCGGCATGCAGCGCGCGCCCGGCATCCTTGCGCGTCTCGAGGTCGTATTCGCCGTTGACGATGCGCACCGGGACGCGAACTTGCGCCAGCGCGCGATCGTCGAGCGCATCGGGCCACTCGTCGGCTTTCGCCAGCAGGTCCGAGCCTCGATAACGAGCCAGCACGCGAGCGAGCAGCGCCTGGATCGACGGATCGCCGTTGACGAGCTGCGTGAGCGCATGTTCGGCCCAGAGTTTGCGAAAAGCCTCGACACCGTCGCGGCGCGCGGTTTCGCGGAACGCCGCCATCGGCAGGTCCGACGCCGCGCAGGGTGGGGCGCCGTCCAGCAGCAGACCGCCAGCGACGGTCGGATGGCGTGCCGCGAATTCGAGCACCACGCGCGCGCCCTGTGACATGCCGACCAGCAACGGCTTGACGAGCCCGAGCTCGCCGATCAGCGCATGCAGGTCGTCCACGTCAGCGCGCGTGGACGCATCGCCGGAAGACAGGCCGAAGCCGCGGCGATCGAAGCGGACGAGGCGCAACGCCGCGGCGAGTGGCGATTGCGGCTCCCACATGTCCAGGTCCAGGGCCCAGCCGTGCACCAGCAATACCGCGGGCCCCGCGCCTTCGTCGCGGTAACGCAGTCGGGCGCCGGGCACCCTGAGATGTCGGTCCGCAGAGTTCATGGAATTTCGAATACCGAAAAATATTTCGCAATCAGGCTACGAGCGCGAACCCCGCAGCGTCAAGCGAATGCGCTGCATGCGAAGACTTCAGAGCTGTGCGCTGAGCGCGATGCCCGGCACGCGGGCGAGCTCCACGGAGATTTCCCGGCTCGCCTTGCGCAGCATCGACAGGCGCTGCTTCACCAGCGAAGCCTTCGACGCGCGGCGGGAGTGGCTGGAGCTGTTGAGCGCGGCGACCACGCGTCCCGCCTGGTCGAACACCGGTACGGCCACGGCGACCACGCCGTATGCGAGTTCGTCTTCCACCGCCGAGTAGCCATTGCGACGGCACTCCTCGATGAGCTGGCGCAGCTTCTTCGGCTCGGTGACGGTCATGCTGGTGAGCGCGACGAACTTCTGCGTGCGGAAGTACTGATCGAGATGTTCGGGGCTCACGCCCGCGAGGAGCACGCGGCCCATGGAGGTGACGTGCGCGGGAAAACGGCTGCCGACGTGCGCCTCGAGCCGCATGAGCGTGCGCACCGAAGTGCGCGCCACGTAGACGATGTCGTTGCCGTCCAGCACCGAGAGCGCGGCCGAATCTCCGGTGACGCTCGCCAGCTCCTCGAGATGTGTCAGCGTCAGGTGTTCGATGTCCATCGACTCGAGATAGGCCGCGCCGAGCTCGAGCACCTTGGGGCGCAACAGGAAGGCGCGGCCCCGCCGCATGACGTAGCCGAGCTCTTCGAGCGTGAGCAGGCAGCGGCGCGCCGTCGCCGCGGGCATGCGCGCGGAGGCGGCGATTTCACTGAGCGTCAGCGTCGAATGATCGCGCGAGAACGCCTTGATGACCGACAGGCCCTTGGCGAGGCCTCCCATGACTTCGCGGCGCGGCGCGATCGGTTTCGACGGCATGCGCGCGAGTGTATTTCGGTATGCGAAGAAAAAGAATGCGCGGGAGCGCTTCTTGACGGCCGATGCCGGGGCGGTACAGCATGCCGCCGCTGATTCGATTAACGAACTTGATTTCGCTATGCGAAAACTTGCGGATCGGCACGAGGGGTTCCCGCGATGAAGATCGGTACGCAGGCGCAACGCACGTCGGCCATTTCCGCGTCCAACGCCGACGCCATCGTCGTGCGCGGGCACGATTTGTGCGCCGGGCTCATCGGCGTCATCACTTTCACGGATCACGCATGGTTGCTGGTCGCGGGTGCGCTGCCGAGCGCCGCGCAGCGCCGCATCCTGGACGCCACGCTGGTCGCGATCGCCGAACACGGCCTGGTGCCGAGCGTGGTCGCGAGCCGCATGACACTTGCCGCTGCTCCCGAAGCGCTGCAGGGCGCCGTGGCCGCGGGAATTCTCGGTTGCGGGTCGGTCATCCTCGGCTCCGCGGATGCGGCGGGCCGCTTGTTCACGGCGATTCTCGCCCGCGCCGCGAATGCGCCGCTCGAGTCGTCCGCGCGCGAAGTGCTCGCCGAAATGCGCGCAGCGCGCCAGCCGGTGCCGGGTTTCGGTCATCCGCTCCACAAGCGCCAGGACCCACGCGTGACGCGATTGCTCGCGGTCGCCAGCGAGTGCGGCATTGCGGGTCGCCACGTGGAACTGGCCGGCGTCGTCGAACGACTGGTGCCCGAGGTCTGGGGCAAGCCGCTCGCGATGAACGTGTCGGGGGCCATTGCCGCCGTGTTGCTGGACGCCGGCTATCCGTTGCTGGCCATCAAGGGCGTGCCGATGCTGGCGCGCACCGCCAGTCTCATTGCCCACCTGCTCGAAGAGCAGCAGCGGCCCATCGGTTTCGTATTGGCGCACGAAGGCTCCGCCGCCATTGGCTACGACGGCGTGCGGCCCGACGGTTTCGTGCCGGGTGAAGACTGATGCAAGCGGTACTGCGCGGCATAAAGGTGGTGGAGCAGGGCACGTTCATCACCGGCCCGTGCGCCGGCATGATGCTCGCGGACCTCGGCGCCGACGTGATCAAGATCGAGAGCCCGGGCGGCGATCCGTATCGCGCCTACCAGGGCGGCCTCTATTCACCGCATTTCCAGGCCTACAACCGCAACAAGAGAAGCGTGTGCTGCGACCTCAAGCAGCCGGGCGATCGCGAACTGTTCGAACGGCTCATCGCCGACGCCGACGTCTACATCCAGAACTTCCGCCCGGGGACGGCCGAGAAGTTAGGCGCCGGGCCCGCGCGACTGCGCGGGCTCAACCCGAAGCTGGTGTATTGCTCCATCAGCGGATTCGGCGCCAGCGGGCCGTATGTCGAGCGGCCCAGCTACGACTCCGTGGCGCAGGCGCTGTCGGGATTCCTGAGCGTGGTGGTCGATGAAGACCGCCCGCGATTCCTCGGGCCGGCGCTCGCCGACGCGATCACCGGCATCTACGCGGCCTTCGGCGTGCTCGGCGCGCTGCTCGAACGCGCCGGCAGCGGCAGCGGCAAACTCGTGGAAGTGTCGATGCTCGAAGCGATGGCGCACTTCGCCGTCGAACCGTTCGCCGCGTTCTTCGCGCTCGGCACCACCCCGAAGTCCGCCGACCGTCCGCGCCTCGCGCAGGCCTACATCCTGCGCACCGCCGACGACCGCCTGATCGCGATACACCTGTCGTCGCTGGAAAAATTCTGGCTGGGCCTGGTCAAGGCGCTCGAGGCCGACGAGCTCGCGCGCGACGCGCGCTTCAACGAACGTCTCGCGCGCATCCGCAACTACGAGACGCTGGGCGCGGAGCTCGACCAGCGATTCCGCGCGCGCACCCTGCAACAGTGGTCCGAGCGCCTCAACGCCAACGACGTTCCTTTCGCGCCGATCAACGGCATCGACGCCGTCGTCGAGGATCCGCAGGTGAGCCACCTGGGGCTCATCGTTCCGGTGAACGGGGCGCAGGAGGGCGGCCACCACGCGGTGCGTCCGCCATTGCAGTTCGACGGCGAGCGCGAGCGCGCGGTGACAGCCGCGCCGCTGCTCGACCAGCACGGTGCGGCGATCCGCGCATCGGTCACGGAAGGCCGTCAATGGCCGGCGGGCAGCGACAACACGGCGCCACGCCGTGCCACGGGGTAGCCAGATGACGACGAGGGGGAAACTTTTTCCGACCACGCTGGTGGGCAGCATGCCGCAACCGGAGTGGCTCATCGACCGCCAGAAGCTGGCGGGCCGTTTTCCGCCGCGCGTGCGTGCGCGCGAGTTGTGGCGCATCCCGGAAGCGTTCCTGGCCGAGGCGCAGAACGATGCCACGCTGCTCGCGATCCGCGCACAGGAGGACGCAGGCCTCGACATCGTCACCGACGGGGAAATCCGCCGCGAAAGTTATTCGAACCGCTTTGCCACCGCGCTCGAAGGCGTGGACCTGGACAATCCCGGGACCGCGCTCGATCGCAGCGGCCATCCCAACCCGGTGCCGCGCGTCACAGGGCCGATCCGGCGCAAACACGCCGTGCAGGTCGACGACCTGAAGTTCCTGCGCGCGAATACCACGCGCCAGGTGAAGGTCACCGTGCCCGGGCCGTTCACCATGGCGCAGCAGGCGCAGATCGATGCCTATGGCGGCAGCCGCGAGGCCGCGGCCATGGACTATGCGAAAGCGGTGAACGCCGAGATCCGCGATCTGTTCGCCGCCGGCGCCGACGTCGTGCAGATCGACGAGCCCTACATGCAGGCGCGCCCCGAAGAAGCGCGCGCATTCGGACTGAAAGCGCTCAACCAGGCGCTGGATGGCGTGACCGGCACCACCGCCGTGCACATCTGCTTCGGTTATGCCGCGATCATCCACGCACGGCCGTCGGCCTACTCGTTCCTGCCCGAGCTCGCCGCCTGCGGATGCCGGCAGGTGTCGGTGGAGACCGCGCAGTCGAAACTCGATTGCAGCGCGCTCACGCCGCTCAAGGACAAGAAGATCCTGTTAGGCGTGCTCGATCTCGCCGATCCCGGCATCGAATCCCCGGAGCTCGTGGCCGAGCGCGTTCGCCGCGCGCTGCGTTACGTGCCCGCCGAAAACATCATTCTCGCTCCCGATTGCGGCATGAAATACCTGCCGCGTGACATTGCCGTCGGAAAACTCAAAGCAATGGTCGCCGGCGCCGCGATCATGCGCACAGAACTATCGGACGCCGCGTAGGAGTTCACATGCATCTTCCGCACAAGTCGTCGCTGGGTTTGATTGGGGTCGCCGTGGCGGCCGCGCTGACGGCGACGCCGGCGCAGGCGCAGGCGGAAGCGCAAGCCGAGCCGGACACCATCGAAGAAGTCGTCGTCACCGCGCGCAAGCGCAACGAGGCTTCGACCGACGTGCCCGTCACCATGAGTGTCTTCACGCGCGAGGACATCACGGCGGCCGGCATCGAGAAACCGGCCGACTTCATCGCGCGGGTTCCGAACATGACGCTGGTCGAAACGCAGAACGCCGGCAATGCGTTCGTCGTGGTGCGCGGCATCTCCCAGGCCCGCAACAGCGAGCCTTCGGTGGCGGTGCTGGTCGACGGCGTGCTCGAAACCAATCCGGCGGAGTTCAACCAGGAGCTGTTCGACATCGAGCAGATCGAAGTGCTCAAGGGCCCGCAGGGCGCCCTGTACGGGCGCAACGCCATCGGCGGCGCGATCATCATCCGGACGCGAGATCCGGGCGATGAGTTAGAGGGGCGCGTCAAGGTGGGTGCGGGCAACGGATCATCGAAGCGCGTGCAGGCAGGCGTCAGCGGGCCGATCGGCGAGGGGTCGCTCCGGTACCGCGCGAGCCTGAGCTACTACGACACCGATGGATACATCCCGAGCACGTATCTTGGGGGGAATGCGGATCCGGTCGAGGACTTCTCGGGCCGGGTCCGTCTTTCCTGGGCGCCGACCGAAACCTTCTCCGGCGACCTGCGCCTGTCGGCGAGCAAGCTCGAGACGCGCGGGTTCTACTTCGTGATTCCCCGCGATGACGAAGCGAATCCGTTCAGCACGTTCACCACGCCGCCTGACGCCAACAACGTCACCAGCCCGATACAGGTCAACAATGCCGGCATCGACGACCGTGACCTGTTCACCGGCGCCTTGCGCCTGAACTTCGAGACCGGCGGCGGCACGCTGACCGCGGTGTCCGCGTACAACACGACCGAGGAAACCATCACCGGCGACGCCTACGATTTCCGGCCGCGCGAAACGTCGATCTTCAACGTGTTGTTAGGCACGGACCTCAACCAGAGCCAGTTCCTCGACCTGAAATCCTACAGCCAGGAAATCCGCTTCACGTCGTCCGACGAGGGGCGCGTGCGCTGGATCGCCGGCGCTTACTACGTGCACACCGACAGGTTCATATCCACGGGCAACATGGTCGACACCGGCAACGGTGTTTTCCCGGTGTACGAAGAGCCGCGATTCGGCGGCGACAATCCGAGCGCCACGTTCCTCGCCGACTCGCAGGACAACGATGCGTGGGCGGTGTTCGCCGACGTCACCTTCGAGCTCAGCGACCAGTTCGAGCTCGACACCGCGGTGCGTTACGACGAAGACAAACGTGAGAACACCACCGAGACGCCGACCGCGTTCCTGCCGGACCCGGCGGCTTTCGAAGGCGAAGTGCGTACGCACACCTGGAGCGAGACGCAGCCGAAGGTCACCCTGCGATACAAGCCGGGTGAAGACATCACTTTCTTCGGCGGCTGGAGCCGCGGCTTCCGCAGTGGCGGTTTCAACCAGACCGGCGTGGGCGCGGTCGCCGACGCCAACGGCATCGCGGGCGTCAACGACCTGTTCGAGGCCGAGGTCGCGGACACCTGGGAAATCGGCTTCAAGGGCCAGTTCCTCGACAACCGCATCAGCACCGGCGTCAGCCTGTACCAGACCGAGTCGACCAATGGTTATTTCTTCGTGTTCCTCGCGGCGAATTCCACGCAGAACCTCGGCAATCTCGATGCCGACTACCAGGGCGCGGAGTTCGAGATCAGCGCGAAGGTGACGGATCGCTTCGACGTGTTCGGCAGCTTCGGTTACACCGACAGCGAGATCACCGACATGGAAGATCCTTCGGTGATCGGCAACCAGGCGCCGCTGGTGTCGGAGATCACGGCCAACCTGGGCGCGCAGTACCGCCACCCGCTGGGCGACTCGCTGGAACTCAGCGTCCGCGCCGACTGGCAGTACATCGGCGAGACGTGGTGGGAACCTTACAATGTGACGTCGCGCGATCCGATCGACCTGCTGGATCTGCGCGTCGGGCTCGAGGCGGAGAAGTGGGCGCTCACGGCCTGGTCGAAGAATCTCACCGACGAGGAATACAACGCCGAATTCTCGCCCGGTGGTTTCCTGTTCCGCGCGCTGCCGCTGCGTTACGGCCTCGAATTCACCTATTCGTTCTGAACCGGAGTAGATAGTCATGGCCACGAAAGCATCCCTGCCTTCGCGCTTGCACCATACCGCCTACGTGTCGCGTGACCTGGAAGCCACGCGCAAGTTCTACGAAGACATCATCGGGCTGCCGCTGCTCGCCACCTGGTGCGAGAAGGACATGTTGTTCGGCGCCGAGCGCACCTATTGCCACGTGTTCTTCGGGCTCGCCGACGGCGGCGCCCTGGCGTTCTTCCAGTTCGCCGATGCCGGCGACCAGGAACAGTTCGGGCCCAGGATGCCTTTCTCGCCGTTCCACCACATCGCGCTGCGCGTGGACAAGGCGACGCAGGACGGAATCGAGAAGCGCCTCAAGGACGCCGGATTCACCGAGCCGCAGTCGTTCGTGCTCGAACACGGTTATTGCCGCTCGGTGTATGTCACCGATCCGAACGGCATGATCGTCGAATTCACGCTCGACCATCCCGACGTGGAGCAGATCAACAGGACCGCGCTGGGTCGCGCGCATTCCGAGCTCAAGCGGTGGCTGGCGGGCGACCATACGTCGAACAACACGTTTCGTTGATGCGAACCAGCACCGAGCGGATTCTCACCACTCACGTCGGCAGCCTGCCCCGCTCGCAGGCAGTCACCGACGTGTTGTTCGCGCGCGAGCACAACGAGATCAAGGACGCCGCGGCCGCGTCGCAGGTGATTGCCGATGCCGTCGAGGCCGTGGTCCGGAAACAGGTGGCCGCGGGCGTCGACGTGGTCAGCGACGGCGAGATGAGCAAGATCAGCTACGCCACCTACATCGCCGATCGCTTCACGGGTTTCGACGGCGATACGCCGCGCGAGCCCGGGCAGGACCTGGTGGAGTTTCCGCGGCTGCTCGAGAAGCTCGCGAAGCTGGGCTCCACCGCGAAATATCGCCGCCCACGTTGCGTGGGCGACATCCGCAACAAGACGTTCGCGCCGCTCGAGGAGGATCTCGCGAACTTCGCGCGCGGCGTTGCGGCGGGTGCGCCGGCGGACGCGTTCCTCAATGCCGCGTCACCCGGCGTGATCGCGCTGTTCCAGCCGAACGACTACTACAAGACTGCTGACGAGTATCTCGAAGCGATCGCCGAGGCCTTGCGCGGAGAGTACGAGGCGATCGTCGCCGCGGGATTCCTCGTGCAGATCGACGCGCCCGACCTCGGCATGGGGCGGCACACCATGTATCGCAATGCCACCGTCGCCGAATATCTCGCGCGCGCCGAGCGGCATGTCGAAGTCCTCAACCACGCGCTGCGCAACCTGCCGGCGTCGAGCGTGCGCATGCACTGCTGCTGGGGCAACTACGAGGGGCCGCACCACCATGACGTGCCCATGCGCGACCTCTTGCCCGTGCTGCTCAAGGCCAAGCCGCAGGCGCTGCTGTTCGAAGCGGCGAATCCCCGGCATGCGCATGAATGGACGGTGTTCCGCGACGCGTCCCTGCCGGACGACAAGATCCTGATTCCGGGAGTCCTGAGCTCGACGACCAACTACGTCGAGCATCCGGAGCTCGTGGCCGAACGGCTGCTGCGCTTCGCCGACATCGTCGGCCGGGAGCGCGTCATGGCGGGGTCGGATTGCGGGTTCAGCACATTCGCGGGGTTTGGCGCCGTCGATCCGGACATCGTCTACATGAAGCTCGCGGCGATGGCGGAAGGCGCGCGGCTCGCGAGCCGCAAGCTCTGGAAAAATGGTGGTGCCGAAAATGGTGGTGCCGGGCACCAAAAGTCGTAGTTGAGTCGCCATCAGCGAGCCTAACCACGCTCGCTCAACTACGACTTTTGGTGCCCGGCACCACCATTTTCGGCACCACCCTCAGCTCTCTTCGATCAGGTCGCGCAGCGTCATCTCGCCGCAGCTCTTGCGCCAGGCGTCGTCCATCGTCTTGCTGATGCTGTCCACGGCGGGGATCTTGAGGTTTCGCCAGCCGACCTGGCCGGCTTTTTCGTTGCGCGCGATGTCGACGATTTCCTGGATCGAGATCTTGCCGAGATCGCGCGCCGGCAACAGGCACTCATCGTCCGTCATCGTGAGCAGGTGCGCGCCCTCGAGCGCGTGCACGATGCGCGAGACGGCGATGCCTGGCATGGCGAGCTCGTGCGCCATCGAGTCCACCGACCAGCGCGTCTTGCCGTCGTGATATGAACGGCCGATGAGGTACATCACCTTGAGCGTGAGCTGTTCGCGCTGCACCGCCGACATGCGCAGCTCGGTGAGACCCATGCGCAGGTAATTGCGGTTCTGCACGTAGAACGACAATCGCGCGCCCACCAGCAGGATCAGCCAGCCGAAGTAGGTCCACAGCAGCGCGGCCACGGCGCTGGCGAAAATCGCATACACCACATCGAGGCGCGTGGAGTACACGACCAGCGCGGTGAATATCTTGCCCACGGCGGCCCAGAGAATGCCGCCGGTGACGCCGCCGATGAGCGCGGGCTTCCATTTCACGCGGGTGTTGGGGACCAGCATGTACACCGCGGTGAAAATGGCAGCGACCATGAAGTACGGCGCCACGTCGATACTGATGTCCGTCAACCGCTCGAAGAACGGCACGTAGCGGCCGAACCCCGCGGAAGCGGACTCGATGGCCTTGTGCGACAGGGCGAGGAAGGTCACGACCACGATCGGGCCGACGATGAGCAGTGACACGTATTCGGTGACGCGCCGCGCGAAGCTGCGCGCCTGCTCGACGTGCCACAGGAAGTTGAACCCGTCTTCCACCTTCTTGATGGTGCCTAACAGGGTCCACAGCAGCAGCACGAGGCCCACCGAGCCGATGAGGGTCGAGCTGATGTCGTCGGCGACCTCCATGACCTTGAGCGTGAACTCCTCGGCACGCGCGCCCATGGGCTTGAAGAACTCGAGGATGATCGGCTGCAACTCGCGATGCCCGCCGAAATACGTGAGCACGGCAAACGCGAACGCGAGCAGCGGCACCAGCGACAGCAGCGTGGCGTACACCAGCCCCATGGCGTAGAGGTTGATCTGGCCGCGCGACAGGTCGCGCAGCAACGCGTAGGGATAGCGAAGTATGCGCAGCGTCAGGCCGCCTGGCGTAGTCCCTTCTGAGAACTCGCCGAAGAGGATCCGGTCGAGCCAGTTCCAGAACGCGACGATCATTGGGGGCGCAGAATAAGTGGCCCACACCCCGCTGTCACGATTAGATTGTCGCGCATGCCCGCGACGTATCCGACCCGCATCGTCTGTCTCACGGAAGAGACCACCGAGACCCTCTATCTGCTGGGCGAGGACGCGCGCATCGTCGGCATCTCCGGATTCACCGTGCGGCCACCGCGCGCGCGCCGCGAGAAGCCGCGTGTCTCGGCATTCACGAGCGCGAAGATCGACAGGATCGTGGACCTGAAGCCCGACCTGGTGCTGGGCTTCTCCGATCTGCAGGCGGATATCGCCGCCGAACTGATCCGGCTCGGCATCGAAGTACACGTGTTCAATCAGCGCAGCGTGGCGGAGATCCTGCGCATGATCGCCATGCTGGGTGGCATGGTGGGCTGCGAAGACAAGGCGCGGGCGCTCATCGGGAAGCTCGAAAGCGGCATCGAGGCGGTACGCGCGCGCGCCGCAGGATTTGCGCGCCGGCCGCGCGTGTACTTCGAAGAATGGGATGTGCCGCAGATCTCGGGCATCGCCTGGGTGTCGGAACTCATTGGCATCGCCGGAGGCGACGATGTGTTCCCGGAGCTGGCGCGTGAATCGCTGGGCAAGAACCGCATCATCGCCGATCCGCTCGAAGTGCCGCGGCGTTCACCCGAGGTGATCTTCGGCTCGTGGTGCGGCAAGAAATTCCAGCCCGGGCACGTTACGGCGCGCGCCGGCTGGAGCGACGTGCCCGCGGTGCGCGCCGGACATCTCTACGAGGTCAAGTCGTCGATCATCCTGCAGCCGGGGCCGGCCGCGTTGACCGACGGCCTCGCCGAGTTGCACCGGCGGCTAGCTAGTTGGGCGGCAGCAGAGGCTGAGCCGTCAGCCGACTGAGCGCCTCCAGGTACTTGGCGCGCGTGCCGGCGATGACATCCGGAGGCAACGCCGGTCCCGGCGCTTTCTTGTTCCAGTCGAGCGTCTCGAGATAGTCGCGCACGAATTGTTTGTCGAAGGAGGGCGGGCTGGTGCCTTCCTGCCAGGTGTCGGCCGGCCAGAATCGCGAGGAGTCGGGCGTGAGCACTTCGTCGATGAGCACCAGCGAGCCGTCGGCATCCTGCGCGAATTCGAACTTGGTGTCGGCGATGATGATTCCGCGCCCGAGCGCGTATTGCGCCGCGAACTCGTAGAGGGCGATGGCCGTGTCGCGGACCCGCGCGGCAAGGTCTTTGCCCACGAGGTCCTCGGCCTCGCCGAAACTGATCGTCTCGTCCTTTTCGCCGATCGCCGCCTTGGTCGACGGCGTGAACAGCGTGCTCGGCAGCTTCGCGGCCTGCTTGAGACCTGCGGGTAGTTTGATGCCGGAGACGGTGCCGGACTTCTGGTAGTCCTTCCATCCCGAGCCGATGATGTAGCCGCGCACCACCGCCTCGAGCGGCACGGTCTTCAGGCGCCTGACGATGACGGCGCGATCTTCGAGCAGCGCGAGCTCATCCGCGTCGCTGACCACCTCGGACACGCTGCGGCCGGTCAGGTGGTTGGGAACCAGGTGCTGGGTGCGCCCGAACCAGAAGTTCGAGATGGAATTGAGCACCCGGCCCTTGTCGGGAATCGGGTCCGGCAGCACCACGTCGAACGCCGACAGGCGGTCGGTGGTGACGATGAGCATGGAATGCGCGTCGATTTCGTAGATGTCGCGCACCTTGCCGGTGTGGATTTTCCTGAGCCCGCGCAGCGAAGTCGTATGGACGGGCAGGCTTGCGGTTTTGGCTGGTAGCATACTTGTCATGGATCTTATCAAGCGGCCCCGATGAGCATCATCGGAAAAGTCATCGGCGTGATCGTGGGTTTGATGCTCTTCCGGAGTCCCTGGGGCGCGATCATCGGCCTCATCCTCGGCCACTTCTACGACCAGAGCGTCTCGAAAGGACGCAGCCCGCGCGGCGGCGCAGGCGTACTCGAGATCGGCGAGCGATTTTTCGCGGCCACGTTCGAGGTCATGGGCCACGTCGCCAAGTCCGACGGCCGGGTCTCGGAGGCGGAAATCGCCGCGGCGCGCAAAGTGATGGCGGAACTGCGGCTCAACGGCGCGCAGATCCACGCAGCCATCGCGCATTTCACGCGCGGCAAGGGCGCGGATTTCGATCTGCCGACCACCATGCAGGAGTTCGCCGATGCCTGCGCGAACCGCCCGGATCTCGTGCGCGTGTTCCTCGAAGTCCAGGTGCGCGCGGCGCTGGAAGGCGTGGACATGCAGGGTCCCGCGCGCCTCGTGATCCAGAAGGTGGCCGACCTGCTCGAAGTGTCACGCATCGAGCTGGCGCACATGGAGGCCGTGCTGCGCATCCGTCGCGAACAGTTCAAGGCCGGAGCAGGGCAGCACAGGAACAATGGCAACGGCAGCGCCGGGGGTCAGGCGCCGCCGCGCAGCGGCATGCAGATGAATGCGGCCTACCAGGTTCTCGAGGTGGACCCCAAGGCCACGGACGAGGAGGTGGCCAAGGCCTATCGGCGCCAGCTCTCCAAACATCATCCTGACAAGCTCAAGGCCAACGGCCTGCCCGAATCCATGCTCGAGCATGCCAAACAACGTACGCAGCAGATCATCGAGGCGTACGAGTTAATAAAGTCGGCGCGGGGCGCGTAAACTCCGGCGCCATGCCCATGACATCCAAACAAGCACCCTGGATCGCGCCTTCCATTCTCTCCGCCGATTTCGCGAAGCTGGGTGCCGACGTCCAGTCAGTGCTCGATTCCGGCGCGGACGTGGTCCACTTCGACGTCATGGACAATCACTACGTGCCGAACCTCACCATCGGGCCGATGGTGTGCGAGGCGCTGCGCAAGTACGGCATCACCGCGCCGCTCGACGTGCACCTGATGGTGAAGCCCGTGGACCGCATCGTGCCGGACTTCGCGAAAGCCGGCGCCACCTATATCTCGTTTCACCCCGAAGCCAGCGAACACGTCGATCGCACCATCGAGCTGATCCGCGAGAACGGGTGCAAGCCCGGCCTGGTGCTGAATCCCGCGACGCCGCTTTCCTGCCTCGATCACACGCTGGGCAAGCTGGACCTCGTGCTGCTCATGTCCGTGAATCCGGGTTTCGGCGGGCAGAAGTTCATTCCGGGCGTGCTCGACAAGGTGCGCGCCGTTCGCAAGCTCATCGACGCGTCCGGCCGCGACATCCGCCTGGAAATCGACGGTGGCGTGAAGGTGGACAACATCGGCGAGATCGCGCGCGCCGGCGCCGACATGTTCGTGGCGGGCTCGGCCATCTTCGGTGCGAAGGACTACAAGGCCACCATTTCCGCCATGCGCGCGGAAATCGCTACTGCGCTTCGCTGAAGCCCGCGCGGATCGCGCCCGCGAGCCGGTTCTTGTCCGGATACTGCGCAGACATCTCATCGGTGATGACCTGGATCGCCTCGTCCTGCGTCTTGCCGGCTTTCCTGAGCTCAGCCGTGCGGTCGCGGATGCGCGTGAGATAGCTGCGATAGCCCGCGATGATGGAGTTGTCGCCGAAAGCGCCGTGGCTCGGCACCAGCTGTTTCGCCCTGAGCGCTTCGAGACGGTCCAGGCTCGCGAGCCAGTGACTTATTTTCGCGGTGGGGTTCGCGAATGACGGTTGCGGGCGCATGGCGACGTCGCCCGAGAACAACACGCCGTCGACCAGCACCACGGTATCGCCGCGCGTGTGGTTGGTGCCCATCGCATGGATTTTCGCTTGGACGCCGCCCAGGTTCAGCGTGTAGTCCTGGTCGAAGATGATGTCGGCGTCCCGATGCTTCGCGCCCTCGAGCAACTCCACGTTGAGCGCAGAGCGCTGCGCGAACACCGGCACCAGGTTCATGCCGGCGCCCGCCGCGATGTCCTCGATCTGGTCCTTCGAGCGGATCAGCTTCGAGGTCTTCGGGAAGACGTGTGCGCCCATGTCGTGCTCGGGATGCACGTGCGTGGTCACGATGTAGATAGGCTTGCCCGCGCCCACCCTGGCGGTTTCGCGAAGCACGGCTTCACCGTTGCGCGTGCCCATGCCGGTGTCGATGACCAGCACGGCCTTGGTGCCGACGACGATGCCGACATTGGGCACGAGCGAGGCGCCGCCATCCGGTATCGCCCAGACGTGGGCCGTGAGCTTTTCGGTGACACCCTCGCGAACCAGCGACGCGGGTGCGGTCGCCGCGGGTTGCTGGGCGAGGGCGGAGGTCGCGACGAATGCGGACAACAGCAACGCTACTTTGCGCATGCGCTCATTCCTTCGTGGGGGCGACGAGTTTGTCGGTGGGAAGAGTATCGGCCATCAGGCCGAGCTGCCGCATCATCCCAAGGTCGTCCGCGACGACCTGGTGCCAGACGATCCGGCCGTCCTTGATCCGCCACCAATGCGTACGCAGGATCTCGAAGCGTCTGCCGGTGGGGCGCGCGCCGCGCAGCATGCCGCCGTAGATTTCCGTCTGTGCGATGCCTTTATGAGTGCCCGAAGTACGTTGCAGCACGACTATCAGGTCACCTGCGCTGGCGATTTCGAGGGTCTCCGAGCCCAGGTCGGGGAACGTCCGCCGGAGATCCTCGAGCTGCGTGCGAATCTCCTCGGAAGTGACTGCACGCCCGTTGTTGAGCGCGCCTCGGGCCCATAACGCGGCCTGTTGCGCAACGTCGCCCTGGCGGCCGAGATCGGCATAACGCTTGAGTACTTCGAGGTTGGTGGGCTCGCTCCTTCCGGGCGACTGGGCGAAGCAGACTCCGCAGACGAGCAATATCAGTGCAAGTACGAACGGGGGCATGAATGCTCCTCGATCCAATTGACAGGGTTCGAAGCCATGCGGGATTCTCGTCTGGTGTTTCGTGCTCTAGCTAGCCCAAGGAGAGAAAAATGAGAATCGGAGAATGGAACTTCAAAACTCTGGCTGGATTCGTCGTGTTGTGCGCGAGTCCGGTTGCGCTCGCCTGGGACGGATATCCGAGCGGGGTGCCGGGGCTGATCCAGGTTACCCACGGAGACAACTATGGTTTTCGGGTGCAGTTCTCGCCTGCCGTTCCGATGTGCGGCAATGACAACCACTGGGCATACCTCAATTCGACGGACTCCAACTATTCGACCTATGTGGCAGTCATCATGATGGCGAAGTCGCAGGGCCAGCCTGTCATGGTCTACTCGAACAGGGACACGAACGGGTACTGCCGTATCGGACATCTCGCGCAGCCATAGAAGGCGTTTTCAGGCGCAGGCGCCTGAAACGAAAACGCCGGCTGGTGAGCCGGCGTTTCGTCGAGGGAAGCCGTCGGTGAAGCGCCGGCGTCCTTTTGCTATTCGTCGTCGTCCTCGTCCTCATCGTCCTCATCGTCTTCGACGCGCGAGTTGCGCACGGAGCCGCCACCCTTGCCGCCCTGCACGGGAACGACGACCGGGCGCGTCTTCATCTTCGGCCGCGCGTTGAAAACAACGATGGTCTTGCCGGTGGCGCGCAACAGGCCCTGGTCTTCGAGGACCTTCAGCACGCGGCCCGCCATTTCACGCGAGCAACCCACGAGGCGCGAGAGCTCCTGGCGGGACACCTTGATCTGCATGCCTTCGGGATGGGTCATCGCATCGGGTTCGCCGCACAGGTCCATGATGGCGTGCGCCACGCGTCCGGTGACATCGACGAAGGCGAGATCGGACAGCTTGCGGTTGGTGCGGTCTAACCGTGTCGCCAGTTGCGTGGCGAGTTCGAACACCAGGCCGGGACTTTCCGCCGCGATCTGGCGGAAGCGCGGGTAGGTCATTTCCGCGAGCTCGCAATGGTTGCGCGTGCGAACCCAGGCGCTGCGCAACGGCGATTCGTGGAACAACCCCATCTCGCCAAAGAACTGCCCTTTGTTGAGATAGGCGAGGACCATTTCATTGCCTTCCTCGTCTTCCACCATCACTTCGACCGAGCCGCTGATGATGTAGTAGAGGACGTCGGGCAGATCGCCCGCGTGGATCACGACCGTTTTTGACGGAACTGTGCGAATGCGGCAGTAGCTCAAAAAGCGGTTGATTGCCGGAATGTCGCTGAGGGGTTTTACCGCCTCTTCCATCTGAATCTCCCTTGCTGCGTGCATGTATCGCCCTGGCCTGCGTAATAAGTTGTATTACATAACTTACTGCCAAGCCACTCAAAAGAACACGGACCAACAGTGACCCGCGTCACAGGCGCCCCATCAAAGCCGGTACGAAGTATGCGTCATGATCTGGGCCGTTCGCCGCATCAATTCGCGAACCGGGCCCGGCATCGAGGCCGCGCCGGCGCTCTGCGCCTGTTGGCCGTGGCCAACTTCGTCGTGACACATCGCCTCGACGATGGCCCGGCTGCGAAGGTCGTCAGGGGGTAATCGTTCGAGGTGACTCTTCAAATGACCTTCTACCTGGCGTTCGGTCTCGGCGACGAACCCCAGGCTGGCGCGGTCCCCGAGCAACGCGGCTAACGCGCCGATGCCGAAGGAACCCGCGTACCACAGCGGATTGAGGACACTGGTGCGCCCACCAAGCTCCTTGAGCCGGGTCTCGCACCAGGCGAGATGATCGGTTTCCTCGCGTGCCGCATGGAGCATGAATTCCCGGACTTCCGGGTTCCGCGCGAACAGCGCCTGGGCGTGGTACAGGGCCTGCGCGGCCATCTCGCCGGCGTGGTTCACGCGCATCAGGGCCGCTGATTCGCGCCGGTCCTCGGCCGAAAGGGGGGTCTCCGCCTTCTGGACATCCCGGCCTGAGCCTGGGGGGGTTCCGGGGGGTAAGGGCCTTCCGGCGGTGGGAGGCGCAAGCAGGGCGCGAAGGGCGCGATCCGCCGCAGAAATCAAGGAGTCCAGTTGGGGCGCCATGGGGCGTGATTATAGGGTTTTGCAAAGGCGGGGGGGCTTGAGTACACTCTGCGCCCTTTTTCCAGGGGCCCAACGAGATCAGGCCGTTAGCTGGTTCAACAGCTGCGTCCCGGGTACGACGTGTGTGGGCTCTTCCGGTGGTTGGAGTTCTAGTGATGACTACTGTTTTTGCGAAGTCCGAATCTGTGCGCGGTGATTGGTACGTGGTGGATGCCTCGGACAAGGTCCTCGGCCGCCTCGCGACCCAGATCGCCATGCGCCTCAAAGGCAAGCACAAGGCCATCTTCAGCCCGCACGTCGACATGGGCGATCACATCGTCGTGTTGAACGCGGAGAAGATCAAAGTCACGGGCAACAAGCTCGAAGACAAGAAGTACTACCACCACACCGGCGCCATCGGCGGTATCAAGGAGATCGCTCTCGGCAAGCTGCTCAAGGAGCATCCCGAGCGCGCCATCGAATTCGCGGTGAAGGGCATGCTCCCCAAGGGCCCGCTCGGCCGCAAGATGTACAAGAAGCTGCATGTGTTCGCGGGCGACAAACATCCCCACGCCGCACAGCAGCCGAAGCAGCTCGAAATTTAAGGAACTGAAGAATGCCCGCCACTGCAAAGCCGAACTACGGCACCGGCCGCCGCAAGACCGCCGCGGCTCGCGTTTACATGAAAGCCGGTACCGGCAAGATCACGGTCAACGACCGCCCGCTGGATGAGTTCTTCGGTCGTGAGACCGGCCGCATGATCGTGCGCCAGCCGCTCGAGACCGTGCAGCTCGCCAACAAGTTCGACTTCACCGTCTCGGTGTCGGGCGGCGGCATCACCGGCCAGGCCGGCGCCATTCGCCATGGCATCACGCGCGCGCTCATCGAATACGATGAAGAGCTGCGCAAGCCCCTGCGTATCGCCGGCTTCGTCACGCGCGACGCGCGCGAAGTCGAGCGCAAGAAGGTCGGCCGCCGCAAGGCGCGTCGCGGACCGCAGTACTCCAAGCGTTGATCTTTCTCGAAGACTTGGCGCTAGTATTGTTCGCAGACGGCCAGCTTTTGGGGGATCGTCTAGCGGTAGGACAACGGACTCTGACTCCGTTTACCTAGGTTCGAATCCTAGTCCCCCAGCCAATCTGAAACCCGCCGCGAGGCGGGTTTCTTTTTTCCGGAGTAGTTAGACATGAAAAACAAATCGATCTTCGCATCGCTTCTCATGATCGCCGGGCTCACGGGCGCCGCACATGCGGCGGACGACCGCGTCGCGCAGCTGAACACGATGTACGCGGAGTTCTGGGAAGAGAATCTGAAGATGGACCCGATCTCCGCGACCTTCGCGGGTGATCCGCGTTACAACGCCGAGCTGCCGAATTTCCTGGCTCCGGAGGTCATCGCGAAGAGCCGGGCGTTCGAGCAGAAGTACCTCGATCGTGCGCGCGCCATCGGCGCCGACGGCCTCACGGGGCAGGACCGCCTGTCGTACGACATCTTCACGCTCAACCGCGAATCCGAGCTCGAAGACTTCAAGTTTCCCGAGGAGCTGCTGCCGGTCGACCAGTTCCGGAACATCGCCAACTACTTCGCGCAGCTCGGCTCGGGCACGAGCGCGCAACCGTTCGCGACGGTCAAGGATTACGACGACTGGCTGAAGCGCGCGTCGCTGATGCCGGCGATTTTCGACCAGGCCATCGTCAACATGCGCGAGGGTGTGAAAGCCGGCGTGGTTCAGCCGCGCGTGCTCATGGAGAAGGTGCTGCCGCAGCTGCAGGCCAACATCACCGACGACGTGGAGAAGAGCATTTTCTGGGGCCCGATCACCCAGATGCCGAAGGAGTTCTCCGCGGCGGACCGCGAGCGCCTGACGGCGGCGTTCCGTACGCTCATCAGCACGCAGATCATGCCGGCCTACAAGCGTCTGAACGCGTACGTCGCCGACGAATACATGCCGAAGACGCGCGACACCTTTGGCATGGGCGCGCTGCCCAAGGGCGCCGCCTGGTACGCGCACAAGGTGCACGACAACACCACGCGTTCGCTGACTCCCGCGCAGGTTCACCAGATCGGGCTCGATGAGGTCGCGCGAATCCAGGACGGCATGCGGGCGGTTGCGAAGGAGCTGGGGTATACCAAGCCGACGAAGTCATTGGCCGAGCTCAAAGCGTTCTTCGACTGGATGAAGACGCGCGACGACATGTACTTCAAGTCGCGCGAAGAGCTGTTGTCGGCCTACCAGGCGTTCGACGTCAACGTCGCGCCGCTGTTGCCGAACTACTTCAACCTGCGACCCAAGGTGGGGTACGAAGTGCGCCTCGTCGAGCCGTTCCGCGAAGCTTCATCGTCTTCGGGGCAGTACCAGGGGCCCTCGCTCGACGGCAAGCGCGGTGGCGTCTTCTTCGTGAATGCCTATGACCTGAAGGCTCGCCCGCGCTGGGCGCTGGCGGCCCTGTCGCTCCATGAGGCTGCGCCCGGTCATCACTTTCAGATCTCGTTGCAGCGCGAGCTCGGCGACCTGCCGATGTTCCGCCGCTTCTCGCGCGATACCGCGTATATCGAAGGGTGGGGCCTGTACGCGGAGTGGCTGGGATACGAGATGGGTATCTACAAGGACCCGGTGGCGCGCTTCGGGGCGCTCGACGCCGAGTTGTGGCGCGCGATCCGGCTCGTGACCGATAGCGGCATTCACTACAAGGGCTGGACGCGCCAGCAGACGCTCGACTACATGTTCGCGAACTCGCCGGCCGAGCAGACGCGCGCGGTGTCGGAAGCGGAACGCTTCGCGGCCATTCCCGGCCAGGCGCTGGCGTACAAGATCGGCCAGCTCAAGATCGTGGAGCTGCGCAAGCGTGCCGAAAAAGTCCTGGGCAAGAAGTTCGACGTGAAGGCGTTCCACGACGAAGTGTTGAAGGACGGAGCCGTGCCGCTCGATGTCCTCGAAAAGAAGATCGACCGCTGGATCGCCGCCACGAAGTAGGGGACGCTCGCCGTTTCCGTTCGCGCACGGGGATGCACCTGCTTCAGGTGCGTCCCCTTTTGCTAGGAAATGGGGAGTGTCCCCATTTCAGTCGACCAATGCCTGGAAGAGCGTGGTGTCGAACTTGTCGCGGATGTCCGTGTCGTTCGGCATCATCTGCAGCATGAGCACCATCGTCAGGCGTTCCTGGGGATCCACGCGATACCACGTTCCATAGGCGCCGCCCCAGCCCCAGGACCCTACCGACGACATGCCGCTCACGCCGTAGTCGTCGTGGGTTTCGAATCCGAAGCCGAAGCCGAGACCTCGGGGACTCTTGAGGTTGCCGATCTGGTTGGTGGTCATCAGTTTCACCGCATGCGGCGAGAGGATGCGGGCCTTGCCGAGCGCGCCCCCATTGCGCAGCGCCTCGAGAAACGTGGCGTAGTCGCGGGCCGTGGATACCAAACCCGCGCCGCCCGAGAAGCTCTTGCGCGGCCCTTCGACATAGTGACCCTGGCCGTGCGCACCTTCGGGGGCCTTCACGATCCTGCCGCCCGGGCCGCTGCCATAGACCACCGCGAGCCGCGCACGTTTGTCCGCGGGTAGATAGAACATCGTGTCGGGCATGCCGAGCGGACCGGTGATGTGTGTGCGGATGTACTCGTCGAGCGGGACGCCCGAGGCCTTCTCGACGATGCAGCCGAGGACGTCGGTGTTGTAGCCGTACACGTAACGTTCGCCCGGTTGTGCCTCGAAGGGCAGCGTTCCGAGTCGCTCCATGGTCGTGCAGATCGGCTCGTCCTTGTCGGCGAAATACCAACCCGCACCGGCCGCCAGCCCCAGGCCCTTCGGTACGTATAGCGCCGCAAATTCCGGTTGCTGGCCGTAGTTGATGCCCGCGGTGTGCGTGAGCAGGTCGCGGATGGTGATGGGCCGTTTCGCGGCGATGGTGTTCCAGGTGGCGCTTTGATCCGCGCGCGTGAGCACGCTCGTCTTCTCGAAGGTGGGAATCCACTTTCCCGCGCGATCGTTCACCGAGAGCCTGCCTTCCTCCATGAGCGCGAGGATGGCCACGCTGGTCAGCGCCTTCGATTGCGAGGCGATCCGGAAGATGGTGTCCATGGTCATCTTCTGGCCCGCTTCCTTGTCGCGCCAGCCCACGGCGCGCTGGTACACGGGTTTTCCGTCACGCAGTACCAGCGCGACGATGCCGCCGATGCGGCCGTCGTTCACGTATCCATCGAGCAAGGCGTCCATGCGCTGCAGGCGCTCGACGGAAAAGCCATTGCGCACGGTATCGGCCTGCGCGTTGACAGCCGGCAACGACAGCGCGGCTGCGACCAGCGCGGTGCGCAGTTTCGAGGCAACATTCATCTTGAGTCCCCGTCAGTTGAGAGTGGCCACGACCACGGACTTCGCCGGCAGGTCGAACACCCAGGAGTCGCCCTTGAGCTTGCCGCCGCCAAAGGCCGCGGGTTTGACCGCATCGGGCTTGTCGAAGGTGTTGTGGGCATTCATGGCTTCGGTCGTGAGAACACGCGCGGCCATCTTCTTCGCCTCGGCGCCCGTGAGCTTCACGGTGACCCGGGCCGGCTTGTTAGGGTCGGAATTCACCAGCGCCAGCGCGAACTTGCCGTCCGTGGTGCGCGCAGCCGAGACACTGACCGCGGGGATCGCTACCTCACCGTGCCTGTATTCCGGCGTGGTGAGCTCGGCGGGCAGCAAGGTTGCGTCCTGGAAAGGCTTGTACATCTCGAACACGTGATACGTGGGCGTGAGCAGCATCTTTTCCTTGTCGGTGAGGATCATCGCCTGCAGCACGTTGATCATCTGCGCGATGTTGGTCATGCGCACGCGATCGGCATGTTTGTGGAAAACGTTGAGGTTGAGCCCCGCGACCACGGCGTCACGCATGGTGTTCTGCTGGAACAGGAAACCGGGGTTGGTGCCGGGCTCGACGTCGTACCACGTGCCCCATTCGTCGACATACAGCGCGACCTTCTTCGCCGGATCGTGCTTGTCCATGATCGCCGAGTGTTTGGTCACCATCTCGTCGATCGCGAGCGTGTGCTTCAACGTGATGATCCAGTCGGCTTCGTTGAAGCTGAGCGCCGGGCCCTTGTTCTTCGTCTCGAAACTGCCGGAAGGCAGCGTGTAGTAGTGCAGCGAGTACGCGCCCATCTGCCGGACCGCGTTCTTCATGAGGACTTCGGTCCAATCGTAGCCGTCGCCATAGGGCCCGCTCGCCACCTCGATGGGGCGGTTGTCCGCCGGCGTCTTGATGTTCAGCGCGTATTTCTTGTACTCATCGGCGTAGTACTCGGGGCGCATGTCGCCGCCGCAGCCCCAGGGCTCGTTGCCCACGCCGACGTAGTCGAGCTTCCAGGGCTTGTCGCGACCGTTCTTGCGCCGCTCGTTGGCCAGCGCCGACTGCGAGGGCGAGGTGATGTACTCGACCCACTGCGACATCTCCTCCACCGTGCCCGAACCCACGTTCACCGCCAGATAGGTCTTGGCGCCCAGCATTTCGGCCAACTCGAAGAATTCGTGTGTGCCGAATTCATTGGGCTCGATGACGCCGCCCCAGAATGTGTTCACGCGATGCGGACGTTTGTCGCGCGGGCCGATGCCGTCGCGCCAGTGATATTCGTCGGCGAAGCAGCCGCCCGGCCAGCGCAGCACCGGAACCTCGAGGTTACGGAGCGCCGCGAGCGTGTCATTGCGATAGCCGCGCGTGTTGGGGATGGTGGAATTCTCGCCGACCCAGATGCCTTCGTAGACATTGCGGCCGAGGTGTTCCATGAACTGCCCGTAGATGTTGGCGTCGATCTTCGCGCCCGGCTGGTCCGCGCGGATGATCACCTGCGCGCTCACGGGCGCTGGTGCAGCCGCCGCGTGAGCAGCACAACCCATTGCGGCCAGTATGGCCACGAAAAACTTCTTCGACATGCGATTCCCCTCCGGCCGGCGATGATGCGGCATCGCGTCGAAGCCTAGCGTATCTGCGCGGCTTACAGCAGCCAGCGAGGCACCTTCGCTTTGTATTCGTCCCACGCCGCGCCGTGCGTACGCGCGAGCCAGGGTTCTTCGCCGAATACCACTCGCATTTGGAATGCCACGATCACAAAACAGGTATAGATCGCGAGCGTCTGCGACCAGAAGCACACCGTCCAGCCCGCGAGCATCATCGTGACCGCGACGTACATGGGATTGCGGCTATGGCGGTACAGACCCACCGTCACCAGGTTTCGCGGTGGCGACCAGGGCGCGAGCGTGCCTTTGCCCGCCACGTAGAAATCCCGCACACACCACAGCAGCAGGGCAAGACCCGCGACGAGCACACCCAGGCCGATCGAAAACCACGGATCGACGGCGGGCCGGCGATTCCAGGCGATCCACAGGGGTATCGCCAGCGCGACCATCCCGGGCAGCGCCAGAAACGCGATGAGCGCGCGCAGGAACATGCGCCTAACTAGCTCGCGCGCAGATCCGCGCGCCACTCGCCCGTGGCGCGGGCTTCACGTTCGTGCTCCTCTTCACGCCAGGTTTCCGCCAGCGCCGCCGCATACCAGTCCTGCATCGCCGGCAGCGCCAGCAACTGCGCGGCATACCGGCGCGCTCCGGCATTGAGCGGCGGATCATAGGTCTGGATGCGGAACGCGACGGGGGCGTAGAAGGCATCCACCGCGCAGAAGCGCGCGCCGGTGAGAAATGGCCCGCCGAACCGCCCGATGCCGTCAGCCCAGAGCTCCTCGAGCCGCGCGAAATCACGTGCGAGCGGCGGGTCGACGGCCTTCAGCGTCACGCGAATGCCGCAGTTCATCGTGCAGGCGTTGCGAATCTCGAAGAACCCCGAATGCATTTCGGCGCTGGCGCAGCGCGCCCATGCGCGCGCGGCGGCTTCGGCGGGCCACACGCCCGCGTGGCGCTCGCCCAGGTATTCAGTGATGGCCAGTGAATCCCAGACGGTGACGGCGCCGTCGACCAGGCACGGAACCTTGCCCGTGGGCGAGAAGCCGCGGAATGCGTCCGGGTGCTGTGCGCCTCCGAATGGAACCAGGTTCTCGCGAAACGGGATGTTCAGCTCGCGCAGCAGCACCCAGGGGCGCAGCGACCACGAGGAATAGTTCTTGTTGCCGATGAAGAGGTCGTACACGACGCTCACTTCAGGTCTTTGCTCACCAGCTCGTATCCCGCGCGATCGTCGAACCCGTGGCGCCGATAGAAGTTGCGCGCCGCTTCATTGCTGCGCCCCAGTTGCAGGGAGACATTGGTGCAACCCTCGAGGCGAAACTGGGCTTCGGCGATGGCCAGTATCTGGTGTCCCAGGCCCAGCCCGCGATGCGCCGGCACGACGAAGAATTCGTCGATCTCCGCGGTCAGCCCCTGGTGCTCGAGACTGAACACATACACCGCGAGCAGATAGCCCGCGGGCTCGCCATAGAGCGTGGCGACCCACGCGCGCCCGAGGTTGGAATCTTCGAGCACGCGCGTGAGCAGCTTGCGCATGCGCGTGGCGTCGAAACCTTCGATGGCTTCGAAGCGCCAGTATTGTTCGATCATCGGCAGCAGTATTTCGAGGTCCGTGGGCGCCGCCTCGCGAATCTGGACAGCCTCGGTTTCGTGCGAAGGATCGGTGGAGATTTGCATCGCGGCTATTCTCGCACCGTGGCACCGCGGTGAGCCAGCCGGGAAAGGTCTATGCGCCGTCCGGAAGCCACAACGTGACGATCGCGCCGCCGCCTTCGCGATTGGCGATGCGCAGCCGGCCGCCATGCGCCTCGACGATCTCCCGGCACAGCGTGAGCCCGAGGCCCGTACCGGTTTGTTTGGTCGAGTAGAAAGGCACCAGCGCATTCTCGAGCGCGGCCGCGGAGAAGCCCGGTCCGCGATCGCGAACCTCGACGGCGCAGCCACTGCCGGCAGGCGACACCGCGAGCTCGATGTCGGCGGGCTCGGAGCCCGACTCGCGTGCGTTCTTGAGCAGGTTGATCAACGCCTGCTCGATCTGCGCGGCGTCGAAGCGGATGGCGCGATGCGGTGGCGTATCCGCCAGCGTGAATTGCACGACTACGCGCAGGCGCTCCAGCAAGACGTCCCACGACACCGGCACGAGCCGCGGCTGCGGCAGCTTGGCGAACTGCGAATAACCTTCGATGAACGCGGCGAGATGCCGCGCGCGCTCTTCGATGGTGGAAAACACCCGGCCAAGCTGCTCGGGGTCCGGTGGCGAGCGCGCCAGGATCTGTCCCGAATGCGCGAGCGAGGAAATCGGCGCGAGCGAGTTGTTGAGCTCATGGGCGATGACGCGGATCACCTTCTTCCAGGTGGCGACTTCCTGTGAATTGATCTCGCGCGTGAGCTGCTTGAGCAGCAGCAGCCGGTGCGGCTGGGCGTTCAGCATGAAGTGCCGCTGCGACACGTGATAAACCTGCGGCTCGCCGGCCAGCTCGAGCGTGAACAGCGTGTCGCCGCCGCGGTCGATGGCCTCACGCAGCGGCGCCGGCGCCACGGCGAGATAACGCGAGAAGCGTTCGCCTTCGAGCTTGCGGCCCTCGCCGAAGAGCTGGCGCGCAGCCGTGTTGCCGTAGAGCACGGCGTCGGCGCTGTTGGTGAGCACCAGCGCGAGCGGCGTGGTCTGTATGACGGTGTCCAGCATGAGCTCACGCTGGTAGAGGCTCTGCCGTTCGACGCGCAGGAGGTCGCCCAGGCCGTTGTATGCATCCACGAGCTCGCCCATCTCGTCGCCGGTGGCGCGTGTCACGCTCATGCTGAAATCGCGGTCCTTGATGCTCAGGATGCCATCGGCCAACGCCCGCGTCGTGCGGCTCCAGCGCGTGACGAGCATGGCGCCGCCCCAGGCGACGAGCGGCGTGATCACGAGGCCGGTGGTGACGGCGGCCATCCAGCGTGAAGCGATGAAATGATGAGCCACCATGTACGCCGCGAGCGTCAGCACGGCGATGCCGCCGAGCCAGAGCGTGGCCCAGCCGGCCATGGACCATCTAACCATGGAGAATGGCCAGCGCATGAATCCCGGAAATCCGCCTCTTGTTAGTCCCGCCGATTGCTACCGGGACGGAGATTCCTTGATACCGAGTTTTTCCATGCGGCGATAGAGGGCTTGACGGCTGATGCCGAGCTGGCGGGCGGCCTGCGCCACGATGTTGCCGTTTTCGGCGAGCACGCGTTCGATCGTCGCCCGATCGAGCACCGGCTCATCGGAGCGCGCGGGTAAAACGGCCGGGAGGTTGAGCGCTGCGGCGTTGATGGGCGCTTCGCCCGCGAGCAGCGCAGCGCGTTGCAGCACGTTGCGCAGCTCGCGGACGTTACCCGGCCAGGAGTGGTTGAGCAGCGCGCGTTCGCCGTCACTGGTGAGGCGCGCTCCGACGGGAAGGAACGCGCGGGCGAGCGGCAACACGTCGTCGCGCCGCTCCGCGAGCGGCGGCAGCGCCAGCTCGATCACGCTCAGTCGGTAATAGAGGTCTTCGCGGAAGCGGCCTTCGCGCATGGCATCGCGCAGCGGCAGGTTCGTGGCCGCGACGATGCGCACGTTCGCGCGCCGCGTGGTGTTGCTGCCCAGGCGTTCGTATTCCCCGGTCTGCAGCACGCGCAGTAGTTTGGACTGCCCGGCGAGCGGCAGATTGCCGATCTCGTCGAGGAACAGCGTACCGCCATCGGCGGCTTCGAAGCGGCCCGCACGCGCCTTGGCGCCGGTGAATGCGCCCGCCTCGGTGCCAAACAGCTCCGCTTCGATGAGCTGGTCGGGAAGCGCGCCCGCGTTCACTTTCACGTAAGGCTGGGCCTTGCGCGCCGAGTTCGCGTGCACGATGTCGGCCAGCACTTCCTTGCCGGCGCCGTTCGGGCCGGTGATGAGCACCGGAACGTCGGCATGCGCCACCTGCGCGGCCATGGTCGCCACCGTGTGCAGCGCGTCGCTTTCGTATACGAGGCCGCGGAGGTCGTAACGCTCGGCGAGCCTGGCGCGCGCTTCGGAACGTTGTGCGCGCGTGGCGACGTTTTCTTCCACCGCGGCGCGCAGCTCCAGCAGGTTGCGCACCGTGGTCAGCAATCGCGCATCGTCCCAGGGCTTGGCGATGTAATCGGCGGCGCCCGCCTTGACTAGGTCCACCGCGGTCTCCAGGTGCGTCCAGGCGGTGAGCAGGATGACGGGCACGTCGGGATGCAGCGCCCGCAGCTCGCGGAAGAGCGCCACGCCTTCTTCGCCCGAGGTGGCCTCGCGGCGGAAGTTCATGTCCTGGATGATGAGGTCCACTTCCTGGGAACGCACGGTCGCGAGGGCCTCGGCAGGAGATGAAGCGCCGAGGACCCGCGCGCCGTGCAGGGACAATAGGACCTGGAAGGCCGTGCGTACGGCTTCGCTATCGTCGGCAACGAGTACGGTGCGATGTGCCAGGCGGTCCTCGACGTTCGACGTGACTGAAGTCATACGTAAGACGCCGAAGAGGGCCGGGAGGTTGCAAGCGACGGACACTTTTGCACGTGGGCAGGTTAAGCGTTGAGGTCAGACACTTCGAGTGGCCATGGCGGGCGATACCTTCGCGGCCCGTAGCGCCGGTTGCCATGCCGCGAGTTGCCCGAGGGCCCACAGCCCTGCGACACCGCCCACGAGGAAGTAGAGATTGAGCCGCGGCAGCGCGAACTGGTTCGACAGCCAGAAGCCCACGGCCAGCGCCAGGCCGCAGCCGACCACCACTCCGAGCGTGGTGATCAGCCAGTTCTCGGCCATGAAGTAACTGACGATGTCGCGCCTGCGCGCACCGACCGCGCGCCGGGTGCCGATCTGGCGGGTGCGCGTATTCACGTTGAACGTGGCGAGGCCGAAGATGCCGAGCGCGCTGAAGACCAGCACGAGGCCGGTTACCACGGACAGAGTCACGGCGGTCAGTGAATCGCTGGCGTAGCTGCTCTGCTTGTAGTTCTTCACCGTGCGAAGCTTGCCCACCACGCGGTTCGGGTCGCGTTTGCGCAGCGCGGCTTCGACCTCGGCCATGACCGCATCGAGCTTGCCCGGCTCGGTGCGCACGATGTATCGGATGCCGGGCCCGGGGCCGACGACGGGGCTCAGCATCACGCGGTCGAGCTTGTCCCATCCCACCCAGGCGCCGTGCATCTGCTCGATGATGCCGGCGATGACGATGGGCTTGCTCTGGTCGTCGTACATGGTCTTGCCGACCAGATTGTCCTTGTCCTTGGGGAACATCACTTCGGCGAACGCGCGCGTCACCACGGCGGTGCCTGGAAATCCCTGCACGTCCTTGGGCCGGTACTCGACATCGGTTGCGCCGAAGTTTTTTCCGTCGGCGAGTTTGACGCCCAGCGTGTTCACGGCGTGCTCGTCGGTGACGTAGTACGCAACCGGCGACTTCTCTCCCTTCTTGTCAGGCAGCGAATAGAACTGGGTCGAGCTTCCCCCGCCCGACAGGGGAATGTGGTTCGACGGCATCGCATCGACGACGCCCGGCATGTCCCGCAGCATCGCCATGTCGGCGCGGACCATCGCGAAGAAATCGAAATTCTTCTCGAACCCCGTCACCGGCAACGCGAACATGTTCTGGTCGTCGATGCCCGAAGGCCTGCCCATCTTGGTGATGCGCTCCGAGGTGACGAACACCGCATTCACGACGATGGCCAGCGTCAACGCAATCTGGATCGCCACCAGCAGCGCACCGGCGCCATTGCGCATCAGCGAAGAAAGAATCGGTCGCAGTCCCATGGCTATTGCACCTTCAGGTAGGAGGCGGGCGCGGCGCGCCCGATACGCCAGGCCGGATACAAACCGGCGATGATTCCCGCGGCGAGTGAGATCGCCACCGCGATCCCGAGCGTGCTGTAGTCGACCGGCAATGCGCGCTCCAGGTCCTGCACGAAGCGTCCATACCAGGCACGCAGGGCCCAGACGCCGCCGATACCCAGCACGCCGCCGATGATGCCGCCGGCCACGGCGATAACGCCGGACTCCGTGAGGTGCTGCCAGAAGATGTCGCGGCGACTGGCGCCGAGAGCGCGCCGCACGCCCGCCACGGGCGCCGCATTCAGGAATTTCGCCAGCAACAGGCCGACGGTGTTCACCAGGCACACCGCGAGGAACGCGAACGCCATGATCAGCATCGCCTTGTTGTCGGTGCCGACCACGTTATTGCGCTGCATCCAGCCTTCGATCGTGTACAGGTGGTTGTTGAGCGGACGCTGGAACCGGCCCTTGGATTTCTGCTCGATCACGTAGTCATCGAGAAACTTGCGATACGCGGCCACCTTGGCCGGCGTGCGCAGCTCCACCCAGCTCTCCCACCAGATACATTCGGAGTTGAGGAAGTCCTGGTAGCTGTTGATGTCCTCGGTCTTCCAGCAATTGGTATTGCCGTCGCTGCCGAGTTCCATGATCTGGCCCCACGTGACGGGCACGTACACCTTTTCGGGGTCGTCGAACGAGCCATTCGATACGTCGTAGAACTTGGGAGCGGGTTCCCAGTCGTTGAGCACGCCGACCACGCGGAACTCGCGGTCGTGCCACGTCACGGTCTTGCCGACGCTGTTGGCGCCGCCGAAGGCCTTCTCGTTGGTTTCCTTGCTGAGGACGATCACCGGCTCGGGGCCTTCATCGGCCTTGGCGTTCCAGCCGCCGCCATAGAGAAACGGCGTTTCGAACATCGGGAAGAAATCCCCGGTGGTCATGCGCGCCGCCACGTATTCGGGCGCCATGTTGTTGCCGCCCGAGAGAACGCCGCCGGCCTTGTACATGATGATCTTGCGGTCCGGAATGGTGGAGGCGTAGAGCCCGCGTGCGTCGCGATAGGTCTGCAGGTCCGGCGCGTAGGTTGCGTTGTCCTTGTCATAGGCCTGCGCGGGATCCCAGCTGTCGACGTTGGGTGCGTACAGCATTTCGTTCTTGTGCGGCAATGGAATGCGCGCCGCCGCGCGATAGCTGGTCAGCGTCACCATGCACACCGAGATGCCGAGCGCGATCGCCATGACCATGAGCGCGGTGAGGCCGGGATTGCGCCGGAAACTCTGCAACGCCAGCCGCAGGTAGTAGGCGAACATGGTTCAGGCTCCCGCGGGAGTTGCGACGCGCCCGGTCGCCACGGGTGTGGCGCCCGGCGCGGCGAGATGCGCTTCATAAGGTTTGAAGTCCGAGATCTGGCCGTCGACCACCTGCACGTTGCGATGCGCGCGGCGCGCGAGTTCCGGATCGTGCGTGACCATGATGATGGTGGTGCCCATCTCGTTGATGCGTTCGAGCAGGTCCATGACCTGGCGCGCCATCAGTGAATCGAGGTTGCCCGTGGGCTCGTCGGCGAGGACCAGCTTGGGATCGCCGGCAATCGCGCGCGCGATCGCCACGCGTTGCTGCTGCCCGCCCGACAACTGCGCCGGAACGTGCTTCATGCGCGCGGCCAGGCCGACGATCTCGAGCGCATTGGTGATGCGCTTGTCGCGTTCCGCCGACTTCATGCGGCGGTAGCGCAGCGGCACATCCACGTTGTCGTAGACGTTGAGGTCGGGCATGAGATTGAAGCTCTGGAAGATGAAGCCGATCTTCTGATTGCGCAGCGCGGAACGCGCGTCATCGGAAAGGTCGGTCACCTCCACATCGTCGAGCTTGTAGCTGCCGGTCTCGTAGGGCTCGAGCAGGCCCGCGATATTGAGGAACGTGGTCTTGCCCGAACCCGAGGGCCCGGTGACCGCAAGGAACTCACCGGCCTTCACCTCCAGCGAGAAATCGCGCAGTGCATGCGTCTCGATGAGGTCGGTGCGAAATACTTTGCTGACGTTCTTCATGGAGAGCATTGATGAGTCCTCTTAGTTACCGATGAGGACGCTGTCGGCGTCCTTGTAGTCGCGCATGTCGGAGAGCACGACGGTGTCGCCGACATTGAGTCCGTTGCGGATTTCGATTTCGCCGATGGCTGCCGCGCCGAATTCCACGGGAGTGCGCACGGCGGCGTCGTCCTGCACGACATAGGCGAATCGCGAATCCGAATCGCTGAAGGGGCTGCGAGCCACCTTGAGCACGTCGCTGCGCTCGTCGAGCACGATGCGCACCGAGGCACGCTGGTTCTGCCGCAAACCCTTGGGTTGCGCACTGAAGCGCACGCGACCGGTCACCTGTGCATTGCGCACGTCGGGCGAGATGCCGGCCACGGTGCCCGGCACCTGGCGTCCGTCGAGCGTGATTTCGGCATTCATGCCGGACCGGACCTCGTTGGCATAACTCTCGGAGACCTGGAACTCGATTTCGAGCGCGGTGAGGTCCACGACCGTGACCAGTGGCGCGTTCTCCGCCACCTGGGCGCGCTCGGGCTGGCTCAGCGTTGCGACCATACCGGCGACCGGTGATTTCAGCGTGAGCGCATCCACACGCTCACGCAGGCGCGCGACCTTGAGCGCCTGTGCGTCCCTCTGGGCGCGCTGGCTGCGCAGCTCCAGCTGAAGGCTGTCCTTCTCCAGGCCGCCGGTCTCCATGGCATGCGCGTAATTGAGCTTGGCGGTTTCCAACTCGTCACGTGCGCGCTCCAGGTCGCGCTCCGGAATCACGTGGATGGTCCAGGCGTCCTCGGCGCGCTTGAACTCGCGCTCGGCGGCCGTGATCTGGACCTTGGCGAGGTCGGTGTCCTGGCTGCTCTTGAGGATCGTGCGCCGGACTTCGATGGTCTGGCGATTGAGCGCCGCCTCGGCACTCGCGAGTGTCGCGCGCTCGCGCTCATACTCATTGGTGAGCGCAGCGCTCTCGACCCTGCCCAACACGTCGCCGGCCTTGACCGAGTCGCCGGCGCGCACCTTATAGATGATGGTGCCCGGGGCCTCGGCGAACAGGGTGGGGCTCACCGCGGCAACCACTATGCCGGTGGCGGCCACGTCGCGCACGAAGGGACCGCGCTCGACGACGGCGGTGCGCAGCCGCTCGCGCGGGATGACTTTCTCCGAAGAGAGCCAGGCCCGCGCACTCCACACCACGAACAACAGCAGCGCGAGACCCGCGCCGATCATGACCCCGTAACGCCGCACGAATGTGCGTCTGGTATTCGGAGTGGCGACGACGCGATCCTGCGACTCGGTGCCGCGCATCGCGATTTCTGGCAGGAGCAGTGACATACCGTGAGATAGAGCACACATCGTGCCAACCGCGTCGCGCGGTCACCGGAAGAAGCTAACTGCTTGAATCTGGCGGGAGAGAAGCGGGCGCTATTCCATCGTGCCGCGGCTGCCAGGGTGTCCGCGCGCGGACAGCGGACAGCAGCGGACGTCCGTAATGAAGAATGGGGTGAGACTTCCCAGGCGCTGCGCGCCACAAAGGAAAACGCCGGCCAAGGGCCGGCGTCCGTAGAAATGCGGATGCTTCATCCTCTTATATGCGTCGAATCCCGGATGGGCCGCCCAGGATGACGAGATCCGCGGGACGTGCCGCGAACAATCCCACCGTCACCACGCCGACGATCTGGTTGATGGCGCTTTCGAGTCCGACGGGGTCGGTGATGCGCAGGTCATGCACGTCGAGAATGTGATTGCCGTTGTCGGTGATCACTTTCTCGCGCCACACGGGTCGACCGCCCAGCCGCGCGAGCTCGCGGCTCACGTAGCTGCGTGCCATCGGGATGACTTCCACCGGCAGGGGGAATGCGCCGAGCGTATCGACCAGCTTGGCCTCGTCGGCGATGCAGATGAACCGGCGGGAGGCCGCCGCGATGATCTTCTCGCGAGTGAGGGCCGCCCCGCCTCCCTTGATGAGATGGCGTTGCGGGTTGGTCTCATCGGCACCGTCTATATAGGTATCGATCTCGCCGACCTCGTTCAGGTCGAATACGCGCACACCGATCGCCTTGAGGCGTTGGGTGGTCCCGTCGGAACTCGAGACCGCGCCAGGGATTCGATCCTTGATGTCCCCGAGCTCGTCGATGAGAAAGTTCACCGTCGATCCGGTGCCGACACCGAGCACCTTTCCTTCGACCACGAATTCCAGCGCTGCTCTCGCCGCAGCTTGTTTTCCAGCGTTTTTGTTTAGTTCTTGGGCACTCATCGAGTCGCTCCGCAATTTCCGGTTCCTGAAACGACACTGCCCGCTTGATAGCGGGCAGTGTCTTCGAATTTGAAGCGGCGAGCGAGAAAGTTTCTCGCTCGCCTAATTGACCAAGGCCGAAGAATTACTTCTTCTTGGCTTTCTTCTTGGCCTTTTTCTTGGCTTTCGCCATGGCGCATCTCCAGTAGTTACGGGTTAGTCCGAGGGCGAGTATACGCAGGCGTTGACAAATTTCAAGCAAGCGTCATCGAACGGACAACGAGTGATTCACATCGACGCGTTCATCAACATCACTCGAGCGAGAGGATGAACTTCCAATGCGCGGCACTCAGGGGTGTGATCGACAGTCTGTTGCCGCGTTTCAACAGCAGCATCCCATCTAGTTCGCGAGTCTCGTGCTTGCGCAGTTCATCGAGCGTGATCACGCGCTTCAAGCGCCGTTTGAGTTGCACGTCGACCACAACCCAGCGCGGATTTTTGGGATCGCTGCCTTCGTCGTAGTGGTCGTGCTTCTTGTCGAAGGCCGTGGGATCGGGATACGCGGTGCGAACGACCTCGACGATGCCCGCGACGCCGGGCACATCGCAGCTCGAGTGATAGAGGAACGCCTGGTCCCCCTTCCTGAAGTCATCGCGCAGCATGTTGCGTGCCTGATAGTTGCGCACGCCGTCCCACATGGCGGTCTTCTTCGGTTTCTTGGCGAGGTCATCGATCCCGAAGGTCGACGGTTCGGTCTTCATCAGCCAGTAATTCATCGATTCCCCTATCCGTGACGATGAGATCCATGAAGACGTCGGTCGCAGTCACGGGTACCTGCTGTACGACCTGGAAAGAATAGGCGAGTCCCACCAGTCGCGGGCCGAGCCAGCGCTGGCGAAGGTTCCTGAACGCGAGTGTGCGATCGTAAAAGCCCAGGCCATGCCCGAGTCGGGCGCCTCGGCGATCGAGCGCGACCGCAGGAACGAAAATGGTGTCGAGAAATCGGGCGCTCAGGGCTTCGTGAGTGTCGGGCTCGAACATGCCGAGCGCGTGCCGTGTACCACCGGAATTGCGCTCGTGGTCCAGTTTCACGAATCGCATCGCGCGGCTGCGCAGCGAAGTGATGCGCGGCACATAGACCTGGCAACCGCGCGCCAGCGCGAGCCGGATCAACGGCGCGGTGCCGAGCTCGCTGGGCATCGACGCATAAATGCCGATGCGTTTGCCGGGCGCTAGCCAGAAGGTGTGTGCGATGAGGTTTGCGACCGCGTGCGCGGCCGCCATCCGCGCGCTGCGCGATACGGCGCGGCGGCGTTTGAGCATCTCGAAGCGGAGGGAGGACTTCGTTTGCACAAGAAGGAAGGAAAAGCGCTACCCGATAGTGCCGGTGCAAGCCATTGCTCTCGAACCAGAGCAACAAGGTGGGACCGGCCCTGACATTTAAGGCTTTCCGCCAGAAGCGGACCTGCACAATGCTGTCAGAAAGCGTTGGTCCCGGGCGTTTACATTACGGTCGAGAGGTAACCCGACTTACTGTCGAACACCACAGGCAGCGCAGGAGTGACTCTACCATTCTCAGGCGCAAGCGCCATGTCGGAAAACGCCGCTGATGCAGCGGCGTCCGTGAAGTGGGTCGTGCTTTCGCTCAAAGATCGAGTTGGCGGGTTCGCTGGAGAGCGGTCTCGACACGTTCACGCATGTTCTTCACGCGGCCGGTGACAGCGCCTTGCAGATCGGTGTCCAGCTTGCGAAGACGCAGCAGTTCATTGGCCATGTTGAGCGCGGCCATGACGGCGATACGATCTGCGCCCACCACTTTCCCGGTGTCGCGGATCTCGCGCATCTTCTTGTTGAGGTATTCGGCGGAGTCGAGCAGATCGGCGCGTTCGTCCTGCGGGCAGGAAACGAAATATTCCTTTTCGAGGATCCGTACAGTGACGGTCGCCGATTCTTTCTCGCTCATGCAGTGTGCTCCATCGTTTTCAAGCGGCCGATCATGGCCTCCACGCGGGCGCGCACCTGGTCGTTGCGCTGCGCGAACGCGGAGCGTTCGGCGGCGAGCGATTCCTGGCGCTGGCGCAGGGCGCGGTTCTCTTCCTTGAGAGTCTCGACGGTGAGGAGAAGTTCTTCGACGCGGCGTTCGAGCAGCGCGATTTCCGTGACGAAACCGGTCTTGCCGGCCTTGTTGTTATCAGATGTGTCGTTCATGGCGGGGGACTATAGGACAGCCCATGCCGACGCAGCAATTTTTCCAGCCGCAAGCGCCACTAAGGAAATCGACGCCGAAGCGGGCGTCGTACGTGGAGATTGGCGGCCGTTTTCGGGGGGCCTCGGGCATAATTCGCCCATGTTGCCCGCCACTTACGATGAGTTCGAACGCGTGCTCCGGGATGCTCGCGCTCTGCCGGAGCCCGCGGAGGCGCACGGAACGCTGGCCGGTGCGCTCTGCAGCTCTCGCGACTACGGTCTCATCGAATGGCTGCGCGAGATACTTCCGGACGATTCGCCCGACGACGAAGCCCTGCAGAGCTCGGTTCTTCAGAACGTCTACAACTCCATGGTGCGCACCCTGGTAGGCAGCGACGCGGACTTCGAACCGCTGCTGCCTGATGACGAAGCACCGCTCGCCATTCGCGCTGATGCGCTGAGCCAGTGGTGCCAGGGCTTCCTCTATGGATTGGGGTCCGGCACCACCAGCGATCCTGGCCAGGTCTCCACCGAGGCCGGCGAGATCATTCGCGACCTCACCGAAATCACGCACGTGGGTGTGGACGCGGACGAAGAGACCGAGGAGAACGAAGTGGCGTTCGCGGAAGTGGTTGAGTTCGTGCGCGTGGGTGTGCAGCTGTTGTTTGCGGAGCTGGCACCCGCCCGCGGCGAGGAGCCGGAGCCCGGTGCTGCGTCCATCCATTAGCAAGCTCAGGTCCCGGAGGTCTGCGCCGGGTCCGGCGCCCGTGCCCGGTGTCAAACACATTGGACGCGAGGAATTCAAACGCCGCCGCCGCGCCTTGCTCAAGCAGATGGGCCGCGACTCCATCGCCATCGTGCCCACGTCGCCCGTGCGCATGCGCAATAACGACGTGGAATACGCATACCGGCCCGACAGCGATTTCTTCTATCTCACCGGGTTCGTGGAGCCCGAGTCGGTGGCGGTGCTCGTGCCGGGCCGTCCGCAGGGTGAATACATCCTGTTCGTGCGCGACCGCGATCCCGCGCGTGAAACCTGGGATGGCCGGCGCGCCGGTCCCGATGGCGCGACCCGGGACTTCGGCGCGGACGACGCGTTCCCCATCACCGATATCGATGAGATCCTGCCGGGGCTGCTCGAGAACCGCGCCAGGGTCTTCTACGCCATGGGCACGCACCCGGAGTTCGACCAGCGCGTCGTCGGCTGGGTGAACGGCCTGCGAACGCAGGCTCGCAATGGCCGCCACGCGCCGCAGGAGATATCGGCGCTCGATCACGTGCTGCACGACATGCGCCTGTTCAAGAGCCGCGCCGAAATCGACACCATGCGCGAGGCCGCGCGCATCGCCGTCAATGCGCACGTGCGGGCGATGAAGGCCTGCGTGCCGGGCAAACGCGAGTACGAGATCGCCGCGGAGATCGTGCACGAGTTCCGCATGCACAACGCGGACCTGTCCTATCTTCCCATCGTCGGCGGCGGCGCCAACAGCTGTATCCTGCATTACCGCGAGAACGACGCGACGTTGCGCGCGGGCGATCTGCTGTTGATCGATGCCGGCTGCGAGCTCGATTGTTATGCGTCGGACATCACGCGTACCTTTCCGGTCAACGGACGTTTCTCGCCCGAGCAGCGCGCGTTGTACGACATCGTACTCGAGGCGAACTACGCCGCCATCGCGCGCGTGAAGCCGGGCAATCACTGGAATGAACCGCACGAGGCGGCCGTGCGCGTCATCACCCAGGGGTTGATCAAGGTCGGCCTCCTCAAGGGCAAGCTCGCGAAGCTCGAAGAGAGCGGTGCCTACCGCAAGTACTTCATGCATCGCACCGGCCACTGGCTGGGCATGGACGTGCATGACGTGGGCGATTACAAGATCGGCAACGAGTGGCGCGTATTCGAGCCCGGCATGGCGCTCACCATCGAGCCAGGCATCTACGTGGCGCCTGCCACACCGGGCGCACCCAGAAAGTTCCACGGCATCGGCATCCGCATCGAGGACGACGTGGTGGTGACGCGCGACGGTTGCGAGGTCCTCACGGAACGCTGCCCCAAGGAAGCCGTCGAGATCGAGCGGCTCATGGCGTCGGTGGCATGAAAGAGTGGGACGTCGTCATCGTCGGCGGCGGCATGGTCGGTGCCAGCTTTGCACTGGCGTTGCGCAATACATCTCTGCGCGTACTTCTCATTGAAAGCGTGCCGCCGCAATCGGCGGCCCAGCCCAGTTTCGACGAACGCACCACCGCGCTCGGCAATGGTTCGCGACAGATCTTCGAAACCCTGGGCGTATGGCCCGCGATGGCGGCCGACGCGGCGCCCATTCGCTCCATTCACGTCTCTGACGCCGGGCGCTTCGGCGTCGCGCGGCTCGACGCGCGCGAACAGGGCGTGCCCGCGTTCGGTTATGTCGTTCCCAACCGCGTCATTGGCCGCGTGTTGTGGCAGGCGTTGCGCGAGGTTTCGAACGTGACGGTGGCCATGCCCGCGCAATTGAAAGGCGCGACCTTGCACGACGACGGCGTATTGCTGGACGTGGCCGCAGGCGGCATGGTCGAGCGGGTTCGCGCGGCGGTCGCGGTGGCCGCGGACGGCGCGGGTTCGGTGTTGCGCGCCAGCGCCGGCATCGATGCGGCCGTCGAGGACTACGAGCAGATTGCCATCGTGGTGAATGCCGCCACCGAAAGACCCAACACGGGTGAGGCCTTCGAGAGATTCACGGCATCCGGCCCGCTCGCGGTGCTGCCGGTGACCGGTGGCGGTTATGCCGTGGTGTGGGCGGTGAGCCCGGCGCGCGCCGCGGAGCTCGTCGCGCTCGATGAAGCCGGTTTCGCCGCGGAGCTGCTCAGCGCATTCGGCTGGCGCGCGGGACGCTGGACGCGCATCGGCCAGCGCAACTCCTATCCACTCGCGCTGACGCGCGCCGAGGAAACCGTGGCCGGGCGCGTGGTGCTCATCGGCAATGCGGCGCAGGCGCTGCATCCCGTGGCGGGGCAGGGTTTCAATCTCGGCCTGCGCGACGCGGCGACGCTGGCGGAAATGCTGGCGAGCGGCGCGGCGAACGCCGATTTTTCATTCGGTGCGGGCGAGCTGCTCGAGAAATTCGCCGCGTGGCGCGCGGAAGATCGAAAAGGTGTCACGCGCTTCACCGATGGCCTGGTGAAACTCTTCGGCAGCGAGCTGCCGGGCGTCGGGCTGGTACGCAACTTCGGCCTGTTGCTGTTCGATATGAGCCCCGCCGCCAAACGCGCGCTGTCGCGCGTGAGCTGGGGCTTTGCCGGGCGCATGCCGCGCCTGGCCCGCGGTCTGCCGCTCGAATGAGCACGGACTACGACGTGGCCGTGGTGGGTGCAGGCCCCATCGGCCTGGCCGCCGCCATTCTCATCGCGCGGCAGTCGGGAATTCCGCCGGCGCGTATCGCGGTGTTCGACCGCGTCATCCCCGAGTCTCTCGATCGGTCGAAGGAAATGCCGATCGACCTGCGCGTGTTCGCGTTGTCGCGCGCCAGCGAAAAAATCCTGCGCACCGCCGGGGCCTGGAGCGACATCGAGGCCACGCGGGCCGAAGGCTTCGAACGCATGCAGGTATGGCACGCCGATGTTCCGCCGCATGGCGGTGACGCCTTGGTATTCGACGCGGCGGAAATGGGCGAGCGCAACCTCGGAGTCATCGTCGAGAACGCGGTGTTGCAGTCGGCGCTGGCCGGCGCCGCGCGGCGCCTGGGACTCGCGCTGGTCACCGGCGACATCAGTGCGCTCGAGCAGGAGCGCGATGCCGTCGTGCTGGTCGCCGGCAAGCGCCGCGTACGTGCTCGGCTGGTCATCGGCGCCGACGGCGCGCAATCGCGCGTGCGCGCACTCGCGGGCCTGGGTGCGTCGCGCACCGACTACGGACAAACCGCCATCGTGGCGATGGTGAGCACCGCGCGGCCGCATGAACACACTGCGTGGCAGCGCTTCCTCGGCGATGGAACCCTGGCGTTCCTGCCCCTGAAGGATGCGCACAGCTCCATCGTGTGGTCGGTGCCCGCGGCGCGCGCCGAAAGGTTGCTGGCCGCCGCGCCGGATGTTTTTGAACGCGAACTGGAAAACGATTTCGACGGCGCGCTCGGCAAGGTGCGCCTCGTGAGCGAGCGCGTGAAATTTCCGCTGTGGCGGCTGTCGGCCAGTGCGTATGTCACCGCGCGCGTGGCGCTGGTCGGCGACGCCGCGCACGTGGTGCATCCGCTCGCCGGTCAGGGCGCGAATCTCGGCCTGCTGGACGCCGCTGCGCTCGCTGACGTGCTCGCCGAGGGCATCAGGAGTCGCGAAGATCCGGGGGCGGAGCGAATCCTCAGGCGTTATGAACGCTGGCGGCGCAGCGAGAACGATCTGATGAGTGGCGCCATCGACGCGTTCGATCGCCTGCTGGCGCGCGGCACCGGCCGCATTGCCGAGCTCGCGCAACGCGGCATGCCGTGGGTCGGCCGTTCGGCCATGGCGAAGCGGGTGTTCATCGAGCGCGCCATGGGGCTCGCCGGCGAATTGCCGGCCGCCGCGCGCTGAACTCCCGTTCGATGTCAGAGCTGAAACAGCGCCGCCTGGCGGGGATGGCGGCGATGCTCGCGGGGGTCGCGTCCATGTCGCTGATGGACGCGGGACTCAAGCTGCTGTCGGGGCACTATCCGGCGATACAGGTTGCCGCGCTTCGCGGGTTATCCACGCTGCCGCTGGTCTTTGTCTGGGCGATGTATTCGGGCGGACTCAGGCAACTGGTGCACGTGCGCTGGCCGTTGCATCTGATTCGCGGCTTGCTCTCGGTGATCATGATGGTGTTGTTCGTCGTCGGCATCCAGCAACTGTCGCTGGCCAAGACCTACGCGTTGTTCTTCGTCTCACCCTTGCTGATCGCCATCCTCTCGATCTTCATGCTGGGCGAACGCGTGAATCGCGCGCAGTGGGTGGCGATTGCCATCGGGTTCCTGGGTGTGCTGTTCGTTCGTCCACCCGAGATCGTGGGGTGGGCGGCGCCGCTCGCCATATTGGGCGCCGCGCTGTGTTATGCGCTGGCGTCGGTCCTCGTGAAGATCATCGGGCGCAGGGACACCACGCAGTCGATGGTGTTCTGGATGACGTGCATGCTGGCCATCGGCGCAACCACGCTCACATTGCTGCTGCCGCCAGGCTGGCAGGCCATTCACAGCGAGCACTACCTGCTCATCGGTGGCGTTGCGGTGACCGGCGCCGTGGGCCAGTGGGGCATCACCAAGGCGTTCAATCACGCGCCGGCGGCCAGCGTCGCGCCGCTCGAGTATTCGGGCCTTGCCTGGGTCATCCTCATCGACCTCTACGTCTGGTCCGTGATGCCCGAGTGGCAGACGCTCGCGGGCGCCGCGGTGATCATCGGCAGCGGCCTCTATCTACTTCGGTTCGAGAGCAGGCGCTGAACGGGTAGATGGGCATGGCCCCATCTACCCGCTTCTCGCCGGCTCAGCAGGTTGAATTGGTCTGGGTGAGCAGGCCCATCCGCCACGGCAGGCGGATGTATTCGCCGCCGGCGTTCGGATCCTGCCCCTGGTACACGAACTGCAACCGGCACGGGTTCAACTGCAACGTCTGGTCGTTGCCCGCCCGGATCAATTCCCCATGGCTGAAGTCGCGCGTCCATGCCGTGCCGTTGAAGGTCACGGTGTTCGATCGTGCGAACGGGTTCGATTCGGTTGCCAGGTGCGGAGTCCACGACCCGGCCAGGCTGCCCGACGTGTACGACCGGTACCAACGCCGTCCATCCGAGCCGATCGCCTCCTGCAGCAGCAGGTATTGATTCACACCCGCGATCTTGTAGACCGCGCTGCCTTCGAACAGCGCGAAGCGCGAGTCCTGGAGCGCGATCACCGTGTTGCCAAAACCATTCGGGAAGTTCGCGAGCGTCGTCTGGGCGCGATAGATGTGCCCGTTGTCGTCACTGGAGAACAGGTAGCAGTTGCTGCTGTCGCAGATCATCCAGAAGTCGAGCCATGAACCCGCGCCCTTGTTCTGCGTCACGATCGCAGGCTCAGCGCTCATGAAGTTTCGCGGTGTCGTCCACGAGCGGGGATTGCCGGGGTCGGTGCTCGTGGAGTATGTCGGCAAGCCCGTCTGGTAAACCATGTACCAGAGGCCCTGCGGTGCGAAGAAGAAGATGTGCGGCGCCGCCCGGTAGCCGCGGCCGATGGGTGTCGCGGTATCGAGATACGTGTGCGTCGCGGCGTTGGCCTGGGGCCAGTCCGCGAACGAGAAGTGCACGAGGTTCCATCCCTGCGACGGACTGGCCGTGGTTGCGTACACCTGCCACGCGCCGTTGTGGCGCACCACGGTGTAGTCCTTGATCGCAGCGATGTCGGGATGCGCGGAATCGGATTTCGGACCCGCCAGCACGCCACTCGAACTCCAGCGAATCGTCGACGGCAGTGAGCCGACGGGTGGTGGCGTAGTGCCCCCGATCGGCACGAGTTGCCACTGCTGATGCGCCGCGTTCGAGTCGGTGATCTGCACGATGTTCGCGCCGTTGGCCGTCGAGGCGCCCAGCACCGACAGCGCCTTGTTGCTGTGCCGGTTGATCAGCCGCACGTAGCCGCTGTCGGAATCCACGAGCCGGAATTGCTGGTTGGTGCCGTTCAGGTCGGTCCACTGCACGATCGGCGCGTTTTCGGCCGTGGACCACTGGTAATCGTCGAGCACCTTGCCCGAATGCCGCGAACGCAGGCGGTAGTAGCCGCCACCCGAGTCCACGAACTGCCACTGCTGCCAGTTGCCGTCGCCGCGCGTCCATTGCGCGATGCGCGCGCCGTCGTTGGTGGCGAGGTTGAACACATCGACCACCTTGCCGCCGTTGCGGTTGACCAGCACGTACCAGGCGCTGGTATCCACCGTCGCGGCCGACGCGGACGTAGTTCCGAGGGTGAGTAGCGCGATGCTGATCATCAGCGTCGACGCCAGCGATTTCACGCGCGCACGCCAAACAACGCGCCTTGTTGGCGCAATCCTGACTTCCATGTTTAAACCCCTTCGTTGGTCACCGGGCCGCGATGCCCCGTCCCTCGGGCACGCTACTGGCCTGTCCGCTGGCCAGCGATTGCGCGCGCGGACTGTCGGCGGCGACTGCCCCGCGCGTCAATAGGTAACTGCAACGAATGTCAGAACGGCAATGGCTCGCGTCGACTTTCGAATCGCGCGGGCCGCGAGGCTAGCTAGGAGACGGTCGCCGCGTCCCGGCGTCGCGATGCACACCGAGCGTCGCGACCTCGGCGGCGACCGCCGCTCATCGAGATCGTCATCACGGCGATGCTCGTCAGGGAGAAGAGGGAGGTTTTTCGCGTGCGGCCCACGATGGCGCGCATTGTTGGGGCTCGCGGCTCTGAAATCGTGAACTCCATTCACGGGTTTTGAGCCGCGGCCGGGCCCTCGGGTGCCGGATTCTGTCGAGTTGACAGGGTGCGCAGTGAGGGCGTTGCGTGATAATTCGCGCATGGCGATCGAGATCGTCCCCAAAATCCTGCTACCGACGATGGATACGGAGCGTTACGAGCGATGCAGCTTCTCGCTGCAGGACGCCGAGTCCCTGCTCACGATCCACATGAGCGAGCTGCCGCCGTTCATCATCCACTTCCACCGGCTGCGCTGGCATCGCGTCACGCCGAATTCGGCGTGCACACCCGTGCTGACCCACGGTTGCCAGATGGCCGTGGCCGAGGTGGTCAATTCCCCGGCCCTGGTCCACTACATCGCGCGCGAAAACGTCCCGGCCGCGCAGACGCGCGCGTTACACCATTACCGCATCTATCTCGGTGAGGGCGGCTGCCACGAAGCGTTTGCCCAGTCGGTGTATTCGAGCGGCAACGGGAAGGTGTCGCGGGCGCTGGCGTCTTTCAGCAACGTCGTCAGGCAGCGCCTGAATCGTTGACGTACGCCGCCGCTTCGGCGGCGTTTTCCGTTGTGGGGCGCAGCCCCTGACAAGGCGCCGCCGCCCCGGCGGCGTTTTCCGAGGTGGGCGTCAGCCCTGATTCAGCGCTGAACCAAATCAACCTTGGCGGCGCAGATGAAATCGTTCTCATGCAGTCCGCCAATCGAATGCGTCTGGAAGCGGATGCGGCAATAACCCCAGCCGCACTCGATGTCGGGATGGTGGTCTTCGGCGTTGGCGATGTGCGCCACGGCATTCACGAAGCTCATGGTGCGATAGAAATCCGGGAACTTGAACTCGCGCTTGAGTGCCTTGCCATCTTCGACGAGCTTCCACCCGTCACCATCGGTGGCGAGCAGTCGGCCTAACATCGACTCCGCCTCGGCCCTGGTGAGCGCGCTGACTCCGCCGTGGCAAGGCACGCACTTCTTGTTGATCAGGGTGTCATCAGTGCTGCTGCTCATGCGGTCACTCCTTGTTCGGCGGCCGCGGCTTCCTTGCGCGTGAAACGCCGTGAGATGTAGTTCTCCACCAGTTCCTGGAATTCCTCGGCGATGTGCTCGCCCTTGAGCGTCACGGTTTTCTCGCCGTCCTCGTACACCGGCGCCACGGGCCGCTCGCCGGTGCCCGGCAGCGATATGCCGATGTTGGCGTGTTTGCTCTCACCCGGACCATTCACCACGCAGCCCATGACCGCAACCGTCATGTCTTCCACACCTTCGTAGGACTTGCGCCATTCCGGCATGCGATGCCGGATGTGCGACTGGATGGACTGCGCGAGCTCCTGGAAATAGGTGCTCGTGGTGCGGCCGCAGCCGGGGCACGCCACCACCATGGGAATGAAGGAGCGCAGACCCATGGTCTGCAGGATTTCCTGCGCCACGATCACTTCATTGGTGCGATCACCATTGGGCTCGGGCGTGAGCGAGACGCGAATGGTGTCGCCAATGCCATCCTGGAGCAGTACCGCCATGCCGGCGGTGGAGGCGACGATGCCCTTGCTGCCCATGCCGGCTTCGGTGAGGCCGAGATGCAGCGGATAGTCGCAGCGTTCGGAGAGGCGCCGGTAGATGGCGATGAGATCCTGCACGCCGGACACTTTCGCCGACAGGATGATGTGCTCGCGCGGCAGCCCCAGCTCGACCGCGCGTGCGGCGCTCTCGAGCGCCGAAGCGACCACTGCCTCGCGCATGATCTCCTGCGCGGACAGCGGGTCGGCACGGGAGTTGTTCTCGTCCATCATGCGCGTGAGCAGGTCCTGGTCGAGGCTGCCCCAGTTGACGCCGATGCGCACCGGCTTTGCGTACTTGCAGGCGAACTCGATCATCTCGGCAAACTGCGGATCGCGTTTGCTGCCGCGACCGACGTTGCCGGGATTGATGCGGTACTTGGCAAGCGCCGCCGCGCAGGCCGGATGTTCACGCAGCAGCTTGTGACCGTTGAAGTGGAAGTCGCCGATGATGGGAACGTTCACGCCCATCTGCGCCAGGCGTTCGCAAATCGGCGCCACGGCCGCGGCGGCGGACGCTTCGTTGACCGTGATGCGCACCAGTTCGCTGCCGGCGCGCGCCAGCGCCTTGATCTGCTGGGCCGTGCCTTCGATGTCCGCCGTATCGGTGTTGGTCATCGACTGCACGACGATGGGCGCGGGACCGCCGACCGTGACGCGGCCGACGCGAACGGCCAGTGTGTTGCGGCGCGGATGGCTCATCTAACTACCTTCACTTCGCCGGGGAGTCGGGCAGCCGCACCGAACGCCATGCCGTCATCTGCCAGCGCCCGTCCTTCCACAGCCAGACGTCGGTGTAGCCGATGTGGAGGTCCATGGGCTGGCGATCCTTGCCGCCCACCGAGACTTTCGCCTTGCCGCGGATGACGCCGACGTCGCCGAAGATGCGCACGGTCTCGATGGTGGCGGTGGAGGAGATGTAGTCGCGCGTGCCGGTCACCAGTGACTCGATGAACGAGGCCTTGGTGTCCAGGTCGCCGTTCGAGTGGGTGTACTCCAGACCCTCGTCGAGCAGCTGGCCAAGAGCCTTCGCATCGGCGTCGACCTGGGCCTCGAAGCGGGCCGCCTCGGCCGACCGCAGTGCGGCGACGCGTGCCTCATCCCTCGCGAAGGCCACTCCATTGAAGAAAGGGCCCGACACCATTGTTGCGACTGCAAATAAGACAGCGGGAGCGAGGGCGCGGCGCATGTTCATCGATCTTTCGGCTGGGCCGTCCGGGAAGGGGCTGCTATCATGCCACCCGCTCGCCAATTGACCAGACTCTGTCCGAGAGACCCTCTTTAATGAGGGCGCCGAAGGCGCAAGTTTCCGCCCGGAAACGCTCAGGCAAAAGAACGGCAGGAGATCTGAGGCGGGTTCTGGAGAGTGACGGCCCTTTCTTCGTTGAATACGGCCATCCACCGAAGGGGTGCGGCACGCGGACAGCAATTGACGCGAGCCCGATCTCTCAGGTTCAAGGACAGAGGGGCGGCGGGGGGAGAACTCCTCCCGCCGCCTTTTTATTTGGCACGCAACCGCGGATGTGCCGAGGAGAAGTTCTTGGGCAGACGCACACCGCTCTACGACCTGCATGTCGAACTGGGCGCCCGCATGGTGGATTTCGGCGGGTGGGACATGCCCGTCAACTACGGGTCGCAGATCGAGGAACACCACGCCGTGCGCCGCGACGCCGGCATCTTCGACGTCTCGCACATGTGCGTGATCGACGCACGCGGACCCCGCACGCGCGCCTTCCTCTCGAAGCTCGTCGCCAACGACGTCGCCAAGTTGAAGAGCCCCGGCAAGGCGCTGTACTCCTGCATGCTCAACGAGCAGGGCGGCGTCATCGACGACCTCATCGTGTACTTCCTGGATGAGTCTTTCTTCCGCATCGTGGTCAACGCGGGCACCCGCGACAAGGACCTGGCGTGGATGCGCGGCATCGCGCCGGCCTTCGGCGTCGAGCTCACCGAGCGCACGGATCTCGCCATGCTGGCCGTGCAGGGTCCGAACGCGCGCGAAAGAGTGGCTCAGTTGCTGCCCGCGGAGCATCGCGACACCGCGCTGGGACTCACTGTCTTCTCGGGCAAGCAGCTGGGCGACTGGTTCGTGGCGCGCACCGGCTATACCGGCGAAGACGGATTCGAAATCATGCTGCCCGCCGGTGAGGCGGTGCGCGTGTGGCGTGACCTCAATGCGCGCGGCGTCAAGTCCGCGGGCCTCGGCGCGCGTGACACGTTGCGCCTCGAGGCGGCCATGAATCTCTACGGCAACGACATGGACGAGAGCCAGAACCCGCTCGAGTCGGGACTCGCGTGGACGGTTTCCTTCGACGATGCGGGGCGCGATTTCATCGGCCGCAAG
>DASTXR010000036.1:0-17134 GCA_035765415.1 Steroidobacteraceae bacterium | reverse complement strand
GCGGGTCTCGAAACTTACGCAGGACGATCTGCTGGAGATGGATCGTGTGCTCGTGGCTCAGGCGTCCACTGGTTGGCGGAAGGTCGCTCGCATCGTGGCCGGAGCAATCGATGCGCTGTCCGCACGTCTGCCCGACGTGCCTGACGTCTACTACGCACAGCGCGTGCGAAACCTGGTGGCGGCGGGCCAGCTCGAGTCGCAGGGAAACCTGCTCTTCATGCGCCATAGCGAGGTGCGTTTGCCGAAGAGATAGTCCCCGCGCAGGCGGGCGGCGCCGGGGGTACGGCGCCGCCCGCGACCCAATCTCCGATCAGTCGAGACCCATGCAGCTCGCGTAATAACTCACGGTGGCGGGCCAGTCTGAGAAGACACCCATCACGCCGACGTCCTGCGCCAGCGCATCGAGCGCCAGGTACATGTCGCTGTCTTTTTTCACTACTCTGCCTTCCGGGTCATACGCGGCGTAGAAGCCGCCGAAGGCGGCGCCGCGGCGCAGGTCCGATCGTTCGAAGCTCCAGGTGATGATGTCCAGTCCCGCGGCCTTGATGTCATTGGCGTACTGCGAGGGCACGAGCGTGTTGGTTCCCGCATCCACGGCTAACAAGGCCGGGATCGGCGGCGCGAAGATGCGCACGCCCTGGGCGCGCACGGCGGCCAGCTCGTCCACCGTCAGGCGCGGAAAGCCCGCGGACGGGTCGACGTCATCGAGATAGACGGCCTGTTTTCCGAACGCGGGTTCATTCGTGACCCAGTGCACCACATCCGCGAGATTGAACGACTGCGGAAACACGTCGCGTGGTTTCACGCCGGCGCGCCTGAACTCGTTGATCATCGCCTGGGCGTAGTTAGCCTGGCTGCCGAACACCTGGTTGACGCGCACCGGGTTGCCGGACTTCAGTTCCGGCGTGTGTTTGACACCGAGGCTCCGGTTGAGCGCGATGCTTTCCTTCAGCGTGAGCAACGTGCCGCGGCTGGTGTAGAGATCCGTGCGCCAGGCCGCTGTTCCGCCCAGATAGCCGGCGGCCGTCGTGGCGGCCGGATTCGACGCGTCCATCTTTCCCTTGAGTGTCCGGAATTGCGCGAGCGTGATGTCGCTGGCACAGCAACGCGGGCTGGATCCGGCACCGGACCATGGCGTGGTGCAGCTGGCGTTGAGCTCGGTGTTCACGATGTTGGTGGTGGTGTGCAGGTCGCATTCGTCGTGGCGGCAAACGAGCTGTCCGTCCCTGGTGAAGGTGACGTCGCACTCGACGATGCCGGCGCCCATGCGCGCGCCCGCTTCATAGGATTCTCTGGTGTGCTCGGGGAACTGCAGCGGCGCACCGCGATGCGCGATCGAAAAGTCGGTGCGATGGAACGGACCGTTCTGGCACCTGAGCAGCCGGGACTTGAGCGGGCTCGCATCCATGCCCTGGACCAGGAAGAACGGCCGGGCGCCGAGCTGGATGGATTGATCGGCGCGGTCGCGATCGCGTCCATGATCGCGGTCGTCGCCCGCGAAGGTGATGCTGCAGACGGACGCGAGACCGATCCATGCCGCGATGGCGGCAATCCTTGGCGTAAGCATGACTTCTCCCATGTGTTGTTCGTCAGGAAACGCCATGATTTCGCGGCGCGATGTCACATTCGTGACCGCCGCTTTACAGTTTCCCGAACGCACGCCCGATTCGCGTGCGACGATGACTTCCCGCCGGACACTTCTTCGCGCGGATTGCCGGAGAAATGCATGAGCAAGATCGAATACAAGACCGTCCTGTTGCCCTACAAGACCGGTCTCTTCCAGGGCGAAACCACGGATCTGATCGATCCTTTGAACAAGGAAGGCGCCGAGGGCTGGCTGCTGTCGCAGATCGTGCTGCCGTCGACGGTCTGGGGCCGCGCCAATACCATGATCGCGATCCTGCAGCGCACCGCCAAAGACTAGCTAGGAAATGGGGTCAGTCCCCATTTCCGGCTACGACTTGAAGCCGATGCGCGAGTGACTGCCGTCGCAGAACGGCTTGGTGTTGCTGGCGCCGCATCGGCACAGGCGCGCGGATTCCATGCGGGCCACGACACGGCCCGTGCCGCTGATGATCTCCATGTTGCCGCGCACCTGCAGCGGCCCGTCGGTGAGTGGATCGACGGCCAGCGGCCCGTCGCGCACCGGCAGCATGTCGGCTTTGCCGGTGGGCGGCTCGCCGCTGGCGGCGAAATTCACCTCGTGATGTGAGCCGTCGCAGAACGGCTTGTTCTTCGACGCGCCACAACGGCACAACGTGAGGCGGTGGCTGACCGCGGGAGCGCCATCGAGCCGGATGTCGGCGCGAATGGCGTATGGGCCTCCCTCTCGCACCGAAATGAGATTCACCGGCGGTGGCGCTTCGTCAGGGTGTCCGTCCTTTCGCTTGTAGCGAATGGCGCCGGACACGCACACGTGCGCGATCTCGGTGAGCGCGTCGGTCGGCATCGCATCCGGGTTTATCCACGGCCCCTTCACATTCGCGATGAAGACCTTCGGGCCCCAGGTGACGCAGAAGCGCGAATGAATGCACTTCCTGCCTTCGTAGATCAGTGTGAGATCGCGGCCCTCGATGTAATCGACGCCGTCGACGGTGCGCGGCGTGGGCGCCACATTGCCCGGCTCAATGACCGCCGCGCCGCCGGCGGGATCTGGCGCGGCCGCGGGCGCAGCAGCGGCCACGGGGACGATCGCGCCCGGCGCCGGGGAATCCTGCTCGATATCCGCGAACGTACGTTCGGCGCGCTGGGTGAGATCCGTCAGGATCTTCAGCGCCTGCGCCACGCGCGCGTCGCCGTTCGCCGCCAGCGCCTGCGCGCCGTTCAGCAGTTCGCGCATCCGCTCGAGAAAGAACTTTCCGGCACTGCTGCCCGGCGGCAGCGGCGCGGCATCACGCAGCGCGGTGAACGACATGCCGCCGTTGCATTCCGGATTCGAAGGGCCCGCGGGCAGCCTTGCCGCGCGTTCGGCCAGCGGCGTCATCGCGCGCATGAGGCCCAGTCCCAGGTCCACGCACAACGCCTTCGCGGGATGGGGCCGCGGAAGTAGATAGGAATGCGAGATCAGCCGAAGCATGAGCATGTACGCGGTGTTTGCGAGGTCGACCGTGGCCGCGGTTTCCTCGTGCTCGAGCCACACGCGTACGCCCGGGCGCACCGGGCGGCGCAACACCGGGTTGACGGCCGCGGGGAATGCCGCCTGGAAGGCCGGGTTTTTCTCGCGCAGCGCGCGCAGTTCGTCGCGGATGGCGATGAAGCGGCAGTAGTGCGAGTCCGCATTCTCGGTCGACGCGCCTTCACCCTGGCTGACGATGGCGTCGAACGCCTTGAGCGCCGTGATGGAGCAGAAGACCGGATCGCAACCCTGGAAATCGATTTCCTTCCTCGACAACTGCAGGTTGCGATCGCCGCAGAACGCTTCCTTCTCGCCCACGCGCGCCACGAAGTCACGCAGGTTCTTCGCCAGCGTTTCGTAGAACGCGCCCACGGTTTCGTAGTCGATGGGCATGGGTGTGACGCGCGGCCGGTCGTCGCCACGACGAAACTGAAAATCGGCGGTGAAGCCCGCGCCGTCGGGCTCGGACGAACACGTCGGCCGCTCCAGGTAGATGAAGTGCTGCAGCACCTCGTCGCTGAACGGCGCGAGCCTGACCACCACGTTGGCCGGCAGGCCGCCGGGATCCAGCGGAAAGTTGAGCCGGCCGAAACGCGGGCTGCCGCCCAGCGCCGCCGTGATGTTCCACACCGCGGTGAGGTGCCCCATCTCCTCGACGGCCACCTTGAGAATGGCGCGGCGCCAGCGCGCCGTCGCATCGGCTTCTTCCGCGCTCAAACCTTCGGAGGTGCCGCTGCGGAGGCTGAACGCCGCATAGAGATACGTGCACATGAGGTTGTGCTCGAGCTCGGCGGCTTCGTACAACTGGTGCACGAGACTCTCGCGCGAGATCGGCGCGCGAGATTCGGTAACGGGAGACTGCGTCAATACGGTGTTCATGGGTTCGCCCTGTCGATGTCATGCGACGGCGCTCCCCACAACACCGCCACGCCGATGATGGCTGAAAGCACCGACGCCGCAAAGACGGCAATTTTCGCTGCCGCAAAATCGTCCGGCACCGGGAAGGCTTGCCCCGCAATGAACAGCGACATGGTGAAGCCGATGCCCGCCAGCGCACCAGCACCGCCCAGCTGGCGCCAGGAATACGCGGCCGGCTTTTCGGCGATGCCGAGCTTCACCGCCAGCCATGACGCGAGGATGAATCCCGCGGGTTTGCCGATGGCGAGGCCGCAGATGATGGCGGCCATCAATTGGCCGTGACCGGCGATCACTTCGGCGGCGATGACCACACCCGCATTCGCGAGCGCGAATATCGGCAGCACGAGATAACTCGAGTTGGGCGCCACGTTGCGCAGCAATCGATCCGCGGGAGATTCGAGCCGATCGTGAATGGCATCGAGCTCGCGCATCGCCGGTTCCGAAGGGCCGAACCGGAATTGCTCTCCGCCGTGACGGGCTTCCGCGGCGAGTATGGCTTCGGCCTGCAATGCCAGCGACTGGTAGTCCGGCGGCTTGCGCGTGGGGATGAACGCGGCTAACAACACGCCCGCGAGCGTCGCGTGCAATCCGCCGGCGTGCACGAATATCCAGAGCGCCACGCCGGTGAGGACATACGGCGTCACGCGGTAGACGCCCGAGCGATTCAACAACGCGAGCAGACCGACCGTCGCCAGCGCGCCCGCGAGCGCCGCCAGGTTGAGCGCGTCGGAGTAGAAGATAGCCACGACGATGATGGCGCCGATGTCGTCGACAATGGCTGCCGCCGTGAGAAAGATGCGCAACTCCACCGGCACTCGCGCGCCCATGACGGCGATCAGCGCCACGGCGAACGCCGTGTCGGTGGCCATCGGCACGCCCCAGCCGTGAGCCCAGGGTCCGCCGGGCACCAGCGACACATATATAAGAGCGGGTACGACCATGCCGCCCACCGCGGCCGCGATGGGCAACGCGGCGCTGCGCCGTGAGGCCAGGTGCCCGACGGTGAATTCACGTTTTATCTCGAGCCCCACCACCAGGAAGAAAACGGTGAGCAGCGCGTCGTTCACCCAATGCACGAGCGACATGCTGAACGCGGATCCACCGAAGCCCAGCGACAGTTCCGTTGCCCAGAATTGCGTGAATGCCGCGCTCGCATCCGAGTTCGTGAGGACGACGGCCAACACGGTGGCTAGCAGCAGCAACAGGCCCGTCGACGGCGCCCAGCTCGCGAACTGCAGCGCCGCGATGCGCACGCGATGGCCGAGCGAACCCAGCATCGCGTCGGTGAACGATGCTTCGTCCCATGGCCCGTCATAACGCAGGTTGTTTATGTAGAACGTGGGCGTGAAGCGCACGCCACTGGCATGCGCGCTGGCCACGTCCGCGTCCACGCGCTCGCGCGCCTGCGTCTCGAGCGTCAGGGCGATGTCGGGTGGGTTGTCGTGCAGACGCAGGTCTTCAGCCACGGCGCGCAGATCGTCTTCGGACAGCGTGCGCGAACGCGTCATCAGCGACACATGCGCGCGCCAGAAATCTTCGGGCGTCGACGCCTGTTCGACCAGCTCCGCCGCGCGGCGGGCAAGCTCACTACCCGAGATGGGGCGGTGGCGGAATACGTATCGAACACGCTCGCCCAACTGCTCGCGGACCTCGCCGATGCGCGCATTGGCCGCGCGACAGTGCGGGCAGTCATAGCTGCCATATTCCACCAGCGTTATCGGCGCGCCGTTGGCTCCCAGGGAATGGTCGCGTTCCGGATCGACGGATCTGTCGAGTCGGTTGTTCATGGCAGCAATTAGAACACGTAGAATCCCAGCGCACTCCGGGGGGTGGTTTCCGAATGGACCTCGAGCGTGAATTGCGGCCTTTCCGCAATCTCGTGTACGCACTCGCGCTCTTCACCTTTTGCGCGGTGGCCATCCTCGTTGCGCCCGCAGACGAGTCGCCGTACATGCACACGTTCTTCGACGCGGGCATCTTCGTCGTCAGTGGTGTCGTGGCCGTGCTGCTGTGGGACATGGGTTGGCGCACCGACGACGACCTGACACGCCTGATCGCCGTGGCGATCGGGCTCAACGCGATGTTCGAGCTCATCCACGTCCTTCCCGCGCTGGAAGTTTCCAGGGATGCCGTGGACGCCGCCAGACTCGCCGGGCTGGTGCGGCCCGTCACCTGGCCGCCCGCCGCATTCCTGCTGCCGATCGGTCTCTGCGCGGCATACGCGCTGCGCAAGCGGAGCTCATACGCGCAGCCTGCGCTCGCCATCGGCCTGTTGATCCTGGGCGCCGTGCTGCTGTGGATCTTCGACCCCATCCCGCCTTACACGGCGCCAACCTGGTTCGGCGTTACCCGGCCATCGCTGTCGCTGGTGCCTTTCCTGTCGCTGCTCGTGGGTGTGCTCTACTGGCGCGTGCGGAACAGCGAGCGTCTCGGGCTCGTCATCGTGCTGCTCACGCTGCTCGCCGTGCTCAGCAATATCGCCATGCTGTATTCAGAGGCGCCGGCCGATCGTGCCGCAATGCTGGCGCACGCCGGCCGGTTTGCGAACGGGCTGTTCCTGCTGGTCACGCTCACGCAGATGGGCTCGATCGACACGGCGCGAAGGATCCGCGCGGAGCGCGACCTCACCCGGCTCAACGAAGCGCTGGAGGATCGGGTTCGCGAACGGACCGTGGATCTCGAAGCGGCGAATACCGCGTTGCGCGCCGAAGCGGCGACGCGCGAGCAGGCGGAAGCCAGGACGCTGGCGCAGCTCAACCGCCTGCGGCTGCTGCAGCAAACAACCCACGCCATCGCCGAACGCCAGGATCTCGCCAGCATCTTCCAGGTGGTGGTAGGTAGTCTCGAGAACAACCTGAACGCGGATTTCGCATGCCTGTGCCAATACGACCAGGTCTCGCGACAACTGACCGTGGCGCGTGTCGGGACCAGGAGTGCGGCGCGCGCCGCCGAGCTCGAGCTCGGCGAACAACAGAAAATCGATATCGCCGATGGCGGGCCGGGCGACTGTGTTCGCGGTGACCTCGTGTACGAACCCGACACCGCGGCTGCCGGTACTCCCTTCGCAAAGCGCCTCGCGCGCTGCGGCCTGCGCTCCTTCGTCGCCGTGCCGCTGCTCGTCGAACAGCGCAGCGGCGTCTTCGGTGTCCTGCTCGTTGCGCGAACGTCGGTCGACGGTTTCAGCGGCAGCGATCGCGAATTCCTCGATCAGCTCGGGGAAAACGTGGCGCTGGCGAGCAACCAGGCGCAGCTGCACTCTGCGCTGCAGAGCGCGTACGAGGAGTTGCGCGATACCCAGCAGGCGGTCATGCGGCAGGAACGGTTGCGTGCGCTCGGGCAGATGGCGAGCGGCATCGCCCATGACATCAACAATGCGATTTCACCCGCCACGCTGTATGTCGAAGCGATCCTCGAGCGGGCAAACGGCCTGGACGCGAAAACGCGCAGCCAGCTCGAGACCGTTCAGCGCGCGATCGGCGACGTCGCGCAGACCGTGTCGCGCATGGGCGAGTTCTATCGGCAGGGCGAAACGAAAGCCACGCTGTCTCAAGTGAACATCAACGAGGTGCTGGGGCAGATCCCCGACCTCACGCGGGCCCGCTGGAGCGACCTCGCGCAGGCGCGCGGCGTAGCCATCGACATGCGCGTCGACAAGGCGCCTGGCACACCGATGATCATGGCCAACGAGAGTGAGATCCGCGAAGCGCTCATCAACCTGGTGTTCAACGCGGCCGACGCGCTGCCGGACGGCGGAAGGATCACGCTGCGCGCGCGCCGGTCGGCGGGTGACGCGCCCGGTGCAAAGCCGTCGACCATCGTCGAGGTCTGCGATGACGGCATCGGCATGGACGAGGACACCCGCAATCATTGCCTGGAACCCTTCTTCACCACCAAGGGGCTGCGTGGCACCGGTCTCGGGCTGGCCATGGTCTATGGAATCGCGCAGCGTCATTCCGCGGGATTGCAGATAGATAGTAATGTGGGCAAGGGCACGACGATTCGCCTGGTATTCCCCGATTCCGAGGGTGCGGCGGCGGTGGTACGCGATCGAGCGGTGACAGCCGCGGCACGAGGCTTGCGGCTCCTGCTGATCGACGACGATCCGCTGATTCTCCAGTCGCTGCGCAATGCGCTCGAGTTCGAAGGACACTATGTGATGTGCGCGGATGGCGGCCAGGCCGGCATCGACATGTACCGTGCCGCCTGTGACGGCAAACAACCGTTTTCCGCGGTCATCACCGACCTGGGGATGCCGCACGTCGATGGGCGACAAGTGGCGGCGGCGATCAAGGCAATCGAGCAGACTGCGAAGGTGATCATGCTTACCGGGTGGGGACAGCTGCTCGCCGATGGCAGCGATGCGCCCACCTGCGTCGACAGGATTCTGAGCAAACCCCCTAATATGTGGGAACTGCGCGAAGCGCTCTCCCAGGCCGTGGAGATATAAGAGAGGAATGGACACTTCGCGATCACTGAATCCTGGTCGCGAGATGTCGCTGGTCGCCGCGCTGTTGCTGATGGCGATGGTCACGCTGGTGCGGTCGGGCAGCAACGATTTTCCGGCGTTGCACTCGGTGCTCGATACGGCGGTGTTCATGGTGAGCGCCGTCCTCGCGTTCCTGCTCTGGGACCTCGGCTGGCGCACGGGCCAGATCCTGCCGCGCCTCCAGGCGGTCACATTCATGGTGGTGGCCACGCTGGAGCTGCTGCACGTGATCACGGCGCTGGACTTCGCCGAGGCGCCACGTTTCGCCGTGCTGGTGCGCCTCGGCACCTGGTCGCCGGCAGCCTATCTACTGCCGCTCGGCCTGCTCGTGTCGCTGCCGCTCAGCCGCCGCAACCCGAGCCTGACGTTGTTCGCCATCATGATGTTGATCGCCGCGGCCGGCTTCATGGTCCTGTTCGCGCTGATTCCGCGCTACAGTCCCGAGGGTTTTCTCGGCATCACGCGGCCCACGCTCATCCCGGCCGTGCTGCTGTGGATTCCGCTCGTCATCGGCTACTGGCGCCTGCGCCACCAGGACCGGCTGGCGAGCGCCTTCGCCATCTTCGCGGCGATCACTTTCTTCGTGCCCCTGCTCATCCTCTATTCGGAGGGTCCCGCCGACAAGCTGGCCATCCTCGCGCATTTCGTGCGCGTGACGGGCGAGCTCTACCTGCTGCTCACGCTCACGCAGATGGGCACGATCGACACCGCGAAACGCATGCGTGCCGAGCGCGACCTGAAGGCCAGCAATGAAGCGCTGGAAGCGCGCGTGGCCGAGCGCACCACCGAGCTGCAGGCCGCCAACGCCGACCTGCGCGCCGAGGCGCAGACCCGAAAGGTGGCCGAGCAGCGCGCCCTGGTGCAGGTCGAGCGTCTGAACCTCCTCGAGCGCATCACGCACGCCATCGCCGAGCGGCAGGATCTCGAAAGCATCTTCGAGGTGGTGGTGCGCAGCGTCGAGGAGCACATGCCCGCGGATTTCGCGGCGTTGTGCAACTACGGTCATCACGCGCGCGTGCTCACGGTGAGCCGCGTGGGCACACGCAGCGGGCCGCTGGCGCGCGAACTGGCGATGATGGAGCAATCGCGCATCGAGATCGATCAGAACGGGCTGTCGCGCTGCGTCGCCGGTGAGCTGGTGTACGAGCCGAACATCACTTCCGTGCGCTTCCCGTTTCCACAACGGTTGTCGCGCGCGGGCTTGCGTTCCATGGTGCTCGTGCCGCTCATGGTCGAACAGCGCAGCGGCGTGTTTGGAGTGCTGGTGGTGGCGCGCCGCGTGGCCGACGCGTTCAGCAGCGCCGAATGCGAATTCCTGCGGCAGCTGTGCGATCACGTGTCGCTCGCGGCCAACCACGCGCAGCTCCACGACTCGCTGAAACAGGCCTACGACGATCTGCAGCAGACCCAGGGCGCGGTCATGCAGCAGGAGCGGTTGCGGGCGCTCGGCCAGATGGCCAGCGGCATCGCGCACGACATCAACAACGCCATCTCACCCGTGTCCCTGTACGTGGACGCGCTGCTCACGCACGAGACCGGATTCAGCGATCGCGCGCGCAAACAACTCGAAATCATCCAGCGCGCGGTCGACGACGTCGCGCACACCGTGGCGCGCATGGGCGAGTTCTATCGCCAGGGCAAAGGCTACGGGCAGATGGAGCTGGCGCCGGTCCCGGTCACGCAGGCATTTCGCGAGGTGCTCGAGCTCACGCGCGCGCGGTGGAGCGACATGGCCCAGCAACGCGGCTCGGTCATCGAGACGAAAATCGACTGCGACGGCGAAAGCCCCATCGTCATGGCGCTGCCGAGCGAGCTGCGCGAGGCGCTCATCAACCTGATCCTGAATGCCACCGATGCGATGCCCGAAGGCGGCACGCTCACGCTGCGCACGGGGTACGCGCTCGAAGCCGGCAAGGGCGTCTCGCGCCGCGTGTTCATCGAGGTCTGCGACACCGGCGCCGGCATGGACGAGGCCACGCGTCGCCGATGCCTCGAACCCTTCTTCACCACCAAGGGCGATCGCGGTTCGGGCCTGGGACTGGCGATGGTGTACGGCATCACCCAGCGGCATGGCGCCGACATCGAGATCATCAGCGCGCCGGGCGAAGGAACGACGTTCCGCATCACGTTCCCGCTGACGTCACCGGCGGCGCATTCCACGGGCAGCATGCGCATCCAGAAGGTCCCGAGGCATACAAAAATACTGCTCATCGACGACGATCCGGTGTTGCTCACCTCGTTGCGCGAAGTCCTGGTGCACGACGGTCACCAGGTGCAGACGGCGACGGGCGGCCGAGTGGGGATCGAGGCGTTTCGCGATGCGCTGAAAGCAGGCAAACCATTTCCGGTGGTCATCACGGACCTGGGAATGCCGCATGTCGACGGGCGCGCGGTGGCGGCGGCCATCAAGGCGGCGGCGCCGGCCACGTCCGTCATCATGCTCACTGGCTGGGGTCAGCGCCTGGTGGCGTCGGGTGAAATTCCCGCGGAGGTCGTCGCGGTGATCAGCAAGCCACCGAGGATCGCGGAGCTGCGCCAGGTGATCGCGGAGTGCGCCGGCGACACGGAAGGTTGAGGGACAGGACATAAGCTGTCTTGACGGCTGGCGCCCCGATGCCGTGTACTCCCGCGTCCGGCAAGGATTCGAATCATAGAGGGGCGCTTTCATGCTGAGCAGACGTTCTTTTCTCGTGTCCGCGGGAGCTGGTATGGCGGCCGGTTCGCTGATCAACCCGATGGCCTTTGCCAATCACCACGTCAGGATTCCGCTGGGCATCCAGTTGTGGACGGTGAAGTCCGAGGCCGAAAAAGACCTCGAAGGCACGTTGCGCAAGGTCTATGCCGCCGGATTCCGCGACATCGAATTCGCGGGTTACTACGGCAGGAATCCCGCCGACCTCGCAAAGCTCATGAAGGGCATCGGCTTCTCGCTGGTCAGCACGCATGCCGGCGCGGGTGACATCGCGAAGAACGGCGACAAGATCATCGCGGACGCCCGGGCGCTGGGCCTCAAGTACGTCGTCTGCTCCTCGCCTGGCGTATCGCCCGAGAAGGAAAAACTGCCCTGGGAAGAGCGCATGAAGGCGGTGGATCTCACCGACTGGAAATGGAATGCCGATCTCTTCAACAAGTTCGGCAAGCAGGTGTCGGATGCCGGCATGGTGTTCGGCTATCACAACCACAGTGCCGAGTTCAAAAAGTTCGACGGCAAGACCGCATTCGATCACCTGTTCGCCATGACCGATGCGAAGCACGTGAAGATCGAGCTCGACATCGGCTGGGTGGCGGTGGCGCAGCAGGATCCCGTGGCGCTGCTCAACCAGTACAAAGATCGCGTGATCGCACTGCACGTCAAGGACGTCGCCAGGCGCGGCGCCGACGGCAAGGACCCGAGCTCGGTCGCCCTCGGCGAAGGCACGGTCGACTGGAAGAAAGTGATCGGCACCGCCCATGCCAATGGCGTGAAGAGCTACTTCTACGAGCAGGAAGGGCCGTTCACCCGGCCCATCCTCGACTCGGTCAGGATCAGCGGCGACTACCTCACCAGGCTCGCAATCTAACTAACTCCGTATTCGACGTTTCCTGGGGCGGACGTGAAGACCATCAAGGGACCTGCGGTTTTCCTGGCGCAGTTCGCGGGCGGTGGCCCGCATCTGCAGAACCTGAACGACATGGCCAAGTGGGCCAAGGAATGCGGCTTCATCGGCGTGCAGCTCCCGAGCTGGGACGGCCGCGTCATGGACCTGGAGAAGGCCGCCGGGAGCAAGACATACTGCGACGAGCTCCGCGGCACCATGGCCAAACACGGCATCGAACCCACCGAGCTCTCGGCGCATCTGCAGGGCCAGCTCGTGGCGGTGCATCCGGCCTACGACCTGCAGTTCGACAACTTCGCGCCGGCCGAAGTGCACGGCAATCCGAAGGCGCGCCAGGCCTGGGCCGTGAAGCAGATGGAATACGTGGCCAAGGCCAGCAGGAACCTGGGCCTCGAGAATGTCGCCGCGTTTCCGGGTGCGCTCGCGTGGCCCTATCTATATCCGTGGCCGCAACGCCCGCCGGGCCTCATCGAGGCCGCATTCGACGAACTGGCGCGTCGCTGGAAACCCATCCTCGACATCTTCGAGGAGAACGGCCAGAACTGCTGCTTCGAAGTGCATCCGGGCGAAGACATTTTCGACGGCGAGACCTTCGAGATGTTTCTCGAGCGCGTGAAGGGTCACAAGGCCTGCAACATTTTGTACGATCCGTCGCACTTCGTGCTCCAGCAGCTCGACTACCTCGCGTACATCGACATCTACAAGGACCGCATCAGGATGTTCCATGTGAAGGACGCCGAATTCCGCCCCACCGGCAGGCAGGGCGTGTACTCGGGCTACGCGCCCTGGGTCAATCGCGCCGGCCGCTTCCGTTCGCTGGGCGATGGGCAGGTGGACTTCAGCGGCATCTTCTCGAAGATGGCTGCCAACAACTTCGACGGTTGGGCGGTGCTCGAATGGGAGTGCGCGCTCAAGCATCCGGAAGACGGCGCTCGTGAAGGGTCGGCCTTCATCAAGAAACACATCATCCGCGTGACGGAAAAGGCGTTCGACGATTTCGCCGCCGGCGGCGACACATCGGTCGCGCTGCGTACCCTGGGGCTCAAATAAATGCGGCCGTTGCGTTGGGGAATGATTGGCGGCGGTGAAGGCGCCTTCATTGGCGCGGTACACCGGATGGCCGCGCGGCTAGATGGACGCTACCAACTCGTCGCGGGCGTGTTTTCTTCGGACGCGGAAAAGACGCGCCGTTCGGCGACGGCGCTGGGAGTCGACGCGGCTCGCGCCTATCCCACCGTCGACGCCATGCTGAAAGCCGAAGCGGCGAGGCCTGACGGCATCGAAGTGGTGTCCATCGTCACACCCAACCACGTGCACTACGTGCAATCGGCCGCCTGCCTCGAGGCCGGCCTGGACGTCATCTGCGACAAGCCGCTCACCACCAATCTCGCCGATGCCGAGAAACTGGTGACGCTCGCGGCGTCGAAGAAGCGCCTGTTGGGCGTCACTTTCAACTACACCGGCTACCCGATGATCCGGCATGCCAAGCAGCTCATCGCGGACGGTCTCATCGGGACGCTACGCGTGGTACAGGCGGAATACCCGCAAGGCTGGCTCGCCACCGCGCTCGAGAAGACCGGGCAGAAGCAGGCGAGCTGGCGCACCGACCCCAAGCTTGCTGGCGCGGGCGCGCTCGGCGACATCGGTTCGCACTCCTTCCAGCTCGCGGAGTTCGTCACCGGCGACAAGGTGGCCGAGGTCGCGGCGGACGTGTCGGCCATCGTCCCGGGCAGGCCGATCGACGACAACGTCAACGTGCTGCTGCGTTTCGCAGGCGGCGCGCGCGGTAGTTTGTGGGCGAGCCAGGTGGCCATCGGCCATCTCAACAGCCATCGCCTGCGCGTCTACGGCGAGAACGGCTCCATCCAGTGGTTCCAGGAGCGACCCGAAGAGCTCATGGTCGTCGAGGCAGGGTCCGCGCCGCAGTTCGTGCGCCGCGGCGATCCGGGCACGCCGACCAGTTCCGTGGCGCTGCCGGGCGGTCATCCGGAGGGCTTCATCGAAGCCTTCTCGCAGCTCTATTCCGATTTCGCCGAACGTGTCACCGCGCGTCTCGAAGGACGTTCGCCCAAGGCGGCGTCTCTGTTTGCTCCTGACGTGGTCACCGGAACGCGTGTCATGGCATTCATCGAAGCCGTGTTGAAGTCGGGCCAGGCGAACAGCGCATGGACCCGCATCTGAAAGAGTCGAATTGAGACCAAACAAAGTTTGAGGGGGTTGGGAGCATGAGTACAGAAGCCACTATGACCGGCGCATTGCCGGCTTCAGCCGAGGCCAAAAAGACTTTCGCGGTGTGTTTTGCCGCGTTGGTGGCGACATCCTTTTGCTTCATCCTCCGCGCGTTTTCGATAGACGCGTGGGGGGTGGAGTTTGGTTTGTCGGAAACCCAGAAGGGCGAGCTCGCGGGCGTGGGGTTATGGCCCTTCGCCATCAGCATCGTCCTTCTGTCTCTCATCATCGATCGCATCGGGTTCAAGATGACGCTGTGGTTCGCCGCGGCCTGCCATCTGCTCGGCCTCATCCTCATCCTGCAGGCGAACGGGTACTGGTCGCTGTACTGGGGCACGTTCGTGCTGTCGCTGGGCAATGGCGCGGTCGAGGCGGGCATCAATCCGCTGATTGCGCGCGAATTCCGCCACGACAAGACCAACTGGCTCAATCGGCTGCATGCCGGCTGGCCAGCGGGCTTCGTGCTCGGCGGCATCCTGGCCATGTTGTTCCCGGCCGGCATGGGATGGCGCTACCAGATGGCGCTGATCCTCATTCCGGTGATCACGTACATCGTCATGTTGCTGCCGCGGCAGTTCCCGCCCAGCGAGCGCGTGGCGGCCGGTGTGTCGTATCGCGAGATGCTCGCGGAAGCCGGCTTCGTCAGCGCGTTCATCGTCGCGGGACTCATGGTGTTCGAACTGGCGCGCGTGTTCGGCTGGTCGGATCTGATCAAGTGGGGCCTCATCGCCGCGCTGACCATCGGCTACGGCTTGTGGTCACGCTCGCCAGGCAAGCCGATATTCATCGTGATGGCGCTCGTCATGATTCCGCTCGCGGTCACCGAGCTCGGCACGGATAGCTGGATCACGTCGATACTCGCACCGGCCATGGGCGATCTCGGCATCAACGCGGGATGGGTGCTGGTCTACGCGATGGCGATCGTGCTGGTCCTGCGGTTGTTCGCGGGGCCGCTGGTGCACCGGTTCTCGCCGCTGGGCCTGCTGGCCATCTCGGCGCTGGTGGCGGTGGCGGGGTTGCTGCTGCTCGCGAATTCCGAGGGAGCAGCGGCAATCGTGCTCGCGGCCACGGTGTACAGCTTCGGCAAGGCGTTCTTCTGGCCGACGTCGCTGGGCGTCGTTGCCGAGCAGTCACCGCGCGGCGGCGCGATAACGCTCAACGTCGTGGCGGGCATCGGCATGCTGGGCGCGGGCGTCATCGGCGGTCCGCTGATCGGCCAGGTGCTTGACCGCCAGGTGGTGCATGGCGTCGCGGCGTACGACGCGAAGAACAACACGCAGCTGGTGGAGACGCTGAAGACGGAGCGCACGGGCATCTTCGGCGACTACACCGCCATCGATCCCACGAAGCGCGCGACGATCGCCGGCGAGGAAAAGGCCGCCGTCGATGCCGCCGAGCGCGAGTCGAAGCACGATGCGCTGCGCACCATCGCGTGGCTGCCGGCGATCATGTTCTTCGTGTACCTCGGGCTGATCCTGTGGTTCCGCAGCCGGGGCGGCTACAAACCCGTGGTTCTCGACCTCAAGAAATAACGGGTACCTGTATGTGTGGGGACAGACTCAAGCCTGCCCCCACTCGTTTTTCACGGACGCCGGCCCTTGGCCGGCGTTTTCCGTTGTAGCGCGCAGCGCATGGCAAGTATGCTCGCGGCGTGAACAGTCTCGAACAAGCGGAACGTGCTGGCTTCGACCTCAGCCTTACCGATGAAGCCCTGCGCTGCTCATACGATCAACGCGCGCTTCAGCACCAGGAAGCGCTGACGCTCGCGCTCGAACTCGAAAGAATAGGCCGGGAGCTCCGTGACCGAACTCAACCGACTGCTTCAGCGGCTGTTCGAAGCTGATATCGACTTCGTCATTGTCGGTGGCTTCGGAGCGATGTTGCATGGCTCCAGCCTGCTGACACGGGATCTGGATGTCTGCGCCGTACTCACCGCCGACAACCTCGACAAGCTGCGTGAAACATTCGGCGATCTGCATCCAACCCATCGCCTGACGCCGCAGCGCATTTCGTTTCTCGAAAATCCTGAGCCCGGCACGGCTCTCAAGAATCTGTACTTGCAGACGGACCTGGGTCCACTTGACCTCATGAGTTCGATCACCGGTGTAGGCGACTACGCGAGGGTGGTTGCGGGATCGATCGAGATCGAATTGTTCGGACACCGCGTCCGCGTGATCGGCCTTACGGATCTCATCCTGGCCAAGGAAGCGCTCGGACGTGAAAAGGACCTGCTCGCAGTCAAAGAACTGCGCGCAATCCTCGAGAAAACCCGGCGTTGAATCGCAAAATTGGGAGGCCCATGAGCGGATCGAAGCTCCAATCCATCGCCCCCATCTTCCAGGTGGCGAACATGCAGCGCGCCATCGACTACTTCGGACGTATCGCCGCCGCCGGCGCGTTCGTGAAAGTGCCACTCGCCGATCGCCCCTATGGCATGCGCGACGGGCGAGTCGACGATGCCGATGGAAATTCGATTCAGCTCGGCGAGCCGCTCATCAAGTGAGGAACCCGGCTCGCTTCCTGCTTCTCGTGTTCCTGTTCGAAGGGGCGGTGCACGCGCAGGGCGCGCCGCCATCTCTCCAGACTTCGCCCGGCAAGCTCACGGTCGCCGAGGCCGACGCGGCGCGCGATGGGGTTCCTTTCCGCCTGTTCTCCGCCTGGCTAGAAGCCTTCAACTCGGGCGATGCGGCACGCATTGGCGTATTTCTCGAAAGCAGTTGGCCCGGCGGGACGATGAATCGGGAATTGAGCCTGCGCGATCGAAGCGGCGGCTTCGACCTGCGCGCGCTC
>DASTXR010000035.1:0-39643 GCA_035765415.1 Steroidobacteraceae bacterium | reverse complement strand
GGTCAACCAGCAGGGTCTGACACTGCCGCGGTCGTGGTTCACGAACGACCTGCGTCTGCAGCTCGGCGTTCGTTATCGCATCCAGTAAGGCTCGTTGCAGAGCAACCGGGCGCGCCGTATTACGATACGGCGCGCCCTTTTCTTTGGTGTCTCCAGGAGGTATCTGCACGTGCCTGCCCCGCTCAGGATCGTGATCGTTGGCGGCGGCACGGCCGGCTGGATGACGGCCGCCGCGTTCGCATCCGTCTACGGTCCTGAACTCCGGAATATCCGCCTCATCGAGTCGAGCGAGATCGGCATCGTCGGCGTCGGCGAAGCGACGCTGCCGCACATACGTTTTTTCAACCGCCGCATCGGCATCGACGAGCGCGAACTCATGGCGAAGACGCAGGCCACGTTCAAGCTCGGCATCGAGTTCGTGGACTGGGCGCGCATCGGCGACAGCTACATCCACCCGTTCGGCGCCTACGGCTCGCGGATCGCGGGTGTGCCGTTCCATCACTATTGGCTGCGCCAGCGCGCGGCTGGCGAAACCTCGGCCATCGAGGACTATTCGCTGCCCATCGTTGCGTCCCGAATGAACCGGTTTGCCCTGCCATCCGATGATCCCACCGAGGTGATGTCCACGTTCGGATACGCCTTCCAGTTCGATGCCTCGCTGTACGCCGCATACCTGCGCGGTTTCGCCGAACAACGCGGAGTGCAGCGGACGGACGGCAAGATCGTCGACGTGAAGCTGCGACCCGGGGATGGCTGGGTCGAATCCGTGCAACTCGCCGATGGCTCGGAGGTGACCGGCGATCTGTTCATCGACTGTTCGGGTTTCCGCGGTCTCATCATCGAGCAGGCGCTGAAGACCGGCTATGACGACTGGACGCGATGGTTGCCCTGCGATCGGGCGGCGGCCGTACCCTGCGACAGTCACGGCCAACTGACACCCTACACGCGCGCCACGGCGCGGGAAGCGGGCTGGCAATGGCGAATTCCACTGCAGCATCGCACCGGAAACGGCTACGTCTACAGCAGCAACTTCATCAGTGACGACGAGGCCGCGTCGAAACTGCTCTCGAGGCTGGATGGCAAGCCGCAGGCGGATCCGCGATTCCTGCGCTTCACGGCAGGCCGGCGCCGCAAGACCTGGAACCGCAACTGCGTCGCCATCGGCCTCTCGGGCGGATTCCTCGAACCGCTCGAGTCGACGAGCATCTACCTGATCCAGATTGCGATCACCACGCTCGTGGATTACCTCACCGATCGTGATGCCACGAGCGGCAGGTTCGATGAACGCGTCGTCGATGCGTACAACCGGTGGATCGAAATGGAGTACGACCGCGTGCGCGATTTCCTGATCCTGCACTATCACGCGACCGAGCGTGACGATGCGCCGATCTGGAACTATTGCCGTTCGATGAGCGTTCCGGACAGCCTCATTCACAAGATGGAGCTGTTCCGTGAACGCGGACATGTCATCACCTACAAGGATGGCCTGTTCCTCGAGCCGAGCTGGCTCGCGGTCTACCTCGGACAGCGCGTGATGCCGCGCGGCTACGATGGACGCGCTGATGCCGTCGATGGAGTGAAAGTGGCGGCGGAACTCGAACGCGTGCGTACCCGGGTGATGACCGCCGCCGCGCGCATGCCGCACCACGAGAAGTTCATCCAGCAATATTGTCCCGCCACTCCGCGAAGCGAAATGCCGGGGGTCATGGCGTGAGCGAGGCCATCCGCAAGATCATCGTCGCCGGATCAGGACCCGTCGCCTGGATCGCGGCAGCCGGCCTTTCGCGCGCCCTGCGCAGCCGTGCAGTGGAAGTGAGCATCGTTGCCACCGAGCCGGATGGCGCCGTGGCCGGATACTGGACGCTGCCGTCGCAGCGCGGCATACACGCGTTGCTCGGCGTGAACGAGCCGCATTTCATCCATCACACCGGATCCACGTTCAGGCTCGCGACCGAACACCGCGGATGGCAGGGCGAAGGTAGCGCCTATCTGCATGCGCACGGCGAGATCGGCAGTGATATCGAAGGCACTCCCTATTACAAGTACCTGCTGAGCGAAGCCCTGGCCGGGCGACCGGCCGCCGCCGAAAATTTTTCGGTGGCCGGCGCCGCAGCGCGCCTCGGCAGATTCGCGCGCCCGATGGGCGAAGGTCTCACCGCCAGTTTCACGTACGGCTTCCACATCGAAGAGCCGGCGTACACGCGATACCTGCAGATGCACGCGCAGCGCCTGGGTGTGCGCATCTGTCCGGCCGTGCTGGCCGACGTCGAGCTGGCGGAGAACGGCAACATCAGCGCCTTGCGACTCAACGACGGGATACTGGCCGACGCCGACCTGTTCATCGACTGCTCGGGCGCCGCCGCGCGGCTCATACGGCACGTCTCTTCGAATGAGCGCGATGACTGGTCCGCCTGGCTGCCCTGCGATCGCATGCTGTCAGGCATGGGGCCTGCGTTGCGCGATCCGGCACCGGTGACGCAGACCGTCGCGGCCCAAGCGGGCTGGATGTGGCGGGCACCGCTGGTCGAACGTTCCATGGCGGGCATGGCGTACAGCAGTGCGTTCATGAACGACGACGCGGCGCACGCGACGCTCGCGGCATTCGAGCCCGGATTGAAAGGTGAGGTCGTGACGCGATTTTCGTCGGGTCGTCGCCGCGACGGCTGGGTGCGCAATTGCGTCGCGCTCGGAGCGGCGGCAGTCGAGCTCGAGCCGCTGGCCGGCGCCAGTCTGCATCTCGCCCAACTGGGGCTCGCGACGCTGGTGGAGCTCTTTCCGTTGAACCGGTCGAGCTCGGTCGAGGCCCGCGAATTCAACCGCCTCATGGGAGCGCAGGGCGATTCACTGCGCGATTTCACGATTGCGCACTACCGCCTCGGACGCGCACCGGCCGGCGACTTCTGGACGACGGCGCGTGCCGCAGCGCCGCCCGCGAACTTGGCCCACAAGCTCGACCTGTTCGCCGCGAGTGGACGCATCAATCTGCTCGACCATGAAACGTTCGAGGAGATCGACTGGGCGTGGTTGCTGATCGGCGGCGGCTGCGTGCCGGCCGCCATCGAGTTGCACACTCGCCAGCGCCTCGCGAAGCTCAGATCCCAGGACGTATCCGCGATCCGTACGCGGGTTCAGCAGGTGGCTGCATCGATGCCGCCGCATGCCGAATTCGTCCGTCGCCAGACTCCGCCGGTGGCGCGCACATGAAGAGAATAGTGATCGTGGGTGGTGGCACGGCCGGATGGATGACGGCGGCCTCGTTCGCCGGCCTGGGGAAGGGGGCCCCCCTGTCGATCGAGCTCATCGAGTCGGATGAAATCGGCATCGTCGGTGTCGGCGAGGCGACAATTCCGCCGATCTGCGATTTCAACCGTTCCATGCAGATCGACGAAAACGAGTTCATGCGCGCCACGCAGGCGAGCTTCAAGCTCGGCATCGAGTTCGTGGACTGGTACGCAAAGGGTTCGTCGTACATTCATCCTTTCGGTTACTACGGCGTGCAGATGCATGGCATCTACTTCCACCACTTCTGGCTGCGTCACCGCATGCAGGGTGGAGCCATCGAGGCCGATGCTTTCAACATGCACATCCAGGCCTGCCGTTCCGGCCGTTTCGGCAAGCCGCTTCCCGAAGACCGGCTGCCATTGCCGGCCATGGCCTACGCGTACCATTTCGACGCCGGGCTGTACGCCGCCTTTCTGCGACGCTTCTCGGAACGTCTGGGCGTCAAACGCCACGAGGGCAAGGTCGTTCACGTGCAGCAGCACGGTGAAAGCGGGTTCATAGAATCCGTGAAGCTCGAAGATGGACGGGTCATCGAAGGCGACTTCTTCATCGACTGCTCGGGTTTTCGCGGGCTTCTCATCGAACAGACGCTGCATGCCGGATACGACGACTGGAGCCAATGGCTGCCATGCAATCGGGCCATGGCCGTGCCTTGCGAACGCGCCGCCGCTACCACGCCATACACGCGCTCCACTTCGCGTGAGGCGGGATGGCAGTGGCGTATTCCGCTGCAGCATCGCACCGGCAATGGCTACGTATATTGCAGCGAGTTCATCAGCGATGACGAGGCGGCCAGCCGTCTGCTGGAGCGCCTCGATGGCGCCGCACTGGCTGCGCCGCGTCCGCTGCGCTTCGTGACGGGGCGGCGCAGGGAAGTGTGGAAAAAGAATTGCGTGGCGGTCGGCCTCGCCAGCGGATTCCTCGAGCCGCTCGAGTCGACCAGCATTCACCTCATCCAGGCGATGGTTGCCCGGCTGATGTTCATGCTGCCGGGCGGCGATATCGATCCTGCGACCGTCGAAAAATTCAACGCGCTCGCGCGCATCGAGCTCGAAGACATCCGCGATTTCCTCGTGCTTCACTACACGGCCACCTTGCGCGACGACACGCCGTTCTGGCGGCACTGCCGCGCGATCGCCAAGCCGGATTCGCTCAAGCAACGCTGGGAAATGTACGAACGCAGCGGAAACATCGTCGTTGCCGCCTATGACCTCTTCAAGGAATCGAGCTGGTTCGCGCTCTTCCACGGACAGGGGGTCAAACCCGTGGCCTATCACCCGTTCGCCGATATTCCGTCGGACGCCGAGCTCGAGCGCCGCTTCGTGTTGATGAGCGGTGACATCCAGAAACGCGTGCAGACATTCCCGCTGCACGACGAGTACATCCGCAGGCATTGCGCCGCGCCTCCGCTTTCAGGAAAGCCGATGTGAGCACTCCGAGCCGGCACGTGCAGGTCGAGGGGCGCGACGTGTTCGTGTTCGACGACCTGGTGTCGCCCGAGGAATCGGCGCGTTATTTCGCCGCGATCTCCCGGGCTGCATTCACGCGGACCGAAACCGCGCGACCCGAAGCCACGGAGTTCCGGCACTGGGTCTGCGAGATGCCGCTCGAGAACCTCCCGCGCACCAGCCTGTGGCAGGCCACGGAAAAGGCCGTCGCGGTCGTCCGGCCCGGCGAGGCGTTCCGGCCCTACCGGGTCTATACCAACTACTCGTCGTTCGGCGACGTGCTGCTCACGCACGTGGATGCCGTGCCCGGCGCGCGCGAGCTCACCGCGTTGTGGTTTCTTTGTGAACGCTGGGATACGGAATGGGGCGGCGAGACCCTGTTCTACGACGCTGCGGGCGAGGCGCAGATCGCGGTGTCGCCGCGCGCCGCGCGCCTGCTGCTGTTCGATGGCGCGATCCGCCACGCCGGCAAGCCGCCGAATCGCAATTGCCCCGTTTCGCGCTACACCTTCGCGGTGAAATTACGTAGTTAGTCGCGAAAGTTGTTGAACTGGAGCGGGCGGTCGAGCTCGGCCTTGCGCAGCAGCGCCATGGCGGCCTGCAGGTCGTCGCGGGATTTGCCGGTCACGCGCAGCTTGTCGCCCTGTATCGACGCCTGCACCTTGAGCCTGGATTCCTTCACCAGCTTCTGAAGTTTCCGGCCGGCATCGGCGTCGATGCCATGGCGCATCACGATGTCCTGGCGCGCCTCGGCGAGATTGCTCACCGCGTCTTTCTTCTCCATGCAGCGCACGTCGATGCCGCGTTTGCTCAGGCGTTGCGCCAGGATGTCGACCATCTGCTTGAGCTGGAACTCGGCGGGCGCTTTCAGGCTCACCGTCATTTCCTTTTCCTTGAGCTCGAACTCGGCGCCCGTGTCCTTGAAGTCGAAGCGCTGCGAGAGCTCGCGATTCGCCTGGTCCACGGCGTTGGTGAGTTCATGGGTGTCCAGTTCGGAGACGGCATCGAAAGAAGGCATGGCTGGGTTTCCGCTATCAGGCGCGTAGGGTTTTTTCGAGATTGGACACGACGTCCGGTCCGACCTTGGTGCGCAGGAATCCGAGGATTACCGGCACGAATTTCTTGGCGTCATCGGCCTTGAGCCCCAGCTTGCCAAAACCGCTGACGATGGAGCTGATGAGCGCGGCATTGCCGCCCATGGCGCCGGCGAGGCCGCCCAGCAATCCACCGAGACCACCACCGCCCGGGGCGGGCGCCTTCTTCAGGAGATCGTAGAGCCCGGGCACGCTGCCGAGCTGGCTGTCGAACTCGGCCGCGCCGAGTTTGTCTTTCGCGGCCTTCAGCAGCACCGCCGCGCCACCTTCGGCCTGCGTGCCGCTGATGCCAAGGGTCTTGGTGAGGCTGTCGATGAGCTCTTTCATGGGAGATTCCTTGGGGTTGGCGTCAATCGTATGCCTGCGCGGGAAAACCGTCGGCGCCCTTGCGCCACGGGGTCCATACCAATGCGACTTCGCCAACGGCGATATCGGCTTTGCGCGCCGGCACTTCGATGGCGCGCAGCGAAATGGAAGAAGCGTCCAGTGTGTGCTCGAGCCGCGCAACCTCGGCGTCGACTTCGCGCTTCGCGGCTTCGAGCCGCTGCTGCAGGGCCTCGAGGCTTTCCTCGGCGCGCTCCACGTCCTGCGATTCGCGCCCGATGCGCGTGGCCGAGCGTGCTGCCGAACCCACGCGCCCGACGTTCGTGGCGGAGATGGCCTTGCGGCCTAACAAAGCCCCGAGGATCGAGCTGCCGATGGACAGGGCCGTGTTGATCTTCTGCTGCGAGAGCTGGCTGGATTCGCGCTCGCGGCGTTCCTCGCCGCGGCGGATCTGGTCCTGCAGCGTCTGCAGCTTCGCCTGCCAGCGCCTGCGCAGGTCAGCCACGGCGGCATCGCGCTTTTCGCGCGCAGCGAGTGTGAGGCGCGTACGGAAGTCGCCCTCGACTTCGTCCGGCTTCGATGCGCTCTTGAAAGTGTCGGACCACATCACTTTCGTGCGGGCAGTTTCGTACAGGTATGACTGCAACGACTTCGCCCATTCGCCATAACTGGCCGCGCGTAATGCCTTGCCGGGAATCTCGGCGAATTCGGCATTCGGCACCGGCGTGCCGAGCAACTTTTCCTTCATGAAAGGATGCTTGAGGCTGTCTTCCCAGGATACTTCCCCATTGCTGTCCGCGAGCGGAGCGAGCCACGTGCCGGTTTGCCATTCGTCCAGGCCGAGCTTCGCATCGATGAAGTGCAGCTTCGCGAATCCGAGAATCATCGGCTTGTAGGTAGTCAGGCTGTCCGCTGCGCCGTCGGCCCGCAGGAAGTATTCGCGAATGCCGGCTCCAACTGCCGGGCGGGAGGCGGAAGGCACCGGCATCGCGGTGTCGCTTCGTCCCGCCTGCATCGCTTCGATCTTCGCGCTCGCCGTGCGCAGTTCGCCCACGGCGTTGCGCACTTCGGCAGCCATCGCCTTTTTCGGCGCCATCACGCGCGCAATCTCGGTGCCCGTGAGCGGGCCGCGCAGGTACGACAGCGCCCACCGCGTTTTCATGAGCACCGGCGCGTCGTCGTGCACGTTGCGCATCAGGAACACGCGCTGCGAGAGGCTTCCCATCAGCGATTCGAGATCGGCATCATCACCGGCGCCCGCCAGCGCGGACTTCAGCCCTTCGATGACACGCAGCTTGTCGCGCTCGGTCTGCAGCCGGCCGATGAACCAGGTGCCGCAGTTGGCGAGCCCCTTGTAGTCGAGATCGACGGGATTCTGCGTGGCGAGCACGCACCCCAGGCCGAACGCACGCGCCTGCTTGAGCAGCGTGAGCATGGGCAGCTTGGACGGCGGATTGGCGGATGGCGGAAAGAACCCGAAGATCTCGTCCATGTAGAGAATGGCGCGCAACGAGCTCGTGCCCGACTGGTTGCGCATCCACGCGATGATTTCGTTGAGCACCAGCGTGACGATGAACATGCGCTCGGCATCGTTGAGATGCGCGATGGAGATGATCGAGATACGCGGTTTGCCTTCGGGCGTGAACAGCAGGCGCTGCGCATCGAGCGGCTCGCCCTGCATCCACGTGGCGAAGCCCGGCGAGGCGATGAGTGAATTGATCCCCATCGCAAGCTTCGTACGGTCTTTTGCCGGAAAGAAGGTTTCGAGATCGAATGCTCCCAGCTTGTCGAAAGCCGGCTTCTGCACCGCCTGGATGAGGCCGGTCATGTCGAGCGAGAGGCCGGCGCGCCACGCGCCTTCGAGGATGTTGGCGAGCAGGATGTGTTCGCGCGAGCCGATGGGGTCGGCCTCGATGCCCATGAGGCTGAGCAGCCCGGATACCACCGAGCCGACGCGATCGCGCAGGGCACCATTTGAAAGATCGGGGACTGTACCCGAAGGGGCCTGTCCCCCTACCGAATCAACGCCGGGAGAGAATGACCGCAATACGGAAAGCGGCAGCCCGGTTTCGGCACCCGGTGTGTAGATAGCCACGTCCGCCGCGGCGCGCAGTTTGCCGATGCGCTCGGGAGCCTGGTCCCATTCGGCGAGACCGCTTTTCCACGACTCGGCTGTTTTTGCCGCGAGCGCGGCGACGCTGACGCCCTTGCGCGCCGCATCTCCGGCATCCACCCAGGGCTCGAAATCCGCGGGCGCGAGATCCGGAAAAGTGAGCAGGAGGTTGCCGAGGTCGCCCTTGGGATCGATGCAGATCGCGGGCACGCCGTCGATGGCGGCTTCTTCCAGCAGCGACAGGCACAGCCCGGTCTTGCCGCTGCCGGTCATGCCCACGCACACGGCGTGAGTAGTGAGGTCTCTCGAGTCGTAGAGCACGAGATCGCTTTTCAGCGCGTTGGCGGCGGGGTCGAATTCGCGGCCCAGGTAGAAGACGCCTAACTTTTCGTAGTCGGAGGACATCGATTCCCTTACCGTCGGGTCGGAAGGGGGACAGGCACCGTTTTCCGCGGACGGAAAACGGAGCCAGTCCCCGGTCTATTTCTTGCGCTTCGCGGCCTTCGTCGGCTTCTTCTTGCGCGGCGCGGCCTTGCGGCCCGTCTTCTTGCGAAGAAGGGCGGTGACTTCGATCTCGATCTTCATGCGCGGGTCGGCGAGTCCCACCACCATCATGGTGCACGCGGGCCGTACATCGCCAAACGCCTTGCCCATGGCGGGCCAGCAGCGCTCGAAGTCGGTGGGGTCCGTCATGAGGTAGTGCACGCGTACGACATCCGCGAAACCGGCATTCGCCTGCTCGAGCGCAGCCTCGATGTTCTTCAGCGCCTGCTCGCACTGCGGCACGGCGTCGTCCTGGATGGTCATGTTCGCGTAGTCGAAACCGGTGGTGCCGGACACGAAGACCCAGTCGCCGTCGACCACGGCGCGGGAATAACCGATGCTCTTTTCGAACGTGGATCCGGAAGAAATCAATCGGCGTGTCATGCGGGCTCCTCGCGGTATATTCCTTCCTCAAGATTCTGCCACGGTTCGTCACCCGGAAAGCCGCATGAAGAAAATCGCAGCGCCGCTGTTTGCAATGTTCGCCGCGATGGCGCATGGCCAGGACACCTCCAGGTCCGTCGCACTGGTTCGCGCCATGCGTTCGGACGAAATTGCCGTCGGCACCGCGAAACTGGCGTTTCTCAACGGTTCCCTGCGCGAGCGTTACGGCAAGACCAACAATTCCTGCGTGAAGCGCATTCCCTATACCGACTTCACCGCCGGCTGGGCGCGCGTCGTCGACAGCGTGCTGAGCCCGTCGGAAATCGAAACATCGCTCGCGTTCTTCCAGTCGGACGCCGGGGTCAAGTACGTCGAAGGTTTGTTGCGCCGCCTTCGCACCCGTCAGGGTGATGCTTCGGTGCTGCCGGACATTCCGGGCAAGGAAGACATCTCGGCGCCGCAGCTTGCCAGGATCTCCGAGTTCTCGAGCTCGGACCTGGGGCGAAAAGTCATGGGCAAGGATCTGACCCAGTCGCCCGCCGCCGAGGCCCTGGGCACGCAGACGGTCGAGCAGATCGCCGCGAAGTGCGGCGGAAAGTAGCTTGGAGCTTCCGACGCCGGAACGCGCCATCGCCGATGACGATGCCCTGAGTGTTGCGCAGAAAGTGCTGCTGACCACCGACGGCACGGTGACGCAATTGCTCGAGATCTATACGGGCGAAAGGATCCGCGTCCGGAAGCTCGGTCACGCGCTCGTGACGGGCGCGCCGGCCGCGCTGGGTGTGTCCGCCACGGAGCCGGTGCTTTGCCGGCGGATCCTGCTGCAGGGCGCCACGCAGGCGTACATGCATGCGCAGTCCTGGCTGGTGCCTGCGCGCATGCCGAAGGGAATGCAGGAGACCATCCTGCAAACGGATACGCCCATCGGTCAGTTATGGAAAGCGGCGCGGCTCGAAACCTTCCGGGAGATCATCGACTTTCGGCGCGAGCGCGACAGTGAGGTCGCCGCGTTGTTTGGCGCCGGCGCCGGCGCTGCGCTGCTGTCGCGCACCTATCTGATCAGCGCCGGTGGTGCGCCGATGGGGCTCATCGTGGAGAAATTTCCGGCCACCTATTTCAGCGGAACTCCATGAATCTGGCTGAGCGAGCGTCATCAGCCTTGACGCCGCCGTTGCCCCTTGGCGATACTCGCCGCCCTCGATGAACGATCGCAGCAACAACATCCGCAAAGTCTGGTGGTGGCGCCTCCAATAAGGAGTGGGCCTTCGGGACGCTATTGCGTAGCACTGTTGAGTAGTCGATAACAGAGCGAATTCCAAAAGAACCCATCTCCGGTGCCAAGCCTGAGATGGGTTTTTTATTGTCCGCATGAATTACATGGGAGTTGAACCGCGGTGAAACCGCCCTTTGACATCGCCGGCGATCTCGACACTCCAGTGTCGGCGTTCGCCAAACTCGGCGCCTTCAATCCCCGCTTCCTGCTGGAAAGTGTGGAGGGCGGCGAGCGACTCGCGCGTTATTCATTCATCGGTTTCGGAAATTGCCTCGAGGTGAAGCTCGACGCCGACGGTCTCACCGTCGGCAACGCGAAGCTGCCACGGCCCGCGAACCGCGCCGGGTTGTTGGATGCGCTTCGCAAGGCGCTGGCCGCCGCGCCCAAGCCGCTGCCGGAAATGGCCGGTGTGCCTCTCGCGGGCGGGCTGGTCGGTTATTCCTCGTACGACGTGGTGCGCTACTTCGAACGCCTGCCGCAGGCGGCGCGCGCCGACAACCCGGTTCCGGACCTGCACTATGTCGCGCCCGAGTCGCTGCTGGTGTTCGATCACCTGACGCGCGGCATCGCGCTGCTGCACGCCGGCCCGGAAGGCGAGCGCCAGGCGCTGCGCCGCGAGGTCATCAAGGCGCTGCGTGGCGGCCTGCCTAACTACATTGCCGGCGTCACCGGCGGGTATTCCCCGGCCGTGGGCTCGCTGTCGCGCGAGGAGTACATGGCGGGCGTGAAGCGCACGCAGGACTACATCGCCGCGGGCGACGTCTACCAGCTCGTCCTGTCGTCGCGGTTCGCGGGCAAACATTCCCTCGACCCGTTCGAGGCCTATCGCGCGCTGCGGCTCATCAATCCTTCGCCCTACATGTACTACTGCAGGCTCGGCGACGTCACCGTGGTGGGGTCGTCGCCCGAGGCGCTCGTGAAAGTGTCCGCGCAGGGAGACGCCCAGCTGCGGCCCATCGCCGGCACACGGCCCCGCGCCGACGACCAGGCGGTCGATGAGCAGCACGAGCGCGACCTGCTCGCCGACGTGAAGGAAAACGCCGAGCACGTGATGCTGGTCGATCTCGCGCGCAACGATCTCGGCCGCGTGGCCCGCGCCGGCAGCGTGCATGTCGATCCTTACCGGGTGATCGAACGCTACAGCCACGTGATGCACATCGTGAGCGGCGTGAAGGGGCGGCTGGCGACGGGACGCGATGCGTTCGACCTGTTCGCCGCCACTTTCCCCGCGGGCACGCTGGTCGGTGCGCCGAAGGTGCGCGCCATGGAAATCATCGACGAGCTGGAACCGGTCCGGCGCGGCCTGTATGGCGGCACCGTCGGCTACTTCGGCGCGCGTGGCGACATGGACCAGGCCATCACCATTCGCACGCTGGTGTTCCGCGGCGACGAATACAGTTACCAGGCGGGGGCCGGCGTGGTCGCCGACAGCGTGCCGCTGACCGAGTACGAAGAGATCATCGCAAAATCCGGCGCGATGGCGCGCGCGCTCAAACTCGCGGCGGAGGGTCTATGAGCGTCCGATTACTGCTGATCGACAACTACGATTCATTCACCTACAACCTGGTGCAGGCCTTCATGATTCTCGGCGCCGAGGTGGATGTGCGCCGCAACGATGAAATCACCGTGGAACAGGCGCAGGCCACCGCGCCGACGCACCTGTGCATTTCACCGGGGCCCGGAACGCCATACGACGCGGGAGTCAGCATGGACATGATCCGCGCTTTCGCCGGGCAGGTGCCGGTGTTCGGCGTATGCCTCGGGCACCAGTCCATCGTCGAGGTGTTCGGCGGCAAGGTGGTGCGGGCGCCGCGGCTCATGCACGGCAAGACATCACCCGTCACGCACGACAGCAAGGGGTTGTTTGCCGGCATCCCGCAGTCCGCCGAAGTGGGTCGTTATCACTCGCTGATAGCCAAGGCGGAAACGCTGCCCGCCGATCTCGAGGTCACGGCGCAGACGCCGGAGGGCGAGATCATGGGCGTGCGCCACAGGCGGCTCAAGGTCGAAGGCGTGCAGTTCCATCCCGAGAGCGTGCTCACGCCGGACGGCCCCCAACTCATCGGCAACTTCCTGAAGATGACGGGCGGCAAACAATGAGCCTGCGCGACACACTGGAACACTTGTTGTCCGGCAAGTCGCTGAGCGAGGCCGAGGCCGGCGATCTGCTGCGCGCGCTCACCAGCGCGGAGACGCAGCCCGCGCTCGCGGGGGCGCTGCTGGCCTCGCTGCGTTCCAAGGGTGTGACCGCCGATGAAGTGCGCGGGTTCGCGCGCGCGATGCGCGCGCTGGCGCGCCAACCGTCGATTCCGCAAGGCTCGCGCGCCATCGACATCGTCGGCACGGGCGGCGATGCCTCCGGCAGCTTCAACCTGTCCACCGGCGCGGCGCTGCTGACCGCGGCCTGTGGCGTCGACGTCGTCAAACACGGCAATCGCTCGGTATCCAGCAAGTCCGGCAGCGCCGACGTGCTCGAGCAGCTCGGGCTCAAACTACCCCTGGACGAATCCGCGGCCGGCGCCTGCCTGGCGGCGACCCGCTTCACGTTCCTGTTTGCGCCTCACTACCACCCGGCCATGAAGGCGGTGGCGCCGATTCGCCAGGCCATGGGCGTGCGCACCGTGTTCAACATCCTGGGACCTCTGACCAATCCCGCGGCGCCGCTGTTCCAGCTCACGGGCGCCTTCAACCTGCCCACGGCGCAACTCATGGCCGAGACGTTGTCGGGGCTGCCCATCGAACGCGCATTCGTGGTCCATGGCGCGGAAGGCTGGGATGAGCCGACGCCGCTCGGGCCCTTCACGGTGCTCGACGTGCGGCCCGGCTCGGTGAAGGGCGAAATGCGCAGCCCCTCCGACTACGGGCTCGACCTGTGCGGCGCGCGCGACCTCGCGGGTGGCGATGCCGCGACCAATGCGCGCGAGCTGCGCGCGGTGCTCACGGGCGAGCGGCAGGGCCCGCACCGCGACGCGTTGTTGTTAGGCGCGGCGCTGGCGCTGGAAATCGTCGGCCACGTCGACAATCCGCGCGATGGCGTGCAGGTCGCGAAGCAGGCCATCGACAGCGGCGCGGCGCGCAAGACGCTCGACGCACTGGCGGCGTTCGGCGCGGGGGCGGGGCTTTGAGCGGCGACTTCCTCGAAAGCATGGCGGCGTCGAGCCGCGCGCGGTCGGCGGCCGCGCAGGCGATGCTGCCCCTGCGCGAGCTTCGCGCGCGCGTCGCGGAGTTGCCCGCGCCGCCGGCGCTGGCGCTCGGCGACTTCGACCTGATCGCCGAAGTGAAACTGCGTTCACCCGCGGTGGGTCTCCTGAAGCAGGCAGGCGAAGGGGATGTGGGCGAGCGCGTTGCGCTGTATGCCAATGCAGGCGCCGCCGCCGTATCGATACTCACCGAGCCCAGCCGCTTCGACGGCTCACTCGAAGACCTGGCCGGCGGCGCACGCGCGCTGGCGCCGCTCGGCGTGCCCGCGATGCGCAAGGATTTCCTGGTCGATGCGTACCAGGTGCTCGAGGGTCGTGCCGCCGGCGCGGGTGGCGTGCTGGCCATCATCCGGATGTTGCCGAGAGCGGATCTCGAGCGGCTCATCGACGCCGCGCTCGAACTCGACATGTTCGTGCTGCTCGAAGCCTTCGATGCGCCCGACATCGAGCTCGCGCACGCGCTCGTCGGCGCGCGCCGCGGCCATCGCGCGCGGCTCATGGTGGGCGTCAACTCTCGCGACCTGGTCACGTTGAAGGTGGTGCCCGGGCGACTCGATGCGCTGGCGTCGTCGCTGCCCACCGATGTGAAGCGCGTGGCCGAGAGCGGTGTGGCCACGGCCGAAGATGCCGCGCGCATGGCGGCTTGCGGTTATGACCTGGCGCTGGTCGGCAGCGCATTGATGTCGGCACCGGATCCCGCGTTGCTGGCCCGTTCCATGCTCGCGCAGGCGCGTGCCGGCGCAAGGGGTCGTACATGAAAGTGATCCGCAGCCCTTACATCAAGATCTGCGGCATGACGACGCCGGCAGCCGTGAATTCCGCGCTCGCCTGCGAAGTGGATGCCATCGGATTCGTGTTCGCCGATTCGGTGCGCAAGCTCACGACGCAGCGCGCGAATGAGCTGGCGGCGGCGGCGCGAAACCGTGTCGCGTGCGTGGCCGTGACGCGCCATCCCACGCGCGAGCAGATCGAGGAAATCCTGCGCGACTTCCGGCCCGACGTCCTGCAGACCGACATCGAGGACATCGGCGCGCTCGAGCTCCCGCAGACCCTGAGCGTGCTGGCGGTGATGCGCCCGGGATCGACCGCCACCTGCGCATTGCCCGGCCGCGTGTTGTTCGAAGGTCCCATGAGCGGGACTGGCCAAACTACCGACTGGGAAGTGGCCGCTGACCTGGCGCGTGGTTGCCAGCTCATCCTCGCCGGCGGGCTGAATCCGCTGAATGTCGGCATCGCGCTGCGCCACGTGCACCCGTTCGGCGTCGACGTCTCGAGTGGCGTCGAGGAGCAGCCCGGCGTGAAGAGCCCCGACAAGATCGAAAAGTTCGTGAGCGCCGCGCGTGTGGCGGCATTGGAGCTGGATGTATGAAGCCCATCGACCCGTCACTGGATCCGGCCAGGCTGCTGGCCGACGAACTCGCGGGAAAATATCCCGACGCACGCGGCCGCTTCGGCCCGTTCGGCGGCCGCTACGTGCCGGAGACGCTGTACGCCTCGTTCGAGAAGCTCGAAGCCGGCATCCGGCAGCACCTGCACGCGGCGGATTTCCAGGCCGAACTCACGCGCGAATTGACCAGCTGGGTCGGCCGGCCGACGGCGCTGACGCATGCGCACAAGCTGTCGAAGGCCTGGGGCGCTGAAGTGTGGCTGAAGCGCGAGGACCTCGCGCACACCGGCGCGCACAAGATCAACAACGCGCTCGGCCAGGCCATGCTCGCCAGGCGCCTCGGCGCCCGGCGCGTGGTGGCGGAGACGGGCGCCGGCCAGCACGGCGTGGCCAGCGCCGCCGCGTGCGCGCGCATCGGCCTGCCTTGCACGGTGTACATGGGCGCGGTCGACATGGAACGCCAGGCGCCGAACGTCGGGCGCATGAAGTTGTTAGGCGCCACGGTGGTGCCGGTGACCAACGGCGACCAGACGCTGCGCGCCGCCATCGACGAGGCGTTTCGCGACTGGGTCGGCAATCCCAACGACACGTTCTACATCATCGGCTCGGCGGTCGGGCCGCATCCCTATCCATACCTGGTGCGCGAGCTGCAGACCGTGATCGGCAAGGAAGCGCGCGCGCAGATGCTGGCGCAATCCGGCTCGCTGCCGGATGCCGTCATCGCCTGCGTGGGCGGCGGTTCGAACGCCATCGGCATATTCCATCCGTTCATCGGCGACCAGTCGGTGGAGATCCTCGGCATCGAGGCCGGCGGCAAGGGCAAGGGGCTGGGGCAGAACGCCGCGACGCTCGCGTATGGCCGGCCGGGCGTTCTGCAAGGCGCGTATTCGCTGCTGCTGCAGGACGAAGACGGCCAGATCCAGGAAACCGACTCCGTCTCCGCGGGCCTCGATTACCCGGGCGTCGGCCCCGAGCATTCGCTGCTGCTGTGGGCCGGGCGCGTGCGCTACGAGGCCGCCACCGACGATGAATCGCTCGAGGCGTTGACCGAGTGCTGCCGCACCGAAGGCATTCTGCCGGCCATCGAATCCGCGCACGCCTTTGCGGGCGCGCGTCGCTGGGCCAGGGCGAATCCGGGCAAGAAAGTGCTCATCGGCCTGAGCGGCCGCGGCGACAAGGACATGCCCACATTGCAACGCACCGTGCTGGCGGGATTGAAATGACACCTTCCGAAAGAATCAGCGCAGCCATTCGCGACGCCGACGGCGGCACGGCCATCGTCGCGTTCGTCACGGCCGGATACCCGTTACGCGAAAAGTTTCGCGAGCACCTCGCGCAGATCGGCAACGAGGCCGACGTGGTGGAGATCGGCGTGCCTTTCACCGATCCCATGGCCGACGGCATGACCATTCAGCGTTCCAGCCGCGAGGCGCTGCGCCAGGGCTTCAGCCTGCGCTGGCTGCTCGACGAGCTCAGTGCAATGAAGCGGGAAGGCCAATTGCCCCCGGCGCCGCTCATTCTCATGAGCTACCTGAATCCATTGCTGTCGTTCGGCTTCGACAAGCTGGCGAGCGCCGCGGTGAATGCCGGCGTGTGCGGTTTCATCATCCCCGACCTGCCGTACGACGAAGGCGAGGACCTGCGCACCGCGCTCGCGCCGCATGGCCTCGCCATCGTCCAGATGGTCACGCCGGTCACTCAACCCGAGCGCCTGGCAAGGCTGTGCGCCGCCACGCAGGGTTTCGTGTACGCCGTCACGATGACGGGCACGACCGGCCGCACCGCCTCCGTTCCGGGTGAAGTGACTCGCTACCTCGACGAGGTCAGCGCCGCCGCCAAACTACCCGTGTGCGCCGGTTTCGGCATTCGCAGCCGCGAACAGGTGGAGCAGCTCAAGGGCCACGTGGCCGGGGTCATCGTCGGCTCGGCGCTGGTCGAGGTGCTGGAGAGCGGCCAGGATCCGTCCGCGTTCCTGAGATCCCTGCGAAGCAGCTAGACCCTGGTGAAACACAAGCTCCCAGGCTACGCGATGCTCGCCGCCCTCATCGGCGGGCTGTCGATGGTGAGCCCGTTCTCCATCGACACGTTCTTCCCCGCGTTCCACTCGATGGAGAAGGCGCTCAACGTCGACGCGTGGAAGCTCCAGCAGGTGATCACGGCCTACATGGTGCCGTTCGCCTTCGCCTCGCTGGTGCACGGGCCGTTGTCGGATGCGATCGGGCGCCGGCCGGTGATGATCTGGGGCATGGTGCTGTACACGGTGGGTTCGGTCGCCTGCACGCTGGCGCCTAACTACGAGATGCTCATCGCGTCCCGCGTGCTGCAAGGTGCGACCGCGGGCGTCGGCGTGGTCATCGGCCGAGCCATCATTCGCGACCTGTACGAAGGCGCCAGCGCGCAGCGCCTCATGAACCTGACGACCATGATCTTCGGGCTCGCGCCCGCCGTGGCGCCGATCATCGGCGGCTGGGTGCACGTGGCGTTCGGCTGGCGCGCGGTGTTCGCCGTCATGGTGGTGTGCGGCATCGTGTTCTCGCTGGGCTCCTGGTGGAAGTTGCCGGAGACGCACCCGCCGGAGGCGCGCATTCCGTTCAGTGCCCGCAATCTCGTGGCAACTTCCGTGACCGTGCTGCGCCATCCCGAGTTCCTCATGCTGTCGCTGGCCGCGGCCATCAACTTCTGCTCGATCGCCTGCTTCATCGGCTCCGCTCCCGCGATCATCGAGAAGCACTGGGGAATGAGCGAAACGTCCTATGCTGCGCTGTTCCTGCCGGTCATCACCGGGATCATGCTCGGGGCGACGATTTCCCGCCGCATCGCCGGGCGCATGGACCTCACGCGCCAGGTGCACATGGGGCTCATCATCACGTTCATCGCTTCCGCGTTGCGCGTCCTGTTGCATTTCGGGCTCGACGCAGTGCCGATTCCGCTCCAACAGGCGCTGCTGTTCCTGTCGGCGATCGGCGCGCAATTCGCCTTCCCGGTGCTGACGCTGCGCATGCTCGATCTGTTCCCCGCGGCACGCGGCACCGCCGCATCGGCGCAATCGTTCGTGGCGCTGCTGATCACCGCATTCACGCTCGGCATCGTGTCACCGAAGGTGCTGCCGCACCTGGAGTGGATCGCGTGGACGTCGCTGGTGCTCACTTCGCTCGCATCACTGTGCTGGCACCTGGCACGGCGCTGGCACAGGCCGCCGGGCGTCCCGCCGGACATTCCGCGGCACCTCTCAGCCGGAGCCCAGTAGTTCTCAGGCGGCGATACCGCGCACGAATGCCGCCGCCAGTCGTACGGTGGCGTCACCATCCCGGTCCTTGCGCAGGGCCGCGCGCAATGTCGCGGGCGCCAGACCGGTGATGCGCCGCAGCTCACGCGTCGCATGCGCCTGATCCGCGAAGCCACTGTCGGCGGCAACGTCGGAGATGCTCGCATTGCTGGCATCGAGCGCGCGCAGCGTGGCCTGCAGGCGCATCAGGCGCGCGAACTCCTTGGGTGAGACGCCCACCTGCTCACGGAACCGGATCTGGAAACTCCGCTTGCTCATGCCGGCGGCGCGAGCGGTGGCGTCGATGCGCGCCTTTCCGGCGCCCGCTTCGATGCGGGTCACCGCGGTTTCGATTCTCGGGTCGAGCTCGTGACTGGCAATGCGCCGCGCCAGGAGACGCCATACCGCGGCGTCCGAGCCGCTGGCGAATGCGCGCACCGCGGCGCGCAACGCGATGCTGAAACCGTGATCGATGCTGGAGAGGTCGACGATGCGATCGCGCAGACCGTGCGGACGTTCCGCCGTCAAAGCCGCCGATGCCGCGGGTTGAAGCCGGAAACCCACGCAGTCGAGCGGTCGATCGAGTTCGAGTCGTACGGCCACGACCCGTTGCGCGGCGAACACCGTCATGGCCTGGAGGTGCCAGCCGATCACCGTGTCCCAGCACAGGGGTGGCGTCTGCAGGTGCACGATGAGTTCACATCGCCCGTCAGGGTAGATAGTCTGGACTCTTCCCGCAGGCCGCGGCTCGCGCAAGCGCCAGGCGCAGGCGATGTGCCGGCGCAGCGGGTCGGGGACCGGGTATTCGCAGTAGTCCACGCGCTGATTACCCGGCACTCTGCGCTTTTGTTCAAGCATCCTGCACCGCGCCGGCGCACAGTACGCGCATGCGCACACTCAAACTGATCTTTCTTGGCACGCTTGCGGCCTGTACCGCCAGCGCCACCGGCGCCGGTTCCCCGGGCAAGAGTGGATTTGGCTGGCTTGCGGGTCATTGGTGCACGGATCTCGAGGGTGAATTCATCGAAGAGGCCTGGCTGTCGCCGCGGGGCAACCTGATGCTCGGCGTCGGCCAGACCGTCAAGGGCGGCAAGACGGTGAACTTCGAATTCATGCGCATAGAATCGGATGCCGGCGACACCAACTACATTGCACAGCATCGGGCCGGAGCGCCGACCGCGTTTCGCATGACGGCTTCGGGCGAGAACTGGGCCCGATTCGAGAATCCGGCGCATGACTTCCCGAAGCGCGTGGAATACCGGCGTACGCCGAACGGCCTGCGCGCGGAGGTTGCCGGACCGGGCAAGGGCGGCAAGGAACTCGTGATTTCCTTCGAGTACCTGGCCTGCAAATGACTAGTGCGTGTCGCGCGGGCCGACCAGTTCCGCCAGCGTGCTTCGCAGTTCCACCATCTTCGGCGGCTTGCTCAGCACGCGATCGACATGTTCGGGATGATCGTCGGTGGCGATCAGCCGATGCCCCCAGCCGGTGAGCATGATGATGGGAACCCGCGCCGAGAGTTGCCGCACGCGCGCCGCCACCTTGCGGCCGTCGACGTAGGGCATGCCGAGATCGGTGATCACCGCGTCGAACGTGGTGCCCGACTTCACGGCGAGCGCGAAAGCGTCGATGCCCGCCTGTCCACCGTCGGCGGTGACGACTTCGTGCGCATCGAGCTCGAGCGCGTCGCGCAGCGATCGCAGCAGCAGCGGGTCGTCGTCGATCAGCAGCAGGCGCAGCGGTTTCGGCGGCACCGCGAGCTGGCGTTCGCTGACCGTCATGCCCGTGGGTGCGCGCGGGAAGATGAGGCGAACCGTGGTGCCGCGGCCGAGCTCGCTGTCGATTTCGAGGTCGCCGCCGTGCCGTTGCACCATGCCGAACACCATCGGCAATCCAAGGCCCGCGCCTCGATCGCCCCTGGTGGTGAAGAAGGGTTCGAGGCAGCGGCTGCGCGTGGTCTCGCTCATGCCAGTGCCGTTGTCCTGCACTTCGACCACGACCTGGTCGTCACGCGCCACGAAGCGCGTGCGCAGCTCGATGTTGCCGCCCTCGGGCATCGCATCGACGGCGTTCAGCAGAAGGTTGGTCAACGCATCGCGCAGCTCGTGCTCGGCGCCGAGGATCTCCGGCAGATCGGATGCCAGGCTGGTTGTAACGTTCACGACGATTCCGCGCTCCAGCGGGATGTTGCTCCAGCGCGCGCGCGTCAGGTCGACCACCTGCATGACGCTCAGGTTGAGGTCCACGGGCGCAAGCGTGAGCTCGAGCCCGCGCGGCATGTAGAAGGCCCGCATGCGCTGCACCGTGCGCGCCACGTCGTCGATGGCGCGCTGGATGACGGCGAGTTGCTCGCGCGAGCGGTCGGTCAGGTTCGGCTCGTGCGACAGCATGGACTGCGTGTACAGCGCCGCCGGCGACAACGCGTTGTTGATGTCGTGGGCGATACCGCTGGCAATCTGGCCGAGCGCGCGCAGGCGCTCCTGCTGCATCACGGTCTGCTGGGTCTGGCGCAGGTCCTGGTAGGCGGCCTGCAGCGCTTCGTAGAGCCGCGCCTGGTGGGCGGCCAGCGCCACGTGACTGGATAGCTGGCGCAGGAATTCGCAGTCGTCGCTGGTGAATGCCTGCACCTGGCGCGTCGCGATCAGCAGCACGCCGAACACTTCGCTCTCGATCATCAGCGGCGAAGCCACCATCGAGCGCAGGCCGGCGCCGGCAAGGCGCGTGGTGAACGGGAGCCGCGATTTCTGGATGTCGGGTTCGTACACCATCTCGCCGTGCACGCAGCGGTGGAGGCCGTTCTCGTTCACCTCGATGCGCGCCTGCTCGACGATGCCGATCGCGCGCGCGAGCTCCGCGCCTCGCTCGCCCACGCAGCTGACCGTGAGCAGCTCGGGCTCGGTCTGGTACACGCACAGGCTGACGAAGTCGATGTCGAGATTGTCTTCGAGGCTGCGCAGCACCACTTCGAAGACCTTGCTCAATTCGTGGTGGGCGCCGATGGCGTGCGTGGTGCGATCGAGCAACTGCATGCGCTCGAGCTGCACCTTCAGCTTGCGCTCGGCGATCACGAAATCCTCGATGTCGGTGTTCGAACCGAACCACTTGAGGATGCGGCCCGCCGGATCGCGCAGCGGCACGGCACGGGTCTTGAACCAGCGGTAGACGCCGTCGAACCGGCGGATGCGGAAGCTGATGTCGTAGGTGTCGCCGCTGGCAACGACGCGATTCCATTCCTCGTGCACCTTGACCCGGTCATCGGGGTGCACCTGCTCGAGCCAGCCGTGACCTAACTGCTGGGACTCGCTGCGGCCGGTGTAGTCGAGCCATTGGCGGCTGAGATAGTCGGTGTGGCCGTCGCGCAGGCAGGTCCAGATCATCTGGGGCAGCGATTCGGCCAGTGTCTTGAAGCGCGCGCGGTTTTCCCGCAGCTGCTCCACGGTTTCGCGATGCTCGGTGATGTCGATGCAGGTGCCGATGAACCCCACGAACTCGCCGTTGGGTCCGAGATGCGGGCAACCGCGCTCGAGCAGCCAGCGCCACGCGCCATCGTCGCGTTGCAGCCGATATTCCATTTCGTAGGGCCGGCGTGCATCGAACGCGGCATGGTAGGTGTCGAGCGTGCGATCGAAATCGGCCGGGTGCAGGTTGTCGCACCAGCCGTCGCCGATTTCCTGCTCCATGTCGCGGCCGACGAAATCCAGCCAGCGCTGGTTGAACCAGGTGCAGCGCTTGTCCTTGCCGCTCATCCAGATGAGCACCGGCGCCGCGTTGGCGGTGGTGCGGAAGCGTTGTTCGCTCTCGCGCAGCGCTTCCTCGGCGCGGTTGCGCGCGGTGATGTCGCGAATGAAACCGCTGAACACCAGGTCGTCGCCAAACCCGATCGGCGTGATCGCCAGCTCGACGGGAAACTCGTTGCCGCTGCGGTGCAGCGCCATCATCTCGATGCGCTTGTTCAGCACGCGCGCCACGCCGGATTCCTGGTAGCGCCGCAGGCCCGCGTGATGCTGTTCGCGCAGGCGTTCGGGGATGATGAGCTCGGCGAGGTCACGGCCCAGCGCTTCGGCCCGTGTCCAGCCGAACAGCCTTTCGGCGTGGGAGTTCCAGCCGGTGACGATTCCCCGGTAGTCGATGGTGACCACGCCGTCGAGCGCGGTTTCGACGATGAGCTGGTTGCGCTCCTCGGAGAGGCGCAGGGCCCGCTCGGCGCTGCGTCGCAGGTCGTCCGCGCGTTCGCCGCGCCAGGCGTTCACCCACACGAAGGCGAGGAAGACGACGGCGCTCGACAACGCGAACAATGCGATCGAGGTTTCAAAGCTCAGAATGCCGCGGCGCTCGACGTACAGGGTGAGCGAGCCGGCGAGCAAAGGCACGAGGATGGCCGCGGGAATCAGCCGCCGCGCCATCGCACCACCGACACCGCCGCTCGCCATGAGCCGGGCGATGCCGGCGTCGGGCCGCAGCGTGAGCGCCGCGCCGGTCAGCATCAGCATGAGCACCGTGGTGTGCACCGCCATGTCCGCGAACGGCAGCAGCGGTTCGCCGCCGAACAGGTACCGTGACAGGCCGAGCCAGGCGATCAGCATCCCGCCGACCGCCAGGGCCTGGTGAGTGAGCGCGCCGCGCGGTTGTTGCGCGAAAAGCAGCGAAGCGCCTAACAACAGGAAGGCCAGCGCCGTGGCCATCGCCATGCGGGGAGGCGTGTGCCCGTCGATGACCTCGGGCATCTGCGCGAACGAGAGCTGGTCCAGGTACGGGCCCCAGCCGGTGGCATATCGAAGCAGCACGAACGCGCCGATGGCGGTGACGGCGCCGGCGGCGATGATGGCCGGTTTGCGGGCTTCGATGGTCGCCAGCCACAGGGCGACGCCCGCGAGTATGAATGCCAGGGCCGTCAGCCTCACCATTTTCGGCCAGGTGGGCACGATGTTGGTGATCTGCTCCATGTCGAAGGTCCAGCCGGCCAGCACGAACAGGCCGACGACCAGTGCGACGAAAGCGACGAACTGCGCCAGGTTGCGACTCGGCTCAGCGCTCTCGGGGACGGCCATATCTGGTCAAACTACTCCGTTGCCCGCAGTGCCGCAATTTCCTAGGTATTTTCCGAAGTCAGTGGCGAAGCAGCCCTAACAACCACGCGGCGCCGCCGCCGGCGAGCACCCAGCCGGCCCACGCGGGGTCGTGCCCGATCGCGGTCCACACGATGCCGCCCAGCAGCAGCACGGCTGCGATGGTCACCTTGTCCCGCCTCCGATTGGTGCGCCGGATTTCGGAGCGCAGCGCATTGATCTCGGGCGCTTCCACCGCGAGCCGCAACCGGCCATCCTGCGCGCGCTGCACCGCCGAGCGGACCAGCGGCGCCAGCGTCTGCAGGCTGGTGAGGATCTCCGGCAGCTGCGCCCGCGCGTTTTCCAGGATTGCGCGGCCGCTCATCTTCTCGCGCACCCAGTCGCGCATGATGGGACCTGCGGTCTTGAAGATGTCGAGGTCCGGATACAGCTCTCTTCCCAGCCCTTCGATGTTGAGCAGCGTCTTCTGCAGCAGGATGAGCTGCGGCTGGATGGACACGTTGAAGCGCCGGGAAATCTCGAACAGCCGCAACAGCACCGTGCCGAAAGAGATCTCCTTCAGCGGCTTGTTGAAGATCGGCTCGCACACCGTGCGAATCGCCGATTCCATCTCGTCGACGCGCGAGCCCTCGGGCACCCAGCCCGACTCCAGGTGCAGCGTGGCCACTTTCCGGTAATCGCGCTCGAACACCGCCAGGAAATTCTCCGCGAGGTAGTACTGGTCGCGCGGATCGAGCGTGCCGACGATGCCGAAATCCACCGCGGCATACCTGGGCTGCGCCGGATTGTCGATGAGCACGAAGATGTTGCCGGGATGCATGTCGGCGTGGAAGAAATTGTGCTTGAACACCTGCGTGAAGAAGATCTCGACGCCGTTCTCCGCGAGCTTGCGGATGTCGGTGCCGGCTTCGCGCAGCCGCGCCATGTTGGAGATCTGCACGCCGTGGATGCGCTCCATGACCATGACGCCCGGGCGGCAGAAATCCCAGTGCACCGCCGGCACATATAGAAGAGGGGAGTTCTCGAAATTCCGGCGCAGCTGCGAGGCGTTGCCCGCTTCGCGCATCAGGTCGAGCTCATCGATGATGGTCTTTTCGTACTCGGCGACCACTTCCACGGGCTTGAGTCGCTGGCTGCCTTCCCAGTTCGCTTCCGCGAATGCGGCCAGCGCGCGCAGCACTTCCAGGTCGCGCGCGATGATCGCGTGCATGCCCGGGCGCAGCACCTTCACCACTACTTCGCGCGTCTTTGCGCCGTTCAGCGGCACTTCGGCGCGCAATTCGGCGGTGTGCACCTGGGCGATGGAAGCCGCCGCCAGCGGTTTTTCGTCGAAGGTGGAAAACACCTGCTCGGCGGCGCGCCCGTACGCGGCTTCGATGACGGCGCGGGCTATCTTGCCGTCGAAAGGCGGCACGCGATCCTGGAGCTTCGCGAGCTCGTCGGCGATGTCCACCGGCAGCAGGTCGCGGCGGGTAGATAGCGCCTGGCCGAACTTCACGAAGATGGGGCCCAGTTCCTCGAGCGCCAGTCGCAGCCGTTCGGCGCGCGGCGCGTCGCCGCGGCGCACCGCCCAGGTCCAGGGCGAGAGCAGGAACAGGAATCGCAGCGGCCGGTAGAGGTGAGTGGCGCGGACGAATTCGTCCAATCCATGCCGCACCAGCACCCGCTGAATCTCGATGAGCCGGGACAACACGCGCAATTTCATCGTTGCACTTCGTCCTCGATTGCGGTCTCGCCGAGCAGTCGCGTCCGCGCTTCGAGCCGATCGAGGTCATCGCGCAGGCGTTCGACGCTCCGGTAGAAATCTTCGGCCTCGGCGCGTGGCACCAGGTCGCGGCGCTCGTGCGCCAGGTATTCGGCGACATTGCGCACGCCGGTCGTGGCCGCGCGCCTGCCGAAGGCGGTGGCCATGCGTACGAGGCGCAAGGCCTGGTGCGCAGGCGTATCGCCGATGATCTTCGACAGTTCCTCTTCGACGTCCGGCTTGAGCAGCATCGCGAGCTCGCGGAACTGCTGCGCCACTTCGGCGTCGCCGCGAATCTCCACGTCACCGCGCTGGATGACTTCCTCGGGGTGCGAACCGGCCAGCGCCGCGAGGTTGAGCAAGGTGCCCGAGATCTCCGCGTCCGCCGCAGGTCCGGGGTCGCCCTTGGTGAGCTTCACCGAGGTGTTCATCGATTCGATGACCAGCACCCAGTTCAATGCCCGGGCCTCGACGCGCACGCGTTTGCCCGAAAGCGCCGCGCACAGCTCGAGCGCGCGCGGGCTGCGCGGCAGGTTGCGGTTCAGCAGGTTCTCGATCGCCTGGGTCAGCATGCGTGGAATCGGCCGCCTAGTTGCGGCGCCAGGGCGGATATTTGCTCAGCCTGCCGAGCAGATAGACCGCGATCACGCCTCCAGCCACCGCGCCGGCGGCCGCGAACAGGGTGACCAGCAAGTCCGTAACCGAGCTCGAATGGCGTCGGGCAACGATCGACATGGCAAGCGCGAACGCGCCCAGGCCGCCGAGGAACGCGCCCATGGAGAACGTGGCCGACAGCACGAATGCGCGCCACGGCGATCGAAGCATGGCGAGCGCGAAAACAAAGGAGGGTACGAACAGACCACCTGCCACGATGAACAACACGAATGCTGAAAAGAGCGGGCCCATGATGCGACAAGTCAGTCAGTACCTGTAGCCGCGATGCACGGCGACGATGCCGCCAGAGAGGTTGTGGTAACGGCAGTCTTCGAGACCCGCATCGCGCAGCATGCCTAACAAGGTTTCCTGGTCGGGATGCATGCGGATGGATTCGGCGAGATATCGGTAACTGTCTTCATCCTTGGCCACCAGCTTGCCGAGCAGCGGCAGCACGCGGAAGGAATACAGGTCGTAGAGCGGCTTGAGCAGCGGCACGACGGGCTGCGAAAACTCGAGCACCAGCAGCTGGCCGCCCGGTTTGAGCACCCGGCGCATGTCGGCCAGCGCGGCCGCCTTGTCGGTGACGTTGCGCAGGCCGAAGCCGATGGTGACGCAGTCGAACGAGGAACTTGCGAAAGGCAGTTTTTCCGCATTTGCGAGCACGCAGGACACGTTGCCGACCACGCCCGCATCCAGCAGGCGGTCGCGGCCTTCCCCGAGCATGGCCGCATTGATGTCGGAGAGGATCACCACGCCCGTCTTGCCGACCTGTTTCGCGAGGCCGGTAGTGAGGTCGCCGGTGCCGCCGGCGACGTCGAGCGCGCGCTGGCCGGGACGCAGGCTGGTCAGCGACAGCGTGAACTCTTTCCAGAGCCGGTGCGCGCCGCCGGACATCAGGTCGTTCATGAGGTCGTAGTTGCCTGCAACCGAATCGAAAACACCGCGCACACGGCGCTGCTTCTCGTTCCAGGGAACGCGTTGGTAGCCGAAATCGGTGTCGGCGTTCTTCTTTTGCTCGGTCACAGGGCGGCCAGTATAGACGGACTGGCAAATGCAACTCGAAAGCGCTGGCTTTTCGGGCCTGCATTCGCTACAAAGCCCAACTATTCGAGCGGGGGTCTTGCTAAGGCCGGCCATCTAACGATGGCCGGCCTTTGTTTTTGGGGGTTGGGTCTACTGGGCGCTCTGAACACGCGCCAGGTAGGTGGCCCACTTCTGCGGCTGGGTCTCGCCCAGCTCGCGCAGGTATTTCCACGAATAGAGGCCCGAATCGTGGCCGTCGTCGAACACCAGCTTGACGGCGTATTGGCCTACCTGTTCCACGGCCTTGATTCCGACATTCTGCTTGCCCAGGACCAGAACCTCCTGCCCGGGCCCGTGGCCCTTCACTTCGGCGGACGGCGAATGCACGCGCAGGTATTCGAAAGGCAGTTCGAAGCGTTTTCCGTCGTCAAAGGCCACTTCCAGCACGCGCGAGCGGCTGCGGAGCTTGATTTCGGTAGGCGTACTCATGCGATGGCGGCAAGCCTATACTCGGGCACGCGCCGGAGGGGGAAAACCGGCGTTTTTGAACCGGGGGGATATGCAACCGACGGACACCGCGCAACCCGACTACTTTCACAAGGTCGTGGATTGCCAATGGGCTTGCCCAGCACACACCGACGTCCCCGAATACATTCGACTTATTGCACAAGGCCGCTTCACCGACGCCTACATGGTGAACCGACATTCGAATGTATTCCCCGGCATCCTCGGCCGCGTCTGCGATCGGCCCTGTGAACCGGCCTGCCGCCGAGGGCGGGTCGAGGAAAAACCGGTGGCCATCTGCCGCCTGAAGCGCGTCGCGGCCGATCACAAGGACGACATCCGCGGCCGCCTGCCAAAAATTCCCAAGTTGAAGAACGGCAAGAAGGTGGCGCTGATCGGCGCGGGTTGCGCCTCGCTGACGGTCGCCAACGACCTCATGCCTCTCGGCTATTCGGTCACGATCTTCGAACAGTTCGCGGTGGCCGGCGGCCTCATGCGCACCAACATTCCCTCGTTCCGGTTGCCGGCCGAAGTGCTCAACGACGAGATCGCGCAGATCGTCGAGATGGGCGTCGACCTCAAGCTCAATCACCCGGTCAAGTCGCTGAAGGACCTGCTCGCCAAGGGCGGCTACGACGCCGTGTTCGTCGGCGCGGGTGCGCCGAAGGGCAAGGAACTCAAACTACCCGGGCGCGCCGAAGGCGCCGCCAACATCCACATCGGCATCACCTGGCTCGAGTCGGTGGCGTTCGAGCACATCAAGTCCATCGGCGAGAAGGTGCTCATCATCGGCGTCGGCAATACGGCCATGGACTGCTGCCGCACGTCGCTTCGCCTGGGCGCGAAAGACGTGAAGGTCATGGCCCGCAAGCCGCGCCAGTTCTTCAAGGCGTCCGCGTGGGAGCTCGAAGACGCCGAGGAAGAACACGTCAAGATCATCATCAACCGCTCGCCGAAGAACTTCGTGGTCGAGAACGGCAGGTTGAAGGGCATGAACTTCGACGTCATCGAATACGATCTCGACGCGAAGGGCGGCATCACGGCCGAGCGCATCGTGGGCCAGGAGTTCATCGAAGCCGACGACGTCATCCTCGCGATCGGCCAGGAAAATTCCTTTCCGTGGATCGAGCGCGACATCGGCATCGAGTTCGACAAGTGGGATGTGCCCAAGGTCGACCTGAAGACCTTCCAGTCGACGCGCGAAGGTGTGTTCTTCGGCGGGGACGCCGCGTTCGGACCCAAGAACATCATCTGGGCCGTGGAGCACGGGCACCAGGCGGCGATCTCCATTCACAATCACTGCCAGTCGAAACCGGTCACCGAGCGGCTTGCCCCGGGCGTGAACCTGCAGTCCACCAAGATGGGCATGCATGAATGGGCATACGCCAACGACTACAACCCGGCCGAGCGGCGGCTCATGCCGCATGTGTCGCTCAAGGAACGCTTCAAGAAGCTCAACATCGAGGTGGAGCTCGGCTTCACGGTGGAGCAGATCGAGAAGGAAGTGCAGCGCTGCCTCAACTGCGACGTACAGACGGTGTTCGAAACCAAGTTGTGCATCGAGTGCGACGCCTGCATCGACATCTGCCCGGTGGATTGCCTGACCATCACGCACAACGGTGAAGAGGCCGACCTGCGCAGCCGGCTGAAGGCGCCGGCGAAGAATGTCACTCAGGCCTTGTACGTATCTTCCGCGCTGAAACATACGGGTCGAGTCATGGTCAAAGACGAAGACCTGTGTGTGCACTGCGGTCTGTGCGCCGAGCGCTGCCCGACCGCTGCCTGGGACATGCAGAAGTCGACCATCCAGTGGCCACACGCCACGGATGAAGCAGCCGCCAACGCCGCAAAACTCCCGAAGAGCGCCTGAGATGCCAGAAAGAGTGAATAACTTCGCGATCAAGATCGCGACGGTGAACGGCACGGGCTCGGCCAGCGCCAACACGCTGCTCATGAAGTCCATCTTCCGAAGCGGCGTGCCCGTCATGGGCAAGAACTACTTCCCGTCGAACATCCAGGGCCTGCCCACGTGGTATGAAATCCGCGTCACCAAGGACTCCTACGTGGCGCGCTCGGGAAAGATAGACCTCATGGTCGCGATGAACGCCGAGACGTATACCAAGGACGTGCGCGAAGTCACTTCCGGCGGCTACCTCATCTACGACTCCACCTGGCCGCGGCCCGCCTTGTTAGCCCGCGACGACATCACCGTGCTCGGCGTGCCGCTGGCCAAACTGTGCAACGAGAGCTTCAACGGCGTGCGCACGCGCATCCTCATGAAGAACATCTGCTACGCCGGCGTGCTCGCGGCATTGCTCGACCTCGATATCGCGAAGATCCGCGAGCTGCTCGCGGAAACCTACGCGAAGAAGCCGGCACTCGTGGAGTCGAACATGAAGGCGATCACGCTGGGCTACGAATACACCAAGGCGAACTTCACGTGTCCGTTGCCCATGCACGTGGCGCCGGGGTTGCTGGGGTCCTCGAAGACCGCCGGGCACATCCTCGTCGACGGCAATACTGCGGCCGGGCTCGGCTGCGTGTTCGCCGGCGCCACCGTCGGCGCCTGGTATCCGATCACGCCCTCCACCTCGCTCATGGACGCGTACAAGATGTTCGCGGACAAACTACGCGTCGATCCGAACACCGGCGCGAAGAATTTCGCGTTCATCCAGGCCGAGGACGAACTCGCCGCCATCGGCATGGTGCTGGGCGCCAACTGGAACGGCGCACGCGCCTTCACCGCCACCTCCGGCCCCGGCCTCTCGCTCATGAACGAATTCCTCGGGCTCGCGTACTACGCCGAGGTGCCCGCGGTGCTGTTCGACATCCAGCGCGTGGGGCCTTCCACCGGAATGCCGACGCGTACACAGCAGTGCGACATCCTCGAGGGCGCCTACGCTTCGCATGGCGACACGAAACATGTCTGCCTGTTCCCGCGCGATCCGGAAGAGTGCTTCTACTTCGCGCGCGATGCCTTCGACCTCGCCGAACGGCTGCAGACGCCCATCATGGTGATGTCCGATCTAGACATCGGCATGAACGACTGGATGTGTCCCGATCTGAAATGGGACGACAACTACGTTCCCGATCGCGGCAAGGTGCTGGGCAAGGAAGAGATCGTCAAGCTCGAGAAATTCCATCGCTACCTGGACGTGGACGGCGACGGCATCCCGTACCGCACGCTGCCCGGCGTGCATCCGAAGGCCGCGTATTTCACACGCGGCTCCGGCCACACGCAGTACGGCGTGTACACCGAGGACTCCGCGGAATACCAGGTGGTGCTCGACCGGCTCACGCGCAAGTTCGCCACGGCGAAACGCCTGGTGCCCAAGCCCGTCATCGAGCAGGACGCACACATCGACATCGCGCTGGTCGCCTACGGCAGCTCCGACGGCGCGGTCCGCGAAGCGCTCGACATCCTCGCCGAGCACGGCGTCAAGACTAACTACATGCGGCTCCGGTCGTTTCCGTTCGGCGACGAAGTGGAAAAATTCCTCGAGCAGCAGAAACTGGTGTTCGTCGTCGAGCAGAATCGCGACGCGCAGATGCGCTCGCTGCTCACGCTGGAGACGCGCGTGGAAAAGTCGAAGCTGCGTTCGCTGCTGCACTACAGCGGGCTGCCGATCTCCTCGGAGTTCATCGTCAAGGGCGTGCTGGCGGAGATCTCGCCGAAAACCCGCAAGCTCGAAGCCATATCCTCCACAGGTGTGGCATGACATTCCTGCCCAAACCGAAGGTCCGTCACCCGTCGCTGCCGAAGAATTCGCTCGGCCTCACGCGCCGCGACTACGAAGGCGGCCTCTCCACGCTCTGTGCCGGCTGCGGCCACGACTCGATCACCGCCGCCATCATCGAAGCGTCCTGGGGCATCGACATCGAGCCGCAGAACATGGTGAAGCTGTCGGGCATCGGCTGCTCGTCGAAGACCACGGCCTATTTCGTGAGCGGCGGGCATGGCTTCAATTCCGTTCATGGCCGCATGCCGTCCATCGCCATGGGCGCCAATGCCGCAAACCGCAATCTCACGTACATCGGCGTCTCGGGCGACGGCGACACCTTGTCCATCGGGCTCGGGCAGTTCTGCCACGCGATCCGCCGCAACCTGAACATGGCTTACATCATCGAGAACAACGGGGTGTACGGCCTGACCAAGGGGCAGTTTTCGGCCTCCGCGGACGTGGGCACCAAGGCCAAGAAAGGCGAGGTGAATCAACAGCCGCCGATCGACCCGGTGCTGCTTGCGCTCACTCTCGGCGCCACCTTCGTCGCGCGCAGTTTTTCCGGCGACAAACAACAATTGGTGCCACTCGTCCAGGCTGCGCTCAAGCACAAGGGTTTCGCGTTGATAGACGTCTTGTCGCCCTGCGTCACCTTCAACGATCACGAGGGGTCCACCAAGAGTTATCAGTACACCCGCGAGCATTACGACGCGGCCGTACATGCGGACTTCGTGCCTTTCCAGCGGGAAATCTCGGCGGATTACGCCGCGGGCGATGTCCTGCCCGTCGTGTTGCACGACGGCAGCCGGATACTGCTGCGCAAACTCGACGAGGCCTATGACCCCACGAATCGCGAGGCTGCCACCGCTGCGATATCCGAAAGGTTGAAAAAAGGTGAATTCCTGACGGGACTTCTATACGTCGACCCGCAAGGAAAGGAGTTCCACGATGTCAATGAGACTCCATCCATTCCGTTAAATCAGATTCCCTTCAAGGACCTGTCACCGGGCTCGGCGGCTCTGACGAAAGTTCTGGCCAGATATCGTTAGCCGCGCTATGTTTCGGCCCGCTATAGAGATCGGTTGATCAGGAGTCGACATGGCCGAAGAAGAGAAGTCCCAGAAATTCACCTCCAAAGTGCGCCGCGGGCTCACTTGGGTAAGCACGGTGTCGTCGACCGAGCTCGCGCGCGTCAAGCAGGAAGCCGGCGGTGGCCGCATCCCTGGCATGACTGCCGCGCAGCTTTCCGACATCGAAGCCGCGCTGTTGTGGATTGCGCAGAACAAGGAAGAAGCGAATGGGTAAGGGTGACCGTCGCACGAAGCGCGGAAAGTTATATGCGGGCTCGTTTGGAAAGTCCCGCCCGAAAGATCCAGCCAAGAAAAAAGCAAAAGTCGCAAAGGCCAAGAAAAAGGCCTAGAAAGAAAGCCAAGAGCCAGACGTTCCAGCACAGGTCAAACGAAGCCCGCGAAGCGCAAGCAACGCGGGCTTTGTCATTGTGGGGTGGCGCTCGCCTGTGCCGCGTTAGATCGACTCGACGCGAAGCCGGCCGATGCCGCGATATTTCCCGACCAGCTCCAGCGCGGTCTGAGTGGCGGGCGGAAGCTCGACGTCGCTGATGCCCAGCGGCGTGATGCGCTCGCCCCAACGCACCACGTGACCCGTGAACGTGAGCCCGCCGCCGAACGAAGGCATGAGCAGCAACGCGCCGGGTTTCACGCGGCCTTCTTCGAGCGCTTCGCACAAAGCCACGGGCACCGTGGCCGCCGACATGTTTCCGTAGCGCTGCACGTTGACGAACACGCGCTCCATGGGAACGCCGGTTCTCTTGGCGACCGCCTCGATGATGCGCAGGTTGGCCTGGTGCGGAATCACGAGGTCGACATCCGCGGGGCCCTTGCCGAGCTTGGCCAGCGCCTCGCCGCAGGCCGTGGCCATGCCATGCACCGCCTTCTTGAAGATATCCTGGCCTTCGAACTGCCACTCGGTCTTGCCGATGATGCGGTTCTGGTGCGCATACGCCGCGCCCATGCCGTGCACGCGCAGGATCTCGCGCGATTCGCCGTAACAGCCGAGCCGCTCGGCCAGCAATCCTTCCTCGCGATCGGTGGCCTCGAGCACCACGGCCGCGCCGCCATCGCCAAACAACACCGCGGTGTTGCGGTCGGACCAGTCGATGAACGGCGAGATGACCTCGGCGCCGATCACCAGCGCGTTCCTGGCCACGCCGGTCCTGATGAGCGCCGTGGCGGTAGATAGGGAGTAGAGAAAACTCGTGCAGGCGGTGTTGACGTCCATGGCGGCGCAGCCATCGGCGCCGATGCGCCGCTGGATGCCCGAGGCGACGTTCGGCACCTGGTCGTCGTAACTCGTGGTGCCGGCCACGATGAGTTCGATCCGTTTGCCGTCCACGCCGGCGCAGGCCAGCGCGCGCGCCGCGGCCACGTACATGAGCTCACCCAGCCCGACATGCGACACGCGCCGTTCGCGGATGCCGGTGCGCGTGGTGATCCATTCGTCGCTGGTATCGAGGAATGTGGCGATGTCGGCATTGGTGAGCACGGCCGGGGGCAGACACTTGCCCCAGCCGGTGATGGCCGCCCCCCTCGAAGTCATTGCAGACATGGGCTGGGAGGATAAGCGCAAGGCGCGCCACTCGCCATCGCGCGATCCGCTCCCTAGACTACACACCCATGACCGAACACAACTTTTCCCGCTGGCGCCCGCATCCCTGGCATGGCCTTGAAGTGGGCGAAGACGCTCCCCGCATCGTCAACGCCTATATCGAAATCACGCCGTTCGACATGATCAAGTACGAGATAGACAAGGTCTCGGGTTATCTGCGGGTCGACCGGCCGCAACGCTCCTCGTCCCACCCGCCGGCGTTGTACGGGTTCATCCCCAGGACCTACTGCGGCACGCGCATCGCCAAGCTGGCGCCGGGCGCCGAGCGCGGCGACGGCGATCCGCTCGACATCTGCGTGGTCAGCGAGCGGCCCATCGAGCGTTCGGAAGTCATCCTGCGCGCGCGCGTGATCGGCGGCATCAAGCTACTCGACCGCGGCGAAGCCGACGACAAGATCATCGGCGTGCTCGAAGGCGACTACGTGTGGGATCACGTCAAGGACATCTCGCAACTGGCGCCCGTGCTGGTGGAGCGACTGGAGCACTACTTCAGCACTTACAAGATGGTGCCGGGCGAGCCTAACAAGATGGTGATCTCGGGCAAATACGGGTTCGACCATGCCAAGGCGGTCATCGAAGCCTCGCGCGCGGATTACGACGAGAACTTCATCGACGCGATGGCGGACCGTCGCCGGACGTAAACGAGTGGGGACAGACTTAAGTCTGTCCCCACCCATCCTTATCGTCGCCGCATGAATCGCATCAGCGCCGCGGCCAGCAGCGCGGCGGCTGGCGCCAGGAACCACGCCATGACTACGAACTGCCTGGGCAAAGGACTCGGCAGCACGAGGCCGAACATCAGCGCGGGCACTCCGGCGACGAGCCCATGAAGGAACGGCGAGTTGGCGCCAAGCACGCCCGCCCACACTCCCGACAGGAACTGCACGAGCACCCAGGCGGAGGCGACGCGGTCGTCGCTGGCGGCGCCGGGCATCGCGAAAATCACGAGCAGCGCTCCCAGCAGGTTGATGACGCCGCTGATCAACAGCGCACCCGGCCGAAGACCCCGCGTGGGGGGATGCGGCTTCACGGATTCGGTTTGCAAATGAGCACCTTCTCGTCGAACTGGGCGCCAATGAGAAATTCATCGCGCCATCGGGCAGCCACGGTTCCGCCGGAAATTTCGTCACCGCCATTGAGATAGACCTGCGTCAAACGCGCATCTCCGGTTCGCCGCGGGTCGAATCTCAACACCTGCGTGGGCGAAGTCATGGCGGGGTCGTGTCTGTCGAAGCGAAACAACCGCGGATGAGCAGCGATCCAGACCACACCTTCTTCGTCGACGTCGAGTCCGGCAGGCGCGGTGTCCAGGTCAACAGTCTCCTCGAGGGCCAGCGCACCGTCCGCGGGGTTCCGCCGGTAGATGCGCAGCGCTTTGGCGAACGTCTCGGCGACGTAGAGTCGCGACGCGTCCGGGCTGAGGGCGATACCTCCCACACCGGCGAGATCGGTGACCTCGATGCGGGCCCGGGCACCGTCGTAGTGGATCAGCGTCGCGCTGCCAGACCGCCACACGCCGGAATCCTTGCCGACGTTGGCGAGATAGAACTCGCGCGCGCCCGTGGCGGCGATGGCGCCGGGATCGACGAAGGCCGGATCGCGGATGGCCTCCCTGGGAAAGAACCCGCCGCTCGAGCCCTGCTCCGCGATTTCGACCGCGTGGCTGCCGTCGGGATGCTGCGATATGGCAAACAATTTCGCAGGCGCAGCACCGCGCTTGTGCAGGCTCAAAGCCTGAGGCCGGAAATTTCCGGGATCGAAGGTCATCGCGGCGCGCGGCGTCGGGTCGGCCAGATTCAGATCGAGCAGCATCACCGTGCCATTCACGGCTCCGCCGCGCGCAAGGGTGTCCCGATCGAGAAACGATAGATAGGCGAGCCCGCGTTCGCGGTCGAGCTGCATGTAGGCACTGCTGCCGCCAAGCGCGATCGCGCGGCAGCGCCCGGCGAAGCTGGATTGCACGGACCGGAATGCCCCGCCGGACCACAGCCAGCGGACGCCGAATATGGCAAGCGCGAGAGCCACGAGGGTGAGCGCCCACGCCAGCGTAATCGACCGGTTTTTCACGGCGCGTAGTCTCGCGTCCGCGCCGGAACGAGGCAAGTCATGCACCATCGGACCACGGTTTGCGCTAAGTTGTAGGACATGCAACATCTCGTAACCCGGCATACACGCCGGCCTATGGCGTGTTTGTTTGCCTGTCTGACGTTTGCGATTCCCGCGATCGCCGCCACGGCGCCCAAACGCATCCCTGCGCACGAAGACATCTGGCTCATGAAGCGCGTCGGCGCTCCCCAGGTCAGTCCCGACGGCCGCTGGATCGTGGTGTCCGTCGTCGAGCCGGCGTACGACGACAACTCGCAGCTCAGCGACCTGTGGCTGGTCGACACCGCCGCGCGCCATTCGAGCCGCCGGCTCACGTCCACACGCCGTCCGGAAAGCGGCGTCACCTGGAGCCCCGACAGCCGTCGCATCGTGTTCAGCGCCCAGCGGGAAAACGACGACGTGCCGCAGATCTACTCCATGGATCTCAAGGCGGGCGGCGAGGCGCAGCGCGTCTCGCACCTGTCCGGCGGCGGACGGGCGCCGGTGTTCTCGCATGACGGCCGGCGCCTGGCGTTCGTGTCGCTCATGTATCCGCAGGCGAAGGATGACGCGGCTAACAAAGTGCTCGTCGAAGCATTTCGTACCCGCAAGTCGAACGCGCGCATCTACGAGGGCTTTCCGATCCGCAGCTGGGATCACTGGCTCGATGAACGCCAGGTGCGCATCTTCGTGCAGGAACTCGACGACGACGGTTTGCCCGTCGGCGCGGCGCGTGATCTGCTGGCCGGTACGGCGCTGGCGGCCAGTCCCGGATTCGCCGGCCGGCAGACCGACACGGGCGAAGAGCTCGAAGTCGAGTTCACCCCCGACAACCAGTCGGTCGTCTTCGGCGCAACCACCAATCGCAACGCCGCCGCCTATGCATTCACCGATGCGCAGTTGTTCGTCGTGGGCATCGCGGGCGGTGAACCGAAGCGCATCACCCAGGACGCGCATAGCTGGTCCCAGCCGCGTTTCACGCCGGACGGCCGCACGCTACTGGCCATTCTCGAAACCCAGGGTGCGAGCGTCTACAACGCGTCGCGTATCGCCGCGATTCCCTGGCCTGAAACGGGCAAACACTCCATCGTCACCAGTGGCTTCGACCGGTCGGTGAGCGCGTTCGCCGTGACTCCGGATTCGCGCAACGTCTACTTCACGGCCGAGGACAGCGGCAACGAGAAGCTGTATTCCACGCGCATCGGCGGCGGCAGCGTGCAGACGATCTTCGGCGTGGAGAAAGGCAGCTACTCCAACCTGTCCATCCCGATTCGGGGCGACAAGCTCGCGCTGTACGCCAACTGGGAGAGCGCCAGTGCCCCCGGCGAAATTGCGCTGGTGCAGCCGCAGAACGGCAAGGCGCTGGTGCTCACCAAGTTCAACGCGACGCGGGCCGCGCAGATCGACCTGCCGCCGATCGAGCATTTCTGGTTCACCAGCAGCCGCGGCAAACGCATCCACAGTTTCGTGGTGCGGCCGCCGGGTTTCGATCCGACGAAGAAATACCCGTTGTTCGTGGTCATCCATGGCGGCCCGCATGGCATGTGGCGCGACCAGTTCTTCGTGCGATGGAACTACCACCTGCTGGCCGCGCCGGGTTACGTGCTGCTGCTCACTAACTACTCCGGTTCGACGGGGTTCGGCGAGGAGTTCGCGCGCTCCATCCAGGGCGATCCGCTCAAGGGCCCGGCCGACGAGATCAACGAGGCGGCGGACGCCGCGATCAGGCAGTTCCCGTTCATCGACGGCTCGCGGCAATGCGCCGGCGGCGCCAGTTACGGCGGGCACCTCTCGAACTGGCTGCAGGGCACCACCACTCGTTACAAGTGTCTGGTGAGTCACGCCGGCCTGGTGAATCTCGAGGCACAATGGGGCACCAGCGATACGATCTATTCGCGCGAAGTGAACCTGGGTGGCCCACCGTGGGAGCAGGCGCCGGTGTGGCGCGAGCAGAACCCCATTCGCTACGCGGCAAAATTCCGTACGCCGGTGCTGGTGACGATCGGCGAGAACGACTTCCGCGTACCGCTCAACAACACGCTCGAATACTGGAGTGCGTTGCAGCGCATGCAGGTCCCGAGCCGGCTCGTCGTTTTTCCGGACGAGAATCATTGGATACAGAAGGGTGAAGACAGCCGGCTGTTCTACGCGGAAATCGCCGCGTGGCTGGCGCGCTGGCTCAAACCCGCGGAATAAAGCATGTCTGACGAGTGGGATTTCTACTTCGCGAGGGCCAACGACGCGGTGTCGTCGATATTCGTCGATCTCGGGATCCGCGACGACGTGCCCATCGAAAGCCGGCCCTGGCTGCTGTGGGTCTGGGTGGTGTTGCAGTCACCGAAACCCGATGGACTCGCCACGAATGAAGAAGGGCGCGTTCTCGGTGAAGTTGGCGCGGCGCTCGATTCGCTCGTGTCGGCCACCTGCGGCGCGCAGCTCGTGGGCCGCATCACCGGCAGCGGACGCCGCGAGTTCTACTTCTATGCCGCCGAGCCCGGCGAACTGACGACCTCGGTCGCTACCGCCATGAAGGCGTTCCCGGCATACAAATACGAAACCGGCAGCACGTTTCAGCCCGAGTGGGAGCAATACCTCACGCTCTACCCGTCGGAGACCAATCTCGAGCGCATGCGCAACCGCCGCATGCTCGAGGCGCTCGCGGAGCAGGGCGACTCGCACGAAGTGCCGCGCAAGGTCGAACACTGGCTGCATTTCGCCGACGAACCTTCGCGCGCCGCCTGCCGCGATACGCTCGAAGCCATCGCTTTCGCCGTCGAAGACGAAGGCATGTCGGAGGACGAAGGCGAACAGATGCCGTTCGCGCTGGTGGTCTCGCGCGTCGAGAGCGTGGACACACATTCCATCAACGGCGTCACGCTCGAGCTCGCGCGCCTGGCGGGCGAGTACTGCGGCCGCTACGACGGCTGGGACTGCCCCGTGACTCCGGCGTCAACGGCCGAGCCCTAGACCGGCGGCGTCTTCGTAAACACCACGGTGAGGTTGTTGGCCGGCATGCGCACGACCTGCTGGCGCGCGAAGCCGTGGCCGGCGGCCACGCGCGTCACTTCGTCCAGGTCGCGCAGCCCCCACTCGGAGTTGCGCCGCTTGAGCGAAGCGTCGAAGTCCAGGTTGGATTGCACCGCGGTGCCGTTCTCCAGGTAGGGGCCGTAGAGAATCAGTTTGGCCTGCGAACCGAGAAGGCGCGCGACGCCGCGGAACAACGCGTGCGTGGCTCGCCAGGGCGAGATATGGATCATGTTGATGCACAACACGGCGTCGTATCGTTCGTGCACGGGCCAATGCGGTTCTTCCACGTCGAGCGCAATCGGGTGCGCGACATTCTCGAGACTCGCCTCGCGGATCCGGGTTGTTATGGCTTCGCGCGCCGCTTCGTCGGGCTCGGTCGGCTGCCAGCGCGTGCGGGGCAGTGCTGCCGCGAAGAAACTCACGTGCTGGCCGGTGCCCGACGCGATTTCGAGCACGTTGGCGGAGTCGGGCAGTACCGTCTCGAGCACGGTGAGGATCGGATCCTTGTTGCGTTCCGCCGCGGCTGACGTCAGGAGCTCGTTGGTCACGGTGGCGCGCGCTCGGCGCGAATGCGCTTCACCGTCATCCACATGAACAGGCTGATGACGGTCACCAGCGCACCCATGAGCACCGCCAGCCACCAGTGGAAGCGCGCCGCTTCGACGAGACCCCAGACGACGCCGATGGGCGTCGTGACCAGCAGGATGGGTTTGGCAATTCGCATGATGGTGAGGCGGTGCCGGGCACCAAAAGTCGTAGTTGCGCGACTGTAGCGGAGCGAGTGAACGTTCGCTCAACTACGACTTTTGGTGCCCGG
>DASTXR010000034.1:0-9795 GCA_035765415.1 Steroidobacteraceae bacterium | reverse complement strand
GCGCGCGCATGCGCAACCCACCGCGGAGCAACAGGCCGCACGCGACGCGGCGGAGCTGGAGTTCCGGCGTACGGTGGGGTGGATATAGGGGGCAGCCCCCTTTTCCAAGCAAAAGGGGTCAGCCCTCCAGGACTGACCCTTTTTGCTAGGAAAAGGGGGCTGCCCCCATACTGCCGCCATGATGGACAGGCTCGAAGCGATTGAGATCAAGCTCGCGCACCTGGAACGCGCGGTGGCCGAGATCAGCGACGTGGTGGCGCGCCAGCAGAAAGAGCTGGACCGCGCGCTCGATCGAAACCAGCGGCTCATGGAGAAGATCGCGGCCATAGAATCGGAAGCGGGCGCCAGCGCCACCGCTTACGAAAAACCGCCGCACTACTGAGGTGTCATCGCAAGAAGACCGATGCGAGCGATACCGCCACGGCCACCGCGGACGCCGCAATCGCCACGTACGCGAGGCGTCGCGAGGCGGCGCGGTGCGCCGCGGCCTCGGTCCCCGCCTGCGCCAGCGCCGCCACCAGCTCCTTTACCTGCGCGGCTAGCTGGGTGATCTGTTCGGCGTTGTTCGATGCCGCGGCCTGCAATTCCGCGATCTGCTGATTCAGCAGGTCCGTCTGGCCCGACAGCCCTTCTGCTTTCTTGCGCGTGAAGGCCGGCCTGACCACGCGCATGATCGCATCGAGGTTGTTGAGCACGAGGTTTCCAACGACGAGCCATGGAACGGCCATGAGCGACTCCTTAGAAACTCTTGATCAGGGCAGGACGCTGTACCCGCCGGTCTCCGCATACTGATCGTGTTCACCGGCCGCACCCACGGCTGCGCCGCGCGACAGGCGATCGCGGATCGCGGTCCATTTCTCTTCGCTGGGCACGTCCTGCACGAGGATCTGCTCGCAACCCGCCTTGTCGAGCGCGCGCAGGTTCGAATACAGGTCGTGCGCGTAGGCATCGGGACGGCGCCCGGCATTGATCCAGGTGACCGACGGATACGTCTTGAGCGGCAGGCGCTGCGCCAGCACGGCGATGCGGCGTCCGCCAGCGCACAGCGTCTCGGTGTGTTTGTCGATCTCGTCGACGGGCACGATGGTCATCGGCGTCATCGGCGCGTAGTGCGACGCCCTCGCGCCCGGCACGCGTGGCGTAGTGGTGCCGGCGCCGACGATGACATCGCCCACCACTTCCTTGAGCTGCGAATACGTGATGAATCCAGGCCGCAGCAGCCGCACCTGCTCGCCCTCGAAGCTGACGATGGTGGACTCGAGACCGATCTGGGTTTCGCCGCCGTCGAGCACCACGCGCACGGCATCACCAAACTCTTCGCGCACGTGCTCGGCGCGCGTCGGGCTGACGCGACCGAAACGGTTGGCCGACGGCGCGGCAATGCCGCCGCCGAAAGCGGTCAGCAACTGCTGCGCCATGGGATGCGAGGGCACGCGGATCGCCACGGTGTCCTGGCCGCCGGTGACCACGTCGTGAACGTTTTCCGAGCGCGGCAGGACCATCGTCAGCGGGCCCGGCCAGAATCGCGCGGCGAGCTTCTGCGCGTTCTGTGGAACCTCGCGTGCCCACCGGTGCAGGTACTTCGGGTTGTCGAGGTGGACGATCACCGGGTGATCGGCGGGACGCTCCTTGAGCTCGAAGATGCGCCGCACGGCCGCCGGATTCTGGGCGTTGGCGCCGAGCCCGTAGACCGTTTCCGTGGGAAACGCCACCAGTTCGCCGTCACGCAGGGCGGTGACGGCGTTTTCCAGCTCTACAAGGGTTGCTCGAACGACTCGGACCATGGCGCGGATTGTACAGGGAGGTTACTCAGGCCTGCCGGCCACATCGGAAAACGCCTCTCGTCCTTTTGAAACAAGGGGACGGCGTAAAAACTGAGTGAAGCTCGCTATTCCAGGTCACGGCGTTGCCAGCCGTTGTCGGTGCGCCGAAGTTCGTAGGTCGGCCAATAATGCCGATCGAGTTTCAAGGTGATCACTTCCGGGGCGTTGTTCCAGGTGATGGTGCGCAGACGGATTGCCGATCGGTCCGGCCTGCCCGAAACCACCTTGAGAAATTCGTCGAGATTTGGCGTGGGGATGCCGTCGACTTCGGTGATGCGCCTGCCCGGGAACAGCCCGTAACGCGTGGCCGGTGAACCATAAGCGAAGTAACCCACGTACACGCCTTCGGGCGGGATGCCGCGCTGGGCGATCATCGCGCGATGGGGCGCCTGCAGTGTCGCGCCCGCCCACATGACGATGCGATCGATATCGCTGCCGGTGAGCGCCGCGGTGGCGAGCGTGACGAGTTGCTCTTCACCGTCGCGCCAGACCATGACACTCACTTCGGGCTTGTCGGCCACGGCGAGTTCCACTTCGCGGAACTTGGTGACGACCTTGTCGTCGATGGACAGCAGGATGTCACCCTGCTTCAGTCGACCGACAGCCGGTGATCCACCCACCAGGCGCACGATGGACAACACCTGGCGCTGGTTCGGGTTCGCGAGCTCGAATTTGCGCAGCCATGCATCCGACAACCCGAGTCGACGCGCCGAAGCCAGCGGCTGCGGAACGAACTCGGCTTCGAGGGAATACAGCGGCTGCTTGGCCTGCACGCGCCTGAGCATGTCGGCGACGACGCCGATGGCCACGCCCCGGTTTTCCTGTTGCAGCTCGCGTCCGCTTTCCCACGCGAAGCTGGACCACAGGCCGACGACAGCACCGTCTGCGTCGGTGAGTGCGCCGTCGAAGTCCGTGGGTCCGTTGACGAGCTGGATGGTTTCGAGATTGCTCTCGCGGAACTGCATGGTGCGCGACAGCGGCAACTGGATGGGCGTCAGCGACGCCACCTGCGTGGCGCGCGTATTGAGCTCGCTGTCCGGGCCCATGCCCACCACCCACAGCGACTCGCCCAGCGTGATCCTGCGGTCTAACAACTTGGCATTACGCACGGGCGTGGTGCCGACCAGCTTGGGGTCGTAGCTGACGATGGCCAGGTTGTGCAGTGGATGGACGAACTCGACCTTGCCGGGAATCTCGAGCGTGCCGGCGAACACGACACGCACGTCGCCCATCGACACGGGCACCGTGTTGCGGTCCACCACGACGAGCCCGCGCGCGGCGTCCACGACGAGCCCGGTACCGCGATAGTTGCGTTCGGTGATGCCGGAGACCGAGTACGGCATGTCGAAACCCACGCCCACGAGCGAGGCCGCGAGCGACGCGGCACGAGGATCGTCGGGCTTGGAGAACCGGGTGCTGCCGCCGACCTCGGGCTTCGCCGAGCCGAGCGCGGGCAGCGCCGCGCACTGCCATACACCCGCCGCGTCATCGCGCAGGCAATGGTTGGCTGGGAACCAGCGCCGATCCATGCGCGCGCTGCGCACGCTCGAGCCGTTCGGGTCGTCCACGGTGGAATAACGCACCGTGAACCGCTCGCCATCGGCAAGGCCCGCCACCACGGCTTCGAAGGCCGCGAGATTCGGCGTGGGCTTGCCATTGGCGCTGGAAATCACCGCACCCCTGGGCACCCCGGCCGCGCCGAAGATGTAGCCCGGGTTCGCGACGTAGACCCCGCTCACGGCCACGTTGAAATGCCGCGCCTGTTGATAGGACACGGTGTGAACGACGGAGTCGCCGAACTCGAGATAGGCGGACGGCGTGATCTCGTGCAGGTCGCCGACCTTGAGCTTGGCGGCGATGGGTTTGCCGCCGCGTTCGAGCTCCAGGTCGACCGTGCCGCCAACCGTGTCGTCGGTGACCTGCTCCAGCGGCTCGAACTCCGAAACCAGCTTGCCATTCACGCGCACCAGCACGTCGCCGGGCTGCAGCGTGCCGTCGGCCGGGCCGCCCGGCAGTACTTCGTTGACCACCAGCATGCCGGTGAGCGCCGGGAATGCCTTGCGCGCGGACTCCTCGGTCTTCTCGGTGAGCCCGAGGCGGCGCAACTCATCGTAGGGCGTGTAGTGGAACACGACCTGCAGCGCCCCGCGCGGCACCGACTTGCCGGCCTGGATGAGATCGAGCACGCGTTTCACCCGCCCGAGCGGTAGATAGAAGCTCGAAGCCGCGCCGGTGGCGCCGCCCGCATTGAGCGCCACCACGCGGCCCTGGATGTCGATGACCGGCGACCCGGACGACCCGCCGGAGGTGCCCGAGGCCGCCTGCAGGTAGAAGGTATTGAAGTCGTTGTACTTGCCGATGCCGTATTCCGGCGCATCGCGATCCAGCTTGGCGATGGTGCCGGCCAGGATCGAAAGCTGCTCGCCGGCGTTGTTGCCGATGACGCGGATTTCGCGGCCGATCTGCGCGCCGTCCGGGTACAGCGGCAGCGACCGCGGCCTGATGAACCGCAGTTTCTTCGGGTCGTAGCGATAGATGCCGAAGTCGTGGATGGGATCGCGGTACACCGGGTAGAGCTGCACTTCCTCGCGGTTGAGGAACGTGGCTTCGGACGTGACCGGGCCCGGCGTCACGACGTGACGATTGGTGAGGATGAGACCGCGCTCGGCGTCGACGACGAAGCCGGTGGCCTGGGCCGAGGAGTTCCACTCCGTATCGAAGGCGCGGGTCTGGTCGATTTCGATGGCGACCACGCTTTCGGCGACACGCGCCAGCGTGCCGCGCCAGGCGGCGCTCTCACCTTCGGTCTGCGGCAGCGCCGCCTGCGTCGCCGAGGTCTGCGCCATCACCTGCGGAGGCGCGTTCTGCGCCCACGCCTGCTGGAAGAAGGCCGATGCCAGGCAGATCAGGCCGATCGACAGCAGACGTGATTGCATGCGGTGTCCTTCGTCTAGTTAGGCGTTCAGCGCCACAGGATCAGGAGCCAGATCACCGCCAGCAGCAGCAGTGACGTGAGTACCGCCGCGGACCCGATGTCCTTGGCGAGACCCGATAACTTGTGGCGCTCGAGACCGATGCGATCGACCGTGGTCTCGATGGCGCTGTTGACCAGTTCGACGATCAGCACCAGGAACATGGGCGCGATCAGCAACGCGCGCTCGACGCCATTGCGACCTAACCACAAGCCCAGGGGGATGACCACCGCCGCCAGCGCGAGTTCCTGTCGGAAGGCGGCCTCTTCGCGAAAAGCGCCCGAGAAACCCTTCATGCTCGCACCGAAGGCGCGGAACATGCGGGTAAAACCGGTGGGTTTGAGTCGGTCGCCGACGTCGTTCATCGGCCCGATCTTATCAGGGGCCGCGCCCCGCTTCTCAGGGGCTGCGCCCCACGTCGGAAAACGCCGTCGAAGCGACGGCGTCCGACAAAGCGAAGAGCGCTTGCGTCACGCTGCTGGTTTCCACGTTAGATCGAGCTGACGCGCGGCGCGGACGTCATCGAGCCGGCGCACGGTCATCGTATGCGGCGCCGACTTCACGAGGTCCGCCTGGGTCTGCGCCTCCCGGAGGATCGCCACCATCGCATCGATGAAACCATCGAGCGCTTCCTTGCTCTCGGTCTCGGTGGGCTCGATGAGCAGGCACTCGGGAACGAGCAGCGGGAAATAGGTGGTCGGCGCGTGGAAGCCGTAGTCGAGCAGGCGCTTGGCGATGTCCATCGCCGAGACACCCAGATCGTTCTTCTGCTTCTTCGCGGTGATGATGAACTCGTGGCTGGCGCGCCGCGTCGGGTACGCCGGATCGAAGCCCGCTTTCGCGAGGCGCGCCATCAGGTAGTTGGCGTTGAGCGTGGCGTACTCGCCCACGCGGTGCATGCCCTCGCGACCCAGCATGCGCATATAAATGTATGCGCGCAGCAGCACGCCGGCGTTGCCCATGAACGCCGAGAGGCGGCCGATGGACTGCGGCAGGTCTTTCTCGGTGAGCCAGCGGTACTTGTCGCCTTCCTTGCCCACCACGGGAATGGGCATGAACGGCAGCAGGCGGGAGCTCACACCTACCGCGCCCGCCCCCGGTCCGCCGCCGCCGTGCGGCGTGGAGAACGTCTTGTGCAGGTTCATGTGGATGACGTCGAAGCCCATGTCGCCCGGGCGCACCTTGCCGAGGATGGCGTTGAGGTTGGCGCCGTCGTAATACAGCAGGCCGCCCGCGTCATGGACGATCTTCGCCACTTCCTTGATGCGCCGCTCGAATACGCCGCAGGTGGAAGGATTGGTGAGCATGATGCCGGCGGTGTTGGGACCGACCGCGGCGCGCAACGCCTCGACGTCCACGTCGCCTTCATCGTTGACCGGGATTTCCTTCACGACGCAGCCGCACATCGTGGCGGTGGCGGGGTTGGTGCCGTGGGCCGCTATCGGCACGATGATTTCATTGCGCGCGAGGTCGCCGCGTGCGCGGTGGTAAGCACGAATCATCGCGACGCCGGCGAATTCGCCGTGCGCGCCGGCCATGGGCGAGAGCGCCACGCCCTGCATGCCGGTGACTTCCTTGAGCATCTCCTGCAGCTCGTACATGCAGGCCAGGAAACCCTGGCCGAGAGAGTCCGGCGCGAGCGGATGCCGGTTGAGGAAGCCCGGCAGCATCGCGAAGGAGTTACACGCCTTCGGGTTGTATTTCATCGTGCACGAACCCAGCGGGTAGAAATGCGTGTCGATGGAGAAGTTGAGCTGCGACAGCTTGGTGAAGTGGCGCACCACTTCGAGCTCGCTCACTTCCGGCAGCATCGCCGGCTTCTTGCGGCGAAGGTTTTCGGGGATGTCAGCGGCGATCTCGTTCGGCGTGTCGCGCTCGGTCGGCCATTGGCCGAACGCGCCGCGGCCGGGGCGCGAGTATTCGAAGATGATCTTTTCGGGGTGTTTCTGCATTGCCATGTGTATCTCTTCCCTGTCTCTTGACCGCTCAAGCGGCGCGCACGGCGGCCTTGAGGGATTCGGTGAGCGCATCGGCGTACGCCTGGATGTCCGTATGGGTACGCGTCTCGGTCGCGCACACCAGCAAGGCGTTGCCCAGTTCCGGGTAGTCGACCGACAGGTCGAAGCCACCGACGATGCCGCGACGCGCAAGCTCCGCGATGACGGGAGCCACGGGACGGTCGAGCAGCAGCACGGCTTCGTGGAAGCGCGGCCGGTCGAATGCGAGCTTCACGCCCTTCACGCGCGTGAGCGCGGCCACCAGTTCGCCGGTGCGCGCGTGCGATTCATTGGCGACGCGCGCCAGGCCTTCCGGACCTAACAAGCTGAGGTAGATCGTGGCCGCCGTGACCAGCAATCCCTGGTTCGTGCAGATGTTCGACGTGGCCTTGCCGCGGCGGATGTGCTGCTCGCGCGCCTGCAGCGTGAGCGCAAAACCCTGCTGGCCAGTCGCGTCGACGGTGCGGCCGACGATGCGGCCCGGCATCTGGCGCACGTATTCCATGCGCGTGGTGAGGAAGCCCGCGTACGGCCCCCCCGAAGACAGCGGCACACCGAGCGGCTGGCAATCGCCGCAGGCGATATCGGCGCCCTTCGCGCCCCACTCGCCCGGCGGCTTGAGAATGGCGAGCGACGTGGGATTCACCGAACCGATGACCATGACGCCATGGGCGTGCGCCCAGTCGGTGATGGCCTCGACGTCTTCGAGCACGCCGAAGAAGTTGGGCTGCTGGATGACGATGGCGGTGATGTCTTCACCCTGGTACTTGGCCAGGTCCGCGACCGACAGGTATCCCTTCGGGCAGGCGATCTCCTCGAAACGCACGCCCTGGCCCGTGGCCGTGGCCACCGCCACCTTGCGGTAGTTAGGATGCACGGTGGTGGGCACGAGGATGCGCTGCGACTTGCTCTTGCGATGCGCGCGGATCGCCATGAGCGAGGCCTCGGCCACCGCCGAGCCGCCGTCGTACAGCGACGCGTTCGACACTTCCATGCCGGTGAGCGAGGAAATCATCGTCTGGTATTCATAGATGAGCTGCAGCGTGCCCTGCGACGCTTCCGCCTGGTAAGGCGTGTAGGCGCTGTAGAACTCGCCGCGCGTCGTCACCGCCCACACGGCGGCGGGGATGTGATGCTCGTAGGCGCCGGCGCCGATGAAGTTGAGAGGCGTGCCGTCCTGCGCGGCGCGGGCCATCATGAGCTTGCCGGTGTGCATCTCGTTCAACGCATCCGGAATGCCGGCCAGCGACTCGATGCGCAGTTCCTTCGGGATCTCGTCGAACAGGTCTTCGATCTTCTTCGCGCCGATGGCGGCGAGCATGTCGCTCACATCCTTGGGCGTGTGTGGATTGAAAGGCATGATCAACCCTCCGCGGCGAGATGCGCCTGGTACTCGGCGGCGCTCAGCAGGCCCGAAGGGGCGGCGCCCGGCTTCAGCCGCATGATCCAGCCCGCACCATACGGCTCGGAATTGATGAGCTCGGGCTGGTTTCCCAGCGCCGCATTACCTTCGAGCACGGCGCCCGCGACCGGTGCATACACGTCGGACGCGGCCTTGACCGATTCGACCACGGCAAAAGTGTCGCCGGCCTTCAGGGCCTTGCCGGCTTCCGGCACTTCGACGAATACCAGGTCGCCGAGCGCGCCCTGCGCGTGATCGGTGATGCCCACTTCGACGCTGCCGTCGGCGAGCGTGCGAACCCACTCGTGCGACTTGGTGTATTTCAGATCCGCCGGGACGTTGCTCATGAAACTGCTCCGAAAAAAATGGACTAACTGACGAGTATCTTGCCGTGACGCACGAACGGGGCTTTCACCACGCGCGCGTTCAACAACTTGCCGCGGATGTCGACCTGCACGGCCGAGCCGGTGCCGCGGGGCACGCGTGCGAGCGCAATCGATTTTTCCATCGTCGGGGAGAAAGTGCCCGAGGTGATCTCCCCGTCGCCGGCGGGCGTCACGACCTTCTGATGGCCACGCAGCACGCCGCGTTCAACGAGCACGAGCGCCACGAACTTTTTCTCGAGGCCCGCGGACTTCCGCGATTCGAGCGCCCTGCGCCCGATGAAGTCGCGCGCCGGATTCTCGAACGACACCGTCCACGCGAGACCGGATTCGAGCGGATTCTGGCTCTCGTCCATGTCGTTGCCATAGAGGTTCATGCCGGCTTCGAGTCGCAGCGTGTCGCGTGCGCCCAGGCCCGCGGATTTCACGCCGTGTTCGTTCAACGCACGCCACACGCGCGCCGCTTCGCCGGCCGGCAGCATGATTTCGAAACCGTCTTCACCGGTGTAGCCGGTGCGCGCGACGAACCAGGGACCGAGCTCGCGTCCGAAGAAAACCTCGAGCGCCAGGGCCGCGTCGCGATGTTCGGCGGGCAGCAGCGCGGCCACTTTCGCGCGCGCGTTCGGGCCCTGCACCGCGAGCATCGCGAGGTCGGCGCGTTCCGTGAGCTCGACGCCGAACTTCGGCGCGATGCCCCGCATCCACGCGAGGTCCTTGTCGCGTGTTCCGGCGTTGACCACCACGCGGAACCAGGACTCGGTCAGAAAATAGACGATGAGGTCGTCGATGACGCCGCCGGCTTCATTGAGCATGCAGCTGTACAACGCCTTGCCAGGCACGGTGAGCTTGGCGACGTCGTTGGCGAGGAGATGAGAGAAGAACTCGCGGACGCGGGGACCGCGGACATCGATCACACACATGTGTGACACGTCGAAGATGCCGGCATCGCGACGGACGGCGTGGTGCTCTTCGATCTGGGATCCGTAGTTCACGGGCATGTCCCATCCGCCGAAGTCGACCATGCGCGCGCCCTGCTCGACGTGCAGGTCATATAAAGGTGTGCGTCTGCCCAAGAACTTCTCCCGGGCACGCCCGCGGTGCGTGCCAAATAAAAAGGGCGGCGGGTGGGTGGTGGCGGTCGGTGGTGCCGGGCACCAAAAGTCGTAGTTGAGGATTCGCTTGCGAACCTGCAAGCGTCGATTCAACTACGACTTTTGG
>DASTXR010000033.1:0-29234 GCA_035765415.1 Steroidobacteraceae bacterium | reverse complement strand
GAACTTCAACGCCGGCACCGGCGCGCCGAACGTGATCCCGGGCGAGCTCAAGGCGCGCTTCAACCTGCGCTATTCGCCGGTGCAGACCATCGATGGCCTCAAGGTCATCGTCGAAAACATCCTCAAGAAGCACGGCGTGCGCTACACGCTCGAGTGGTATGTCTCGGGAGAGCCCTTCTATACGCCGCCGGGCGCGTTGTCGGCCGGGGTCACGCGGGCCATCGAGGCCGAGACCGGTTCGAAACCCAAATTCTCGACGGGTGGTGGCACCTCGGACGGCCGGTTCATCGCGACCCTGGGCTCGCAGGTTGTCGAGTGCGGCGTCATCAACGCCACCATCCACAAGGTCAACGAGAGCGTCAACGTCACCGATATCGATCGCCTGCACCGCATCTACCTGAATGCATTAAAGGAAATGCTGGCTTGAGGTCGGTTTCGAGCAGTCGTGACGGTTTTGTGACAGCGCCGCTTTGACCCACTACACTCCGCGTCGCGAATCCGCGGCGGAAAAAACCTAATGAACTTCATTTCGCGTCTCATGCCCCGTGAAGGGCATTTCTTCATCCTCTTCGATAACCACGCAAAACTGATCGTCGAAGGCGCAGTGTCCCTCGCCGACCTGCTGCGGCATTACGACACCGTCAAGGATCGCGCCGTCGGAATCAAAGCGATCGAAGATGCCGAACACGCTGCCGACCGAATCACGCACGAAACCGTGCAGTTGCTGCACACGACCTTCGTCACGCCGTTCGACCGCGATGACATCCACCGCCTGATCTCGCGCATGGACGACGTGCTCGACCTCATCCAGGACACGGGCGAGTCGCTGGTGCTCTACGACATCCAGAAAGTGACGCCGGAATGCACGCAGCTGGCCGAATTGCTGCTGCGTTGCGCCGAGCGCGTTCAGTCCGCCGTCGGGCTCATGGCGTCGATGGCCGACGCGCCGGCAATCCTCAAGATCTGCCAGGAAATCGACGCGCTCGAATCCGAGGCGGACAAGGTCATGCGCAGCGCAATTTCGGAACTATTCCGCAACGAAACCGACACCCGACAGCTCATCAAGCTCAAGGCGGTGTACGAGTCACTCGAATCGGCGACCGACAAGTGCCAGGACGTCGCCAACGTCATCGAAAGCGTCGTGCTCGAAAACTCCTGATGGATCTCGGTGCGGTCACCCTGACTCTGGGGTTGCTGGTGCTGCTGGCACTGGCCTTCGATTTCATGAACGGATTCCATGACGCGGCGAATTCCATCGCCACCGTCGTGTCCACCGGCGTGCTCAAACCCTGGCAGGCGGTGCTCTGGGCAGCGTTTTTCAACGTGCTCGCGTGGGCGGTCTTTCACTTGTCCGTGGCGGCAACCGTCGGCAAGGGCATCATCGATCCGTCGTTCGTCGACAACCAGTTGATCTTCGGCGCGCTGATCGGCGCGATCAGCTGGAACCTCATCACCTGGTATTACGGTATTCCCTCGAGTTCCTCGCACGCGCTCATCGGCGGCATGATCGGCGCCGCGATCGCCAAGGCCGGCACCGCACCGCTGCTCGCGCCGGGAATCATCAAGACCGCGTCGTTCATCATCGTCGCACCGATGCTCGGCATGGCGATTGGCTCGGTCATCATGCTGTCCGTCTCGTGGATCTGCTTTCGGCAGACTCCGCGGCGCGTCGACAAGTGGTTCCGTCGACTTCAGCTCGTCTCCTCAGCCGCCTACAGCCTCGGGCACGGCGGCAACGACGCGCAGAAAACCATGGGCATCATCTGGCTGCTGCTCATCGCCAACGGCGCGACCACCCGCGACCACCTGCCAAACTGGGTTGTCATGAGCTGTTTCCTCGCCATGGGCGTCGGCACGATGTTCGGTGGATGGCGCATCGTAAAGACCATGGGCCAGCGCATCACCAAGCTTCGGCCGGTCGGTGGATTCGCCGCCGAGTGCGCGGGTTCCATCACGCTGTTCATGGCCACGCACTTCGGCATCCCCGTATCCACCACGCACACGATTACCGGCGCCATCGTCGGCGTGGGCGCGGCGCAGCGTTCGTCGGCAGTACGCTGGGGTGTCGCCGGCAACATCGTGATTGCGTGGGTGGTCACGATCCCGGCATCCGCGGGAATTGCAGCCGTCGCCTTTTGGGTTGGCGGTCTGGTTCTCTGATTCCTGCCCGCCGCCTCACGCGGTCATCGGCAACGCGGCGCCCTCCTTCGCCTGCCGCAACACCAGCAGCGACCGGAACTTGCGCACCTCGGCATCGTCGGCCAGCCAGCGCCGCGTGAAATCGCGGAATTCCGGCATGTCGCGCGTCACCACCGTCAGTAGATAGTCGACGTGCCCGGCGAGCTCGGCGCAATGCAGCACCTCGCGGCATCGCTGCATGCGCCGCTCGAAGGCCGCCATGCGGGCGCCGGACGGATTCACCAGCGCCACTTCCACGTAGGCCATCACCGCGAATCCGGCGCACAGCGGGTCGAGCACCGCCGCATGGCGCTGGATGACACCGCTCTTCTCGAGCCGCCGGAGCCGGCGCAGGCAGGTGGGCGTGGAGATGCCGAGGTCCGAGGCGTAATCACGCAACGCCCGGCGGTTGTCATTCTGCAGCAGGTCGAGCAGTGCCCGATCGGTGTCGTCCAGCGCCATGCCGTCCTCGTGGAATCACCGTGAAACGAATGGAAAGTCTGGTGGCCCGGAATTGTCACGTGTTTCACGCGTTCCTGCCACGCTGCGCGCGTGACCGACGCTCCGACACAGCAGCCCCGACGCCTGGTGAGCGCGGTCGAACTGACCGTGGGCGCCGCCATCGTGCTCGGCCACAACGTCTGGCGGGTCGTGCCCAACGAAGTGCTGATCCTCGCGGCGCTCGCGATCGTCTCCATGCGCCTGCGCGCCGCGCGGTGGGACTTCCGCACGCTCGGGTTCCACCGGCCACGCTCGTGGCGGCTCATCATCCTGGTCGCGCTCGCGGCGGCGGCATTGCGCATCCTGCTTTCGGATTTCGTCATCGAGCCTGCGACCTCGGCGATCTGGCCGCCACCGGAACTTCCCGAGGGCGCGCATGAAATCGCCGGGAATCTTCGCAATGCACTATTGGCGCTGGCCCTGGTATGGACGTTCGCGGCCTTCGGCGAAGAACTCGCCTATCGAGGTTACCTGCTCAATCGCGCCGCTGAAGCTTTCGGCGGCACTGCAACCGCCTTCTGGCTGGCTGCGGTGGTCAGCGCCGTGCTGTTCGGCTATGGCCACTTCTACAAGGGACCGGCGGGCATTCTCGATTCGGGAGTTGCGGGGCTGATCCTGGCCGCCGCCTACCTGATGACCGGTCGCAACCTGTGGACCTGCATCCTGGCGCACGGCTTCATCGACACTTTCGCCGTGGCCTGGCTGTACTTCGGTCTGCCCGACTAGCGGCGCGCCCGGACCGGGTAGAACGCGTTGTTGAGCACGCCGACGAGCCCCATGGCCACCGCGGCGATGAGCACCCATCCGGGCATCGAGATGCCGAGGAAGGTCCAGTCGATGTTGCCGCACTCCCCGCCGCCGGTCATGACCTTGCGGATGACCTCGAGTATCGGAAACATCTGCATCAGGTTGTCGAGCGGTGCGCCGCAGGCGGGCACGGTGCCCGGAGGTTGCGCCTGGATCCACACGTGCCGGCCCGCCACCCACGCAGCCGCGGCGGCGGCCACGAAGATGAAACCGCCATAGACGATGGCGCCGTAATAACGCACCCGGTGCAGGCCGGCGATGAGGAAGACGACTCCCAGCGCGGCGATGCAGACGCGCTGGAACATGCACAGCGGACAGGGATCGAGGCCGAGATATTTCTCGGCATAGAAAATGGCGAAGCCCAGCATGCCGGCGCAGACGAGCGCACACGCGAGATTGATTTTCTGGCGGCGGTCAAACATGGTGTTGCCAGGCGCTCGCGCGCCACGACGGAAAACGCCGGCGAAGCGCCGGCGCCGGTGATTGTACAAGAGGTCAGGAAACGGGGTCTGGCCCCATTACTTGCCGCGCAGGTCGCGCTCGATGTCCTCGAGCCTGGTGTGGCGCACGTCTTTCCCGTGCACCATGTAGATGACGTACTCGCAGATGTTCTTGGCGTGATCGCCGATGCGCTCGAGCGCGCGCACGATCCACATGACGTCGAGCGCGCGCCGGATGCTGCGCGGATCCTCCATCATGAAGGTGATGCACTGGCGCTGGATGGACTCGTATTCCTCGTCCACCACGCGATCCTGGCGCGCCACGCGCAGCGCCGCCTCGCTGTCCATGCGCGCGAATGCGTCGAGCGCCTGGTGCACCATCTCCGAGACGATGCGCCCGAGATGTTTGATCTCGCGGTACTTGTCCGCCGGGCGCTCCATGGTGGCCAGCCGCGAAGCGATGTAGCCGATCTTCTCGCCCTCGTCGCCGATGCGCTCGAGATCGGTGATGGTCTTGATGATGGCGACCACGACCCTGAGGTCACCGGCCGCCGGAGCCCGGGTGGCGAGGATGCGCGAGCATTCCTCGTCGATGGACATTTCCATGCCGTTGACCTTGAAGTCGTCCCGCGCCACGGACACACCGAGGTTGCTGTCGCCTTCGATGAGCGCCGTCACGGCGTTGGCCAGCTGCTGCTCGACCATGCCACCCATGGTCAGCACCTTGTTGCGCACCCGCTCCAGGTCTTCGTTGAATCGGCGCGAGATGTGGTGCGAGAGATCGGCGGTTTCCATGGTTCCTCGGGGGAAGTTTGTTAGTCAGCGATGACGGTCTGATGACATCAGGCGCTCGCGGCCACGCGCCTTTCCAGCACGCGATCTCGCGGGAAGTGACAGGTGAAGGTGCTGCCGCGACCTTCGACACTCTCGATTTCGAGCCTTCCGCCGTGCCGGTGCAATGCGTGTTTGACGATAGCCAGTCCCAGGCCCGACCCGCCGGTCTCGCGCGAGCGACCCGGATCGACGCGGTAGAAACGCTCCGTGAGCCTCGGCAGATGCTCCGAAGAGATGCCGGGGCCGGTGTCGCGCACGGAGAAATGGCCGCCCTCGTCGTCCGTCCACCAGCGGATCTGCATGCTTCCGTCGGGCGGCGTGTACTTGGCGGCGTTGTCCACGAGATTGGAGAACGCCGACTGCACCATGGCCTCGTCACCGATGAGCTGGGCGCCGGACTCGATGGCGACTTCTACCTGGCGCGGATGCGACGGGCGCGCCAGCACGTCCTTGCGAAGCAGCGAAGCCATCGCCGACACGTCGATGGGCAAACCCTTGATCGGCGCATCGTTGGCTTCGAAGCGCGACAACTCGAGCAGGTCCTCGATGATGCGCGTCATGCGATCCGTCTGGCGGCGCATCTCGGCGACGGGCGCGGCGAGCTCTCCCAGTCCCGGATCGGAACTGAAGTTCTCGAGATACCCGGCCACGACGGTGAGCGGCGAGCGCAGTTCGTGCGATGCGTTGGCGACGAAGTCCTTGCGCATCTGCTCCATGAGCACTTCACGCGTGACGTCGCGCAACATCAGCAGCCGCTGATCCTCACCGTAAGAGATGAGCTGGAATGCGATGTGCCGCTCGGTGGGCGTGTCGATGCGCACGATGACCGGCATCGAGTAGTGACCGCCGCGCAGGTAGCGTACGAAATCCGGATTGCGGACCAGGTTGTCGACGCGCAGTCCCAGGTCCGCGCGCCGCGAGAGGTCGAGCAGCTCACCCGCCTTGCGGTTGAACCAGACGATTTCGTTTTGCGGATCGAGCATGACGACGCCGTCGGGCATGGCGGCGGTGGATCGGCGCAGCTCGCGAAACAGCCGCGTGAGCTTTTCCTTGTGGAAGCGTTTGCGACGGTGCAGGCGCACCACCTGCGCGACCACGTCGCCCCACAGCCCCATGGCGTCCGGCGGGTCGGCGACGCTGCGGTTCTGCAGCCAGAAATGCAGCGCCCGCAGCTGCCAGAGATTCCAGGCGAGATACAAACCGAAAGCGCCACTGATGCCGAGCCACACCGAACCGGCAAACCACCCGAGCAGCGCCCCTGCAATCAATGCCGCGAAGATCCGCAGCGTGACGTAGACGAAGGCCGAGGCGCCCGAGGTCATCGCCCTAGAGAGGTCGGGCCGAGAACCGGTAACCCGAACCGCGCACGGTCTGGATCAAGCGGTCGTAGCCGTATTCTTCGAGCGCCTTGCGCAGGCGCCGGATGTGGACGTCGATGGTGCGTTCTTCGACATAGACATTGCCGCCCCATACACGGTCGAGAAGCTGCTCGCGCGTGTACACGCGTTCCGGATGCGTCATGAAGAACGCCAGCATCCGGTACTCGGTCGGCCCGAGCGCCACGGTGTGTTCGCCCGAGCTCACGCGCTGGCTGCTCTGGTCGAGCACCAGCCCTTCCACGTCGATGCGCTCGGTGCCTTCCACCGGCGTGGTCCGGCGCAGCACGGCGTTGATGCGCGCCAGCAGCTCGCGCGGCGAGAAAGGCTTGGTGATGTAATCGTCGGCGCCACCTTCGAGGCCCGCCACCTTGTCGCCCTCTTCGGCTCGCGCGGTGAGCATGATGACGGGCACTTCGCGGGTTTCGCGGTCGCGCTTGAGCGCACGCGTGAATTCGAGGCCGCTGGTGTCCGGGAGCATCCAGTCGACGAGCAGCAGGTCGGGGCGCTTGTTGGCGACTTCGGCGCGGCCCGAACGGGCGTCCGCCGCCTCGCGCACTTCGAACCCGGCGCGGCGCAATCCAAACGCGATCATCTCGCGGATCGGGCGCTCGTCCTCGACTACCAGAATCTGTTTGGCTGACATGGTTGCTGACACGGCATCACAGGTGACGTTTTTGTGGCGTGCGCATTACAACGGCAGTCTATTGCAGATTGATTACAAAGCGGATTGTGTTACCCGGTCCCTGACATAAACGGGCAATGCATCGGCCGGATCAAGGATTTGGCGCGCGGCCACCGCCGCCCGCGCGAGCGCCAGCACCTCGCTCGCGCGCGGAAGCAGGTCGGCGTGAAGCTCGGCGCCCGCGGCCCGGCAGCGCTCCGCCAGGTCGGGCCAGGCGATGAGGCCCCGCCCCGCCGCAGCCCAGGCAGCAACGTTTCCCACGGGCACCTCTACATCGGCGGCAGCGCTGACGCGCTCCGGGCCCGACGTGAGCACACCATCGACGTCGAACGAAGCCCAGTACACCTCGCGCATGCGCGCGTCGTTGGCCACGAGCACGCGGCGAACGGCGGGATTGAGCTGAACGACGCGTTGCGCCACGGCGGCCAGGTCGGAAATGGGCACCACGCCCACCTGCGCACCGAATGCGAGCCCCTGCGCGACACTGGCGGCGAGGCGCACGCCGGTAAAACCGCCGGGCCCGCGCCCGAACGCAATGGCATCGAGTGCGCTCAAGGCGATGCCGCCTTCGGCCAGTACTGAATCGACCATCGGAAGCAATTGCTCTGCATGGCCGCGTTCGAGCTCGACGTAGCGGTCGAGGACCCGATCGCCGATGCAGAGCGACACCGAGCAGGCTTCGGTGGCGGTGTCGAGCGCGAGGATCTTCATGCGATCTCGCTGTCCAGGTCTACTCGCGTGAGCCCCGTGGGTGCCGCGGCCGTGCCCGCGATGCGCCTCAGGAATTTTTCGGCGTCGCTGCCCACGCGCGTGACCGGCATGGGTGGCAGGCTGGCGCGAAAAACCCGGCCGTAGGGTTTGTCGATGAGCCGGGGGTCGCAGATGACGACCACGCCGCGGTCGGTCTCGCTGCGGATCAGGCGGCCGACGCCCTGCTTGAGCGCCAGCGCGGCTTCCGGCAATTGGTATTCGCGAAACGCATTGCCGCCACTGGCCTTCAGATGTTCGATGCGCGCTTTGGTCAGCGCATCGTCGGGCGAAGAGAACGGCAGCTTTTCGATGATGACGAGCCGCAGCGCGTCGCCCTTGACGTCCACACCTTCCCAGAAACTCGCGGTGCCCAGCAGCACCGCGTTGCCGGACTCGCGGAACCGGCGCAGCAGTTGCTCGCGCGGCGCCTCGCCCTGCACCAGCAGTGGATAGTCGGCGAGCTCGGTCCAGCGATCGCGCAGCAGTTGCGCGGCGCGCTGCAGCGCGCGGTGGCTGGTGAACAGCACGAACGCGCCGCCCGCCGAGGCCTCGATGAGCGGCACCGCGACTTCGACCACGGCGCCGGTGTGTGCCGCGGACGCAGGATCGGGCAGCTGCGCCGGTAGATAGAGCAGCGCCTGCGTCTCGAAATCGAACGGGCTGGGAATGGCGAGCGTCTCGGCGTCGCCCAATCCCAGGCGCGAGGTGAAGTGGGCGAAGTCTTCGCCCACCGACAGCGTGGCCGAGGTGAACACCCAGGCCGCGCGCGTGTCCACGGCCATGGACGCGAATCGCGCCGCTATGTCGAACGGCAGCAGCGACAGCGTGAACCCACGCTGCGTGAGCTCGATGCTGCGCGCGCCTTCATGTTCTTCGGCGTGTATCACCGCGTCGAGGCGCGCGGCGAGCTCGGTGGAACGCGCCGAACACTGCGCGATGCCCGGCTCGCGGCTGAATTCATTGAGCGCGCCGGTGAGCTCGCGAAGCGCGCTCGACAGGTCCTGCGCGGCGTCGGCGAGCGGCGTGTCGGCGGCCAGCCAGTCCGGCCGCGGAGTGGCGCGAAAGACTTCCGCCAATGCCGCCAGCGCTTTCTCGACGGCGCCGATCTCGCTGGACAGCGTCGTGGCCGGCGCACGCGCCATGGCCAATTCCTGCCGCGCGTCGCGCAACAACAGTTCGACCTGGCGGCTGCCGAGGCGCGTGCCGAAAAACTGCGTGGCAAGGTCGGGGATCTGGTGCGCCTCGTCGAGGATCACCGCGTCGGCCGCGCCGAGCAGGTCGCCGAAGCCGTCTTCCTTGAGCGCCAGGTCGGCGAGCAGCAGATGGTGATTGACGATGACGATGTCGGCCTCGACCGCCTTGCGGCGCGCCTCGACCACGTGGCACTTGCCGATGTCGGCGCAGCGCGCGCCGAGGCAGTTGTCGCGCGTCGAGGTGATCTGCGGCCACAGCGGATGGGCATCGCCCAGGTCCGGCACCTCGGCCAGATCGCCGGTGCGCGTGGTGCCGGCCCAGCGTTCGACGCGAACCAGCGTGCGGTCGCGGGTTCCCGCGAGGCTCTTCTGACCGCCGAGCTGCTTCAGCCGGTAGGTGCACAGATAGTTAGAGCGCCCCTTGAGCAGCGCGACGCGCGCCGGCACGCCGATGGCGCCCGCGACCAGCGGCAGATCCTTGTTGAACAACTGGTCCTGCAGCGTTCGCGTGCCCGTGGAGATGAGCACGCGGCGGCCCGAGAGCAGCGCCGGCACCAGGTAGGCGAAGGTCTTGCCGGTGCCGGTGCCGGCCTCGACCACGAGCGGCGCGCGGTTTTCCAGCGCGAGCGCCACCCGGCCGGCCATGGCCAGCTGGGAACGTCGCGGCGTGAACCCGGGCAGAGTTCGCGCCAGCGGGCCACGCGGGCCGAAAACCTCGTCGAGTGGTTGCATCAGGTATTTGGGCAGCCCGCCGGATCGCGGGACGGCGGCCAACCTAGCGCGATGGGCGCAGGCTGTCGAGGCTCAAATCCTTGAAAGTATCCTGGTCAGCCTTGATCCGGATCTTGAGATACGGGCCCTCGGCCGTGTGACGGCTGGCGGAGAAGTCGTCGTCGCGGAATCCCGCGAAGTTGTAGCCCAACGATATCCACACGTTCTTCGCGATCGTGGTGCCGACGTCGAGGCCGGTCGAGTAGTCGAGGACGTCGGATTCCCAGGAATGCAGCACCGCGGCGTGTACACCCAGGTCGAAGCGGCGCGTGAGCTGGCGGCGCAGGTCGGCGCCGGCGATATCCGAGATGCCCGCGTATTTCTCGCCTTCGAACGTGCTCGACACGTAGCGCACGCCGTACTGCAGGCCGAGCTGCAGCGCGGGATTGAGCTGCCAGTTGGCGTGCAGGTTGTTCACCACGCGCGACGACTCGAACGAATTGAGCAGGTCGCTATGCTCGTCGTACTTGAGCTCGAAGCGATCGAAGACGATCCACCGGCTCGAATCGGGGCGGAAGGCCCAGGCGAGGCGGCCGACCGCCTCGGTGTTGCCGCCGCCGAGGATCGTGCTCGAATCGAAAGCCTGCAGCGACACCGATAGCGCATGGCCTTCCACCGGCTCGCGATACCAGCCCGTGGTCGAGCTCCAGCGCTCGTCGTTGTCGGAATTGCGATGCTCGAGGCGGCTGGTGAGCTGCCAGAGCTCCTTGCGGTACTGCGCGCCCAGGAACGCCGCGAAGAAGTCTTCGGTCATCGAGCCCGACGCCAGCGGCGCATTCGGGTTCAAAGGCTCGAGATCCGGACCGCGCAGCGTATTGCTCTGATCGACGCCGATGTCGAAGGCCCAGTTGTCTTTCCACTGGAAGCCTTGCGTGAGACCGAAGTTCGCGAAAGTGCGCGGACCATATTCGGTCGCCTGCGTGTTGATACTCGACTTGACCTGCGTGCGCTCCCAGGGGCGCGTGCGCATGCCGATGCGAGTGGTGTCGGCTTCGATCTGGCTCCCCTCGGCGTGTTCGTATTCGGCGAACAGCGTGGTGTCGTCGCTCAGCCGGTAGTCGACCCCGAGGATGCTGCGCGCCGGATAGTCGACGCTCGCGTCCTTGCCGCCGAGCGTCGCATCGTGCGATCCGCGCAGCGTCACCAGGCCATCCCGGAAATCCACGCTGCCGGTCAGGAAGGCCTGGTCCGAGACGCGCTCGTCACCGCTCGCGTCTTCGTCGGCCACGTGACGCAGGCCGCCGCCGATGCTGTAGCCATCCTTGCTCACGCGCACGTCGGCGCTGACCAGCATTCTTTCGGCATCGCTCGCGAGCACGTTCTGATGCTGCGCTTCGCCCGACACCATGAGCGACTCGGTGAACTTGTAACGCGCATCGATACCTGCGCTGCGTGTGCCCGTGTCGGCGGTGAGCTGCTGGTCGACGCCGAATCCGCTTTCGGTCTCGCGCGCCCACGCGCGCGCCTCGAGATGTTCGGACGCGTGTTTGCCTTCCACCAGCCACGCAGCGGAAGAGTCCGGACGCAGCGGATCATCCGACTGCGACTGCGCAATCTCGGCGCGCACGCGCGTTTCCGGCGTCACGCGCCAGGTCAGGTCGCCGCCGACGATGTGCGTGTCGCCAGCCTGGGCGCCCTGGAACACGGCGCTCGCCCCCAACTCGAGCTTGTCGGCGGCGAGCATCGTCGCGACTCGCACGCCGCCCGTGGTTTCGTCCTCGCCGCCGCTGCGGACTTCGTAGTCGGCCACGATGAACACCGGGTTCAGCTCGTGGTCGCGGCTCTGCACCGGCTCCTTGAAGAACACCGTGCCGCGCTCGTAGTCGAGGTCGTAGTCGATGAAGCGCGAGAGCTCGCGCGTCTCGACCACGCGGGTAATCTCGAACCGGTCGCGAATTTCGATGCGCACCTTGTCCGAGCCGATGACGATGGGCGAACGCGACAGGTGGTAGAGGCCCGAGGTGCCGTCGCCCTGCAATTCGTCCTGCACGAGGCCGGTGTCGGTGCGCGCGGCGAAGCCCGAGACCGAGAACTGCTCGCCCGCGAAATCCGCGCGCAGGCCGGACAGGCTGCGGTTGTACCGGGTGAGCTCGGTGACCGTGAACCCGGTGTCGAAGTCGCCGAACAGCGCGACGAACTGGCGGCGCTCGATCTTGAGGTACAGCTTGTTCTGCGACGCGGCTTCGAAACGCTGCTCGGTGCCGTCGCCGTAGAGTAGATAGTAGCGGTCGGGCTCGATGGTTCCTTGCAGTCGGTCGCGGGCATCGTCCTTCACACGCGCCGAGTCGTAGGCCATCGTCAGCAGGAAGTCGCCCTTGATGCGGCCCTTGGCGAAGAACGCCACGCGGCCATCCTGCTCGAAGCCTTCTTCGCGTTCCGCGGCGGACGCGGTTTCCATGTTGCCCGAGATGCTGTTGTAGGCGGCCGTGCCTTCGGCGATGCCGACCAGGATCCAGTCGCGCGCGGCTGGCGCCAGCCACACCTTGTATTCATCGCTCTGGCGCTCGTTGAAGCGCAGTCGGATTACCGCGTTGCCGCTGACCGTGGTGGGTTCGAGCTCGATGTGCGCGAGTCCGTTCTCGCGCACTTCGACCTGCGGCTCGCGCGAGCCCGTGGAAAGAATCTGGTTGTCGTTGAGCTGCTCGACTTCCCACCACGAGCGGTACGGCGAATCGACGCCGAAGTTGGCGATCGTGCCGGAACGCGCCGGCTTGCCGTACTTGTCGAACATGCGCAGCGCGATCACCGGGCGCGTACGGCCGTCGGCGACGAGCCTGGACGCTTCCTTGTCGATCTCGGCGCGCACCGGGCTGCCGCCGTAGTGCACCGTGCGCCTGGCCGCCCACACCACCTTGCCGTCGGAGCCGAGCACCCTGGCGGAGAACTCGTTGTCGCCGTCGATCAGATCGACGCCGCGCCAGCGGCTCAGGCCCACCGTCCTGGCGTCGTTGAAGGCCACGCCATCGAAGTTCAGCGGGTTCACCGCGACGCCGTTCAGCGCGAGCTCGACGGTCTGCGACGGCTCGTGCTGGATGGCGATCTTGATCGATGCGATGGCGGGTACCGCGTCGGCTTCGGGGGTCAGCCATCGGATACCGGGAGAGAGCTCGTCGATGTCGATGGATTGCGCGCCGGTGCGTTCCACCTGCGTCTTGCTGTTGCGCACCGTGCGCGCAACCGCGCCGCCGGGGCCGCGCAATATCACGCCGGCCGTTTCGACTTTCTGCGGCTCGCCGCCGGCCTTGATGAGCTCGAGGGGCGCATTGGCTTCGAAGCGTGCACCTTCGATGACGATTTCGACGCGGCGATTGGCGGCGAGACTCGCGGCGTCCTTGCCAGCGGTGACGGGTTCGTCCGAACCGCGACCTTCCACGTGCACACGGTCTTCGGGAACATTCAGCGAGACGGCCAGATAGTTGGCGACCGTCTGCGCGCGCGCCCTGGACAACGCGTAGTTGTCGGCGAACGCCTGGCGATTGCGGCCGGAAATGGGCAGCGCATCGGCGTGGCCGACGGCGCGAATCGTCACGTCGCGCGCGCCGTGCCAGGCCATGATGAGCGAGCGCAGCGCGGCTTCGTCGGCCGGCACGAGCTCGGTCTTGAGCACGTCGAAACGCGGCGTGAACGTGAGCTGCGAGCGGCCATAACGCGCGGCGCCGCGATTGAACTGCGCCTCGATCGGCTGCGTGCGCAGGCCCGACCTGGCCGGAGAATCGAACATGGCCAGCGCGCGTACCGCCAGGGAGCCGGCAGCCGCCGGCGTCGAACGCGTCACGAAGCGCAGAGTGCGCACCGCGCCCGGCGGCAGTTCGCCGAGGCGTGCGACCAGTACACCCTCCACCAGGCTCACGACCGGCTCGCCGGCGCCGATGAGCTGGTTCTTCGCATCGGTGACCTTGTGGCCATCCACGGTGGCGCTGCCCGACACGTACTCGAAGCCCGTGGGCAGCATCACCATCGCGCGCGTGTTGCCGACGGTCACGCCACCGACACGCACGATTGCCTGGTGCGCGGCGAGCCCGTCCCCATCGGAGTCGCTCAGCAAAGAGGAGCTGAACTCGAACTGCACGTCACCCGTCGGCGCCGCCTTCTGTCGCAGCACGAAATCGCTGCGCCACAGCGTGCCGCCGCGCAGCTCGGCGAATTGCGAGTAGTCGCGGCCCGCGTGACCCAGGCTGTATGCGCAGGGAGCAAGCTCCAGGTAGTCAGGCAGCGTCAGCTTGTCGAGCTGAACGCTGTGCGTGCCGGGGTCAAGGCCCTCGAAGTGGAAGCGTCCATTTTCATCGGTGACGCCGTATCGGCCGTCTTCGAGATACACGCGAACACCGGCCACGCCTGCGTCTTCGCCGCCGGCACGATCACAGGTGCCTTCGAACACACGTCCGACGATGAAGCCGTTCTGCGAGAAGAGCTCTTCGTTCATGCGCACCAGCGAGCGCGCTTCGTTCGAGCGTACATTGCCGGGCGCGTAAGCCTGCGCGGTGTTGATCGCGTCTTTCGTGCCACGCATCGCCACCGTGAACTCGACGACGTAGCGCAGCTCGATGGTCTCACCGACGTCGAGCGTCGGATGCAGGTAGGTGAAGCTCGCGCCATTGGCAGCGATCGTGGGATCGGCGATACGCACGCCGTTCAGGCGCAAAGAGCCCGGGCGGAAACGGGCGCCGGCAGGCAATCGGTCCACCACCTGCACCGCGGTGAACGCGCCTCCTTCGCTCGCGTTCTGCAACGTGAGCGTGTACTGCACGAAATCGCCCGTGGTGGCGATCTGCTGGCCCGCGGTCTTGCGCAACTGCAGCGCGTCGGCGGCCGAATCGAGCGGTACGTCGACCGCGACGGCCGGCGCCGCGGTGACGACGAATGACTGGCCGTACGAACCCGGTTGCAGGCGATACGGCGCGCCGGGGAGCGTCTGCAGATCTTCGATCGTGCGCTGCGAGGGGAACGCATGGCTCGCGGGCGGAAATACTTCGAGACGATAGTTGCCGGGTGCGACCAGCGGAAACCGGAATACACCGGCCGGCAGGCTGTACTGCGTGCCGCCCTGGTCGGTGACCACCTGGCCGGTGATCATCTCGTTCGGATAACGGCTCACGCCGTCGTCACCGAAAACCGCGGCCGGCAGGCCCGTGGCCACGTCGATGAGTCGCACGCGCGCGCCGTCGATCGCCGTGCCCGTCTGCGAATCGAACACGAGGCCGAACGGATCGACCAGCGCGTCGGCCCGCACCGCGTCGGTGTCGTCGCTCGGATCGACATAGGTGGCATCGAGCTCGGCGTTGCGCTCGACCTGCAGCGCGCAGTCGGCGCTGGCCGCGCTCGCGGTCGTGCCGATGTAGCCGACGAACGTGCCGGTATTCGCACCGGTCTCCGACAGCCGCAGCACTTCGGAATCGCCGGTCACGCGCACCGCGACGCGCACGTCGACGGTCTCGATCACATTGCCATCGCGGTTGCGGTCGAGGTCGACCACGCGCACGAAAATCGGGTCACCGGCGTGCGCGACGCTGGTGTCCTGCAGGGGAATGGGTTGCGCCGGGTCGAGGGGCTCTTTGCCCAGCGGCGACGGCGGCGGCAGGGGGAAGAATCCGCTGGCCGAACGACACTGCGTCGGGCCGGCGGTACTGCTGCTCGAGCTTGCCGCTTCGTAGCGCGCGAGGGTCATCGCCGCGCGCGACGGCAGCGGTTGAACGGCAAGCTGGACTTCGTTGGAGGTCGTGGTGCGCGCAGCGCCGGAACCAAGCTCGTAAGCGATGGTTCCGGCGTTGCGAACCACGGTGCCGGGCGCCGTGACCTGCGCCACGGAAACCTGCGGCACAATGAGACTCGCAGCAAATAACAGAGAAACCCTCAAGGCCGCATTCACGCGGCCCACAAATGCGCCGAAGGCGGGGTAGCTAGTCGCTACCCCGCCCTCTGCGTGAGAGTACCCGTTGTCGCGGGCGTGGGACCTGGGTCGTCCCTTCGGACTCCAGGTCCGTTTGCCCGCTGCTGTAAACGTCATGACGATCGTCAGCCTCGTTGCGGAAGCTTCAGTTGATCGTTACGCGGAAGCGCACCACCGCGCGTTCTGCGGCAGTCGCACCCGGGTTGATGACACCGGCGCCAGCCGCGGGCGAGTTGATCGCGCCGCCACTGACGTAGGGCATCGTGCCCGCGACGTCCGCCACGGCCGCGCCGTTCAGCGTGGTCGAGCCGGCGACGTAGGTGGTGTTGGCCGGAATGGCCTCCGTCAACGCCGCACCGCTGGTCACGAGACCGTTGTTCTGCACGGTGATCGTGTACTCCACGGTGGCGCCCGGAATCGCCTTGGCCTGGCCGGCGGGGCTGAAGCCGTCGCTGATCACGGCCGCCGTCTTGGTGACGGTGAGCGTGCCCACGAAGTACTGGTCGAACGCCATGCTGATGCCGTCTTCCACGACGTTGCCGTTGAGAACGCCGGCTTCGGCGAACACCACGTCCACCACGGTCGGGTCATCGGCCACGCCGGACTCCGCTTCCGCGGTGACACCGTTGGACGCGTTCGTCGTGGCGGTCACCACCAGGCGGATGGTCGACGCGAGTCCGTTCGCGGCCGTCGGCGAAACCGGCGTGTCGGAACGGACGAACACGTAGACGCAGTCGTCTTCGGGCAATTGCTCGATGTGCGTCACGGCCGCTTCACCGGCGAACGACGGGGTGGTCATCGTGCCTGGGTCGCACGCCGTGGGCGCCGTCGCGTGCAGCGTGAAGTTCGACATGTCGAAGGCATCGGCACGGCCGAAGATGATCGCCGGCGGCTGCGTGTTGTCAGCCACGATTCCGTAGTCCTGCGAACCGTTGCTGGTATTGGTGACACGGAACACCGTCACCACCTGGGTCAGTCCCGGGCTGGTCACGGTCGCGGCGCCGTCGGTTTCTTCGGCAATGAAGATGATCTTCTTGTCCACCTCAAACGTCGTCGGAACGCCGGGAGTTCCCGGAGTCGAGTTGCCGGTGGGTGAAGAATTGATGGCTGTCTGCGGTACACCGCTGACGCTGTAGTTGACGCTGGCCGTATTCGTAATGTCAGTGCCGAAGTCAGTGCCGACCGCGAATGCGGCCGGCGTGGCACCAATCAGGCCCAGCGCAACGACAGCGAGGCGAGCTCGCCGCAATTGCTGCTTAATCGATTTCATGGGTACTCCTCTCTCACTCTCTTAAGAAAAAATCAGTTCAATACGGCGCGGTAGCGCGCGAAGCCCTGCGCACCGGCCGCCAATGAATCCTTGAAAACCCAGCGGATGCTCTTGTATTCATCCGCGCGCGCCTTGCGAGTGGCGCCGTTCTCCTGCACGGTCAGCTGGTCGGCGGTGCCGAAGGTCTTGCCGTCCAGCGAAAAGACGATGTCGGTGCCCGGGCCCACCGCGGATGCCGCCACATAGGTCATGTGTTCCGGCACGCCGTTGTTGATGGTCACCTTCTCCGCCGGCTCCTTGCAGATGTTGTTAGCCGTGACGGTGTAGACGACCTCGACGCCCGGCACGACCTTGCCGGCGGGCACGAGTTTCGTGCTCTTTTCGCCCCTGGCATTGACCGTGACCTGCTCGACCTCGGCGATGGTCTTGAGCACGATGCAACCCGGCGACTGCGCGAACGCCTGCGAACTCAATACGCAGGCAACGATGGCGGCGCCCGGAATTCCTGACCCCTTGAACATATGTGTCTCCTTCACTGCGAACTTCCCCTGGATCAATTGATGGTTACGGTGAACGTGATCGTCTTCGTGCCGCTCGCCGTGTTGAGCGGGCCGAGCGCAACGCGCACACGCGCGGGGTTCGGACCGGCGGCGGCCGCGAAGTCGCCGTCATCGGCCGCATCGACGGCATCGGTGAGCGCGACGGAATTGAGCGCCAGCGTGCCCGGCACGTAAGTGGTGTTGGCCGGGATGTTGTCGGTGAACACCGCGTTGTTAGCGGTGCCCGACCCGGTCACGTTGACGGCGATCGAATAATTGATGCGGGCGCCCGGCACCGGGCGCGCGCCGCCCCAGTTGTCGACGACGCTCTGAGTCTTGGTGGCGCTCATGCTGACGCCCGAGACGTTGTAATTGCTGTCCGCCTCGCCGTCGGCGCCGGAGGTGCCGACGACCGCATCGACGGCGCCATTGAGACCGTTGCCCTGCCCGGCGAAGGTGGTGCCCGCCACGCCCGTGCCGGTGCGCGATTCGGCGATGAGTCGTGTGATTCCGACCTGGCTGTCGAGCGCGGTCGCGGGAATGTCATTGACCACGAAAACGATGGCGAAGGTGTCACGCGGCAGCGCGGGGTCGTTGCTGCCGGCGACGTAAGGAATGTCGCTGCCGTCGAAAATTCCGTTGGTCGCGGCGCCGCCACCGGAGTCGAGGTAGATAGCAGGCGTTGCCGCGATGGGGTCGAAGTTGTCGGTGGTGATCGCGTTGTTCAGCACCAGGCGGAACGTCTCGGGCCCGTTGCCCGTGTTCTCGACGCGATAACGGGCCACCTGCGTCGTGGCACCGGGGCTCACCGCGATGTTCGCCGTCTGCGCGGCGACGGTGACGTCGAGAATTTCCACGACCGTGACGCTCACGAGGTTCGAGCTCGCGGTCGTGTTCACCGAGCCTATGGTGTACGTCACCTCGGCGGTGCTGTTGATCACGGTTCCGGCGGGCGCGCCGACGGCGTGGGCCTTGTTAGCGCCGACGCCGAAAGCCAGCACCAAGGCACTGGCTGCACCCAGAAATCCCATTGACCGCACGAAGGAAACTCCTCGTTATTCCTAGTGGCCCGAAGCCACTTCCCCGCGACCGATTGCGGGAGGAGGTGTCAAACCCATGACGTTCACGGGTTTTGGCCCCTCGCTGCGTTGCATAATAGGAATGGAGGCCCTTAGGCCCACGTGACTAGGGTCACGCGGACCCTGTCGCCACTGGGATACAGATCACATATAACGAGTGCAGCCCGAGTGGAGAGCGCCGATGGCAGCCAAGAAACCCCGCCAAGCCCGTGAAAATGTGACGGAAATCCGATCCGTGCCCAACGAAGCCGCGAACGAAAATTCGCCTCAAGATGGCTTCGCGCCGGCCGATAAAGCCGGACAGCCGGAGCTCGAACACGCCGCCGCTGCGGACGCGGCCGAGCAGATACTCGGCGCGAATCCGTTGCTTGGGCTCGACCGCGACGAGTTGTTAGCCGCCGGCAAACGCCTGTTGCGGCTCATGACGATCAACCCGCAGGTGCTCATCGAAGAGAACATCGCATTCGCCCGCGAGGCTCTCGCCATCGCCTTGGGTCAATCGAAGATCACCGCGGATCCGCGTGACCGGCGGTTCAGCCACGCGGTATGGCAGAAGAATGGTTATTACAAGCGGCTCATGCAGGGTTTCGTGGCCTGGCGCGCGATGTTGAACCGCGTGCTCGATCGCGCCGACACCACCACCGACGACCGCGAGCGGGCGCGATTCGTATTGCAGCTGTTCACGGAAACTTTCGCGCCCACCAACTCCCTGCTCGGCAATCCCGGAGCGCTGCAGCGCATCTCCGAAACCCGCGGCAAGAGCCTGCTGTATGGCATGCAGAATTTCGTCGACGACCTGACCAACAATTTCGGCATGCCGCGCCAGGTGGACGATCGGAAGTTCCAGGTCGGCAAGAACCTCGCGGTCACGCCGGGCGCCGTGGTGTTCCGCGGCGAAGCATTCGAGCTCATCCAATACACACCGCAGACCGATCGCGTCCACAAACGGCCACTGGTCATCGTGCCGCCGCAGATCAACAAGTTCTATGCCACGGATCTCTCGCCCGGCCGCAGCTTCGCGGAATATTCGGTGAGCCAGGGCATCCAGACGTTCTGCATCAGCTGGCGCAACCCGACCGCCGCGCAACGCGACTGGAACATGGAGACCTATCTGTCGGCGTGCAAGGAAGCCATCGCGGTGGCCTGCGACATCACTGGTGCGGACAGCGTCAACACGATGGCCGCCTGCGCCGGTGGCTTCACGCTGGCGACATTGCTCGGCCACCTGGCGGCGAAGGGCGATGAAAAAGTGGCGAGCGCCACGTTGCTCGTGACCGTGCTCGACACCGAGGCCCCCACCCTGCTCGGCCAGTTCGCATCACGCTCGGGCGTGGCGGCCACGATCGAGAAGTCGCGCGCCAGGGGCGTGCTCGAAGGCAGCGAGATGGCCCGCGTGTTCGCATGGCTGCGGCCGAACGACCTCGTGTGGCTGTTCGTCGCCAACAATTGGGTCATGGGCAATCGTCCGCCCGCCTTCGACATCCTCTACTGGAATTCGGACACGACGCGGCTGCCGGCGGAGTTCCATGCCGACCTGCTGCGCATGTTCATGGAAAATCCCCTGAAGTCCGCGGGCAAGATATCGGCGCTGGGCACTCCCATCGACATGTCGAAGGTGACAGTGCCCGCATACGTCGTCGCCGGCGTCACCGATCACATCACGCCCTGGCAGGCGTGTTACCAGTCGCGGAACATACTGCGTGGCAAGATCGACTTCGTACTGTCCTCGAGCGGCCACATCCAGAGCATCGTGAATCCACCCACCAATCCGAAGGCGAAATATTTCCTCAACGCATCGATGCCCGACCAGGCCGAGAGCTGGCTCGCGGGTGCGAGCGAACATGCCGGCAGCTGGTGGGATCACTGGAGCAAGTGGTACGCGCAACATGGCGCAGGCGTCGTGCCCGCACCGAAAACCCTGGGCAGCGCGCGGTATCCCGCGGGTGATCCCGCGCCGGGGCGTTACGTACACCAGAGATGAGCAAGCCCCACGTCGAGTTCGTCGAGGTCGACGGCGTCAATCTGCGCGTCGCGACCCAGTCCGCCAGCGGCAGGCTGCCGCCCGTGCTGCTGTTCAACGGCATCGGCGCCAACCTCGAATTGTGCTTTCCTTTCATGGAGGCGATGCCGGAGCGGGAAATCGTGATCTTCGATGTGCCCGGCATCGGCCGGTCGGAGATGAGCTGGCGGCCGCGCCGCTTTTCCGGACTGGCGCGGCTTGCGAACAAGTTGCTCGACCGGCAGGGTTACCAGCAAGTGGACGTGATCGGTGTGTCCTGGGGTGGCGCACTCGCTCAGCAATTCGCGCGTCAGTATCCGCAACGCTGCCGGCGGCTCGTCCTGGCGGCCACCTCGCCCGGCGTGGTGATGGTTCCGGGGCGACCATCGGCGCTGTCGAAGATGATCACGCCGCGCCGTTACCTCTCACCTACTTATATGCAGAAGGCCGCTGGGGACATCTACGGCGGCGAAGCCCGGCACAATCCCAAGCTCATCGCTGCGCATGCCGCGCGCGTCATCCCGCCACAGTTCATGGGATACGTATTCCAGTTGTTTGCCGGAATGGGCTGGACCAGCATCCATTGGCTGCACCGGGTGCGGCAACCCACGCTGGTCATGGCCGGCGCGGACGATCCTCTGGTGCCGCCGGTGAACGCGCGAATCATCGCGTTTCTCCTGCCGCATAACCGCCTGCACATCGTCCCCGGCGGCGGCCACCTGTTCATGCTCTATTCGCTGGAGAAGGTGGTTCCGGTCATCCGGTCCTTCCTGGAATCAGAGACCCCACTCACGGTTTAGCTTTCTTCCCTTGACTCCAGATCGGGCATCCGTATGATGCGGCGCATCATTGCTGCGTCGCAGCATAGGAGAAACCATGAATTTCCAGGAAAAAGTCTTCGAAGCTACTGCCGAACTGCGTGACCGTGCCCTCGCCTTCGCGAACGTCGCCGTCAGCTCCGCCCGTACCCGGGCTCAAGCCGCCGCCAAACGGGCCGATGCCCTCAAAGGCTCGCTGGCCACTCTTTCGATCGCAGGTCGCGAACTGAACAAGGTTGCGCGCCGCCACGCCCAGCGTTTCGTCAAAGAGAGCTCGACCATCGCGGCAGACGCCGGCAAGGACGTCTCAAAACTGGCTCGCACGACCTACGCGACGCTGGCCAAGCGTCCGGCGACCGCCCGCAAGGCGCGCAAGGCGCCCGCTGCGCGCAAACGAGCCAACCGCAAGGCCGCCTGATTCTTCTGTCCCCCCGTCGCCTGGCCCATGGTCAGGCGACATTTGGTGCGCCCCTCACGGGGCGCGCCTTTCTTACTTTTTCTTATTTCGATCAGGCAACTTCTGATCGCCGCGACGATTTTTGCGCCGCTATACTCCTTTGTCTCGTCAGGACAGACAGACATTCGAAGGTACAGTGATGGCCACAGCGCCCCAGTCGCTCCTCTCTCTTCCAGAAATATCCCCCGCGGTCGCCGACTGGGTCGAGTCCGTTCGCAAACTCACCACCCCGGACAAGGTCCAGTGGTGTGATGGGTCTCCCGCCGAACTCGAACGCCTGAAACAGACCCTCGAGAAGTCCGGCGAGCTGAAAAAGCTCAACCAAACTACCTTTCCCGGCTGCCACATCGCCTACTCGCACCCCTCGGACGTGGCGCGCGTCGAGCACCTCACGTTCATCTGCACGAAGAACAAGGAAGACGCCGGTCCCAACAACAACTGGATGGCGCCGGACGAAGCGCGTTCGAAAATGAGCGCGTTGTTCAACGGTTGCATGAAGGGCCGCACGCTGTACGTGGTCCCGTATTGCATGGGGCCTATCGACTCCCCTTACTCGCGCTGCGGCGTCGAGATCACCGACAGCGCCTATGTCGTCATCAACATGTCGATCATGACGCGCATGGGGCGTCCCGCCCTCGAGCGCATCGCGCGCGACGGGAAGTTTGTCAGGGGCCTGCATTCCATCGGCGAGCTCGACCCGAACCGCCGCTTCATCATGCATTTCCCGGAAGATCTCTCGATCCAGAGCTTCGGCTCCGGATACGGCGGCAACGCGCTGCTAGGCAAGAAGTGCCACGCGTTGCGCATCGCGAGCTGGCAGGCGCGCGACGAAGGCTGGCTCGCTGAACACATGCTCATCGTCGGCATCGAAAACCCGCAAGGCGAGACTCACTACATCGCCGCGGCCTTCCCTTCCGCCTGCGGCAAGACCAATCTCGCGATGCTCATACCTCCCGACTCCATGCCGGGCTGGAAGATCTGGACGGTGGGTGATGACATCGCCTGGCTGCATCCCGGTCCCGACGGGCGCCTGTACGCCATCAACCCGGAAGCGGGTTACTTCGGCGTCGTGCCCGGCACGAATCGGGCGACCAATCGCAACGCCTTCGACATGATTCACCGCGACACGCTGTTCACCAACGTCGCGCTGACGGCGGACAACGAGCCCTGGTGGGAAGGCCGGAAGCTCAACACGCCGGTGCTCGACTGGCAGGGCAAACCTTTCGATGCCGCGAGCGGTGGCGTCTCGGCGCATCCCAACTCCCGGTTCACCGTGTCGGCCAGGAACAATCCTATCTACTCGCCGCGCAGCGAAGACCCGATGGGCGTGCCGATTTCGGCCATCGTGTTCGGCGGGCGGCGGCGCGAAGTCGCCCCGCTGGTGTACGAAGCGCGCAACTGGCAGCACGGCGTGGTCGTCGGCGCGTCGGTCGCCTCTGAAACCACGGCAGCTGCCACCGGCGCGGTCGGCGTCGTGCGCCGCGATCCGATGGCGATGAAACCGTTCGCGGGCTACAACTTCGGCGACTACTGGGCGCATTGGCTTGCCATGGGCAAGCGCCTGAAGAACCCGCCGCGGCTGTTCCACGTCAACTGGTTCCGGCGTGACGCCAGCGGCAAATTCCTGTGGCCCGGTTTCGGCGACAACCTGCGCGTCATGGAGTGGATCCTGAAACGCTGCGCAGGCCAGGTCGGTGCGGAAGATTCCCCGATCGGCTATCTACCGAAACCGGCGGACCTCAATCTCAAGGGCGCCGACGTCAGCGAATCCACGATGCAGGAGCTGCTCGCGGTGACGCCCGCCGCGTGGCGCAAGGAAACCGCGGAGATGCGCGAGTACATGAAGGAGTTTGGCGCGCGCGCTCCGGCGGAGATGTCCGCCGAGCTGGACGAAATCGAACGGCGCCTGGGCTAGAAGGGGCGCCCGGAAGGGGTTCCCGGCATCGCCTCTACGCTTCCTCGCAGTAGAAGCGGATGGTCAGCGGTGAATCGCGCTCGGGTACGCGCCCGAGCCCGATGAGCCCTTCACCCTTGATCTGCACGCTGTCGCGGCGCACGAACAGCTCTTCGCCGCCTTCCGCCTGCACGAAAGTACCGTTGGTGCTTTGATCGATCAGCACGAACTTGTTTCGATTGATCTCGATGCGCGCGTGCAGGCGCGAGATGAGGTTGCCGCGAATCACGAGGTCGTTGTCGTCGGCGCGGCCGATGGCGACATTCGGGCGCTGCTCGGTCAGCATGACTTCGCCGCCGTCGAACGTGAGCCGCAGGCGCATGGCGCGGCGTCCCTCGGTGGCCGAGATCGCAACCGACGGCAGCATGCTGGTGATGTCTTCGGTCTGCCAGAGCACCTCGAAGAGCGTGACTTCCGCGCCCTGTCCCTTGAGCGTCGCCACGTCGATCTGCCGCACGGCGGACTGCCAGTCGGGCGACAGCAACGCAACCATGGCTTCGGTGGTGATGATCTGCCCGGCCTTCGCCTGGCTGGTCATGCGATTCGCCGTATGCACCGTCGACCCGAACACGTCGCGGTTCTCCACCACGACCGGGCCGGCATGGCACCCGATGCGGATGGCGACATGGTGCCCTTCGGCCGTCAGGTCCGGATTGCCGGTGATGGACTTCTGCATCTTGGCCGCCGCATTGAGCGCGTCGTTGGCCACGGCAAATGTGGACATCACTTCGTCGCCCATGGTCTTGATGACCGTGCCGTGATGTTCCTCGGTGGCCTGCTTCATGATGTCGATACAGGTCGCGACCACCTCGCGTGCACGCTGATCCCCGAGCTCCTCATAGAGTCGCGTCGAGCCGACCACGTCAGCGAAGACGATCGCAAGTTCGATATCTTTGGCCATAGAGAACAAATGGATGGACGCGGGTGATTATATACATATGACCTAGAATGGCAGCCCATTCCCTAGGGACCACATAAAAGCCGCCACATGCGCAAACAGAATTTCCCGATTTCCGCTGTCCTTCTGCTCTCTTTGATCAACTCAGCCGCCGCCGCCGACAAGCCGCAAGCCTTTGCGCGCTCCGATCTCGCCGCGGCCGCAACACTTCGCGAGCGCGCCCTCGAAGACGCCACCGCCTATCAGTTGATCGAGTCACTGACCACCGAAGTCGGTCCTCGTCCGGCCGGATCGCCGGGCGACAAAGCGGCGGTTGCCTGGGGCATTCGCGAGATGAAGCGGCTGGGCTTTGCGAACGTGCATACCGTCGAGGCCATCGTCCCACAGTGGATTCGCGGTGAAGCCGAATTCGCGGTGCTCGCGCCTTTCCCCCAGTCCATGCCCACACTCGCGCTCGGCGGCAGCATCGGCACGGGCAGTGATGGCATCGACGCGGATGCCGTGATGGTCAAGGACCTCGAAGCACTGGCCGCGCTGCCTGCCGGGGCGGTCAAGGACAAGATCGTTTTCTTCAGCAATCGCATGGAGCGCACGCGCGACGGATCGGGATATGGCAAGGCGGTGGCCGTGCGCGCCACCGGCCCTTCGGCCGCCGCCGCGTTGGGCGCCGTCGGCATCGTGATCCGCTCTGTCGGCACCAGCGATCATCGATTTCCACATACCGGCGCGCTTCGCTACACGATCACCGCTCCGCGCATTCCCGCTCTGGCCATTTCCAATCCCGACGCGGACGCATTGGTGCGGCAGTTTGCGAGCGGCAAACCGGTACGCCTTCACCTCAAGAGCAGCTCACGTGACTTGCCGCAAATGCGTTCGGCCAACGTGGTCGGCGAGATTCCGGGCACCGATCTCGCCAATGAAATCGTGATCCTCGGCGCTCACCTCGATTCCTGGGATCCCGGTGTCGGTGCGCTCGATGATGGCGCCGGCGTTGCCATCATGATGGGTGTGGCCAAACTCATCGGAGAACTCGACGCCAAACCCCGGCGCACCATCCGCGTGGTGCTGTTTGCCAACGAGGAGTTCGGCACTTCAGGCTCGCTGGCCTACGTGGCGGCGAACGAAGCCAGCGTCGCGCGCCATGTACTCGGGTTCGAAGCGGATTTCGGTGCGGGCCCGGTCTGGCGTCTATCTAGTCGCGTGAACCCGGCGCAGCTTCCGGCCGTCGATGCCATCTTTCGCGCGCTGGCGCCGCTCAAACTGGTGCGCGGCAACAACGAAGCGCGAGGCGGCGCTGACCTCGAGGGGCTGAGCAAGCGCGGCATGCCCATCCTCGAGCCAGGCCTCGATGGAACCGACTACTTCGATGTCCACCATACGGCCAATGACACCCTGGCGCAGGTCGACCCGAAGGCGCTCCAGCAATCCGTGGCGGCATTCGCCGCCACCGTATGGCTGGGCGCCCAGTACCCGGGCACCTGGGAACGGTTGGCGGAGCCGAAAGCGCCGGGTCGCTGATCTCAGGCCGTCGTTGCCGCCACCGGCGCGATGCGCCGGCGCTGCTCCGCGTGTACCTGCTCGAGAGTCAGGCGCGTGGCAGCGGCCACGGCATTCAGTACCGGATGGCCTTCATTGCGCGGCAGGCTCAGGCCGTGAGTCCTTTCCCAGGCACGGATCCTCGCGTCGGGCGCATTGGTGGTCGCTGTCAGTTCCGACATGGCCAGTCGATGACGCTCGTCCGCGTGCTCCTGCTCGAGCGCGAGGCGGATGCGGTAGTCCGAGGTCAATTCGCCGGGAATCATGGGCAGTACTTCTTTCAATGCGGGAACTCCAGGGTAAAGGTGCGCGGCAGTCTGCGCGCTTGCACCTCAAAAAGACACTCGCGATTGAGAACCCTCAAGCCGCCGCGTCGCTGAGGCGTTCGCAAGCCTCGCCCGCCGCAAGGATCAGCTCGGCGGGCGCGTCCGGGTCGCGCGCGCCTTCGGACAACTGGCGGCGAAACTCCCTGGCGCCAGCCATTCCGGAATACATCCCGAGCATGTGGCGCGTGATCCAGCTCAGGCGTTCCCCGCGCGCAATCTCGCGACGGGCATACGCCGTCATGCGCTCGAGCATCGCCATGCGATCGGGCACGCCCTGCTCGCCGGACAACTCCGCGAGCAACATCGGCCGGTGATATGCCTCGCGCCCGAGCATCACGCCATCCGCCCACGCGAGCTCACTAACTACCTGCGCGGGCGTGCGCAGTCCGCCGTTGAGGACCACCGGCACGGGCGCGTGACGGGTCTTCAGTTCCTGCACCACGTCGTAACGCAGCGGCGGAATCTCCCGGTTGTCGCGTGGCGACCAGGCGCCGAGCACCGCCTTGCGCGCATGCACGATGATGGCGTCGCAACCGGCCGCGACGATTCCGCCGACGAATTCCGCGAGCGCTGCATGTTCGGCGGCGCCAAAGCGCGCTGCCGCTTCGCGCGCCGATTCGCGGCGCGATTTGCCTTCGCCACCCAGTTCCGCGCCGTCGACCACGCCGATGCGCAGTTTCACCGTCACCGGAATATCAACGGCGTCACGCATCGCCGTGACGCACCGGGCCACCAGCGAAGGTTTCTTCATGAGGCAGGCGCCGAACGCGCCCGAGTGCACGCGATCGCTCGGGCAACCGCAGTTCAGGTTGATTTCGTCGTAGCCCATCTCCGCGCCGATGCGCGCGGCCGCAGCCAGATCCGCCGGGTCGCTGCCTCCGAGCTGCAGGGCCACCGGATGCTCCTCGGCTTCGAACCGCAGCAGTTTCTCGCGGTCACCGCGCAGCACCGCTCCCGTGGTGATCATCTCCGTATATAGAAGAGTGTCGGCAGAGAAGCCCCGCAGGAAGTAGCGGCAGTGCCGGTCGGTCCAATCCATCATGGGGGCGACTGAGATGCGGCGGTCGATGGATTTGCTCGATTTCTCGACGGAAATGCCTATTTTTGTAGCGTTTTCCACTTGCGGTGTTTCTGCGGGATTCCTGCGGATTTCGGGGAGTTTATCGTTTGTCGGGGAGACGTAAAGGAGACATGATCCTTTTCAACCTTCATGTCTCCCCGGATTTTCGATCATGCCGACGATCAAAGTACGCAAGCAGGCCGACGGTGCCACGCGCTACACGGCGATAGTTCGCCTGCGTCGCCAGGGGACCATCCTGCATCGCGAGAGCCGGACATTTACCCATCGTTCCGCAGCCATGAGCTGGGCAAAGCACCGCGAAGTCGCGCTCGAAGATCCCGCGGAGCTGGCTCGCCTTAGACTCAGCACACCAACGCTTGCGGAATTGATTCGCTGGTACATCGAAACGTTCGAGACGATTTCGCGTTGGCAACGGAGCAAGCAGACTCATCTGGAATTCCTGGAGCGCCACTCGCTCGGCAAGACAATTGCGCATACCCTGACGGCTGCCGACCTGATTCGGCATGTGCAGGCGCGTCGTGCGGAAGGTGCTGGACCTGCAACCGTGATCAACGACCTGATCTGGATCGGCGTCGTTCTGCGAGCCGCCAAGAGCGTCAAAGAGCTCCCCGTGAATCCTGAGATCGTGCAGCAGGCCCGGAGCGCCTGCCGCGAGTTGCGCCTGGTCGGCAACCCCAAGAAGCGCACTCGGCGGCCGACGGTCGATGAACTCAAACTGCTGCGGGACCATTTCAAGAGCCGAGATCGGCGGGCCGAGATTCCTATGCTGGCCGTTATGGAATTCGCCATCGCCTCTGCGCGGCGGGAGTCGGAAATCTGCCGACTCGAATGGCAGGACAACGATGAAGCCACACGAACCGGCTTGGTCAGGGACGCAAAGCACCCGACCGGCAAGGAAGGGAATCACCGGCGATTTAAGTACACGCCCGAAGCTTGGACACTCGTCTCCGCACAACCCGAGACGAGCGAGCGGATTTTTCCTTATGACCCCAAGAGCGTCGGTGCCGCATTCACGCGGGCCTGCCACCTGCTGGGAATTCACGATCTACGTTTCCATGATCTGCGGCATGAGGCCACCAGCCGACTGTTTGAACGCGGCTATCAGATCCATGAAGTCGCCCAGTTCACGCTGCATGAGTCGTGGAACGAGCTCAAGCGCTATACAAATCTGAAACCGGAGAATCTGCGCGACATTGCCCCGCCGGCGGCAAGCAAGCCACGCGCGAAGCGACGCAAGTCAGCCCGAGTTGCTAACCAGCCTTCAGACGCCGGACATCAATCAGCTCAGCGAGATCTGTTGCACTGACGAGCCATGGCGATTTTTGACCTCCTAGGCGGAACGCGCGGCAAGGCAACTGCTTCGCAGGCGCACGGCGCCGTGCTTCAGCGCAGCTGAGCCCGAAGTATTTCGGTGCGACGCGCTCAAGCGGAATGTTGGCTTCGCCGAATTCGGCCAACAACCCGAAGTATGTGCTGTTCACGACGTTGACCTGCGGAGTTCCAGATATGCCTCCAACAGTGCGCCAGCATTTGAAAAAGTTGAATAGCCGGTTTAGCCGCAAATTCGACGCAAACCCAGCCCCGAAAGGCTCTTACCTGTGCGGCCAAAGGAGGGTCCTCTCGGGAAGCAAGCCTTCCCTTTCGGATCGCTTCAGCTTCCAGTTCAATCGATTGCGGTTGCCAACCAGCGTCAGCTTGACCGTGGCGACTGGCGCTGAGGTGCGCCCAATGAGCTCTGAGACGCGCAAGATTGCGGATCGCCAATGCACGTCCACATACGCATTGAAGGGGCGGTCTAGATTGGAGCACTTCAGCGTGCCGATAATGTCGCCCTCGGCCAGTTCAAGCGAGAGGT
>DASTXR010000032.1:0-2995 GCA_035765415.1 Steroidobacteraceae bacterium | reverse complement strand
GCAAGGCGACCGTAGTGAGTTCAAGAACGCCCGGTTCGAAGCGGTTGGCGATGACATTCGAGTCAAGGCAGATCGCTACTCCGTTCGCAAGTGCTATTGGGATCGTGGCTACTACATGGTGATCAGACGCACCGCCGCGGGCCTCCAGATAGTCGAGGAGTATTCTGAAACCCAGCCCGAATCCGCTTGCTAATACCCCGTTGTTGAGTGACGCCTACTTTAGGCGCGGCGCGCCCTGAGCCGCTGCAGGTGGAACATGCGAGGACGTCGCGCTCAGGAGAGGAAGCACAATGCGTTTGAAAACAAGGCTCACGCAGAAGCTCGCTATCGAGCATCCAATTCTTCTGGCGCCCATGAACGTCATCGCGGGCGGGAGGCTTGCTGCCGCCGTCTCCAAGGCGGGCGGGCTCGGCCTCATCGGCGGCGGTTATGGCGACGCCGATTGGCTCGAGCAGCAATTCGCAGCAGCGAGGAATGCACGGGTCGGCTGCGGGTTCATTACCTGGTCGATGGCGAGGAATCCGGAGCTGCTGGATCAGGTTCTGGCCAAGCAGCCGGCGGCTGTGATGCTCTCCTTCGGGGAGCTCGAGCCACACGCGTCACGCATCAAGGCGCGAGGAGTGCCGCTCATCTGCCAGGTGCAAGGCATGAAGTACTTGCGCGAAGCCGTCGATGCGTGCGCCGACATCATCGTCGCCGAAGGATGCGAAGCAGGAGGTCACAGCGGCTACCGGGGCGTGTTCACGCTGGTCCCCGAAGCCGCCGACTATCTGGCGAAACGCTCCCCCGATACCGTTTTGGTCGCCGCCGGCGGCGTTGGAGACGGCCGCGGCCTAGCTGCGGCGCTGATGCTTGGCGCGGACGGCGTTCTTATCGGCACCCGCTTCATCGCGAGCCCCGAGTCCGAAGCGCCAGAAGGATTTCGCCAGGCGATCATCCGCGCCGACGGCGACTCCACGATGAAATCAACCTCGGTCGATATCGCCCGAAAGCGCTACTGGCCCAATCCGGAATTCGTAATTCGCGTTCTCAAGAACAGCTTCGTTGCCAAGTGGCATGGGCGCGAGCGCGAGATGGAGAAGGCGATCGATGTCGAGTATGAGCGCTTCTGGGCTGCTTTCAACGCAGGCGACGCCGATAACTCCGGTGTACTTATGGGAGAGGTGTCAGGATTAATCCACGACGCGCCGCCTGCCGCGCAGATCGTCGAAAACATGATCGCGCAGGCTTGCCAGCTCTTGGGTTCGCACTCGCGGTACGTTGCGAGCTAACGGCTCGCCCACCTTAACATCACCGGGGTACACGCATGCCCGCCTATCTGATTGCAGAGCACATCATCACCGACGCAGCGAAGTTCGAGGAATACAGAACCAAGGTGGGGCCGATGATGGCGAAGTATGGCGGGCGTTACCTGACCAAAGGCGGAAGCCATCGATTGCCTGAGGGTGGTCACTGGAAACCAGAGCGGGTTGTAATCATCGAGTTTCCGGACATGGATTCCCTTAACCGTTGGTACAACTCGCCCGAATATCAGCCGCTCATAACCCTCCGCAAAGCGTGTACCAGTGATCTCGACATGCTGTTCACCCTCGAAGGCGTCTAAGGATGAGAACCTAACGAGCGCGTTAAGCGTCAGGCGGCGCGGAGCGCGCCAGGGAGAAACAGGTCCGTGAAACAGACGCGCATCATCGTCACTCACTATGGCGGCCCCGATGCGCTTCAGGTGCTCGAAGAAGAGTGCCCGGAGCCGAAGGACGGTGAAGTGCGCGTGAAAGTGCTGGCCGCTGGCGTCTCTTTGCCGGATATCATGGCGCGCGAGGGCATTCATCCCGAAACGCCCCCGGTGCCCTTCACGCCGGGCTGGGATCTCGTTGGCGCAGTGGATCGGCTCGGCGACGGCGTCTCCGGAATCGAACCCGGCCAGGTCGTAGCCGCGATGCCGATCAGCGGCGCCTACGCTGAGTTCGTCTGCCTGCCGCAACGCGAGCTGGTTACGGTGCCGTCCGAATTGGACCCCAGCGAGGCGGTCAGTCTCGTGCTGAATTACGTCACGGCATACCAGATGCTGCATCGTGCCGCCAAGGTCAGAGCGGGCCAGCGCGCGCTGATACACGGCGCGGCAGGCGGGGTCGGCACGGCGCTATTGCAGCTCGGGCGCCTCGCCGAGCTGGAGATGTACGGCACCTGTTCATCGAAAGGGGCAGGGATCGTTTCCGATCTGGGCGGTATCCCGATTGATTACAAGAATCGGGACTTCGTGGAAGAGATTCACCGCCTCTCGGGCGGGGGAGTGGATGTCGTCTTTGACGGCATTGGTGGCAGCCACATCTGGCGTTCCCGCAAAGCTCTCCGTCCCGGCGGGAGAGTCGTGGCCTACGGCCTCACTGGCTCGCTGCGTGGCGGCCGTTTGGCCTCAGGTCGTTCAGGGGGTCGCCATCGCTTTCGTGCAATTCTGATTTTCGGGGTCTACATCGCAGGCGGCTGGCTGTTCCCAGGCCGCAAACGCGTGGTTCCCTACAGCATCCAAACGCTCAAACGGCTGAAACCGGCATTGTTCCGACAGGATTTGATCGCCCTACTCGAGCTCCTTCAACAGAAGAAGATCAAGCCGCTTATTGCGCAGAGATTTCCGCTTGCCAAAGCAAGACAGGCGCAGGAGTCGCTCGGCACGGGAGGTGTGACAGGCAAGATCGTGCTAGTGCGCAACGGGTCATCGCTTGGGTCAGCCGCGACGTAACCACGGCACGCAGGTGAACAGTAGCGCTGCAACGTGTTCGGCCTACGGCGCATTAAGCTTGACTAAACGGAGGTCTGAAGATGCGTAATTCGATCGGTATCACGCTTGCGCTTGCGACCTTGGCAGCTCCGCTCACGTCAATGGCGCAAGAGCAGGGGCCCGCAAAGCCGCCGCCACCAATTCTGAGCGAGGTCGTGCAAGGCATGCCAAAGGGCGAGAAGCAGCAGGTACGAGTCCTCGTAGCGACCCTCAAGCCTG
>DASTXR010000031.1:0-7783 GCA_035765415.1 Steroidobacteraceae bacterium | reverse complement strand
TAATCCACTTGGCGGCGTTCTTCGTGGTGTGCATGGTGTGCCATGGGGAACTCGCGCTCCAGCAGCCACGCTCTGAACACCTGACGAGTTACTACCTCATGCTAGCCATTGGCGGCGCGATGGGCGGGATCTTTGTCGGCGTATTGGCCCCCTACTGGTTCAACGACCATTACGAGCTATCAATCGGGCTGGTTCTCACCGCAGCCATCGTCTGGACCTCTGCGCAGCGACAGGAACGTGCCCTCTCCCGCTCTCGTAGGCTAGCGGATTGGGGCTTTGTGATTTGCCTTGTGCTCAGCCTTGTCGCGATCCGGGCGACGTACCATTGGGCGGGAATGCAAAACGCCGACTACACCGCCAGAAACTTCTACGGGCGGTTGAAGATCTCCACGGGGGGCGACGGCGAAGAGGCCTATAGAGTTCTGGCGCATGGCGGCATCCTCCACGGCCACCAATTCATCGCTGCGGATCGCCAGACTATTCCCACAGCTTACTTCAGCTTCGACAGCGGCGTCGGCCGCGCGGTCCACGCTAAGCTCGAGCAGCGCGCAATGCATGTCGGAATCATCGGCCTGGGAGTCGGTACGCTCGCCACGTATGGACGCGCCGGAGACCGACTGCGGCTCTACGAAATTAACCCGTTGGTGGTCGACATCGCCCGGTCGCGATTCACCTATCTTTCGCAGACGGCCGCCCATGTGAACGTCGTATTGGGCGATGCGCGGCTAAATCTCGAGAAGGAAACGCCGCAAGGATTCGACATCCTGATCGTGGATGCATTCTCCGGCGATGCCATTCCGGTGCATCTCCTGACGGAAGAAGCTGTCAGTCTGTACATCAAGCACATGAAGCCGGACGGAGTTCTTGCCTTTCATGTGAGTAATTCTTATTTGGATCTTGCCCAGATCGTCAAGTCGGCTGCAAATAAGCTTCACTACCAGGCCGTACTGATCCACACAAAAGGCAACAGAAAATCGCGCACCACAACTTCAGACTGGGTTTTGGTGAGCGCCGATCCTCACTTCTTCGGTAAGCCGGATTTGAAAGAAGGTCTTACAGAAATCAAGGTGCGACCCGGAGTTCAAGCGTGGCGCGACGACTACAGCAGCTTGCTCCAAGTGGTCAGGTGGCGGGGTTTCAAGTAACGCCAGAGCGACGGCAGTCTGCTACGGTGCTACTAGGAGGGCAGTGTGCCGAGCTTGTGCTCCATGCCGTAGAGCACGAGGTCCACGCGGCGGTGAATCCCGAGTTTGCTGTAGATCGAAGCGAGATGATTGCGCAGGGTGTGCTCGCTCAGGTGGAGCGAAGCGGCAATCACTTTGTTCGGCGAGCCCTTATGGCGAACCACCGCCGCGACGACCTTACGCTCGGCGGCAGTCAGCGTCGAATGCGCTGGGGTCTCGGCATCGGCAGCATGTCGGCCGAATGCATCGAGCAGCTTGCCCAGCGATCCCCGGTCGAGCCAGGGCTCGCCGGCGTGCACGCGGGCGATGGCCTTGAGGATCACCTCAGCGCGTTCAGCTTTACTCAGGACGCCGCGAGCGCCTGCCAGCATCGCGCGCTGGTGCATTTCGACGTCGCGCGATCCGGTAAAGATCAGGACCTGCGAATCCGTGCTGATCTGCGAAATGAGGTCGAGCCCGCTTTCCTCACCGAGATCCAGGTCCAGTAGCACGACATCCGGTGCGTGCTTTTTCACCGCGACCAGGGCATCGCGCGTGCAGGTCACGCTGTCTGCAACTCTCATCTGTGGACTGGCGGTCTCGATCAATCGGCCGAGCCCCCACAGCACGCTGTGGTGGTCATCGACGAGGAGAACGCTGATGGCAGCCGTGGAGCTCATTATGCGACCTGGTGAAGAGGAAGCTCGACGGCCACCACGGTACGACCGCCGGTACCGCGGCGCACGCTTACCCGGCCACCGAGCTCCGTCGCGCGCTCGCCGATTGAGCGCGGATAGAACTCTCGTTTGGCTTCTCGACGCGCGTTGTCGTTGATGACCTCGACGAGAAGGCACCCTCGCTGTTCGCGCAGGTTGATCGTCGCCCGCTCTGCCGCGGTGTGGCGGCGAATGTTGGAAAGGCCTTCGCGAACGATCTGTATCACGTCGTTGCGCAGCGGGCCGCTGACCGAGATGTCGGTCGGTGCGATCACCTGCGCATCGATGTTGTAGAACTCGGTGAATTTCTTTGCTTGCGCGCGCACCGCTGTAAGGAGCGACGTGAGCTGCTTGCGCGCCGCGGCGTTCTTCAAGTTGACGACGTATTGGCGCAACTCGCCGATGCCGTCGTTGGCGATCTTGATGAGCTCATCCAGCTCTCCGGCGAGCGGCGTCCCGCGAAGCCGGCGCTGCATCGCTTCCAACCCGAGCTTGAGTGCGATGTACGGCTGCATGGCGCTGTCGTGCAGGTCGCGCGAAATGCGCCGCCTTTCCTGAAACGCCGCTTCCTTGGCCAGGGTTTCGGCGAGCCGGATGCTTGCGATCAATGAAGAGGCATACCTCGCCCCGCGCGAGATCGGCAGGATGTCTCGGCTTGAGTAGCGCTTCTTATTCGATCCCAGGTATAAGCGCCCGATGCATCTGTCGCCATCGCTCAGCGGCACCGTGATCATTGAAGAGACCCGCAACATGCCCGCCAAGGCGGCCAGGCGCCGTCGTGCTTCATCGCTGCCGACTTCGGCGTCGATCTGCTCGTCGGTTCCTCGGGCATCCGAGCTCATGTAGATGGCCGGCCCGTCCGAAGCCCGTACCATAAGCCGAGCGCTAAGCGCCCGCGGGCTATGTGCGCCGGCGCCATTGGCCATGTACAACTGCCCGGTGCTTTGCAGCTCGTCGTCCGTTAGCGCAATGAGACAAATATCGGCGTGCAGGCTGGCGCGGAACATCTCGCAGAGCGCGTCGACGCCATTGGGCAACCACCCGCGCGACGCTTGATCCATGCTTTGAACCAGCGCGCGTTTCGCGCTCGCGCTTTGACCTTCCTCGCTCACTTCAGCCCCCCTGGGCTTAATAGCTGCTTTTTCGCTGTCCGGTTTGTTGTTTTTCTTGGACGATCTATCCGGCAGGCAATGCTGTACCCACCGGTTGAATGCCTATTTTTCCACGGATCGTGCGGTCCGGCTATGGGCCGCGGGTGTAAAAGATTGCGGCCCCTGGGCGTAGGGGTTACGGCCTGGTTTTATCCGCATATCTTGGACGGTGACACGGACGACATTCTCGGCGCCGTCACTCAGTGAACGGAGTGTCAGCCCTTTTTTCTTGAGCTGTTGGCGGCGGATTCTGGCGAATGTCCTGCCTACGTCCGTTTCAAGGCTCGGCACGTACTTGAAGCCACGGTCAAAGATGGACTTCATATATCCCCCTCGTGAACAGGCTGCCCTAGTGCAGTCTTACTAGGATATTGGGGAGCACCGTGGTCGCACCATGAGATGGCATGTACCCCTACCCCTAAGCGATTGACCTAGGTCTCTAGTACGAACGTACTAAGGCCACTGCTCGGGCGCGCCCGCCCGCCGCCCGCGTGCTCGGTGCATCGAGCTTTTCTTGCCCGTTCTGCTCCGGCCCAAGCCGATGCTCTATAGCGTGGAGCACCAGATCGACCCGCTTACTAATGCCGAGCTTGCCATAGATCGCGGTCAGGTGATTGCGAAACGTATGCTCGCTGATGTGCAGCGCCGCAGCGATGACCTTGTTCGGAGCGCTTGGTTGACGCGCAACCGCGGCGACGACCTTGCGTTCCGCGGGCGTGAGGGTCGCGTGACTCGGCTGTTCGTTCTGGTTTCCGCTTCGCCGCGAAAGAATTTGCAGAACTTTGCCGAGCGCCGTGCGCTCGAGCCACGGTTCGCCGGCATGCACACGTTCGATCGCTTTGAGGATCAGCTCTGCTGACTCGGACTTGTGAATGACCCCGCGCGCTCCTTCAACAACGGCACGTTGCAGGACCTCGGGATCGCGCAGGCCGGTAAGGATGAGGACTGCGGCCTGACTCGCGAGCTGCGGTATGAGATCAAAGCCGCTTTGTCCGCCAAGGTCCAGGTCGAGTAGCACTACATGGGGCCGGTGCTTCTCCGCAGCCAGCAGCGCTTCACTGTGGCAGGTGGCTACGGCCGCCAGCTCGAGCGTCGGACGGGCCGACTCTATTAATTTCGCGAGCCCCCAGAGCACGGAGCGGTGATCGTCAACGAGCAATACCCTGATCGGCTGAGCGCCGTAAATAGACACAAATCCCCCCAAGTCTGAATGCAACCGAGCGACGGGCGATTCGTGCCACTGTTTTTTGGTCCTTCCTTGTCCGCCGTCGCCATGCAAGCTATCAGCGGCTGCCTGATATTCAAAACTGATCCGAATTAGCCAGTAGCGCCGTACCTGAACACGCTAGTTCGACTAGCTGTTCAGAACAGTGGGAGCCTCTCATGCGACCGGGTTTGCCAGACGCTATCGTGCTGCGCATGGCAGATAACACCGACTGGTTTGAGCAACTGACATCTGAAGAAGCAAAAGCAGAAAGGATCATCTTCGGGGTTTGGGCCGCGCGGCTTGGGATTCTGTTGACGCTCCTCTGCGTAGTGGCATACGCGACCATGGCCTGAACTGGTAGTACCGCGAACCGCGCTACCCTCTGGGGTCGCGTGCTAACATTCCCGGGACGGCGGCAATTGCCGCCGTTTTTCATTGCGATTCGGGAGAGCGCCATGAGCCATGTGATGAACACCTACGCTCGCCAGCCCGTGGCGTTCGTGCGCGGCGAAGGCGTTTGGCTATGGGACGAGGCGGGCAAGCAATACCTCGACGCGCTCGCCGGCATCGCAGTCAACACCCTGGGCTACGGCCACCCGAGATTGAAGAAGGCCTTGATCGCAAGGGTCGAGAGCGGCGTGTTGCACACCTCGAACCTCTGGCGCATCCCGGACCAGGAAAAGGCTGCCGACCGAGTCGCCGAAATCACCGGACTGGACGAGGTCTTCTTTTGCAACTCAGGGCTCGAGGCCACCGAGGCGTCGATCAAGGTGGCGCGGAAGTACGGCCATGACCGCGGCGTGGCGGAGCCTGCGATCATCGTCATGGAGAAAGCCTTCCATGGCCGCTCGCTCGCCACGCTGTCAGCCACCGGCAGCCGCAAGGTGCAAGCCGGGTTCGAGCCGCTCGTGCAGGGTTTCGTGCGCGTGCCGCTCAACGACATCGACGCCGTGCGTCAGGTGGCGGAGCACAATAAGAACGTGGTCGCCGTCCTGGTCGAGCCGATCCAGGGCGAAGGCGGCATCAATGTCTCGCGCATGGAGTACCTGCGCGGCCTGAAGGAGATCTGCGAGCGTAAGGAGTGGCTTTTCATCTCGGACGAGGTCCAGTGCGGGCTCGGGCGCACCGGAAAATGGTTCGTCTACCAGCACGCCAGCTTCCAGCCAGACGTCGTCGCGCTGGCCAAGGGTCTTGCTTCCGGCGTGCCGGTGGGCGCCTGCGTGGTCGGCGGACGCGCCAAAGGGGTGTTCAAGCCCGGCAATCACGGCTCGACGTTCGGCGGCAACCCGCTCGCCATGACCGCCGTCATCACGACGATCGATACGATCAAGGACGAAGGCCTGCTCGCCAATGCGGCGCGCGTCGGGGCCGTCATTCAGGAAAAGCTGAAAAGCGAGTTTGGCTCCGTCGCCGAGGTCCGCGGGATGGGCCTCATGATCGGCGTGGAGCTCGGTCAGCCCTGCGGGGAACTCGTGCGTCAGGGACTCGAGGCGGGACTCGTGATCAACGTGACCGCCGATAACGTGGTGCGCCTGCTGCCGCCGCTCGTCATGAGCGAAACCGAGGGGCGCATGGTGGTCGAGCGCCTCGCGCCGCTCATCCGCGCTTTCGTCGAGCGAGCCACGCCCGCCGCCGTCACCGCGCGCTGAGGCCGCCGTGCCCGTGCGGCATTTCCTGCAGTTCAAGGATTTTTCACTCGACGAGCTCGAGCATGTGTTCGCGCGCACGCGCTGGATCAAGGACAAGTTCAAGCGCTACGAGCGCTACTGGCCGCTCGAGGACCGCACCCTGGCGATGATTTTCGAGAAGCCGTCGACACGCACCCGCATGTCGTTCGAGGCCGGCATGCATCAGCTGGGCGGCGCGGCGATCTACCTCTTCACCCGGGACTCGCAGCTCGGCCGCGGCGAGCCGGTCGAGGATGCCGCGCAGGTGATCTCGCGCATGTGCGACGTGATCATGGTGCGTACCTTCGAACAGGCGGTGATCGAGCGCTTCGCCGGCTCTTCGCGCGTGCCGGTGATCAACGGCCTCACCAACGAATACCATCCCTGCCAGATTCTGGCCGACGTCTTCACCTACATCGAGCACCGGGGCGCAATCCGCGGACGCAGCGTGGCGTGGATCGGTGATTCGAACAACGTCTGCAACACCTGGCTGCAGGCGGCGGCGCTCTTCGACTTCAAGCTCCACATCTCCACGCCTCCCGGCTACGAGATCGAAAAGGAGCGCATCAACCGCAACTGCGAAGTCTTCGCCGACCCGATGGCGGCCGCGCGCGGCGCCGACCTCGTCACCACGGACGTGTGGACGTCGATGGGCTTCGAGGCCGAGAACGAGGAGCGGCGGCGCGACTTCCACGACTGGCAGGTGGACGCGGAAATGATGCGCGCGGCGAAGAAGGACGCGCTTTTCATGCACTGCCTGCCGGCGCACCGCGGCGAGGAAGTCGCCGCGACGGTGATCGATGGCCCGCAGTCGGTGGTATGGGACGAGGCGGAAAACCGCCTGCACACGCAAAAAGCGCTGCTCGAATTCCTCGTGCGCGGGAAACTCTAGATGTTCGGCGTCGCGGACTACTGGGCGTTCGTCATCGCCGTCATCGTATTTCTCGCGATTCCCGGTGTGGGCAACCTCGCGATCATCACCTCCACCAGCAAGGGGCGCATCGCCGGCGGGCTGGCGGCTACGTTCGGGGTCATCGTCGGCGACCAGGTGCTGATGTGGTGCGCGGTGGCGGGCGTCGCAGCGATCCTCACGGCCAACCCCGCGCTATTCGGCGTCATCCAGTACGCCGGCGCCGTCTACCTCGGCTGGCTTGGCATCCGCATGATCGTGGCGAAGCCCGGAGCCGCGCCGATCCTCGATATGCAGCCGGGCCGGTTCTTCCGGCAGGCGATGTTCATCACGTTGCTCAACCCGAAGGCCATCGTCTCTACATGGCCTTCTTCCCGCTCTTCGTAGACCCTGCCCGGCATCAGGGCCTCGTCACTTTCGCGGCGATGGCGCTCACCATCGCCGCTCTCACGCTCGTCTACTGCCTGATCGTCATCTGCATCACGCATTTCGCCGCCGAACGCATGCGCGCGAGGCCCCGCGTCGCCGCATGGCTCAACCGCATCGCCGGAACCATGCTTGTCGGCTTCGGCGTGAAGCTCAGCGCTTCTTAGGCTTCTCGCCGCCGAGGAGCGGCACGCCAGTCTTTCCCAGAAGCCCGCTTTCGCTGTACACGCGCAGCTTCTCGCGCGTGTCTTCAATGTCCAGGTTGCGCATCGTCAGTTGCCCGATACGATCGCCGGGCGTGAAGAACACCTCCTCGCCCTTCTCCATGGTGAGCCGCTCGGGCTTGTAGGTGAGGTTCGGGCTCTTCGTGTCGAGGATCGAGTAGTCGTTACCGCGGCGCAGCTCGAGCACCACCTCGCCGCTCACCACCTTCGCCACCCAGCGCTGCGCGGTCTCGCGCAGCATCATGGCCTGCGGATCGAACCAGCGGCCCTGGTAGAGGAGACGCCCGAGGCGCCGCCCGTTCATGCGGTACTGCTCGAT
>DASTXR010000030.1:0-34210 GCA_035765415.1 Steroidobacteraceae bacterium | reverse complement strand
GGAAATCTTCGTCAACACCGGAGCAGCGGTGCCCGAATCCTGTGCGCCTGCCGGGAATGGCAGCGCGGTAGTGGCCGCCGTGGCCGCGCTGACGATCAGCAGTTCGCGCCGGTTTATGTCTTCGTTGTCTTGCATGTGCTGGCTCCCTGGCTGGCGTATTGCTCGTCGCTCACTTTTTCCATCCATTCGACATTCTTGCCGTTCAACGGCTCGACGATGGCGTAGTGCGCCATCGCGGAATCCGGTTGGGCCCCGTGCCAGTGCTTCACGTTCGCCGGAGTCCAGATCACATCCCCGGCACGGATCTCTTCCATCTTTCCGCCTTCGCTCTGTACCCAGCCGCAGCCCGAGGTGACGATCAGTGTTTGCCCCAGCGGATGCGTATGCCAGGCCGTGCGCGCGCCGGCTTCGAACGAGACCAGCGAACCCATGATCTTCTGCGAAGTATCGGGGCGCACCTGGCGATCGATGGTTGCCTTGCCGGTGAAGTTGGCCGCGGGTCCTTCGATGACCGGCCGGACTCCGGCGCGCATGACTGTGAGTTGTGGTTTGTCGGCTGCCGCGGCGAGCATCGAAATGCCTGCGAGCAGGGCGCCGAGATTGCGTTTGTTCATCGGTCGAAAGTACCAAGTACGGCAGCCGGCGATAAGATGGCGCAAACCGCACATACTTGTGAGGAGAATTCATCAATGCCATCGTGCCGGTAAACAACTCCTACATGCCAACGAGGTGTGACAGTGGCTCGCGAGAACTTGAATGACATCGTCGCGTTCCTCGCCGTAGCCCGGGAAAAGAATTTCACGAAGGCAGCAGCCAAACTCGGCGTCTCGCAGTCCGCGCTGAGTCATACGATTCGCAGTCTCGAATCCCGCCTGGGCTTGCGGCTCCTGACCCGGCACTGGATAGCTGGTGCGCGCCGTTTCCCGGGTATCACATCTACTACCCGAGCCGCCGCCAGTCTTTTCCGGCGCTGTCCCTCGTGGTCGACGCGCTGCGCTACAAGAAAAAATAGGCGGGATACACTGTGATCATGCAAAAGCGAATACTGGGTAACGGACTCGAAGTCTCCGCACTCGGCCTCGGCTGCATGGGGATGAGCCATGCCTACGGCAAGCCGGCGGACCGGCAGGAGATGATCAAGCTGCTGCATGCCGCCGTGGAGCGCGGCGTAACCCTGTTCGATACGGCCGAGGTGTACGGGCCGTTCGTCAACGAGGAACTGTTGGGCGAGGGGCTGGCGCCTTTCAAAGGCCGCGTGGTCATTGCCACCAAGTTCGGCTTCCGCATCGGTGCTACGGGTGCGCAGTCCGGAGTGGACAGCCGTCCTGAACACATTCGTGAAGTGGCCGAAGCGTCACTGAAGCGGCTCAGGATCGACACCATCGATCTTTTCTACCAGCACCGCGTCGATCCGGACGTGCCCATCGAAGATGTCGCCGGCGCGGTGCGCGACCTGATCCGCGCGGGCAAGGTGCGGCACTTCGGGATGTCCGAGGCCGGCGCTCAAACTATTCGCCGTGCGCATGCGGTGCAGCCGGTGACGGCGTTGCAGAGCGAGTACTCATTGTGGTGGCGCCAGCCCGAGCGGGAGATCCTGCCGACGCTCGAGGAACTCGGCATCGGGTTTGTGCCCTACAGTCCGCTCGGCCGCGGGTTCCTCACCGGCAAGATGGCCGCGGGCACCACGTTCGACCAGGACGATTTCCGCGCCAACCTGCCGCGCTTCCAGCCCGCGGCGCTGGCGGCCAACCAGGCGCTGGTCGATCTGCTCGGCGCGATCGCCGCGCGCAAGCAGGTGACGGCGGCGCAGATCGCGCTGGCGTGGCTGCTCGCGCAGAAGCCGTGGATCGTGCCGATCCCGGGCACGACCAAGCTCTCGCGACTGGAAGAGAACATCGGCGCGGCGTCGTTATCGCTCACGCCGCAGGACCTTCGCGAAATCAACGATGCCGCCGAACGGGTCAAGGTGCAGGGTGAGCGATATCCCGAGCAACTCGAGCGCATGACTGGACGCTGAAGGCGCGAACGCGTACGGCATGCACTGACACGAAGCGGTGGTGAGCAGCGGACTGATAAGCGCGGCGCCGACGCTCAGGCTAGGGGCTCACCATTGGAGAGCCTCGTGGCAAATCGAAAACCTGACTCCGTCCAGCCGGACTCGAATGAGCAAAGCGGCTCCACGGGCCGCCGCACTGACGCGAAGAATCTCGGGAAAGACAAGGACACCGGGCAGGATCGTTATGGCCAGTCAGGCCTGGGCGGCAGAGTGAACCGCGAGACCGCCGGTCAGCGACGCTACAAACAAACCCCTTCGGGAAGCGAGCAGGTTCCGCCGGAAAGCAATCGCGGGTCCGGGCGAGCGGCTGACGAGTCCGAGACGCGCAATCGCACAGGCCCCCGAAAGAAGCGCTGAGTTTCCGGCGCGCAGACTTATTGAACCGTCTGCAGCTTCGCCTTGGCGCCGTCGGGCAGCTCGTGGATCTCGTGGAGAATGTGCCCGGTCACCGAGAAATGTTCGCCGGCCGGCACGGGATTCAGATTGTCGACTTCGTACCCGCCTTCCGCGAACACAGGCAGCGTGACGTAGGTGTAACACTCTCCGGGCTCGGGAATCTTGCCGGCCGCGTGCAGTTGTTCCACGAGCGCGGGCATGAGCCACTCGCTGGCGACGTCGCCGGCTAACTTCTCGCGAAAATCTTCGACGGAATCCGCGACGCGCGTGAGCTCGGCGGTGCCGGTGTTGAGCCACCAGATGCCGCCCGAGTCGGGTTCGAAGAACATGTCGCCGAGCACGGTGAACAACACGGGACGGAATGGTTCCTTGAGCAGCCACGCCCAGGCCTCGGCCAGGCGCTCGATGGCATCCTGGTTGGGCGTGCAGGTGAGGTCTGCGCCACTGATTGCCATCACTACACCAGCGCTTTCGCGCGCAGCTCTTCCTTGTAATAGGCGTAGATGATCGGCGCGGCGATGAGCCCGGAGATGCCGAAAGCTGCTTCCATCGCCAGCATGACGATCAACAGTTCCCAGGCCCGTGCGTTGATGTGCGAGCCGATGATGCGCGCGTTGAGGAAGTATTCCAGCTTGTGGATGACGACCAGGAAGACGAGTGAGGCGACGGCGACCGGCACGCCCTGGCTCAGGCAGACCACGACGATGGCGGTGTTCGAGATCAGGTTGCCGATGATGGGCAACAGGCCGACGACGAACGTGAGCGCCACGAGGATCTTGACGAGCGGCAGGTCGATGCCGAACAGCCGCAGCACCACGTCGAGGTATAACCACGTGAAGAAGGTGTTGATCAGCGAGATGTAGAACTGTGCGAACACCACGCGCTGGAACGCGGTGGCGAAGCGCGCGGCGTGCCCCACGATCTGCTCGGTGAGTGGCCGGCGCTGGTGAGGATTCGCCGCTTTCTGCATGGAGAGCAGTGCGCCGATGATCATGCCCATGAGCACGTGGACCAGTGAGCGGCCGATGCCGCGGCCCGCGAGCTGCAGCGCGCCGGCGTTCGACCGCAACCACTCGGCGATCGAGGCCTGGATGGCTTCGGCGTCCTCGGGAACGTGGACCTGCAACCCTGGCGGCAGGATGGCGCGCGCGTCTTCGATGATCTGCGCCATTCTCTGCATGAGCAGCGGCACACTCTCGCCGCTGTTGCGCATGAGCGTGGCCAGCCCCACGCCAATGCCGATGAGCGCGGCGATGACGGCCGAGGCGATCAGCGTGACGGCCAGCACGCGCGGGCCGTCGCGGCCGAGCGCGCGCAGCCGCAGCCACGGTGTGAGCACATCCACCAGCTTGAAGACGAGCAGGCCCGCGAGCAGCGCGGACAGCAGGTGCAGCTCGATGATGAGGCCGAGCGCCAGCGCGACCAGCAGCCACGCGGCAATGTCCGCGCGCGAAACCGGCTGCGGAACAGCGGTGTTCAAGCGCTCTTGGCGACTGGCCCGCGCTCGAGCACCTTCTTCATGCGCTCGATGCTCTTCTCGAGCACCGCCATGCTGGTGGCGAACGACGCGCGGAAATGCCCCGGCGCACCGAATCCCGAACCCGGGACCACGGCAACACCGGCATCGTTGATGAGCATTTCGGCGAACGCGTTATCGTCCTTGATGCCGAAGGCCATCATCGCGGCGCTGCAATCCGCCCAGGCGTAGAACGCACCCGCGCAAGGCAACGCGACGATGCCGGGCAGGCGGTTGAGCGCGTTGATGAAGTAGTCGTGCCGCTTCTTGAACTCGACGTTCATCGCTTCGACCGGTTTCTGATCGCCGTTGAGCGCCATGAGCGCGGCCTTTTGCGTGATGGACGACGCGTTGCTGGTGCTCTGGCCCTGGATGGTGGACATCGCATTCACGATTTCCTTCGGTCCGCCGCAGTAGCCCAGGCGCCAGCCCGTCATGGCATAGGACTTGGACACGCCGTTGATCGTGACGACGCGGTCGTACAACTCCGGCGCCACGGTGAGCAGGCTCGAGAAAGGCTCGGGGCCCCACCAGATTTTTTCGTACATGTCGTCGGTGCCGACGATCACGCGCGGGTGCTGCACGAGCACATCGGCGAGCGCGCGCCATTCCGCCTTCGTGTACGCGGCGCCCGTGGGATTGCAGGGGCTGTTGATGAGCAACAGGCGCGTCTTCGGCGTGATGGCCGCCTCCAGCTGTCGCGGCGTGAGCTTGTAGCCCTGCGAAGCCGGGCAGTTGGGCGTGACCGGAAGTCCGTCGGCCAGCAGCACCATGTCCGGGTAGCTCACCCAGTACGGCGCGGGAATGACGGCCTCGTCACCCGGGTCGAGCACGGCCATGCAGAGGTTGTAGATAGTCTGCTTGGCGCCCGAGCTCACGAGGATCTGGTTGCGCTCGTAGCTGATGTCGTTGTCGCGCTTGAACTTCGCGATGATGGCGTCCTTCAGCTCGACGATGCCGTCGACGTTGGTGTAACGCGTGAAGCCCTTGCGGATCGCCTCGATGCCGGCTTCGGCAATGTGCGCGGGCGTGTCGAAGTCCGGCTCGCCGGCGCCGAGGCCGATGATGTCCTTGCCCTCGGCTTTCAGTTTCGCGGCGCGCGCGGTGACTGCGAGAGTGGGCGAGGGCTTGACGCGTTGAACGCGTCGCGAGAGCTGGATGGGCACGGGCGAACCTTTGGGTTGTCCAAACGGGCGCGTATATTACGCGATCCGGTTCATTTCGCCACGGCTCACTGAGTATCCAACTCCATGGAAAACAAGCCTTTTGTACTGAAAGCCGATTACGAGCCCGCGGGCGACCAGCCGCAGGCGATCGCGAAGCTCGTGGAAGGCATCAATGATGGGTTCAAGCATCAGACGTTGCTGGGCGTGACCGGATCCGGGAAGACATACTCAATTGGAAACGTGATTCAGCAGATTCAGCGCCCTACGCTCGTGATGGCACACAACAAGACTCTTGCCGCGCAGCTCTACGGCGAATTCAAAGAGTTCTTCCCCGAGAATGCGGTTGAATACTTCGTTTCGTACTACGACTACTACCAGCCCGAAGCCTACGTCCCTTCCAGCGACACATATATAGAGAAGGACGCCTCGATCAACGAGCACATCGAGCAGATGCGCCTCTCGGCCACGAAGGCGCTGCTCGAACGCAAGGACTCCATCATCGTCGCGACGGTGTCGGCGATCTACGGCCTGGGCGACCCCGAGCAATACCACGCGATGATCCTGCACCTGAATCGCGGCGAGATCATGGATCAGCGCCGGCTGCTGCGCCGGCTCGCGGACATGCAGTACACGCGCAACGAGTTGGACCTCCAGGCGGGCACGTACCGCGTGCGCGGCGACGTCATCGATATTTTCCCGGCCGAATCCGCGCGCGAGGCGATTCGCGTGGAGCTGTTCGACGAGACGGTCGAATCGCTGGCGCTGTTCGATCCGCTCACGGGAGAAATCCAGCGCAAGGTGCCGCGCTACACGGTGTACCCGGGCTCGCATTACGTGACGCCGAAGGAGCGCGTGATCGGCGCCATCGATTCCATTCGCGACGAGTTGCGCGAGCGGCTGAAGGTGCTGCGCGACCAGAACAAGCTGGTGGAAGCGCAGCGCCTCGAGCAGCGCACGATGTTCGACATGGAGATGATGCGAGAGGTGGGTTATTGCTCCGGCATCGAAAACTACTCGCGATATCTGTCGGGCCGCGCGCCGGGTGAGCCGCCGCCTTGTTTGTTCGACTATCTGCCGGAGCATGCGTTGCTGGTGATCGACGAATCGCACCAGACGATTCCGCAGCTGGGCGCCATGTTCAAGGGCGACCGCTCGCGCAAGGAAACGCTGGTGGAGTACGGCTTCCGCCTGCCGAGCGCGCTCGACAACCGGCCGTTGAAGTTCGAGGAGTGGGAGCAGCTCGCGCCGCAGATGATCTTCGTGTCGGCAACGCCGGGGCAGTACGAAGCGCGTCACGCGGCGCAAACCGTGGAGCAGTTGCTGCGGCCCACGCATCTCGTGGATCCGGTGGTGGAAGTGCGCCCGGTCGCCACGCAGGTGGACGACGTGCTCTCGGAGATCAAGCTGCGCACCGAGCAGGACGAGCGCGTACTGATCACCACGCTCACCAAGCGCATGGCTGAGGATCTCACCGAATACCTGCACGAGCACGGCGTGAAGGTGCGTTACCTGCACTCGGACGTGGAGACCGTGGAACGCGTGGAGATCATCCGCGACCTGCGGCTCGGCAAGTTCGACGTGCTCGTGGGCATCAACCTGTTGCGCGAAGGCCTGGACATGCCCGAGGTGTCGCTGGTCGCCATCCTCGATGCCGACAAGGAAGGTTTCCTGCGCAGCGACAACTCGCTGATCCAGACCATGGGCCGCGCAGCGCGTCACGTGAACGGCAAGGCCATTCTCTACGCGGATCGCATCACCGGATCGATGCAACGCGCGATGGAAGAGACGGATCGCCGCCGCAACGTGCAGCTCAAGTACAACCTCGAGCACGGGCTCACGCCGATCAGCATTCGCAAGAACGTCATGGACGTGATGGAAGGCGCGCGCGCCGACACCACCGACTTCGGCTACAAGATGGGCAGGAAAAAGCGCGGGGCCGAAGAGGCGGCGCCGAACCTGCGCATGTTGTCGCCGGAGCAGATCGTGCGCGAAATCAAGCGTATGGAAGCGGAAATGTTCAAGCGTGCGCGGAACCTGGAGTTCGAGGAAGCCGCGCGCCTGCGCGATGCCATAGAAAAGATGAAGCAGCGCGAGCTGGGGCTCGACGATCCGAACCTGCTTGCCGGCTAAGTGAGGTCTGGCCCAATTTGCTAGGAAATGGGGGCTGCCCCCATTTTGTTTGAGCCGTTCTGGCAGGAAATTACGCTTCTATGAGGCATGGTTTCCCGAAGAACCGTCATGCAGAATCGGCCCCGGTCATGCCGGGGCCGGGGGTTGTTTGGCGGAAGGGTTCGAAGAGCGGTTTCGCGCGAATTACGCCGACATCCTGAGGCTGGCGCGGGCGCGGCTGTCCCGCGAACGCTCGCCGATCTCCACGGTGACGCTGGCGCACGAGCTCTACCTCAACCTGCAGGGCCGGCAAGACCTGCGCTTTGCCAGTCCCGGCGAATTCATGGCCTATGCGAGTCGCGCGATGCGCTCGCTGCTTGTCGATATGGCACGCGAGCGCATGGCGCAGAAGCGCTTCGCGGAGCTCATGCCGCTGACGCTCGGCGCCGAGGTGCCGGACCTCGCGGGCACGCCGGAGCAGCTCGTGGCGCTCGACGATGCGCTTACCCGGCTGGGCACGCTGGACGAACGGCTGATGCGCGTGGCCGAGCTGCGCGTGATCATGGGCATGGAAGTCGCGGAAGTGGCCCTCGCACTCGGGATCTCCGAACCCACGGTCAAACGCGACTGGCAGCGCGCCAAGGCTTTCCTGCACGAGGCGCTGGGAGTGCCGCCTTGAGTGATGCAGCCGCGCTCGACTGGCTCGACCGGCTGCTGTCCGCGGATGAACCCCAACGCCGGGTCCTGTTAGGCGAGCTGTCCGCGATCGACCCGGCACTGCGCGCGCGCGTCGAACGCCTGCTGGCATCCGCGCTGTCTCCCGATCATTCACGCGTGCTGGCGCGTCCCGTCGTCGACGGCATGGCGCGCATGACGCTCGAGTCGGCTTCCGCGCTCGCCGCCGGCCAGGTGCTGGCCGGTTATCGGCTCATCCGCGAGCTCGGCCGGGGCGGCATGTCGGTGGTGTGGCTGGCGGAGCGCGCCGACGGCGTGGTGAAGCGCCAGGTGGCGCTCAAGATGCCGATGTTCATCCTGCAGGGCGAGGGCGACCTCGCGCGGTTCGTGCGCGAGCGCGACGCGCTGGCGACGCTCAGCCATCCCAACGTGGCGCGCCTGTACGACGCGGGCGTGCTGCCGTCGGGACAGCCTTTCATCGTGCTCGAACACGTGGACGGGGTTCCGCTCACGGTGTACTGCGACGAACGTCGATTGGACGTGCTCGCAAGGCTGCGCCTGTATTTCCAGGTGCTCAGCGCCGTGGATCATGCCCACAAACACCTGCTGGTCCATCGCGATCTCAAACCTTCCAACATCCTGGTGGACGCCGAGGGGCAGGTGAAGCTGCTCGACTTCGGCATCGCCAAGCTGCTGGCGGAAGGAGATGCGGCCACGGCCCCTTTGACCGAGCAGGCCGGAGCTGCGATGACGCCTTTGTATGCGGCACCCGAGCAGCTGCGTGGCAACGTCATCTCGACGCTGACCGATGTCTATTCGCTGGGCGTGGTGCTGCACGAACTGCTGTCGGGGGCGCTGCCTTACGTGGCGCCGAAGGGCGGCCGCGCGTCGCTGGTCGACGTGCTGGAGACGCAGGCCCGAGGCGAGCTGCCGCGTGCCAGCCAGGCGCCGGTCGGGGAATCCGCGGCCATCGCCCGGGGAACGACCGTGCCGCGGCTTCGCGCCGCGCTCGCCGGCGACCTCGACACCATCATCGGCAAGGCATTGCGCCTGGCGCCCGAACAGCGTTACGACTCCGCGGCGCATCTCGCGGAAGACCTGCGCCGTTTCCTGTCGCGAAGGCCCATCGCCGCGCGTCGTCCGGGATTTTTGTACACGGCGCGATTGGCGCTGGCCCGCCATCGCCTCGCGGCCTCCATTGGCGGGGCGGGCCTGGTGCTCGTCGCCGGCGCCGCCGTGGTCGCCTGGCAGCAGCATCTCGCGTCCGTGGCGCATGAAAAGCGCACCGCTGCCGTGCGCGATTTCATGTTCGACCTGGTCAACGATGCCGAAGCCGTGGAGGGCCACGAGGGCGAAGTCACGGGCCGGCAGATGGTGGAGGGTGCGGTGATCCGGGCGCGCCGGGATTTCGGCGCGCAGCCACAGCTCCAGGGTGAACTGCTCGGCGAGCTGGGCCGCATGTACATCCGGCTGGGCGCCGCCGGCGATGCCGTGCCGGTGCTGGCGCAGTCCGTGGACGTGCTGGAGAAGCAGGCGCCACCGGACGACGCCGCGCTCAACAAGGCGCGCGCATTTCTGGCGACGGCGTTGCTCGAGACCAGTGACGACGCGCCGCGCATTCGCGAGCTCGCCAACCAGGCTCATGCGAGTTGCGCGAATTCGACCATCGATTGCGCGAAGACTCGCGCCTACGCGTCGGCTGCCTTGAGCCAGCTCGCCTCGATGAACGGCGACTTCAAGACGGCACTCGCCGAGATGCGCAACTGTGCGCTCGACATGCAGCGCGCATTCGGCCCGGACCATGAAGAGACGGCCATCATCCTCATGCGCGTGGCGATTCTCGCGCGAAATGCGGGCGAGCTCGTCGAAGCCGGTGCGGCGATGAGTCGCGCCATGGCCATCGTCGAGCCGATGCAGTTGCGCGCGGTGGATCGCGCGGAGTTCGAGCGTTCCATGGCGGTCATCGATCTCGACCTCGGCCGATACGAGGCTGCTCGCGATCGGTTGCGCGCCCTGTTGTCGCAGTCGGCGGCGTCCGAGGGTCGCGCCACGCAGAGGCGGTTGCTCGCGACGGCATACGTCGAGTTGGGTGATGCGAACGCGGCGATGGAAGCGATCCCGGGCGAGGTGCCTGACGAGGAGTGGGTGTACACGCAGCAGGTGCGGGCGCGCGCCCTGGGCATGGCCGGGCGCAACGAGGAAGCGTTGGCGGAAATCGACGCCGTCATCGCGCGGTTCCTGGCCGACGGAAACGCCGTGGATTCCTTCGCGGTGATGCGCGCGCAGCGTTATCGCGCGCAGATCCTGGTGCAGGCGGGTCGCGATGCCGAAGCCTTGCAACTGTTGCGCGACCTGCGCGACCGGCACGGCAACGGCAAGGGCACACCGGTCGAGCGCGGCCTCATGCTCGATGCGCTCGGCGCGGCGGAGCTGCGCGCCGGAAACGGTGAAAAGTCTCATCTTGCGCATGAAGCCGCCCGGACCGAACTGCTAAAACAACTTCCACAGGTCCATCCTCATGTCATCCGGAACACGGCGCTTCGCGCCGGCCACTAACAAACAAGAACGGGAAACAACGGGAGTCACGCAATGAAATCGTCTCTGCTTCGCACCTTCACCATCTTCTCGGCCGGCGCGGCCACCGCGGCGCTGGCTTCCGGCCTGTATGAATCGGAACCCATCTCGGCCAAAGAATTCCAGGAACGAACCGTCGTCCTGCTTGCCGAAATCGAATTGCTGGGCGCGCACGTCGCCGTGGCCGAGGACGGGCGTGTCGGCATCTACACCTATCCGACGGCGGCCTGCATTTCGCCAAAGCCGCCGGTGCCGGTACTGCCGCCGAACGGCGTGGACATTCGGCCCTTCGAGCGCGGCATCAAGGCGCTCGCTGTCGCCAACAAGGGGTTCCTGATGGGCGACGAAGCGCCCGTGTACGAAGTCGGCAAATGCAAGCCGGTCGAGGAATTCAGGAACTAGCCGGGCTCGCGAACAGCCCGAGCTTCATCGACGCCCAGAGGATCAGCAGCGATGCGCCGAGCACCGGGAGCAGGATTGCGAGACAGACGATGAGCGCGACGAGCGGCGCGTGGATCCTGAATCCCTCGACGCGCGGCGCGGGTACGCCGAGTGCGCCTTCGGGCCGGCGACGCCACCACATCACCACTGCCGACACGCAGATGGTGATGAGGCCGAGCGCGGTGAACAAGCCGAGAAGCTGGTTGGCGAGGCCGAAGAGCTGGCCTTCATGCGCCGCGATGCCGACGCCGATCACGCGGTCGATCGTGGGCTTTCCCGCGAAGCCCTTGTCGCGCAGCACTTCGCCGCTGCGCGCATCGAGCTCGAGCTCGCGCACGCGCGGCCGGTTCTGGGTCTCGGCGCGTACGCGCCAGAAGGGCGCGTTCTCGTTCGGTAGATAGACGCGCACCGGGGGATCGAGCCCGAGCGGCGCTACGCGCGCGATGATGCCATCCAGCGTCACCGGCGAGCTGATGGACGCGGCGCTGGCTTCGCGCCGATGCGAGGCGTGTTCGTCCGCCTGCGAGAGCGCCCACTCCTGTTTGTCCGGGGTCATGAGCGCGCGGGTCTTCGAAAGGCCGGCGCCCCACACCGTGGTCCACGGCAACGCGGTGATCAGCAGGAACATCGCGAGCGCGGATACCCAGATGCCCGTCACCGCGTGCAGGTCGCGCCAGAACACGCGCCGGCCGGCGCGCACGCGCGGATAGAGAACGCCCGCGACGCCGCGGGTATCGCGCGGCCACCACAGAAAGAGGCCCGTGCCCAGCATGACGATGGCCCACGAGGCGGCAAGCTCGATGAGGATCGCGCCGGTGCGCCCCACCATGAGCTCCGCGTGAATCATGCGGACGATTTCGGTGAGGCGGTGCGTGTGCGGCACCGACTTCAGGATCTCGAGAGTGCCGGGATGCACGTAGACGATGAGGCCGGTGCCTTCGGGCGAGTACAGATGCACGCGTACCGCGTCGTCCGGCTCGCGCGGAATCTCATAGACGAAGAGTTTCGCGCCCGGCACCGAGGCGAGGGCCGCGGCGATCTGTGCGTCGGCAGTGGTGCGAGCACCGGTGACCTGCAACGCATCGACGCGGCGATCGGCGAGGGCGTCGATCTGCGGCTTGAAGAGGTAGATCGAACCCGTGAGCGCCAGCACCAGCACGAACGGGATGCAGAACATCCCGGCGTGAAAGTGCCAGCGCCACAGGGCGCGATAGGTCAGGGGCGTGGAAGCCACTGGAACTGCGAGACACCGCTGGTGCTGGCGGAACCCATGACCGGCATCGAGTAGTCGACCGCGCGCGTGCTCATGATTCGCAGTATGCGCCGAGAACCTTCGACGGGCGTGTAGGCGATGAACTGGCCCAGATCGTCCAAGCCTTCACCGGCCGGTCCGGAGTTCGGGAACGCGGTGGCGAAAGGCGTTTCCGTGCCTGTGCTGCTCACCGACAGGTTGTACAGCCGCGTGTCATTCGAAGGCGGGGTGCGGTAGCCGACGATCAGGCGTTGTGCGTTGCGCACCACGTAGACGCGCGACAGCTCCTCACCCGTGTCCAGCGCCTTGCCCACTCGCACGGGCTGGCCGACAGGATTCAACGAGCTGGCCGCAAATATTTCCTGCCGGCCGCTGGCGCCGACGGCTTGAAGGATCACGGTGTCGTTGTTCGAGGTGAACTGGATGCGGCCCACGAGCGGATAGGGGGTAGATAGCGGCGTGGCGATGGTGGGAGTCTCGGGATTCGTGACGTAGAACGCCGCAGGACCGTCGCCGCTGGTGGGATTCGGCTCGGTGAAACCGTATACGATCCTGCTGCCGTCCCCGTTGGCGGCCGGCAGGTTGGTGATGCCGTATTCGGCCCCCGTGGGCCGGCGATGAACGAGCAGCTCGCCCGCATTGGTGTCGTGAACGAGCAGCGATTTCTGCGCCGGGGTGGCGGTGGGCAGATATTCGGTGTGGTACACGAATCTGCCTCCACCGTTCGGGCCACCAAACCAGAACCCGAAGCCCGAGCCGCTGCCCTGGAGCTGCGGATAGTTCGAGCCGATCTGCGTGAGGTTCTGCGATGAGTTGACGCTCGTGAGAAATGCCGTGTAGTACTCCGAGCCGTCAACGGGCTCCGTGCCGCCGACCTGGCCTTGCAGCACGAGCTGGCCCTGGTTGAACGGATTGAAGAGCACGATCGACGCGCGCACCACGTGGGGCGCGTCGCGACCCAGCAGCATCGCCGCAAGGGTGGAGGTGTCCACTACGTAGATGCGTTTCGCAGCGCTGGAGTAGCGGTCTTCGATGAGCGCGTTGCTGCCGTTGTGATTGATCGCAAGCCGCGGCGTGCCGACGTTGACGTTGGGCCCACCCGACGGCGCGTTGGCCCAGATCTTCGTGCCTGGTCCGGCCGCGTTGATCGCCTTGAAGTAGAACTCGTCCACCAGCGGTCCGGCCACCACGTACAGCAGCTTGCTGCCGTCGCCGGAAACCGTGAAGCGGGTGATGAATTGAAAGTTGTTGGCAGGCGCCTGCACGAGCCGCCTCGAGTTCAACCCATCGAACAGGAAGATTTCCTGGCGGCCCGGCGTGAGATCGTCGGCGAGATAGACAATGCCCTGGAAGTCGCCGATGAGCGCGCGCACCGTGGCGTCGTCCTGGCCGCCGTCGCCGTCCGTGAGGCGATACGTGAACGTGATGGGGCCGGTGAAATCGTTGGCCGGCGTGAACGTGAGCAGGTTGTTGGCGCCCACGGAGACCGTGCCGCCGGTCGGCTGCTGGGCGATGGATACCGTCAGCGAGCCGCCTTCGACGTCGGAGTCGTTGCCCGTGACGACCATGGTCCTGGGTACGCCGGTCGCGATGCGAATCTCGTCGTCGGCCGCCACCGGAGAGTCGTTCACCGAATTCACGGTGATGGTGATGGGCCAGGAGGCGCCGGCCTGCGGTGAGTCCGATACTCTCACTGAGAGAGTGTCGGATCCGAAGTAGTTGGAGCTCGGCGTATAGGTGAGCAGGCCGCTGCTCGAAAGCGAAACCGGCCCGTGCGACGTGCCGCTGTCCAGCGAGAACGTGAGAGGTTGGCCTTCGACGTCGGCGCCGACCAGCTGCACGGAAAGCACGTTGTCTTCGTTGACGGCGAGTGCGCCCGTCACCAGCACCGGAGCGTCATTCACGGCGTTAACGGTGATGGTCACGGTGGCCGGCGTCTCGCCGCCGGCGCCGTCGGCGACGCGCACGTTGAACGAGTCGGCGCCGAAGTAATTCACCGACGGAACGTAGGTGATGCCGCCCGCGGCGGTGATCGTGGCCTGGCCGTGTTGCGGATCGCTGGTGCGCGTGACCGTGAGCGTGGTGCTGTCGATGTCCGTGGGCGTGAGCTGGCCGGAGAGGCTGCTGTCTTCGGCGACGCTGAAGGCCACGGTCGTGAAGGCCGGAGCATCGTTGACCGCGGCGACCGTGATGGTGACGGTTCCGGTCACTTCGCCGCCCGCGCCGTCGTTGACGCGGACACTGAAGGTGTCGGTGCCGGCGTAGTTGGCGGCCGGCGTGTATGCCACTGCGCCCGCGGCCGAGATCGTGAGGGTTCCGTGCTGGACGTTGTTCACGCGCGTGAACGTCAAGGTGTTGCCATCGGCATCCGTGGCGGCGATCTGCGCGGCGAGCGCGGTGTCCTCGGTGGCGGCGAGCGCGGTGGTCGTCAGCACCGGCGCACGGTTTGCCGGCGGCGGCGGCGGATCGTCGTCACCGCCGCCGCCACCGCACGCGCTGAGTGCAGTGGCGAAGCACAACGGGACGAGCAGGTTTCGCAGACTGACAGGCAACATACATCTTCCTTGTTAGTTCTGAAGTTTTCTCACGGAGCCCACTCGAACTGAACCAACCCCGTGGTGGAGTCGGCGCGGGTCAGTGGCAGGCTGTAGTTGGCGCTCTGCGTGCTGAGCAGGGTCAGGCGCCGCAGGTTGGGAGTCGCGGGGAGTCGCTTCGAGTAGGCGAGCACGAAACCATTGCGGTCGAGTTGCCCGGGCATGCTGCCGTCGTCGACCAGGTTGGGTCCGAACGTGATGAACGTTCCTGGCGCATCGAGCGAGACGCTGTAGAACTCGGTCTCCCCGGCGGCCTTTCGAGTGGCGAACGCCAGGCGCGGCGCAGTGCGTGCGACCCACCAGCGTTCGAAATGTTCGCCCGGGAGATTGGGTCGATTGACCACCACCGGAGTGGTCGGCGCTGACGCGTCGACAGCGTAGATCGCTTCCGACGACGTGGCGGTCGCCATGGCGTTGTACAGAATGGTGCGGTTGTCGGACACAAAGCGGCACCGGTCGATGTTTTCGAAAACAGGTGTCACTGGCGCGGCAAGCGCCGGGGCGCCAGGACTTCCCGCGACGATGGTCGAAGGACCGAAGGTTCCGAAGCCGGGCTGACGGAACATGAAGCACACGCGCGAGCCGTCATTGCTGAGCGCGAACCCATTCCACATCCCGACCTGCCCGCTGTCCGGACGCCGATAGACCGGGGCCTCGGCATTGCCAACGGTGTCGTACACCAGCACCGAAGATTGCAACGAGGGGCTGTAGATTATTTCCTCGTGAAGGGTGTAGCGCCCGTCGGAAGTGATGGCGATGTTGACGCCCGACTCGCCGCTGCTTCCGCCGGGCGGGTAGACCGCGCCAACGCGGGTCAGCGTGCTGGCCAATCCGGAGTGGCCACGGAACAAAGTGCGATATCCGTTGCCCGGCGAGGCGCCGACTTCCGCGCTGACGTAGAAGTCGTCATTCACCGGATTGAAGGCCAACTCCAGGACCAGCGAGATATCCGGCGTGCTGCCGCCGACGCGTGTCGACAAACCATCGGTGGTGCGCACCATGTAACTGGCGTAGCCGCCGTTCGCGAACGGATCGGCCACCAGCAGGTAGTTGCCGTTGCGATTGAGCTTGATGGTGGGGTGAACCGGAGAGCCCGGAGGCTTCAGCCCGCTCGTGAAGATGAGGCGGGAGTCCGATGCATTCGGGCCGGTGATGAAGACCCGCGAGACGGTCGCGTTCTCGACCACGTACGCCACGGTCTGGCCATCGCCGGACATCGCGAACGAACTGATCTCTTCGCCGGCTTCGAGATCCGTGCCGAGGCGATGGACGCGCAGGCCGTCGAACCAATGCAGTTCGAGCTGCCCGACGGTGGTTTCGTCCGTCAGGTAGTAGATGCCCGAAAAATCGCCGATCACGGCGCGCACATCGGCTTCCGCGGTCACGCCGGCGGCGTCGGTGATGCGATAGCGGAATCGGAGCGGACCGTTGAACTGGTTGTCACGCGTGAACCGCAATTCGTTCGACGCGTTGACGCTCAGCGTGCCGCCGCCGGGTTGGGAAAGGATCGTGATGGCGAGGGTATCGCCATCGACGTCGGTGTCGTTCGCCAGGACGGGGAGCGTCAGCACCGCGCCGGTCGCCGGTATTCGCAGCAGGTCTTCGGAGGCCGAAGGCGGGTCGTTCACGGGAACGACCGTGATCGCGAGCGGTTGCAGCGTGAGCGTGGTAGCGCTGTCCGCCAATCCCACCATGAGAGTTTCGGCGCCGTTGAAGTTCGCGTCCGGTGTGTAGGTCAGCAGTCCCGTCGCCGAGATCGACGCCTGGCCGTGGCTGGCGCCAGAGCCGGATCCATTGCCGAGCTGGTACACCACCACCTGATTTTCGACGTCCGCCGATACGAGTTGCGTGCTCAACACTCCGTCTTCGCTGACGCTGAGCTGGTTGGTGGTGAGCACCGGGGCGTCGTTGACGGCGAGGATGTTGATCGTCACGGTGCCGCTCACCGTGCCTCCGGCGCCATCGCTGATGCTGACCGCGAAGGAATCCGTGCCGTTGTAGTTGGCGACAGGCGTGAAAACCGCGGCGCCGCTGGCGGACACCGTCAATGCACCGTGCGCGGGCGCCGCTGTCACGGTAAACGTGAAGGTGTTCGTGGGGTCAGGATCGACCACGTGGGAGCTCAGCGCCGAATTGAGCGCCACGTCTTCGTTGGTGTTGAGGGCCTGCAATGTGAACACCGGTACATCGTTCACGCCCGCGACGTTGATCGTGACGGTCCCCGTACTGGCGCCGCCCGCGCTGTCGGTCACACGCACGCTGAAGGTGTCCGCACCGGAATAATTCGCGACCGGGGTGTAGGCAACCGCGCCGGCCGCGGAGATGGAGGCCTGTCCGTGCTGGGCGTCGGTGACGCGCGCGAACGTGATGGCCTGGTTCTCGGCGTCGGTGGCGGTCAGCTGGCCGGCAAACGGCGTGTCCTCGGTGGCGGCAAAGGCCGTGCTGGTCAGCACCGGGGCGACGTTTGGCGGTGGGCGAGGCGGCCCGTCCGAGCCCCCACCACCGCAGCCGGCGAGAATCACGAGGGCGCACAGGGTGAGCAGGGTGTTCCTGAAGCGCGGGGGGAACATGAATTCGTCCTTTTTGGTGCTTATATCGACGACGCCGAAATATTAACGATTAGGGGTAACTGCCCGGTCTGAATTGGACTTCTTGCCGCAAAAAACCTCGTCCTGTATCGTTCGCGCCCTCGTTCCGGGGCATTTCGGCAGTCGCGTAGCTCAGTGGTAGAGCACCTCCTTGACATGGAGGTGGTCGGTGGTTCGATCCCACTCGCGACTACCAGTCCCCTTACAGACGCCCGACCCGGCGGTGGGGAATCTAGCCACATGCCTAAATCCCTCAGCCTGGTGGTAGTCATTCTGCTGCTGAAGGCCGTTTTCTGACGGCGACCCTCCCGTGAGGGCGCTTGCGCTGACCGGTCTACTCATTTCCACTGTCGCCGCGGGCGCCGGCGTGACCGTCGAGGTCAACGGCCTGCCCGAAGAGCAGCGCGATGCGGTACGCGCCAGCCTCGAGCTCGGCGAATACGGCAAGCGCGAAATCACCCCCGCCGAACTGCGCGCGGCCTATCGCGATGCCGAGGAGCAGATCCGCCAGGCACTCGAGCCTTTCGGCTACTACGACTCCCGGATCACGAAGCACCTCACGGGCGATGCGGCCACGGGCTGGACCGCAAGGTTCGACATCGTCCCCGGCGACCCCGCCATCGTTCGCGACGTGCACGTCGAAGTGCATGGCGAAGGCAAGGACCAGCGCCGCGTCGCGTCGGCGGTGTCGGCGTTCGCGCCGAAGGTCGGTGATCGGCTCGATCACGCCACTTACGAAGCCAGCAAGCAGGTCATCGACACCACGCTGCGCGGCGCGGGTTTCCTCGACGCGCAATACAAGAACCGCCGCGTCACCGTGAAACCCGAAGAGAACTCCGCTGCGGTCAACCTGGAGTGGGAGAGCGGCCCGCGTTACAAATTCGGCCCGGTGCGTTTCGCGGGCGACGCGCCATTCACCGAGGATTTTCTGCGCGATTTCGTGCCGTGGCGCGAGGGTGCGTATTTCAATTCCGAGCAGGTGCTCAATCTGCAGCAACGCCTGGTAGACGCCGATTACTTCGAGCTGGTGTCGGTGCAGCCGGCGATGGATGAGAAGCAGAGCGGCGCCGTACCCATCGACGTGCTGCTGAAGCGCGACGAGCGCACGGTGTATTCCGGTGAGGTCTACTACAGCACCGACTTCGGCGCGGGCGTGCGCGTGGGCGCGGAGCGGCGCTGGCTCAACCGCAAGGGTCACAAGGCCGGCGCGAAGGTCGAATATTCGGAACGCCTGCAGGAAGGCGCGCTGAGCTACAAGATCCCGCGGCCGGGCCGCAACGATCGTTCCTATGATTTCGGCATCGGTTATCGCGACGAAACCACGGACGTCACGCGTTCGCAGAATTTTCAGCTTGCCGCGACGCGCTCCGAGCGGATCGGGCGCGGCTACACGCGCACGGTCGGCCTCAAGTACCTCAACGGCGATTTCGAAATCGGGCAGGACGAGGACAATCTCGAATACGGAAGCTCGGCACTGCTGTACGCGGAAGCGACCCTGAGCCGGCGCCGCCTCAACGACCGGCTGACACCACGCAAGGGATACGTGCTCGAGTTCGGCGCGCGGGTCGCCTCCGAGGCCGTCGCCTCGGACACCGACATGGCGCAGGGCTTCGGCAGGCTGACCTGGCTGATGCCCCAGGGCGAACGCAACCGCCTCAAGCTGCGCGGCGAGCTCGGCGCCATGACCGTGGGCGACTTCGATGCGTTGCCGCCCGAGCTGCGGTTCTACGCGGGCGGCGACCGCTCGGTGCGCGGTTTCGACTACCACGACATCGGCGAGGTGAATGACAACGGCAACATCATCGGCGGCCAGTACCTCGTCGTGGCCAGCGCCGAATACGAGTACTACTTCAAGGAAGACTGGGGCGCGGCGGTGTTCGTCGACGCCGGCGACGCGTTCACGAGCACCTTCAGCGCCAACGTCGGCGCGGGCGTGGGCGTGCGCTGGCGTTCGCCGCTCGGGCCGATCCGCGTGGACGTCGGATTCCCCGTGCACACCGACCTGCCCACCGAAAACAGCTGGCGATTGCACGTGCTGCTGGGGCCGGACCTGTGAACGCGCGCGTGCGCAAGATCCTGATCCTGGGTGGCGGCTCGCTGGCGCTGCTGCTGTTGCTGGCGACTGCCGCGGTGGCCTGGCTGCTGTTCACGACGTCGGGAGCGCGCTGGGCGGCGGAAACGGCCACCACTCGTTTCGTGCCGCAGGTCAGTTACGCGAGCCTCGACGGCACCATTGCGGGGGAGCTGACCATCACGGACCTGCAGTTCGACGGGGGCGCGGACAAGGCACGCATCCGGATCCGGTCGATGACCGTCGATCCGACGTTGATGATGATCTTCTCGCGCGTGCTGCGAATCGACAATGCGCGCGTGCACGGGCTCACGCTGATCCTTCCGCCCGAGAAGGACGAGCCCGAACCGGACGAGCCGTTGTGGATCGAGCCGCCGCTCGAGGTGGCGGTGAAGAACTTCCTGCTGGCGGACGCCACTATCTACCGTGAGAAAGAAAAACTCGTGGCGGTGAAGGAGATCGGCCTCAGTGCGCAGTGGAAAGCCCGCGAGCTCGTCATCGAAACGCTGGCCGTGAAACCGGGTGATATCGAAGGCAACCTCGTGGTGTCGGGCCGCATCACGCCCGAAGCGGACACGGTTCGGGCGGCGCTCAAGGCGCAATGGGAAAAGGTGGTCGTTCCCGAAAACCTGGCTGGCCGCGTGCTTGCCAGCCGTGGCCAGATCGATGTCGACGGCACACCGAAGGCGTATGCGGTGAAGGGCGAGCTCGACGTGGGCCCGCCGAACGAGCTGGTCCACGTGCTGGTCGACGCTTCGGGAACCGACGCACGCGCGGATATCCGTCAGCTCGAGCTTCGGCAGAGCGCCGGGCACCTGGCGCTCAGCGGCACCGTGGAGTTCAAACCGGTGGCGTGGTCGCTGTACGCCAGGGCCAGCGATTTCAATCCGGGCGCGTTGCTCGCCGAGTGGCCCGGGCGGTTGAACATCGATGCGCATTCACGCGGTGTGCTCGCGGAGGCCGGGCCGATCGGGTCGCTGCAGATCGCCAAGCTTTCGGGCACGTTGCGCGGCCGGCCGATTTCGGGCGAAGGCGATATCGAATTCGCCGCGCCGTCGAAACTCGTCGGCGACCTGGCCGTGTCGTCAGGGAAGAGCCGCATCACCGTGAAGGGGTCGAGCGCGGACCGGAACCAGATCGATGCGACGGTGGCACTCTCCGTGGCGTCGCTCAACGACTGGGTGCCGAACACGCAGGGTAGTTTGACCGGCCGCTTCACCGTGCGCGGTGTGTGGCCGACGCTCACGATCGCGGGCAGCGCCGACGGCAAGTCGCTCGGCATGGGCGAGAACAACATCGCGAAGCTGCACGTGGATGCGACCGTGGCGAGCCCGCTGGATCCGGATGGCAAGGTGCAGGCCGTCGCGACGCAGGTGACGGTGGCCGGCCAGGTATTCGCGAAGGTGACCCTGGACGCGTCCGGCAACCAGGCCAGTCATCGCGTGGCCATGACCGCAGACAGCGAACAGTTCGACGGCTCGGTGGAGCTTGCCGGCGGCCTCACGAAAACCGGGTGGAGCGGTGAGCTTGCCGGTCTCAAGTTCAAGGCCGCGGATATCGCCAACCTCTCGCTGCGCGAGCCTTCGCGCGTGGTTTACGACGCGGGCAACTTCTCGCTGTCGCAGACCTGCCTGGAGGACAAGCCCACCGTGTTGTGCTCGGCCATGAAATTCGAGGCGTCGGGTGCGCTGGACGCGGGATATTCGTTCGAGCGCGTACCGCTGAAACTGGCCAACACGCTGGCGCCGGATGCGCTCGCGGGTGAGCTGCAGGGCGAAGTGCAGGGCCATGGCCGCGTGCGCCGCGGCGCCAATGGCCAGTGGATAGGCGACCTGGCCGTCACGTCGGCGTCGGCGAGGCTCGTGATGGTGGAAGGCGAGGAAGCCCCGGCGGCCGCGGCGCTTGCGAACCAGGGCACGCTGCTCATCTACGAGGACCTGGACATGCAGGCGGATTTCGCGGGCATGAAGGCCAACGCGAAGCTCACCGCGAAGCTGGCTCATGGCGGCAATGTAAGCGCCTCGCTCTCGGCTTCGGACTTGAATGCGCCCGCGCCGCGCCTTGCCGGCAAGATCAACGCCGCCATGCCGACACTCGCGCCGTTCGGCGCGTTCGTGCCGGCGGTCACGAATCTCGATGGCGAAGTGAATGCACAGATCGAGATTGGCGGCACCATGGCAAAGCCGGAGTTCACCGGCAACGTCGACGCCACGAAGCTCAAGGCGGATCTCGGCAAACTCGGTATCGAGCTGCGCGATGGCCGCGTGCAGGGCGAGGCGAAACGAACCGGGGGATTCAATCTCGCCGGCAGCGTCGCTTCCGGCAAAGGGCACGTGGAGTTCGAAGGCACCATGGACGAGCGCGGGGCCGTCGACCTGAAGATCCGCGGACAGGAGTTTCTCGCGGCGGATATTCCCGCGGCCAACGTGGTGCTGACGCCGGACCTGACACTGACGGGAGATCCGAAAGGTTATCTGCTGCGTGGCGAGGTCAACATTCCGCGCGCGGCCATCAACCTGCAGAAGCTGCCGCAGGACCAGTCGCCCAACGTCTCGCCGGACGTGGTGGTCATCCGCAATGGCAAGGAAGTCGAAAGCCGCGCGAAGGCGTCGGCGCTGCCGCTGCAGGCCGTCATCACGGTGAACCTGGGCGAGCGCATCGAGGTGACGGGTTATGGACTCGAGGCGACGGTGTCCGGAAATCTCACGGTGCGTGAGTCGCCCGGGATCCCGACGTCGGGGTCCGGTCAGCTCGCCATCGCCGGCCGATACAAGGCGTATGGCCAGGATCTCACCATCAAGGACGGGCGCCTGCTGTTCGCGGGAACGCCACTCAACAATCCGCGGCTCGCGATCGTTGCGATGCGGCAGATAGACGACGACCAGTCGACCGGGCTGCGCATCGCGGGCTCGGCGCAGCGCCCGATCGTCACCGTCGTCTCGGAGCCGAACGTGGGTGAGGCCGATGCGTTGTCGTACCTGGTCACGGGGCGGTCGCTGTCGGAGGTAGGCAGCGCCAGTGAAAATTCGCAGGACGCGCTTGCGTCGGCGACGCAGTCGCTCGAGGGCGCGGGCGCCGGCCTCGTGGCGCAGCGCATCGGCGCGCGTCTCGGGCTCGATGAAGCCGGTGTGGAGGAGAACGAGATGATCGGCGGGTCGGCGCTGACCATCGGCGAGTACCTGTCGCCGCGGCTGTACCTGAGTTACGGCGTCGGCTTGTTCGAGCCGGGAGAAGTGATCGCGCTGCGTTACAAGCTTTCGAAGGATGTGGGTGTGCGCGTGCAGCGCGGCACGCAGGAGACACGCACCGGCGTGGAGTACCGCATCGAGCGCTAAACGGGATTCATGTCCTGGAGGGCTTTCAGCATCGCCTTGGTCAGCGCCTGCTGCGCGGTCCAGTAGTCTTTCCACGGGTCCTTGCGAAGTTTCGCGATGCGTGCCGGCACGTTGCGCAGGTTGAAACGTGTGCCGCGCACGTCCTCGTCGATTTCGTCCCAGGCCACGGGAGTCGACACGCCGACGCCCGGGCGCCATCGCGGTGAAAACGCGGCGACGGCGGTGGCGCCGAATCCATTGCGCAGATAGTCGACGAAGATCTTGTTCTTGCGGTTTCGCTCGCCGGTCTTCGACGTGAACATCGTGGGCGCGAGCCGCTCCATGAACAGCGTGACCTCGCGCGCGAATTCCTTGGCGGCCGCCCAGTCGGGCAGCGGCCGCGTCAGCGGCACGACCACGTGCAGGCCTTTGCCGCCCGTGGTCTTCACCCAGCTGTCGAGACCGAGATCCTTCATGAGCTTGCGGATGGCGAGCGCCGCGTCGCGCAACGGCGCGTAGGCCAGCTCGGCGCCGGGATCGAGGTCGAAGGTGAGCCGATCGGCGTGTGTCGGTTTCGGCATCACCGCGCCCCAGCTATGCAGCTCGACGGCGCCTACTTGCGCGAGATGCACCAGGCCTTCGGGCGAGTCGCACACTGTGAAATCCGGATCCTTGTCCGCGTTCGGAATCTTCACGACGCGCAGCCCCGCGCTCGACGTCTCGAGGAAATGTTTCTGGAAAAACGGCTTCGATCCGTGCGTGTTCCGCAGGATCGACAACGGCCGGTTGCGGTAATGCGGCATCGCGTGTTCGCCGATCGCGGCGAAGTACTCGGCGAGCTCCAGCTTGGTGATGCCGTCGTGAGGGAACAGCACGCGTTCCGGATGCGTGAGGCGTCCGGGCGATGCGGGAACGTCAGCATCCTTCGCGCTCGATTTCGCCTTCGCCTTCGTTTTCGCCTTCGACTTTGCCTTCACGACGTCCTCGGTGTGCTCGGGCTCTTCGCGGATCACGGTCTTCGGGTCTCGATCCTGCCGCAGTCCGAGGTAACGCGGTTGCCGCAGGATGCCGCCGTGAGTCCAGTCGGCGAAGGCCACCTGGATCACGAGCTCGGGTTTCATCCAGTGCCAGTTTTCGCCGGCGCGCTTTTCGGGAAGCCGGTCGAACGGGCTGTCCTTGCGCGCGTATTTCTTCACGCGCTCGTGCCATTCGGCGCGCTCGTCTGCATCGAACCCGCCACCGACGCGTCCCGCGTACTTGAGGCTGTTGCCGGATTTCACGCCCACGAGCAGCGACGAGAACGTGCCCGTACCGCGTCCCGGAAGAAAGGCCGCGCCGCCCACCACGAACTCCTGCTCGCGGTGGCACTTCACCTTCAGCCAGTTCTCGGAACGATCGCCGGTGTACGGCGAGTCGACTTTCTTGGCGACCAGGCCTTCGAGATGCTGGTTGCAGACGCGCGCGAGCAGCTCGGCGCTCTCGCTATGCAGCTGGTCCGCGAGGCGCAGCGGGCCGTTGGCCGGTAGTTTGGCGAACGCCGCATCGAGCCGCACCTTGCGTTCGGAGAGCGGCAGGCCACGCAGGTCCTCGCCCCGGTAGTAGAGCAGGTCGAAGATGCAGAACCGGAGCTCGTCGAGCCGGCCTTGTTCCATCGTGTGCTGGAGCAGCGAGAAATCCGAGCGGCCGTTCGGATCCGTCACGATCAACTCGCCATCCACCCACGCGCCATCGAGTTTCTGTTTCGCGAAGGCCTCGACCACCGGCGCCGTCTTGTGCGTCCAGTCGATGCCGTTGCGCGAGATGCAGCGGACATCGCTGCCATCGCAGCGGCAGAGCAGGCGCACCCCGTCGTACTTGAGCTCGTACACCCAGCCTTCATCGCCGGGCACCTTGTCGACGAGCGTCGCGAGCATCGGCTTGATGCTGGCGGGCAGCGCCTTGCCGCGCGAGCCGGTGCTCCGGCTGCTGCGCGGCCTGGGCGCGCCGCCGGGCTTCGGACGCGGGACGCTCGCGGGTTTTGCGCCGCGCGGTTTGAGCATGCGCTTCGGATCGTCGGCGCCACCGGCATCGATGACATCCGCGTCCGCGCCGACCCGCGCCGCAAAATCGCCGCTCTTCATGAGCAGCCAGTTGGGCTGCTTGCCCTGCATACGCGTGCGCACCAGGTGCCAGCGGCCTGACAACTTTTTCCCGAACAGTTCGAATTCCAGATGGCCTTTCTTCAGGCCCCTGGCGAAATCGCCGACCGGCTCCCAGGTGCCCTTGTCCCAGATATCGACGTGACCGCCGCCGTATTGGCCCTTGGGAATATCACCTTCGAATCTGGCGTAGGCGATGGGGTGGTCTTCCACTTCGACGGCGAGGCGTTTGTCGGCCGGATCGAGCGATGGCCCTTTGGGCACGGCCCAGCTGCGAAGCGTGCCTTCCCACTCGAGCCGAAAATCCCAGTGCAGACGCCGCGCGGCGTGCTTCTGCACGACGAAGATGAGCTTCTGTGCTTTGGCCGCGCGCGCCTTGTCGCTGGGCTCGGCCGTCTTCCGGAAATCGCGCTTGGCGACGTAGCGCGTGAGGCGCGACTTGCCGCGAGCCTTGTGCCCCGCGTCGGCCATGGCTCAGGCGCGGCGCGCTGCCGCTCGCGAGTTGGCGGTGCGACGCCGTGCCGCGCTGTGCTTGCGCTTGGTGGCGCGCGCCGCGGTGTCGGCCGAACTACCGCCTTTCTGTTCCAGGCTGCGTTGCAGCAGCGACATCAGGTCGACGACCTTGCCGCCACCCGTGGCGCGCTCCGTGGTCTCGGCCTCGGGCTCGGTCAGCGTGTGTGTCTGTCCGGCCTTCACCTTCTGCTGGATGCGTTTCATGAGGTCGTCGCGGTACGTGTCGGCGAAGTTCGCAGGCTTCCACGACTCGCTCATCTCGTCGACGAGCTTGAGCGCCATCTGCAGCTCGCGCCCGCCGGCCGCGTTCGCCTTCTTTGCGACCGCGGCCGCCACGTCGGGATGCGGCTGGATCTCCGCCTCGTAGCGCAGCGTGTTGAGCACGATGATCTTGTCGACCGGCATCAGCGCCGCGACGTGCTGGCGGCTACGCAGCACGAACGTCGCCACGGCAAGCTTCTTCGATTGCTCCAGCGCTTCGCGCAGCAGCGCGTAGACGCGTTCGCCGTTCTTGTCGGGCACCAGGAAGTAGGGCGTGTCGAAGTAGTAGGGCGCGATCGCGTCGCGATCGACGAAGGTCTGGATGTCGATGGTCCGAGACGCTTCGACGTTGGCGCGCCGGAAGTCCTCGTCCGTGAGCACCACGTATTCGCCCTTCTCATATTCGTACCCCTTCACGACGTCATTCCACTGGACCACTTTGCCCGTGGCCTTGTTGTATCGCTGGTAGCCGACGGGCGCGAAGTCGCGCTTGTCGAGCAGGTTCAGATCGAGCTCGTGTGCCCGCGCGGCGGTGTGCAGGCTCACCGGAATGTGGATGAGGCTGAAACTGATGGCGCCGTTCCAGAGGCCGCGCGATCCCCGCTTCGGCTTCTCGATCTCGCCATCCCCATTTCCGTTTTGCTTTGACTTAGCGATGACCGCTCTCCGCTTGCACCATGCGAGGTTCTTTGGGCACCGCCGGCTTGCGATTTTCCTGGCGCAGCGAGGGGCGGCGGTCCTTTTCCGGCGCATTCACCAGCGCCCAGCCGCCCGAGGCGATGGACTGATGGATGGCCTCGATGATCGCGACGTCGATCAATCCTTCGACGCCAGAAGGCTCGGGGCGCCGCTTGGCGCGGATGCACTTGGCGAAATGCACGAGCTCGGGCGCGAACTGGTCGCTCTTCGCAAATTGCTTGCGCTTCGTGCTGTCACCGATGTTCAGCTCGTAGCCCAGGCCTTCGGCGTATTCGAACGCCGGATCGCACACGACGCTGCCCTTGGTGCCGACGATCTCGTAACGCGAACGGTCCGCGGCGCCGAAGCTGCAGATGAAGTTGGCGATACGATTCTCCGGAAACTTCATGATCACGTGCACCGTCTCGGGCACCTCGGTGAATCGCCGGTCACCGCTGTTCGTGGCCGTGGCCCAAAGCTGGGTAGGCTCGGCGCCGAACACGTAGCGCGCGGCATTCTGGCAGTAGATGCCGATGTCCCATTCGGGGCCGCCGCCGAGCTCGCGCTTCAGGCGGATGTTTCCGGCCTTCACCTGCATCGAGAACTGGGAATCGAAATAACGCGCGTCGCCGATGCGTTTCTTGCGCACGAGATCCGCGACTTCGAGATTGCAACGTTCGAAGTGCAGCCGATAGGCCGTCATCAACTGCACGCCGTTGCGCTCGCAGGCCTCGATCATGCGCTCGCAATCGCGCACCGTGGTCGCCAGCGGTTTCTCGCACAACACGTGCAGGCCGGCATCCGCCGCGCGGATCGTCCAGATGGCGTGGTGCGTGTTAGGCAGCGCGATGTAGACGGCGTCGATCGTGCCGCTCGAAAAGAGCTCGTGCGCATTGGCGTACGAATAGAGCTGCCTGATCTTGTAACGGCGGCCCAGCGCCTTGAGCTTGGCCGGCGTATCGGACACCAGAGCCGCAAGCTCGGCATGCGGCCGCGCGTGTTTGAACGCCGGTAGCACCGCGGCCTGGGCAATGTGCCCGAGTCCGACTACCGCAAAGCGCACCGGACGCGCTGATCTGGCTGGTGATTTCACACCACCGAGTAGAAAGCGTGGGCGCCCCCGCCGATATCAGCCAAGCCCCTGCCGGTATGTCGGAATTGTGCCGCCCGCGTAGCCCGGGGCGCCGTGCCGCAATTGATTATGTGCATCCCGTTTGGCAGGATGCGCGGCCCTGCAACCGCTTGATCTATTGTAGAAAACGTCATGCCAGTCATCACGCTGCCCGACGGCAGCCAGAAGAAGTTCGACGCCCCCGTCACCGTGGCCGACGTCGCCGCGAGCATCGGCGCGGGCCTGGCCAAGGCGGCGATCGCCGGTCGCGTCGACGACAAGCTGGTCGACACGTCGTTCGTCATCGAAAACGACGCGAAGCTGTCCATCGTCACGGAGAAGGACCCGGCGGCGCTCGAGGTCATCCGCCATTCGACCGCGCACCTGCTCGCCATGGCCGTGCAGGCTATCTACCCCAAGGCGCAGGTGACCATCGGTCCGGTCATCGAGGACGGCTTCTACTACGACTTCGCGTTCGAACGCCCGTTCACGCCCGAAGATCTCGAGAAGTTTGAGGCGAAGATGAAGGAAATCGCCGCGGCCGACCTCAAGGTCACGAAGCGTGTCATGGAGCGCGACGCTGCCGTGGCGCTGTTCCAGAGCATGGGCGAGAAGTACAAGGCCGAGATCATCGCCAGCATTCCGTCGAACGAGCCCATTGGCCTCTATGGCCAGGGCGAATGGTTCGACCTGTGCCGCGGGCCGCACGTGCCCAGCACCGGCAAGCTGAAAGCCTTCAAGCTCATGAAGGTGGCCGGCGCCTATTGGCGCGGCGACCATCGCAACGAGATGCTCCAGCGCATCTACGGCACGGCGTGGCTCAACGATAAGGACCTGGCGGCTTACCTGCATCGGCTCGAAGAGGCCGAGAAACGCGACCATCGCCGCATCGGCAAGGACCTCGACCTGTTCCATTTCCAGGAAGAAGCCCCGGGCGCGGTGTTCTGGCATCCGAAGGGCTGGCGCATTTTCCAGCAGCTCATCGGCTACATGCGCAAACGCCAGGACGAGGCCGGTTATGGCGAGGTCAACGCGCCGGAGATCATGGAATCCACGCTGTGGCAGAAGTCCGGCCACCTGGAGAAGTTCGGCGAGAACATGTTCCTGACGAAGACGCCCGACGAGCGCGTGTTCGCGATCAAGCCCATGAACTGCCCGGGCCACATCCAGATCTTCAACCAGGGCATCCGTTCGTATCGCGACCTGCCGATCCGCTTCGCGGAGTTCGGCAAGGTGCATCGCTACGAACCCTCGGGTGCGCTGCATGGCCTCATGCGTGTGCGCGCGTTCAACCAGGACGATGCGCACATCTTCATCACCGAAGAGCAGATCACCCAGGAATCGGTGCTCATCATCAAGCTGCTGCTGTCCATTTATAAGGACTTCGGCTTCGAGGACGTGGCGGTGAAGTTCGCCGACCGGCCGCCCAAGCGCGTCGGTTCCGACGAGATCTGGGACAAGTCGGAAAAGGCCCTCAAGGCCGCCGCCGCCGCCGCCGGCATCGAATGCGACTACAACCCGGGCGAGGGCGCCTTTTACGGCCCGAAGCTCGAATTTCACCTTAGGGATGCGATCGGCCGGACCTGGCAGTGCGGAACCCTGCAGGTCGACCTCAACCTGCCCGGGCGCCTGGGCGCCACCTATATAGATGAGCACAGCCAGCGGCAGACGCCGGTCATGCTGCATCGGGCGATTTTCGGCAGCCTGGAGCGGTTTTTCGGCATCCTTTTGGAACATCACGCCGGAAAATTGCCCGCCTGGCTGGCCCCTACCCAGGCCGTCGTGATGAACATCACGGACCGCCAGGACGCCTACGTTCAACGAGTTGCGGAAACTCTTAGAAATCAAGGGATTCGCACAGAGATCGACTTGCGGAACGAAAAGGTGGGCTTTAAGATTCGCGCCCACACGCTGCAGCGCGTGCCATATCTATTGGTGGCAGGCGACAAGGAAGTTGCGGCGAATCAGATTTCAGTGCGGACCTTGAGTGGCAAGGATCTCGGCACGATGTCCCCGGAAGACTTTGTTAGTCGGCTCCGCGCGGAAGTCGAGAGCCACGGCCGTACATTGCTGGAGGGATGATTTATAGCGATTGCAACCAAGCGCGTCAGGCGCAACGAAGAGATCACCTCACCGAAAGTGAGAGTCATCGGAGCGGACGGCGGACAGGTCGGGGTGCTAACAAGGTTTGAAGCACTCGATCTGGCGCGGAGCTCGGAGCTCGATCTCGTCGAAGTGTCGCCGCAGGCCGATCCCCCTGTGGTTCGCGTGATGGACTTCGGCAAGTTCCTGTTCGAACAGAACAAGAAATCGCATGCCGCGAAGCGCAAGCAGAAACAGATTCAGATCAAAGAGATCAAGTTTCGTCCCGGTACGGATGAGAACGATTACCAGATCAAACTGCGTAACATCATTCGCTTCCTGACCGAGGGTGATAAGGCCAAGGTAACCCTGCGTTTCCGCGGCCGTGAGATGGCGCATACGGAATTGGGCCGGAAGTTGCTCGATCGGCTGGTTGCTGATTTGAACGCCCACGCGGCGATCGAACAGAACCCGCTGATGGAAGGGCGGCAGATGGTCATGATGTTCGCGCCGAAAAAGAAGTAACCCGCAAGCCACTCTGGTTAGAGAAAGCATGCGGATTCGCCCGTAGCGGTCGGCGCGCAAGCGTCGACTTGTGATCGGGGCTACAAATGGGTCGAAACGACCCCGGAGTTGATGTAATGCCTAAGTTGAAAACCAACCGGGCAGCGGCCAAACGTTTTCGGAAAACGGCGAAGGGATGGAAGTCCTATTCGGCAGGCCGCCGCCACAATCTCGGTCATAAACCTCGCAAGACCAAGCGCAAGCTGCGTTCAGGTGGTTCCTCGCTCGTGCACAAGAGCGACATGGGACGTATCGATCAGCTGATGCCCAACACGAAGTAAGCGAGGACTAACAAATGGCACGAGTTAAACGTGGCGTCACCGCTGGACGCCGACACAAGAAAATCCTGGGCAAGGCGAAGGGCTATTACAACGCCCGCCGCAAGGTCTTCCGCGCAGCCAAGCAGGCCGTCATCAAGGCCGGCCAGTATGCGTATCGCGATCGCCGCGCCAAGAAGCGCGACTTCCGCGCGCTCTGGATCACCCGCATCAACGCCGCCGCGCGTGAGTTCGGGCTGAGCTACAGCAAGATCATCAGCGGCCTGAAGAAGGCCGAGATCGAAATCGATCGCAAGATGCTTGCCGACCTCGCCGTGAATCAGCCGGAAGCTTTCGCGAGCATTGCGAAGCAGGCTCAGGCAGCCCTCGATAAAGCCGCAAAAGCCGCCTAATCGCGGCCATGGCTGAAGGGGACCCGAAGGATCTCGACGCGCGCCGGGAGGAATCTCTCGGCGCCGTCGGTGCGAGCTCCGATATCCCGGCGCTCGAGGAAATCCGCGTTCGCACGCTGGGCAAGAGCGGCTGGCTGACCGAGAAACTCAAGGGTCTCGGCAAGCTGGCCGATGCCGAGCGCAAGGAATGGGGCGCGCGATTCAACCGGTTCCGCGAGGAATTCCAGGCGGCCGTCGAAGCCAAGCGGGTCGAGCTGGAGCAGGCGCAGGTCAGCGCGAAGCTGGCGAAGGAGCGCATCGACGTCACGCTGCCGGGTCGCGGCGAAGCGCGCGGCGGGCTGCACCCGGTGACGAAGGTGCGGCTGCGGATCGAGCAGCTGTTCCGGCAGGCGGGTTTCGATGTCGCCACCGGCCCCGAAATCGAAGACGACTTCCACAACTTCGAAGCGCTGAACATCCCCGCCGATCACCCGGCGCGCGCGATGCATGACACTTTCTATTTTCCCGACGGCAGGCTGCTGCGCACGCACACCTCGCCGGTGCAGATACGCTCCATGCTCTCGGGAAAACCGCCGTTCGCGCTGATCGCGCCGGGCCGCGTCTACCGCAACGACCATGACGTCACGCACTCCCCGATGTTCCACCAGGTCGAAGGCCTCGTGGTCGGCGAGGGCGTCACGTTCGCGAACATGAAGGCCATGCTGCATGGCTTTCTCGAAGCGTTCTTCGAACGCGACCTGAAGATGCGCCTGCGTCCTTCGTACTTTCCGTTCACCGAGCCTTCCGCCGAAGTCGACATGTCCTGCGTGTTGTGCGCCGGCGCGGGCTGCCGCGTTTGCAAACACACGGGCTGGCTCGAGATCTCCGGCTGCGGCATGGTGCACCCGAAGGTGCTCGAGGCCGGTGGCGTCGATCCCGAGAAATACACCGGCTATGCCTTCGGCATGGGCATCGATCGCCTCACCATGCTGCGTTATGGCGTGAACGACCTGCGCCTGTTCTTCGAAAACGATCTGCGTTTCCTCGCGCAGTTCCGGGCGGGGTAGGGTCATGCGTATCCCCCTTTCATGGCTGCGCGAGTTCGTCGATGTGCCCTGGGGCGCCAGGGAGCTCGGCTCGCGGCTGACGATGTCGGGTTTCGAGCTCGAAGCCCTGGACACCGCGGCTCCCGCGTTCTCCGGCGTGGTGGTGGCCGAGATCGTCGAGGCCGCGAAACATCCGCAGGCCGAGAAGCTGCAGGTGTGCAAGGTTCGCGCGGCCGGTCCCGAACTCCTGCAGATCGTCTGCGGCGCCGCCAATGCGCGCGCCGGGCTCAAGACGGTGCTGGCCACCGTCGGCGCCAAACTACCGGGCGACAAGGCCATCGCCGCCGCAAAGCTGCGCGGCGTGGATTCGTTCGGCATGCTGGCTTCCGCCAGGGAGCTGGGGCTGGCCGACACCTCCGAAGGAATCGTCGAACTACCGGCCGATGCGCCCGTGGGCACGGACCTGCGTGCCTACCTGCAGCTCGACGACGACATCCTCGAGTTCAATGTGACCCCGAACCGCGGCGACGCCATGTCGGTGCTGGGTATCGCGCGCGAAGTCGCCGCACTGGCCAAGGCTTCCGTCAAGGTGCCCGGCAGCGGGGGTGCAAAGCCCGGCGCCGCGGCCGGTTCCGCATTCCCGGTGAAGCTGAGCGCACCCGCCGCCTGCCCGAAGCTGGTCAGCCGTGTGGTGCGCGGCATCAACAACCGCGGCGTCTCGCCACAGTGGCTGCGAGAACGCCTGCGCCGCGCGGGCCTGCGCGCCATCAGCCCGGTGGTGGACGTCACTAACTACGTGCTGCTCGAGCTCGGGCAGCCCATGCACGCGTATGACCTGGCAAAGCTCAAGGGCGGGCTCGATGCACGCCTGGCGACCGAAGGCGAAAAAATCACGCTGCTCGATGGCAAGGAAATCAATCTCACGACAGATGTACTCGTGATATCGGATTCCGAAGGTGCCGTGGGCATGGCGGGTGTCATGGGTGGATTACGGACGGCCTGCACGGACACCACCGTCGACGTGCTGTTCGAAGCGGCGTTTTTCACGCCCTCGGCCATTGCGGGCCGCGGGCGGCGTTATGGCCTCGTGACCGATGCCGGCCAGCGCTTCGAACGCGGCGTGGACCCGGCCCACCAGGAGCGCGCCGTGGAGCGCGCCACCCAGTTGCTGCTCGACATCGCGGGCGGCGCCGCCGGTCCCATCGACGTGGCGCAGGCTGCCGACAAATTGCCGCGGCGCGCCGAAGTGCTGCTGCGCCGCGAACGCATCCAACGACTTCTCGGCACCAGGATCGCCGACAACGACGTCAAGGCCACGCTCGAATCGCTGGGCATGCAGGTGCGCGCCGACAGTGCTGGCTGGCTCGTCACTCCGCCATCACATCGCTTCGACATCACCATCGAACCGGACCTCATCGAAGAGCTGGCGCGTATCGTCGGCTTCGAATCCATCGCCGAGATTCATGCGCCCGGACTCCAGAAGGTGAAGCCGCTGGCGGAGCAGGCGCCCGTGGAGACGCAGGCGCTCGAGATCCTGGCCACGCGCGGTTACCAGGAAGCCATCACCTACGCGTTCGTCGATCCCGCGTTGCAGGGAAAACTATTCCCCGGCAGCGCGACGCCCGTGCTCAGCAATCCCATTTCGAGCGATATGGCGGTCATGCGGACGTCGCTGTGGCCCGGCCTCATCAAGGCTGCGCTCGACAACAAACGCCGCCAGCAGGACCGCGTTCGCCTGTTCGAGCATGGTGCGCGCTTCGAAGCAGGTGGCGAGATCGATCTGCTCTCCGGCATCGCCATGGGCTCGCGCAAACCCGAGCAGTGGGGTGCGGACGTTGCGCCGGTGGATTTCTTCGACGTGAAGCAGGATCTCGATGCGCTGTTTGCGCGCACGGGCGCCACGGATGAATTCGGTTACATCGCCGATTCGCTGCCCTGTCTGCATCCGGGCCGAAGCGCGCGGGTGACCCGGGCGGGCAAGACCATGGGCTGGATAGGCGAGCTGCACCCTCAATTGGTGCAGGAATTCGATTTCACATATGCGCCCATCTTGTTCGAGGTCGAGTACCTCCCGGCTCTGGCGGCAAAAATGCCGCGTTTTGAAGAGATCTCCCGATTCCCGCGCGTGCGTCGCGATCTGGCGGTGGTCGTGGACGAGAAAGTTTCTTTAAGACAGCTACATGAACGTGTAACCTTCGCCGCTTCGAGCTTACTTCGCGACATCCGGGTCTTCGACGTGTTCCGGGGCCCCGGCATAGAAACAGGTAGAAAAAGCGTCGCTTTAGGCTTGATATTTCAGGACAATTCTCGCACCCTCGCGGACGAGGACGCGGACCGTTTGTTAGCCGCGATTCGTGCCGATCTGAGTGCAACGTTGGGCGCAGGATTTCGAGAATAAAAGCATGGCTCTGACGAA
>DASTXR010000029.1:0-2916 GCA_035765415.1 Steroidobacteraceae bacterium | reverse complement strand
GACGCCGACTCAACTACGACTTTTGGTGCCCGGCACCACCTCCCCGGCGACCTCGCGGTCGAGAATGTCCGCACGCTCGCGCCTTATGTGCCGGGCAAGCCCATCGAAGAACTGCAACGCGAGCTCGGGCTCGACGACATCATCAAGCTCGCCTCGAACGAAAATCCATTCGGCGCGAGCCCCCGGGCGCTCGCCGCCATGCAGCGTGCGATCGCCGACACCTGGCTGTATCCGGACGGCAGCGGCCACATCCTCAAGCAGAAACTCGCCGCGAAACTCGGCGTCGACACCGCGCAGATCACGCTGGGCAACGGCTCCAACGACCTGCTGGTGATGCTCGCCGAAGCATTCCTCGGCCCCGGCCTCGAAGCGGTGTATTCGCAGTACGCCTTTGCGGTCTACCCGATCGCCGTGCAGGCCACGGGCGCCAAAGGCGTCGTGACGCCGGCACTGCCCGCCGATTCCGCCATGCCGCTGGGCCACGATCTCGACGCGATGGCGCGCGCCATCACGCCGCGTACGCGAGTCGTGTTCGTCGCCAACCCTAACAACCCCACCGGCACCTGGGTGCCGGCGGCGCAGCTGAAGCAGTTCATCGCCGCCGCGCCCGCCCACGTGCTGGTCGCGCTCGACGAAGCGTACTTCGAATACACCGACGGCCTGGGGCTGCAGGATGGCGTCGAATGGCTGCGCGGGTTTCCGAACCTCGTGGTCTTTCGCACCTTCTCGAAGGCCTATGGACTTGCCGGCGTGCGCGTCGGCTACGCGGTCAGCCATGCGTCGGTGGCCGGCATGCTCAATCGCGTGCGCCAGGCGTTCAACGTGTCCGTGGTCGGGCTCGCCGGCGCCGCGGCGGCGCTCGACGACCCGGATCATCTCGCGAACGCGGTCAAAGTCGCGGTGGCGGAACGCGCGCGCGTGACCGCGCATCTTCAGAAGGCCGGCACCCGCGTGTTGCCATCGGCCGGAAATTTCCTGATGTTGCATGCCGGCGCTCATGCGAAAGAACGCTACGAAGCATTACTCCGTCGCGGAATCATCGTGCGGCCCGTCGGCAACTATGGATTGCCGGAACACTTGCGCGTCACGCTGGGCACCTTCGAGCAGAACGATCGGTTCCTGAAAGCCTGGGAAGACTGATAGCCTTCGGCGCCAATGAGCGCTGACACTTCTTCCGTACCCATCGTCACCATCGATGGTCCCTCGAGTTCGGGCAAAGGCACCATCAGTCGCATCGTTGCCTCCAGGGTGGGCTGGCACCTTCTCGACAGCGGGGCGTTGTATCGCCTCGTGGCGCTCGGCGGCATCCTCAAGAACCTCGATCCCGATGACGTGGCGGAGCACGTGGCCGTGGCCCGGTCCATGCGCGTGGAATTCGGGTCGGTGGGCGCAGGCGAGGAAAGGGTGCTGCTCGACGGCCGCGACGTCACCCAGAAGATCCGCACCGAGCAGGCTGGGGCGGGCGCCTCCCGGGTGGCCGCCTGGCCGGCGGTGCGGGCAGCCCTGACCGCACGCCAGAGATCCTTCGCCCAGGCCCCCGGTTTGGTCGCCGATGGACGGGATATGGGCACGGTCATCTTCCCGGAGGCCCGGCTGAAGGTTTTCCTGACGGCCACCGCCGAAGAAAGGGCCCAAAGGCGTCATAAGCAGTTGATCGGCAAGGGCCCCGCTGCTAGTCTTGCCGCCCTTTCGCGGGAGATCGCGGAGCGCGATTTGCGGGATTCCACCCGCCAGGTCGCTCCGCTCAAGCCTGCGCCCGACGCCCAGCTACTCGACTCCACCGGATTGAGTATCGAAGCCGTCGTCGAGCGAGTCATCTCGCTCGGGCGCGAGCGCAATCTCTGGCGCTGAGGTTTCAAGGTTGCTCCGCACGGACGCGGGGTTGTTTACATCTGCCTCGAGGGAACCGGATTTCCTTTGAGCGTCAATAGTCACTGCGTTCTGCTTTCAATGCGAACCTGTGCGAATGGAAACTAAATGACTGAAAGTTTTGCCCAGCTCTTCGAACAGAGCATCGCTAACCAGCGCATCCGCCCCGGAATGATCCTCACTGGCCTCGTGGTCAATGTCGGCGACGACATGGTGATCGTGAACGTAGGCCTGAAGTCCGAAGCCGTCATCCCCCTCGAACAGTTCAAGAACGAGCGCGGGGAAATCGAAGTCAAGGCCGGCGACAGCATCGAAGTCGCGCTCGACGCGATGGAAGACGGCACTGGCGAAACGCGCCTCTCGCGCGAAAAAGCCAAGCGCGCGCGCACCTGGACGCGACTCGAAGAGTCATTCAACAAATCCGAAATCGTCACCGGCACCATCACGGGCCGTGTGAAGGGTGGCTTCACCGTCGAGATCGACAACGTCCGCGCGTTCCTGCCGGGTTCGCTCGTCGATGTTCGCCCGGTGCGTGACACCGCCTACCTCGAAGGCAAGTCGCTCGAGTTTAAAGTTATCAAGCTCGACCAGAAGCGCAACAACGTTGTCGTTTCCCGTCGCGCGGTCGTCGAGCAGGAATTCTCCGCCGAGCGCAGCGCGCTCATGGACAACCTGCAGGAAGGCACCGTGCTCAAGGGCACCGTCAAGAACCTCACCGACTACGGCGCGTTCGTGGACCTCGGTGGCATCGATGGTCTCTTGCACATCACCGACATGGCGTGGAAACGCGTCAAGCACCCGTCGGAAGTGGTCAAGGTCGGCGACGAAATCGACGTCCGCATCCTCAAGTTCGACCGCGAGCGTTCACGTGTTTCGCTGGGCCTGAAGCAGCTCGGCGCCGATCCGTGGGAGAACATCGCCCGTCGTTATCCCCCGAACACCCGCGTGTTCGGCAAGGTCACGAACATCGCGGACTACGGCGCGTTCGTGGAGATCGAAGACGGCGTCGAAGGCCTGGTCCACGTGTCCGAAATGGACTGGACCAAC
>DASTXR010000028.1:0-17490 GCA_035765415.1 Steroidobacteraceae bacterium | reverse complement strand
TGGCCGGCGGTGTCGACCAGGCGGCCGCCCTCCTGCACCTTGCCCACCGAGTCGGCGATCAGCGTCTTGATCTCCTTGGCGGCCGTGGCGCTGCGCTGCGCCAGGCTGCGCACCTCCGCGGCCACCACGGCGAAGCCGCGGCCCTGCTCCCCGGCGCGCGCGGCTTCCACCGCCGCGTTCAGCGCGAGCAGGTTGGTCTGGAACGCGATGCCGTCGATCACGCTGATGATGTCCGCGATCTTCTTCGAGGCGTCGTTGATGCCGACCATCGCGGTCACGGCCTTCGACACCACCGCGCCGCCTTTCTCCGCCTGGTCACGCGCGGCCACCGCGAGCTTGCTCGCATGTGCCGCGTTGTCGGCGTTCTGCTTGACGGTGCTGGTCATCTGTTCCATCGAGGAAGCGGTTTCTTCGAGCGACGACGCCTGCTCTTCCGTGCGCTGCGACAGGTTGGCGTTGCCCTGGCTGATCTCGTCCGCGCCGCGGCTCACTTCCGCCGAAGCCGTCTTCACCTGCGACACCACCGCCGACAGGTTGCTCGTGAGGTCGTTGATGCCGGAGCCGATCTGCACCAGCAGCCCGGCCTTGCCGTTCGTTTCGATACGGCGCGTCAGGTCGCCCTGGTTGGCCGCGGCCACCACGCCACGCACTTCGACCACCACCGTGGCGATCGCGTCCACCAGCTCGTTGATGCCGCCGGACAGCGACAGGAAGAAGTCGCGCTTTCCTTCGAGCGAAATGCGGTTGTCGAGATTGCCGGCGGTGACGTCGGCGATGATCCCGTGCAGCTCGGATTCGGTGGCGACTTCCTGCGTGCGGTCGAACCATTCGATCACCGTGCCCAGGCGCCGGCCGGTGTCGTCGCGCATCGGGCTCATGAACGACTTCATCGTTCGCCCGCCGATCACTTCCTGGCGCGTCACGATGTCCGTCAGCTTCTCGATCACGCCGCGCAGGACCGCGGGTTCGCGCGTCATCGACTCCAGGCTGCCGCCTAACAACTTGGCGGCCTCGAAGCCCGGCAGGTCCCTGCGGAACGCTTCCTGCGCCCTCGCCAGCATGCGCGCGGCGGCCGGGTTCACGAAGATGACCTGCAGGTCGTTGTCGGCCACCATCACGTTGGCGTCGAGGCGGTCGAGCGCGCCACGGAACGCGGCGTTCAACACCGCTTCCTTGCGCTGCTTCGTGACGTCGTTCAGATAGGCGACGACCTTGAACGGCTTGCCGGAGGCGTCGACGATCGGGTTGAACACGCCCTGGAACCAGATCTCGCGCTTGTCGCGGGCGACCACGCGGAATTCACCCTGGCGGCTCTCGCCACGCTGCAGCGCCGGCCACAAACCCTGGTAGGCGGGCGAATCCTGCGCGGCGGCATCGGTGAACATCGAGTAATTCTTGCCGCGCACGTCATCGATCGAATAGCCGAGCAGGCCCAGGAAGATGTCGTTGGCATTGTCGACCAACCCTTCCACCGAGCATTCGATGACGCCCTGGACCTTGGAGATCGCGTTGATCTGTCCCTGGTAGTCGAGCTTGGAGAGCAGCAGGCTGTCCTTCATCTGGCGCAGCGCGCCCATGAGGCTGACGGCGTCGTGACGCCCGGCCCGCATTTCGAAATCGAGCTCGCCGGAGGCGACGCGGCGCGCCACCTGCGCGGCCACACCGGGATCCGCGCCGAGTTTCTTCATGGCGCTGCGGATGATGATCCACGCCAGCAACACGGCGAGCAGCGCGCCCGCCGACAACAACACGATGCCGTTGCGCACCGCCTGCTGATAGTTCGCGTTGGCATTGTCGAGGTCGAGGTTGGCCGCGATCAGCTGCATGCCGATCAGCTTCTTCAGGTTGCGCGAGCCGTCGACCAGCGCCGGTCGCAGCGTCTCGTTACGCCACGCCGCCAGGTCCGCCACGTCGTTGCTCTCGAGTTTCTTGAGCAGCTTGTCGATCTTGCCGTAGGCCGCGTCCAGCAGCGGCGTGGTCTCGTCGGCGAGTTCCTGTTCTGCCGGGATCATCTCGGCCAGAAAGTAGTTGTCCCAGTCGCTGCGCGCCTTGTCGATGGCCTTCTTGAGCTGGTCGTGCGCGTCGATCGCGGTCTGCTTCTTCTCGATGACGTCCAGCGACGCCTCCAGCGACAGCGACAGCGCATCGGCCACGCCCTGGATCGACTGTCCCGACACCATGCGGTTGTCGATGGTGTGTTTGAGGGTTCCCTGCGTACTGCGAACCTGCTGCATCGCGTAGAAGACCAGCCCTGTCGCGATGGCGAGGGTGATTGCTACCAGTGCGTAGAGTTGCAGCGATAGGCGAATGTTTTTGAACACGTTGAAGCGCATACAGAAGGTCCCGTTGAAGTAACTGTCAGGCCGCCGCACCGGCGAGGCCGTTCGAAGTGTGCTCGCTGGAAGCGAGACTCTCGGCATGAAGCAGGATCAGCATCCGCTCATCGTGAGTCGCGATTCCTTCGATAAATTCGTTGGCGCCGTTGCCACTCACGATCGGCGCCGGCTTGATGCTGGCCGCATCCAGGTCGACGACGTCATTGACGTTGTCGACGACGATGCCGCACTCCCGCTGTCCGTTTTCCGTGCGCAGCGACAGCACGATGATCACGGTCGCCGGCGTGAACTCCGCCGACTCCAGCGCGAACCTGACGCGCAGGTCGATCACCGGCACGATGAGGCCGCGCAGGTTCAGCACGCCGAGCATCGATGCTTCCGACTGCGGCATCCGCGTCACGGGCGTCCAGCCGCGGATTTCCTTCACGCGCAGGATGTCCACACCGTACGTCTCGCGTCCCAGCGAGAAGGTCAGCACCTGGCGGGTGCCGGCAGCCGCAGCGCCAGCGACGTCCCGTGAAATTGTGTGTTCCTGCATCAATGCGGTGACGGCATCGAGCGGGTGTTCACGCGATTTCCGGCCGGTCACCGCTCGTTATCGACGGTGGACCTGCTTAATTGAGGACACAGCTCACAGTTTGGGGGCCGCCCAGGCGGGATTCCGCTCTAAAGCGTGACGGTGCGCTGCCGATAGTGATGGAGACATCACTGGTAGCGGCGCCCTGTGGCGACGCATTGAAGAATCTTATTTTGTTAACTTTGGAGAGAAGAATGAACAGAATCGTTGCACTTACGGTTCTATCCGCATTGATTGCCGCCCCTGCTCTTGCCTGCGACAAGCCCAGCGCTCCCACGTCACTCCCGAGCGGCGCGTCCGCCTCGAAGGAAGACATGCTGGCTGCCAAGAAGGCCGTCGACGCTTACAAGAGCGGCGTGGAAGAGTACATAGTTTGCGAGAAGAACACTGCGAAGCAGGCCAGCGCGCAGGCCGAGCTCGTGAAGGTGGCGGACCGCTTCAACGTCGAAGTGCGTGCGTTCAAGGCGAAGGGCTGACGCTCGACGTCTTTTCCTTCCGAGGAAAGATCAAAGCCGCCGGGCTCAACTCCGGCGGCTTTTCATTTTCCGGCGTGTAGAATCCTCCCGCTGCCGGCTCGGGAGGACGTACGCATGGATAGCGTTGCCAGTTGGTCATTCGAACAACGCCTCGGAGAAACCTTCCGCAGGACGGTGCCGAAACTCGGACCGGAAGCCGCCGGCCAGCTTTCAGCGCTGATCAACCCGACTTCGCTCGGGATCATCGCCGGCGTACTCGTCGCATGGATCGTCTCGCACGCGTTCGGCGTCGGCGAGGTCATCGACATCATCATCCTCGTGGTCGGCGTCGCGTCCATCGGCTTCGCCATTTTCTCGGGCCTCGACTACCTCTACGATTTCGCGGTCGGCGCCTACCAGGCGAAGACGTCGCAGGATCTGGATCGGGCGGCGGAAAACCTGGCGAAAGCCATCACCATTCTCGGCATCCAGGCGGTGCTGGCCGTTCTGTTCCGCGGAGCGAGAGCGCCACGCACCGGTGCTGGTGGTCGGATGAGTCCTGGACCTGCTCCGCCTCGCACCCCCGGACTTCGTTACAAACCGACGATTACCCATAACCCGAATCTTCCTGCCGGAACGGGTTCCACGAGCTTCTGGGGAAACATCAAAGTATCCACGCAGGGATCGGCGACGGACCGCGCGCTCGTGCTCCTCCACGAGAAAGTTCATCAATTCCTCGCGCCCAAGCTTTACGTGTTGAGGGAATACCGGGCGAGCAACCGCGTTTCGTCGTACTGGCGGTCATCGCTGTGGCGCTATATAGAAGAGGCCTTGGCCGAAACCGTTGCGCAGGTGGGCGTGAATGGATTCCGGAATTTTTTCACGGGCATCAGGTTTCCCGTGCAACAGGGCTACATGTATCTGACCAAGGGCGGCGGCTACAACCCCACATTCCAGGGATCCGGCTTCATCCCCGAAGGCGCAGCGTTGTTATACAACGCGGTCGTCGGCGGCATCGCATTCGAGCTGTGGTTCGAGCCCTCCAACACTTCGAAGCCTTAGAGTTCCGATATGGCACTGTTCGACTTTCTCGCGCGTCTGCTCGGCAAGGGCCCGCAGCCACCGCACACCCGCCTCTCGCGCGATGAGGCCATTGCCATCGCGCGGCGCGCGGCGGCCGACGATCCCCAGTCCGCGCAACTAACTATCGCCGAGGTCAGGCTGCAATCCGGCAACGCGATCTGGAGCGTCAGCGCCGCGGAGGTGGGCCGCCACCTGGTGATATCGATCGACGATGCCACCGGCGCGGTGCTGGAAAAGAAACACGTCGGGCTTCGCTAGTCACGCTCGCCGAGCAGCTGGAACAGCAGCAGCGAGCGGCCCGTCACACCGTACGCGTCACCCTTCGCGAACGCGGTCTTCTCGAGTTTCCCTTCCACGTTCGTGTCGATGAGCAGCCGCCAGCGTTCGTCGCCCGCATGTCCCGGCAGTATGAAATTCACGAGACCGTGGTACGCGTTGAGGATGATGAGCATCGTCGCGTCGCCGCCGCGCTGCTTGATGCCCGTGGCCTGGGCGCGGCCGTCCAGCAACATGCCGAAGCACTGCATGCGCTCATCCGTCCAGTGTTCGTCGTCCATCTCGTCGCCGTTGGCGTTGATCCAGGTGATTTCCTTGAGGCCGATCGCCTCGTTCCGGCGCGCGGAGAGGAAACGGCTGCGACGCAGGATGGGATAACGCGCGTTCAGGTGCGCGAGATGCCGCACGAAGTTCACCTGCTGGAAGTTCTTGTCGGCGAGCGTCCAGTCCACCCAGCTCGTTTCGTTGTCCTGGCAGTACGCATTGTTGTTGCCCCCTTGCGTGCGCGCGAACTCATCGCCGGCGAGCAACATCACCGTGCCCTGTGACAGCAGCAGCGTGGCGAGGAAATTGCGCATCTGCCGGCGGCGCAGCGCGAGAATTTCGGGATCGTCGGTCGCGCCCTCGGCGCCGCAGTTCCAGGAACGGTTGTGGCTGTGACCGTCCCGGTTCTGCTCGCCGTTCGCAAGGTTGTGGCGCTCGTTGTACGAGACCAGCTCGTGCAGCGTGAAGCCGTCGTGCGACGTGATGAAGTTGATGCTGGCGTAAGGTTTGCGCCCCAGGTGATCGAAGAGATCCGCGGAGCCGTAGAGCCTGGGCGCGAGCTCCGCGGCTGACGACTCACCGCGCCAGAAGTCGCGCACCGTGTCGCGGAACTGGTCGTTCCACTCCGCCCAGCCCGGCGGGAACCTGCCGACCTGGTATCCGCCGGGGCCGCAGTCCCAGGGCTCGGCGATGAGCTTCACGCGGCTCAGCACCGGATCCTGCGAGCAGACCTTGAGGAACCCGCTGCGGTTGTCGAAGCCGTTCGGCTCGCGCGCGAGGATCGTGCCCAGGTCGAAGCGGAAGCCGTCGACGTGCATCTCCTGCACCCAGTAGCGCAGCGAATCCGTGACCATCTGGATGACGCGCGGATGGGAGATGTTCAGCGTGTTCCCCGTGCCCGTGTCGTTGATGTAATAACGCTTGTCGGGCGCGAGCCGGTAGTAAGACGCGTTGTCGATGCCTTTCAGCGAGAGCGTCGGGCCGCGTTCGTTGCCCTCGGCCGTGTGGTTGTAGACCACGTCGAGGATCACTTCGAGGCCCGCGTCGTGAAAGCGCGCCACCATCTCCTTGAACTCGCGCACGCCGCGCAGCGGCTCTCCGCAGTAGCGCGGATCGGCCGCGAAGAACCCGATGGTGTTGTAACCCCAGTAGTTGGTCAGCCCTCGCTCGAGCAGGATGCTGTCGTTGACGAACGACTGCACCGGCATCAGCTCGACGCTCGTGATGCCGAGCGCCTTCATGTAGTCGATGACCTCCGGAGTGGCAAGGCCCGCGAACGTGCCGCGCAGCGTCTCGGCGACGGCCGGGTGGCTGTGCGTGAAGCCGCGCACGTTGAGCTCGTAGAGGATCGTGCGCTCCCAGGGGACCAGCGGATGTTTGTTCTGTTTCCAGTCGAAGCTCGCGTCGACCACCAGGCACTTCGGCACGAACTCCGCGCTGTCCAGCGCGTTGAACGAGAGATCGGCGTCGGCATCGCCGATCGTGTAACCGAAGCAGGCATGGTTCCATTCGAGCGAGCCGACGAACGCGCGAGCGTAGGGATCCGCGAGCAGTTTGTGAGGGTTGAAGCGGTGACCCACCTCGGGCGCGTACGGACCGTGCACGCGGAAGCCGTAAGCGTCGCCCGGACCCAATCCCTCCACGTAGCCGTGCCAGATCTCGTCCGTGTATTCCGGCAGCGCGATGCGCTCGCGCTCCTTCTTGCCGTCCGCGTCGAAGATGCAGACGTCCACGCCCGTCGCATGCGCGGAGAACAGCGAGAAATTGACGCCGCGCCCGTCCCAGTTGGCGCCGCGCGGGTGCGGCAGACCTTCGCGAAGGCGATAGCGGGATGCCACAGTGGGCCGGGTTATTTCTTGGCCTTGTAGCTGAACTTCTGGCCGCCGACGGCGGCCTGGTACATCAACCCGCCTTTGGCCACGGTGAACACCGCCATTCCCTTGTGGTACTTCCCGGCCGTGGTGGCGTCTTTCTTGCCGCCCGCCGCGCCCGCGGCCGCGCCCTGCGTGCCGGCGGTGGCGGTTGCCGAGGCCGTGATCGCCACGGCCTGCACCGTCGCGTCGAACTCGAAGCTGCCGCTCGAGAATTCGTCGAAGGCGCGTTTGTCCTGGAAGAAGACGATCTGGCTGAACGCCTGGCCGCCGGCCTGGAAGCCGATGCTGACCTGAGTCATCTTTACGTTGCCTACGTATTTGCCCTGCACGTAGGCGCGCCCTGAACCGTGAGCTCCACCCACGCCCAGGCCCCCTTTGCCGATGGTGGGGAACACCGCGTAGGCGTAGCTATGGCCGAAGTACGTGCCGCTCTCGCCCGCGTTGCGGAAGATAGAGATCGTGTCGTCGTACTTGTCTGCGGAAGCGGGCACGGCAACGAACATCAGGGTGGCAATGAACAGCAGTGTCGAGATTCTGGATTTCATAGGAATTCTCCTAAGCGTTGCCAATTGGAGATTGCTTCGATCATGAACGTCGACGCCCGCACCTACGTCCGCCCTAGGTCCGATTGACCAGCATAATCCCCAACTACTCACTGCGGAGTATCTGCCTTGCCGACGATCACCATTTACCACAACCCGGCGTGCGGAACCTCTCGCAACACGCTCGCGTTGATTCGCAACGCGGGCATGGAACCGACGATCATCGAATATCTGAAGCAACCCGCCCCGAGGGAGCAACTGGCACAGATGATCAGGGACGCCGGCCTCTCCGTGCGCGAGGCGCTGCGGGAGAAGGAAACGGTATACGCGGCGCTCGGGCTCGCCGATCCGAAGTTGTCGGACGAGCAATTGCTCGATGCGATGATGGCGCATCCCATCCTCGTCAACCGCCCGTTCGTCGTCACCGAACGCGGAACGCGCCTGTGTCGACCGGCCGAGCGGGTGCTCGACATTCTTCCGCAACCCCTCGCCTGAATCTAAACGCCTTCGTCGCCGGAGCTATCCATCCTGCTTTCCGAATGGCCGACCAGGGCGCGCTCGAGTTTCGCCAGATCGACCGGCTTGACGAGATGATCGTCAAACCCCGCTGCTTGCGTGCGCTGGTAATCCTCCGCTTGACCGTAGCCCGTCAGGGCAACGAGACGCATGCCGTTCAGTCCGGGAATGGCGCGCAGCTTTGTCGCGAGTTCGTAGCCATTCATTTCCGGCAGCCCGATATCGAGCAGGCCTACGTCCGGCCTGAAGGCTTCGACACAAGCAAGCGCTTCCTGCGCGCTGTAAGCCACCTGGGTCAGGTGACCCTGGAAGGTCAGCAGCACGGAAAGTGAATCCGCGGCATCCGCATTGTCGTCCACCACCAGCACGCGCCGGGATTCCGCCTTGAAAGACTCCGCGGCAGCCGCTGTGCTTACCGGTCGAGCGATCCGCGGCAGCCGGATCTCGAAGCTTGAACCGAGCCCGAGGCCCGCGCTGCGCGCGCAGACTTCACCGTCATGCATTTCCACCAGTCGTCTGACTACCGCCAACCCTATCCCCAGGCCGCCCTGTGCCCGATCGAGCGTGCGCTCGCTCTGCACGAACAACTCGAAGACTCGCGACAGCAACTCCGGGGCGATTCCCGTGCCGTTGTCGGAGATTTCGATGTACGCATTCGCCTCGTCACTGCCGGTGCGGACCGAAATCTCCCCGCCCGGCTCGGTGTATTTGATGGCGTTCACCAGAACGTTGCCGACACACTGCGTGAGACGTGCGAAATCGCCCATGACGAACAAGGGCTCATAACTCGAAGCCGTAGTCGACAGCTTGTGACGTTTCTCGCGTAGCTGCGGTTCGACGGTCTCGATGGTCTGGGCGACGACGGCGGCGATATCGATCGGCCGCTTCTTGAGCTGGATCAGTCCTTGCGTGATCCGCGAGACATCGAGCAGATCGTCCACGAGCCGCGTCATCTGGACCACCTGGCGCTTGATCACGCCGATAGCAGTCTGCGCGCGAGCGTCATCCTTCAGCGTGCGCGAAAGCAGCTCGCTTGCATTGCCGATCGGCGCCAGAGGATTTCGGAGCTCGTGCGCGAGCATCGCCAGGAACTCGTCCTTGCGCCTGTCGGCATCGCTCAGTGCCTGGTCGACACGTTTGCGCGCGGTGATATCGATTGCGGTTCCAATCACACGCACACACCTTCCGCCGCCATCGAAGACTCCACGGCCTTTTGCGGCAACCCAACGGATCAGGCCGTCCTCCTTGCCCACGGTGCGATACTCGACGTCATAAAGCGCTCGCCGCTCCGGGTCACAAGCTGCGGCATAGGCCTCGCCCGTGCGCTCGCGGTCTGCCGGATGCAGGCCGGAGTAGAAATCGGCCATCGACACCGGCACTTCCGGCGAGATGCCGAACATGGCTTTCACGCGCGGCGGCCAGAACAGCGTGTCCGTGACCACGTCCACATCCCACAGGCCGACCTCGGCCGCTTCGGTAGCCAGGCGAAGCTGTTCCTCGCGCTCCCGAAGCGCCTGCTCGGTGGCCTTGCGTTCCGTCACGTCGCTCGCGGCGCCGAACCATCCGGTGATGTTGCCGCTCACGTCCTTGAACGGAATTGCGCGCGAGTAAGTCCAGCCGGCCGTGCCATCGACGCGCCGGACACGATGCTCGAGCTGGAAGACGCTCTTCGTTCGCATCGCCTCGCGGACTCTGGCCATTACCTGGGGCTGGTCTTCCGGGAAGACGTACTTGTCGAGCCAGTTTCTATCCGGTTCCTCCGAGTCGGCGACGAAATTGCGGCCCTTGAGGGGGCGCAGCTCGCTCCAGTCCGGGCTCATCTGGTAGATGACCTCGGAGGTTGCACCGACGAGGGCATGAAACCGCTCCTCGTTCTCCCGGCGCATTCGTGTGAGCTCGAGGCGGGCGCCGACGCGAGCCAGCAGCTCGCGCGCGGAGAACGGTTTGACCATGTAGTCGTCTGCGCCCGCATCGAGCCCTTCAACGTGGGCCTCCTCGCCCGCGCGCGCGGAAAGCAGCATCACCGCCACATCCCGCATCGATTCGTCGCTTCGCAGGCGCTTGAGGAAGCCAATGCCGTCGAGGCGCGGCATCATGATGTCGGCAATCACGAGATCGGGTCGCCTGCGGCGCACGGCATCGAGCGCCTGCTCGCCGTCCGCGACAGTCTCGACCACGTAGTTAGCCGACAGCAGATCGCGAACGTAGTCGCGCATGTCCGCATTGTCATCGGCCAGCAGGATGCGGGCGCCAGCAGCCTTGACGAATCGAGAGTTCGGGAGCATTTCTTCCTGACGCGGCGCCGGGCGTTCGGGCGCATCCGAGGGGATCCAGCGCAAGGCTTCCTGCACGAAGGCCTGAGCACCGGCAGCCGTGGGCGCGAGCGAGCGGGACGCCTTGATCCGTTCCGGCGGCAGATGCGCCGTGCCGAGCGGCACGGAGACTCGCAACGTCGTGCCGCGGTCCAGCTCGCTGACCGCGCTCACTGAGCCGCCGTGCAGCTTCACGAGCTCCTGCACCAGCGCGAGGCCGATGCCGGAACCCTCTTGCGTGCGGCCTGCCGTCCCTTCTACCCGATGGAATCGCTCGAACAGGCGCGGCAGCTCGTGCTTCGGAACGCCGACACCCGTGTCGGAGATCTCGAGTACGGCATCTGCCATCTCGCGCCGAAAGCGCACACTCACGCCTCCGTGCAGCGTGAACTTGAATGCGTTCGACAGCAGGTTGAGAACGATCTTCTCCCACATCTCCCGATTGACGTACGCAGGCTCGCCGAGGTCTTCGCATTCCACGGTGAACGCCAGCCCGGCGCGCTCCATCGCCGAACGGAAGGTGCTCGCAAGATCGCGAGTCAGCACGTCGAGATGGGTCGCCTCATAAGAAATGTCGACGCGCCCCGCCTCGATCCGCGAAAAGTCCAGCAGGCTGTTGACGAGTTTCAGCAGGCGCAGCGAGTTGCGATGCGCAAGCTCGAGATGAGTGCGGACCGCCGGGGGCGTCGCGGCATTCGCGATGGCTTCCTCGATCGGCGCCAGCATCAATGTGAGCGGGGTACGGAATTCGTGGCTGACATTCGAGAAGAAGGTGGTCTTCGCGCGGTCGATCTCAGCCAGCGCTTCAGCGCGCTGCCGCTCGGCTTCCAGCGCCCGTTGATTTTGTTCTCCCTGGACCCGTTCAGTGATGTCCATTCCCGTCGCGATGGCGACGACCACGCGGCCGGTCGCATCCCTGATCGGCATGCACGCGAAATCGACGATGTGCACCGAACCATCACCCCAGAAGTACGTCGATTCGCCGCGGAACATCTCGCCTGAGACTGCTTGTTCGACCGCATTTCGAACCCACGCCTGCACGTCCGGCGAACGGTTCCACCAACCGCATTCCCAGAATGGCCGGTCGAGAATATCGGCACGATCGAAGCCGCAGACTTCGACGGCGGATCGATTGATGTCGGCGACGGTTCCGTCGAGCCGCAGGCGTGCCGCGAACAAGCCCTGGTCGTACATCGCCTGGAACTGCTCGGTCACTTCGCGCAGCTGGCGGTTGGCTTCCTGCAGCTCCTGGCCACGCGACAGGACTTCCAGCCGCAGCGTCTCGCCTTCGCTCGTCAATGCCCGATTGGTGCGCAACAGCTCGGTCACGTCCTCGACGCGGTGGACGATGAACAACATGCGGCCATCAGGGCCGAATACCGGCACATTCACGGGAGACCAGTACCGCTCCTCGAAACCACCCGTTTCCGAAGGGGGCCGGCGAATATCGTATTTCTGCACGGCCATGGTGTCCGGTCGCCCACTATCAAGAACTCGCAGAAGGGACGAACGGAGATTTGCCGTTCCGGTCGCTCCCAGGTCCTCCGGGTTATCGGGAAAGACCTCGAAAAGCGATCGGCCCAGGATTGCGTCGCGGTCCGTGTAGGTGGCGCGGAGATAGCCGTCACTCGCATTCAGAATGGGGAAACTCTCGTCCGCGCCGAGCAGAAGGAACAGGGCCGGCGCGCTCTCGAAGACTCTTTTGTAATCGATCCCCAGAACTTCAGATGGGAGATCGAGCGTCGAGTTGGCGTCCGACGCCTTGGCGGTATCTGAACTGGCGCCACGCACTTCGTTTAAGGACATGGGTCGGATTATGAAACGACTTTTTCCCTAAGATAAAGCGGCAGTCGCGAAATGCGCCCTGTCTAGATAGCCCGCGGATGCCCAGCGTACCGATTGTCATTTCTACAAGCGCGGCGGCAGGCGGCAAACAACAGACGGCTACCCGCCGCACTCAGTGTTGGGTGGTTGACGGCAATTGCGCCAGAAGCTGCCGCACTTCCATCGCAAAGGCGTCGGGATCGAGATGCGGAAATTCCTTGCTGCCCTGTAGCGCCCAAAGCTGATGCATCAGGCGTTGCGGCTTCGGTGGAAGCTTGCCTTGCCACACCGCATCAGGCCCGTAGATCAACCACACATCCCAGGCGAACACCGGTTTGCCGTTGCGTTCGAGACCCGCCGCTTCGGTTACCACGTCGCCGAAAGCACCACTCGGGTTCCAGTAATGGCGCACGTGCGGGTTCTTCAGAAGCTTCGTTGCCGGTGCGATGTCCTTCGCCTCGGGTGGCGGCTGCATCACAGGCACATGTACGACGAACGTTTGCAGGCGAGGATCGGCGGTGCGCGAAAGCAGCACCTCGTTCATGTCGTCCACGCCTCTCAGGCATCCGGAACAGGTCGGATCGATGATGATGATCAACCGCACCGCACCCCTGGCCCGATTGAAGTCGTCCCTGAGCGTGGTGCCTTGCTCGTTCAGCACGACGTATTTCGCGTCGCCGCCGCTGCCGCAGCCCGAGCCAGCCAAAGCCGCACCGAGCAGCATGAGCAACATGTATTTGCCGTGCATGACTACTCCTCGGATCGTCTGACAACGACGGGCGTAGCATACGGTCCGTAGTATGGTACGGAGTCAAGCGGTGCCGCTCTGGCGGTGGCGGGAGTGAACATGAAGACCGCATCAGAAAGTCAGTCGTTCACCATTGGCCCTCTCGCAGCAGCAGCAGGCGTGCACGTCGAGACCATCCGGTTCTATCAACGGCGCGGGCTCCTGACCGAACCTCGCAGATCGAAGGGCCAGGTCCGCCACTATTCAGACGCCGACGCGGAACAGCTTCGCTTCATCAAGCGCGCCAAGAGCGTCGGATTCACGCTGGCAGAAATTCAAACCCTGCTGGAGCTGCGGTCACGCAAGTCATGCCGAGCTACTCGCGCCCTCGTGGCCACGAAACTCCAGGTTGTCGAAGAGCGATTGCGCGACCTGCGACGTCTGAAGACCGAGCTGGCGCACTGGATTGCGGCGTGCGATTCCAATACCGAGGACTCTTCCTGTCCGGCCATTGAACGGTTGGCGTCGTGACGCCCGAACGCGCGGCGACGTCAGGCCGAGCGCCGGCCGCGCGCCCGCGGCTGTACGAAGTCGGGGATGCGGAAACGCTTTCGATAGGCGGCCGGAGCGAGGCCGGTAGTCCGCTTGAAGAGTCGCCGGAAGAACGCCGGATCTTCGTAGCCCACGCGCCAGCTGATCTCGTCGACCGGCGCGTCGGTGCGCTCGAGTCGCTTCTTCGCGTCCTCGATGCGCAGGCGCTGGACATAGGCGATCGGAGCCAGGCCGGTCGCGCTCACGAAGCGCCGCTTGAACGTGCGTTCGGCGAGCTTCGAGCGCTTCAGCATCTCCTCGACGGGGTTCGCCACCGAGAAATGCTGGCCTAACCACTTCTGCGCGCCCGCGATATCCGCGTCGCCGTGATCGCGTTTCCCGTCGAAGACGACATACGGGCTGAACCCCTCGTGATGCCACTGCAGGGCAAACGCTCTCGCGGCGTCGTGCGCAGCCGCGGAGCCCGCGTAGCGCGCGATCAGGTGCAGCGCCAGGTCGTGCCAGGCGACCGAAGCGCCGGAGCTCACGAGCTCTTCGCGCGCACCGGAAATCATCAACACCCGCTCCGGATGAATGGGGATGGCCGGATACGTGGCGGCGAAAATTCCCGCGGCGTCGAAGTGCACCGTGGCGTCACGGCCGTCGAAGAGACCCGACTCCGCCAGCAGGAAGATTCCGAGACAGGCCGAGCACAACACCGTGCCGCCCTCGTGCATCTCGCGGACCCAGTCGATCACGCGCGGATAGCGGCCCTTCTTCCATCCGTGCGGCCCGATGTCGACGGACGGCACGATCATGACGTCGGTGGCGTCGATCGTGTCGATGGATCGCTGCACCTCGACCGTGACGCCGCTCGCGAGCGCCAGCAGGCCCTTCGTCTCGCCGACTAGTTCGACGTGAAACGGTGCGGAACCCGAGGATGCCTGGCTCTGTCGCTCGACGAACGAGAGGATGTCGTAGATGCCGAACAGCGTTGACACCGTGCTGTCGGGCACGACCACGACGCTGATGTGACGCGGGCTCGACACACCCACGGTCGGCTTCCTGGCCATCGCTTGCCTCCTCTGCCACCACGTTGGCACGAACGGACCGATTTTAGGTGATTCCAGCACTCCCGCCAGCACCGGGTCGCCAGCAACCATTGCGCCTCGCTTCGGTGGCCGATGCGCCGAAGAATTCACACACGTTGCACAAGGAAGATGAATCTATGTTTTTTGCCGATTCGATCGATCTCGCGGGCGCCCGCACGCTCGTCCCGCGCCTCTCACGGATAGGCGTGCTCACCGCCGCGCTCGCGCTGGCCGTACCGGGCCTCGCACAGGATGTCGACGTCGCGCATGCGGCCGGCAAGCCTCGCGGCAACGCCGTGACGCACTGGAATACCGTCGCGACCGATGCGCTCACGCCGGCCCAGGGCACCAACCCGATGGCGCATTCGCGGATCCTCTCCGTGTTGAGCGCCGCGGTTCATGACGCCGTAAACGCGATCGACCGACGCTTCGAGGCGTACACGCCCGGACTCGCCGACGCGCCCGGCGCGTCGGTGGACGCGGCGGTTGCCGCGGCGGCACACGACGTGCTCGCGGCCTATGTGCCCGAACAGGCGGTGCTCGTGGAAGCGGCGTACGCGCGCGCGCTCGCCGACATCCCGGACATCGCGGCAAAAGCCAACGGCATCGCGGTCGGCCAGGCGTCCGCCGCCGCGAACATGTTGCGCCGCCGGGGCGATGGGTCCGAAGAGGCGACGCAGCCGGTTTACGTGCCTCGATCCGGCGCCGGCGAGTATCAATTTACGCCGCCGTTCGATTTCGCCGCACAGCCGGGTTGGGGACGCGTGAAGCCGTTCGTCATCGATCTGCGCGAGCACGCGCTCGAGGGGCCCGACTCTCTGACCAGCGTTCAATACGCGCGCGACCTCGCATACGTGAAGGCGATCGGCGGGATCGACAGCCGGATCCGCACCGGGGAGCAGTCGGAGATCGCACAGTTCTGGTACGAGGACTCCACACTCGGCTGGAACCGCATTGCGAACACGGCGGTCAAGCAGCAACGGCTGGACAACTGGTCGGCGGCGCGCGCGTTCGCGCTGGTGAACTTCGCGATGGCGGACGGCTTCATCGTGGGCTTCGAGGCCAAGTACCACTTCCGCTTCTGGAGGCCCGAGACGGCCATCCGTTACGGCGCCAACGGTGGCAAGCGACCGAAGCCCGATGCGGACTGGAAACCGTTCCAGATCACACCGCCGGTGCCGGACTATCCGTCGACGCACACCGTCCTCGGCTGGGCCGCTGCAGAAGTGTTGATCGATATCCTGGGCGATCGCGTCCGGTACAGCGCCGATAGTTTGACGCTGCCCGGCGTCACTCGCCGGTACAAGGGGTTTTCGGCGCCCGCCGAGGAGAATGGACTCTCCCGCGTGTACGCCGGCATCCACTTCGTGCAGGCGGTGAAAGACGGTCGCAGACAGGGGCGCAGCGTGGGTCGCGCCGTGGCGGAGGCGCTGCCTCGCGTACGTTGAGTAGTTCGATACTGGCAGGTTGACCCACATCACCCGGCCGGCGCCTGCCGGCTGGGTGATCTTGTTCACGGGTTTGCGCGGACGTAGTCGACGGACATGCGTTGCGGGAACACGCACTCACCCTGCTTAGGTCATCGCCAAACCACTGCGACAGACCGTGCCTATTTTCCGACAAAGCGTGAGCCGCAACTTCTTGCGGGATCGTGAAACGGGAATTCTTCACAGAACCAGGAAGACCAGGGGGGCGCGCGTGTAAGCCTGACTTCTTGCGCGGAAGTACCGCTGCACGGAAGCGGCAATGCGTGCCGCGATATAGGTGAACGGAAGTGCCGAAGTACACGTTGCGCGATCCGCCGCCGGCATCGATTACCGACGGCTCGCGGGCTTTGGATGTGCGCCCTGGGCCCGAAGAGGTTGTGGATATGCACGACGACAAGCCGATGAAGCCGACTCATTCGGCCCCGGCCTGCTTCCTCATCGCCGTGGCGTTGGCGCTTCTTTCTAACAACGTGATTGCAAGCGATGACGCGTATCGGCGGCAGCAGGAACTGGCGGCCCAGGCGGCACGGGACGCCCAGCAGCGACAACTGGAAGCGGCGCAGCAACGTGAAAGGGCCGCTCAAGAAGCCAGTCGAAGGCAGGCTCAGGAAGCCGCAGCGCGGGCGACTCGCAGTGGAGCTTACCGGGTCGAGCCCATAGACAGGCTGGATCGACGACCCGCCCCCGTGCAGCGGGTGGAGGCGCCGCGCTCGGACTTGCGCAGCAATTCATATCACTACGACCAGATCCGAAGCCAGGCGAGTCGGATCGAGGCAGAGCGCGCGACGCTCTCTTCGCAAGCCCAGCGGGTCGATGCGGGGCGCGTTGAATCCCAACGCGCCGACGCGGCAAGCCGAACCCGGCAGATCGATGCTGGGCGCATTGAATCCCAACGCGTCGAGTCTGCGCGTCGAACCAGGCAGATCGATGCTGGGCGCATCGAAGCGCAGCGCCTGGAGACGGTACGCCGAGCCGAGCAGATCGATGCGGCGCGAATTGAAGCTCAGCGACTCGAGGGTGTGCGCCAAGCGGAGCAGATCAATGCCGGGCGTATTGAAGCTCTGCGTCTTGAGACTGTACGCCGGGCCCAGCAGATCGATGCTGCTCGCGTCGAGGCCCAGCGCCTCGACAGTGCACGCCGGGCCCAGCAGATAGATGCGGCGCGCATTGAAGCCCAACGCGTCGACAGTGCACGCCGGACCCAGCAGATAGATGCAGCGCGCATTGAAGCCCAACGCGTCGACAATGTGCGTCGAGCGCAGCAGATCGATGCGGCGCGCATTGAAGCCCAGCGCGTCGACAGCGTGCGTCGATCTCAGCAGATCGATGCAGAACGCATCGAAGCCGCTCGCGTCGAGGCCATGCGCGATGCTCAGCGGGTCGAGGCGGGACGCATCGAAGCTGTGCGTGAGGCACAGCGCGTCGAGGCTGTGCGCGAGGCTCACCGGGTTGAGGCGGCACGCGTGGAGGCTTTGCGCCGAGCCCAACAGATCGATGCAGTGCGCGAGGCACAGCGCGTCGAGGGCGTGCGCGAAGCTCACCGGGTTGAGGCGGGACGCGTGGAGGCTGTGCGCCGAGCCCAACAGATCGAAGCG
>DASTXR010000027.1:0-41791 GCA_035765415.1 Steroidobacteraceae bacterium | reverse complement strand
TACCCGAACGAGGTCGGCGCTTCGTGCACCTTCACCGTGACACGGGTGATGACGCCCCAGGTGCCGCCGCCGCCGCCCTTGATCGCCCAGAAGAGGTCGGGGTCGTTGCAGGCATTGACTACCCGAATCTTGCCGTCGGCTGTGACGATCTCGGCCTCGAGCAGATTGCCGGCGGCTGAGCCATACGCCTTCGAAAACGAGCCGTAGCCGCCAGACTGGATGTGGCCGGCGACACCCACGGTCGTGCAGCCGCCGCCCTGGACGTACTTGCCCGCCTTGATGGTCACTGCGTAGTAAGCGTCGATCCAGACCGCGCCAGCGCCGATCGAGGCCGCGGGCTGCGCCTCCACCGTTCCCTCGCAGCCTTTGGGGACAAAGGCGTCGTGGATCTCGACTTGGTTCATCGCGCGGGTCCAGACGAGAAGCGAGTCCGGTGCACACGAGGTCCCTTGGTAACTGTGGCCGCCGCCTTTGACGACCAGGCGCAAGTGGTGTTCGCGGGCGAAGTTGACCGCGGCGGCGACGTCTGACGCGTTCCGCGCGCGTACGGCCCAGGCGCTGGGCGCAGTCGTCCACGCGTCGAGCCATCCGTAGGCCTGCGTCGCGCCGGCCTGGTCGCCGAGCCAGAAGGGATTGGTGAGCTCGGGAATGATCCGGGCGCAATCCTTCGCACCGCCCGCGACGCCGCACGCGCCATAAGGTGAGACGGGCTTTTCGAGAACGCCGCCGACGGTGCGGTTTAGCGCCTCCCATTGCGCGTCTGTGGGCCAGCCGGGATCACCTGGGCGTACGCGGCGGAACGACCGGTCAGCCGCCGTGAGCACGAGAGTTGAGGCTGCGCACCCCATCAGCGGAAGGGCGGCGGCGCTCGTCAGAAGTGTTCTGCGGTCCATGGCGATTCTCCAGCGATCAGCGCATGGTACTTTCAAGCGGCCTTGCCAGCCGAGCCTGTTCGCGTGTTCGGTGTTTCTGATGGCGCGCTCGGTAGCTATTAGTGAGTTCGTTGCGAAGAGGGGAGTTGGTCTGTTCCTGCGGTCTCGATTCGCGTTCGCGTGCGATGACCGCTTTCGGTTGGCTCTCCGTTCCCTAGCGACAGAAGTGCGAGTTTGCACCCTGCACGACCCGGTCTGTCCGAGCTATCTACTCGCCCTCGTTCGAAGCTTCCGAAACGATGCGGCGTGCTTGAGAAAGACCCATGAGTTGTTTGCCTCTTGGGTGACAGCGGGGCAGATGTCGACGAGCGTCGGAATGGACTTGCGGTGGACTTGGGAGCTGGTGCGCTACGAACCGAGTTGCCGAAGCTACTCGAAAACGCCTGGAAAAATTGGTCGGGGTGAAAGGATTTGAACCTTCGACTCCTACGTCCCGAACGTAGTGCTCTACCAGGCTGAGCTACACCCCGAATGCCTTGAACCGGCTGCCCCGCGAAAGCGGGGGCGCGCAGTCTACTCAAGCCTCCGCCGCCATTCAAATAAACGAGCGGGCGTCGGGCAGGCGCTAGTATTTGCGCCTGCGGCGCCCCAGTGGCGCGGTAGAGGAGCGCGACAATAATGGGGAAATTGCTGGTCTTTCAGTTTCTTACGTTCGCCGCCCTGGCTCGCTCCCAACCGCGGGGTGACCTGTTCGCGTTCTAGCCGGCGAGCCCGCGCCCGTCGAAATCGCGGAGCGCGTCGAGGTCATGGACGTGCTGCGCGGCGTGGCACTGTTCGGCGTCTTCCTCGTCAACTTCACCTTGCTCGCCTCGGCGCCATTCATGTCGACAGAGCAGCAGCTGCTGTCGCTGCCGACGGCGGCGTTCGACCTCGCCTTGTTCGAGGTGCTGCATTGGCTCTTGCTCGACAAGGCAAACACGTTGTTCGCTTTCTTGTTCGGCCTCGGGTTCGCGTTGCAATTGCAGCGGCTGGAACTTCGCGGCGCTGATTTCGAAGCGCTGTACAAGCGTCGCCTCTCGGTGCTGCTTGCGATTGGTCTGCTGAACTTCTTCTTCCTGTGGATCTGGGACATCCTGCACCTGTATGCCCTTGCGGGGTTTCTGTTGTTGCCGCTGCGGCATCTCAGCAATCGGGCGCTGGTGATCGCCGGCGTTTTGCTGACTGCGTTCGGCCGCACTACCGTGAAGACGCTCGCGGAATTCGGAACTCCGGGAAGCTGGAGCGGATTGCCGGGTGGTTATTCCGACGCCGATGTGTTGCTGCGCCAGAAGGTTTCCGAGAGCGGTGACTACTTCGCGCTGGTGGCGAACTTCTTCGAATGGGTGCTCGCCGACTACATCGCGAGCGGTTTCATCCTGGGATGGTTGGCGTACGCGCTCGGGCGATTTCTCATCGGCGCGTGGGTCGGAAGGAAGGAGTGGATAGGCCGATCGGCGGATTTCCTGACGGGCTGGCGGCGTGTGTTGCGTTGGGCGCTGCCTGCCGGACTGATCGTCGAAGGACTTGCATTCCTCCTGGGAGGGTCACCGTTGGTCGCGGACTTCGATCACCGGCAATTCTTTGCGGAGACGCTGCACCTGCTGGCGGTTCCGGTGTTGGCGGCGGGTTATGTGGCGGCCGTCGTGGTCGCATTCCAGCGTGGAATCGGACGCAGACTCCTCGCGCCCTTCGGCGCCGTGGGGCGTATGGCGCTGACTAACTACCTTGTCCAGGCGCTGGTGATGGGCTTCGTGCTGTTCGGCATCGGGCCAGGCCTTGCGCTCGCCGGGAAGATAGGCGCCACGGCGATCGTCGGTATAGTGATCGGGTTCTTTGCCGTGCAGGTGCTGGTCAGCCGCTGGTGGTTGAAGCGGTACACATTCGGTCCGATGGAGTGGGTCTGGCGCGCGCTGACCTACGGCGAGAGTCCGTCCATGAAGAGGGAACCGCAAGAATGAGAGGTCCGGCCCCTTTTGCTAGGAAATGGGGACTGTCCCCATTTAAGAGGTGCGCTCCTGCGCGAAACGGGCGAGTGAGGCGAGCGCGCGGGAGTAGGGTGTGTCGGGCAACGATGCCAGCGCGGCGAGCGCCTGCGCGGTCTCGCGTTGCGCGAACCCGGCGGCGTAGTCGAGGCCGCCCGTCGACTCGATGGCTTCGACGATGGGCCCCAACTGCGCGAGCCCGCCTTGCTCGATGGCCAGGCGAATGAGTGCGCGCTGCTCTTCGTTACCGTGGCGCAAGGCATGCAACAGCGGCAGCGTGGGTTTGCCCTCGGCGAGATCGTCACCGAGATTCTTGCCACGCGTGGCCGGATCCGAACGGTAGTCGAGCACGTCGTCGACGAGTTGATAGGCGATGCCCAGATGTTTGCCGTAGCGTGCGAGCGCCTCCTGTTGCGCCACCGGTGCGCCCGCCAGCACCGCGGCCACTTCGGCGCCCGCCTCGAACAACCGGCCGGTCTTCCGGTAGATGACCTCGAGATAACGCTGCTCGGTGGTCTCCGGGTCGTGCGCGTTCATGAGCTGCAGCACTTCACCTTCGGCGATCACGTTGGTGGCGTCCGACATGATCTCCATGACGCGCTGCGAGCCGACGGTGGCCATCATCTGGAACGCGCGCGAATAGACGAAATCGCCGACCAGCACGCTCGCCTGGTTGCCGAAGATGTTGTTAGCCGTGGCGCGGCCGCGGCGTTTCTGCGAGCCATCCACGACGTCGTCGTGCAGCAGCGTGGCGGTATGCACGAACTCGATGAACGCGGCGGCCTCGACGTGTTTGTCGTTCTCGATGCCGCAGGCGCGTCCCGACAGCACGCAAAGCAGGGGACGCAGGCGTTTGCCGCCGCCGCCGATGATGTGTTCGGCAACCTGGTCCACGAGCGGCACCACGCTCTTGAGCCGGGCCCGGATCATGGCGTCCACGGCGGTCAGATCTGCGCGAACCAGGGCGCGAATGTCCTCGAGCGGCATGGCGGCGGGGTCGGCGGGGCGGGGTGCGGCGCGCTGGGTGGGCAGCGAGGTTACTTTGGAGGTCATTCAGGGCGTTGATTCTAGGGGATTATTTATGTGATTACCGGTCGTTTGACCGACCGGGGGGCGATACGTAGAATGCGCCTCCCTTCGAAATGGCACAGGGCTTAAGGCTTTGGTTTCGAACGGGTTTCCGGAGTTATCAGCATGTACGCGGTCATCGCCACGGGCGGCAAACAGTATCGGGTCGAGAACGGCACCGTCCTCCAGGTCGAGAAACTCGACGGCGAGCCGGGTTCCACCATTGAGTTCGGCGAAGTCCTGCTCATCGGTGATGGCGACAACATCAAGGTCGGCGCTCCGCTGCTCAAGGGCGGCAAGGTTACGGCCACCGTCGAAAAACACGGCAAGGGCGAGAAGAAAGTCATCGTCAAGTTCCGTCGCCGCAAGCACTACCTGCGCCAGGGCACGCATCGCCAGCAGTACACGCAGGTCAAGATCACCGGCATCAGCGTCTGATTGCTGATCCTTAAATAGTTAGTTGGAGCCTCTCTCACATGGCACATAAAAAGGCAGGCGGCAGTACTCGTAACGGCCGCGAATCACACAGCAAGCGCCTCGGCGTGAAGAAGTTCGGCGGTGAAACCGTGCTCGCCGGCAACATCCTGGTCCGTCAGCGTGGCACCACCATGCGCGCCGGCACCAATGTTGGCATCGGCACCGATCACACGCTGTTCGCCCTCAAGCCGGGCCGCGTGAAGTTCTCCAAGAAGGGCGCCGAGAAGCACACCTTCGTGAGCATCGACGCCGAGTAATTACGGGGGCTGCACCCGCAAGGGGGCTGCACCCCAACCGACCCAACGGTCGATTGCGAAAAACCCGGCCACAAGCCGGGTTTTTTGTTGCCGCAGGAAACATAGCCATGAAATTCGTCGATGAAGCGCGCGTGAAGGTACAGGCAGGCAACGGCGGCCGCGGCTGCGTGAGCTTCCGCCGCGAGAAGTTCGTGCCTTTCGGCGGCCCCGACGGCGGCGACGGCGGCGAAGGCGGCAGCATCACCTTCCGCGCACGCGAGGGCATCAACACGCTGGTGGATTTCCGCATCGAGCGCACCTTCCGCGCCGAAAACGGCCAGTCGGGCGGCGGTCGCGACATGACCGGCCGCGGTGGCGCCGACACTCTGGTGATGGTGCCGGTGGGCACCATCGTGCGGGATGCGGACACGGGCGAAGTGCTGGGCGACATGGCCCAGGCAGGCATGGAGTTGCTGGTGGCGCGCGGCGGCAAGGGCGGCTGGGGCAACCAGCGCTTCAAGTCCAGCAAGAACCGCTCGCCGCGAAACTACGGCCCTGGATTGCCGGGCGAGCAGCGTTCGCTCGAGCTCGAGCTCAAGGTGATCGCGGACGTGGGTTTGTTAGGCCTGCCGAATGCCGGCAAGTCGACGCTCATCAGCGCGGTGTCCGCCGCTCGGCCGAAGATCGCCGACTATCCATTCACGACGCTGTACCCGAACCTGGGTGTCATCTCCGTCAGCGACCAGCGCAGCTTCGTCATGGCCGATATTCCCGGCCTCATCGAAGGCGCGGCGGACGGCGCCGGCCTCGGCATCCGGTTTCTCAAGCATTTGCAGCGCACCCGCGTGCTGCTGCACCTCGTGGACATCGCGCCGACGGACCCATCCGCGGATCCGGTGCGCGACGCGATCGCCATCGTCGGTGAACTCGGAAAATTCAGCGAAGACCTGCTGGCCAAGCCGCGCCGGCTGGTGCTCAACAAGCGCGACCTGCTGCCCGATGAAGAGGCCGTGCAGCGCGCCGTATCGATCGCCGTGGCGTTGAAGTATCGCGGCCCGGCGTTCCTGATTTCGGGCGCGACGCATGCGGGCACGCGCGACCTCACCGAAGCCGTGATGCGTTTTATCGAGACTGGCGAGGCGCCGGCGCAGGGAAACCTGCCCTTGCCCGCGCCGCAGCCGCTGGCTCGCAAGAAGTCGAAGGCTCCGGCGCGCAAGTCATCGAAGCCAGGCAAACGGGCCAGGCCGGCGAAGAAAGTACCGAAGAAGAAATCGAAGAAGACTCCGAAGAAAACACCAAAGAAAACCGCAAAGAAGACCGGTCGCAAGCGCGCCAGCCGGCGCAAGTAGCTAGCAGGGCTCCTCCGGCGGAACATAATCCGTCGCGCGGACGTGGCACGCGTCACCAAACCGGCATGATGCGGCAGAGAGCGAGTACCGAAGCCATCGGCTGGAGCCGTCGTTTCATGAAGCATGCAACCCTGATCACCATCCCCGTTGCCTTTCTCTTGTCCAGCGTGGCTGCAGCCACGGGTCAGAACGGCCACTTCTCGCGATACCGCGTAAATGCCGTTCCCTCACCCGCGTTGTCCGATACCTCGTGTATTCCCGGACACACGGTGCGCACGATTCCGCGCAGCCTCAACGATTTCGGCAGCGTTGCGGCGGACTACACCTGCTTCATCGCCGACTTCAATGGCATTCCCGCGAGCCAGAGCGCCGGACAGGCTTTCGTGTGGTCGCCGTGGTTTGGCACTCGCGTCGTTCCTCGACCTGCCGATGCCCGCGGTGTGAACGCGATGAGCGTCAACAACCGGGGAGAAGTATTCGGCCGCGAGTTTTCGTTGGACGGATCTGCCTACGGCATTCGCTCCACTTTCTTCGGCGCCTACGAACGCGTCTTCGAAGCTCCGCCGGAATGCTCGAGGATCGACGGCGCGGTCGCGGGCAACCTGGCAGGTTATTCGGTCGGGTTCGGGCTGAGACCGGATCCTTCCGCTCCCTGCCCGGTGAAGTGGCTGATTCGTACGCCTGCGGGCGTGATCAACGAGGGTCCGGTGGGCGGGCAGCCGTGGGACATCAACAGCGGGAATGTCGCGGTCGGCGATGTGGGCAGTGCGGCGGTCAGGTTTCACGTTCCTTCGGGCACGACGCAGGTCCTGTTTGCTGGTGACGCCACCACGTTCGGTCTCGCACTGGACATCAACGACGACGGCGAAGTCGCCGGATACCTGAGCCTGCAGCACAAGTTCTGCGGCCAGGCGACCGCCGTGAGGACTACTCCACACCCTGCCGGAACATGCACAGTTTCGTGCTGACGCCGATTCGTTGATTCGGTGACCGCCGTGAATCTGAAATGGCGGTAAACGGGGAGGGACAGAAACGAAAAAGCCGGCGTCAGCCGGCTTTTTCCTGTTCCGCGTCGCGAGACGCCGAAATTACTTCGCGGGCATCGCCTTGATGCGGGCCGTGAGCGCGCTCTTGTGGCGGGCGGCCTTGTTGCGATGGATGACGTTCTTGTTGACCAGCGAGTCGATGACGGGCTGGGCTTCCTTGAGCGCGGCAGAGGCATCTGCCTTGTTGCCCGAGCTCACGGCGTCGCTGACCTTGCGCAGGGCCGAGCGCATGCGCGAACGCAGCGCCACGTTGCGGGTGCGGTTGGTTTCAGCTCGACGGGCGGCTTTTTCCGCCGACTTGGTATTCGCCACGAAGGAATCTCCAGAAACGGGGTCGTTTTGAGGCCGCGTAGTGTGCTGACCGACCCCCACCTTGTCAACGATTCATAGGCCACTCCGGTATAGTGCGCGGCTTGCGCAGTTTTTCCTTTATTTTTCGGGGCCTTGCAGGGTGAGTGGAGCGTTTTTCAAGAGCACTGCCGTAACCGGCATGGCGACATTGGTGTCTCGTATCACCGGCCTGGCCCGCGAGATGATTTATGCGCAGGCCTTTGGCGCCAGCGCCTTCATGGACGCCTGGCTCGTGGCGTTCAAGATTCCGAACTTTCTGCGGCGCCTTTTCGCCGAAGGTTCGTTCTCACAGGCCTTCGTGCCGGTCATCAGCGAATACAAGTCGAAGCGTTCGAAGGACGAGACGCGCGAGCTCGTGGATTCGGTCGCGGGCACCTTCGGCGTGTTGATGCTCGTGGTCACTTTGTTAGGCGTGATCGCCGCGCCGCTCATCATCCTCGCGTTTGCGCCCGGCTGGCACGACGAACCCGACAAGTGGCACCTCGCCAGCTCGATGCTGCGCTGGACGTTCCCGTACCTGTTCTTCATCTCGCTGAGCGCCTTGTTCTCCGGCGTGCTCAACAGCTACGGCAAGTTCGCGCTGCCAGCGTACACGCAGGTGATCATGAACGTGGTCATGATCATCGTGGCGCTGTGGGTCGCCGCGCATGACACCGCGAACCCCGGCGTCGTGCTCGCCATGGGCGTGTTCGTCAGCGGCCTGCTGCAGTTGGGATTCCAGGTGCCGGCGGTCGTGCGCCTCGGGCTGTTCCGATGGCCGCGCTGGCGCCCGGCCGCCGAAGGTGTGCGGCGCATCGGCCGACTGATGTTGCCCGGCGTATTCGGTTCGTCGGTGGCGCAAGTCAGCCTGTTGCTCGACACGCAGATCGCAACCTTCCTGATCACCGGCAGCGTGTCGTGGCTGTATTACGCAGACCGCCTCATGGAGTTTCCGCTGGGTGTGTTCAGCATCGCGCTCGCCACCGTCATCCTTCCCGGTCTTTCGCGGCATCACGCCGACGAATCGAAAGAACATTTCACCGCCACGCTCGATTGGGCGCTGCGGCTGGTGGTGCTGCTGGTTTCGCCTGCCGCGGTGGCCATGCTGGTGTTCGCGGGTCCCTTGACCGCGACCACGTTCGGCTACGGCGCGTTCCTGCCGCGCGACGTGCAGATGGCGAGTTATGCGTTGATGGCCTATTCGTGGGGCTTGCTCGGGTTCAGCCTCGTCAAGGTGCTGGCACCCGGATACTTCGCGCGCCAGGACACGCGCACACCGGTGCGCGTTGGGCTCATCGCGCTTGGCTGCAACATGGCGCTGAACGTGCTCGTGGTGTTGCCGGCGTATTACCTGGGCTTCCCTTATCCGCACATCCTGCTCGCCACCTCGACCTGTATTTCCGCCGCCATCAACACCACGTTGTTGTGGCGCGGACTGGTTCGCGCGGGCGTCTACCAGCCGCGGCGGGGTTGGGGAGTGCTGTTGTCCCGCGTCGTTTTCGCCAACGCCGTGATGGCCGCATTGCTCATCTGGCTCGGCGGCGACATCGCCGGCTGGCTGGCGGCACCGGCACTGGAGCGCGCCGCACGCCTCGCCATGTGCGTGGTCGCGGGAGCTGCCGCCTATTTCGCCGCGCTGTTCGTATCGGGCGTGCGCATGCGCCATATGCGCAACGCGAGCGCGTAATGCCCATGGAACTGATACGTGGATTACAGGGCCTGAAGCCCCATCATCGGGGAGCAGCCATCACGGTAGGCAGCTTCGATGGCATTCACCTCGGGCATGGCGCGTTGATCGCGCGGGCGTGCGCGCTGGCGGCGCATGCCGGCAAGGCCGCGATCATGCTGACCTTCGAGCCGCTGCCGCGCGAATATCTTTCGGCGCAGGCTTCGCCGCCAGTGGATCCGCCGGCCCGGCTCACGGACCTGCGTGAGCGCTGGCGCGTGTTGCAGCACTCGGACCTCGCCGCCGTGTGCATCCTGCGCTTCAACGAGAAGCTGCGGAGTCTATCGGGCGAGCAGTTCGTGAACCTGCTGGCGGAAACTTTTGCCGCCTCGGCAGTGGTGGTCGGCCAGGACTTCCGTTTCGGGCGGGGCGGCGCCGGCAGCGTGGCGCTGCTGCAGGCCGCGGCCGATGCCGGACGATTCGAGCTCGAACTGGTACCGTCGGTGTGCGTGGACGATGTCCGCGTGAGCTCCAGCGGCGTGCGCGCGGCGCTGGCGCGCGGCGACTTCCGCGCGGCGCGTGACTTGTTAGGGCGGGCGTATTCGATGCGCGGGCGCGTGGTCGCGGGCGAGAAGCTGGGCCGCAGGCTCGGGTTTCCGACCGCCAACATCCGCATGCGGCGGCGCAGGCTGCCGTTTACCGGGGTTTACGCGGTGCGCGTACGCGGCATAGACGGTAATCTCGCGCGCGACGCGGTGGCGAGCATCGGGTTCCGGCCCACGGTGGGCGGGGGCCTCGAGCCGCTGCTCGAGGTGCATGTATTCGATTTCGCGGGCTGGCTGTACAACCGCGACCTCGAAGTGGAATTCGTCGCGAAGATCCGCGACGAGGAGAAATTCGACAGCCTGGATACGCTGGTGCAGCACATGCGCCAGGACGCGATTGCGGCAAGGGCCATCCTGCACAAGGCCCACGCCGCGCATGGTTAGTTAGAGGCCTTTTTCATTGAAGAACGGGAATCAAGTGGCGGACTACAAACACACCATCAACCTCCCCGAGACCGGCTTTCCGATGAAGGCCGATCTCGCGCAGCGCGAGCCTGCGATGCTGGCCGCGTGGGAGCAGAACAACCTGTACGGCAAGCTGCGCGCCATCGCGAATGGGCGTCCGCGTTTCGTGCTGCACGACGGCCCGCCGTACGCCAATGGCGCGCTGCACCTCGGGCACGCCGTGAACAAGGTGCTCAAGGACATCGTGGTGAAGTCGCACACTCTCGATGGTTACGACTCGCCGTACGTGCCGGGATGGGACTGCCACGGCCTGCCCATCGAGCACCAGGTGGAAAAGAAGCACGGCCGCGTCGGTGCAAAGATCAACGCAAAGGATTTTCGCGCCGCCTGCCGCAAGTACGCGCACGAGCAGGTCGACCTGCAGCGCACCGAGTTCAAGCGATTCGGAGTGCTGGGCGACTGGAACCGCCCGTATCTCACGATGGACCCGCGTTTCGAGGCGCAACAGATCCGCGCGCTGGGCCACATCATCCGCAATGGACACTTATATAAGGGTGCCAAGCCGGTCCACTGGTGTCTCGACTGCCGTTCGGCGCTCGCCGAGGCGGAAGTGGAATACGAGGACAAGACGTCTCCGGCCGTGGACGTGGAATTCCGGGTGGTGGACAACGGCGACCTGGCGCGGCGAGTCGGAGTGAAGCCCGATGTGCTGGGCACGTTTCCGGTGTCCATCCCGATCTGGACCACTACGCCCTGGACGTTGCCGGCGAACGAGGCGGTGAGCCTCGGCCCCAGGATCGAGTACGTGCTGCTCTGGGTGTCGCGACACGGCAAGTCCGAGTTGTTAGTGCTCGCCAACGAGCTGCTGGACGCCTGCCTGGCGCGATACGGCCTCGGCAAGGGCCAGGTGCTGGTGCAGTTCGAAGGTACAGCGCTCGAGCATCTGCAGCTCGAGCACCCGTTCCTGCCGAAGCACGTGCCGGTCATCGTCGGCGAACACGTGACGCTCGAGGCCGGTACCGGCGCGGTGCACACCGCGCCCGCGCACGGCCAGGACGACTTCATCATCGGCCAGAAATACAGTCTGCCGGTCGACAACCCGGTGATGGGTGACGGTCGCTTTCGCGAAGGCACGCCCATCGTCGCCGGGCTGAAAGTGGACGAGGCCGGCGAAGTGCTGGTCAAGGAGCTCGAGGCACGCGGGCGCCTCCTGAAGCACGAGCAGATCAGGCACAGTTATCCGCATTGCTGGCGCCACAAGACCCCCGTGATCTTCCGCGCCACGCCGCAGTGGTTCGTCAGCATGGACCAGAAAAGCCTGCGCGCGAACGCGTTGCGCGACATCAAGAAGGTGCAGTGGACTCCTGGCTGGGGTGAGCAGCGCATCTTCGGCATGATCGAGAAACGTCCCGACTGGTGCCTCTCGCGCCAGCGCACCTGGGGCGTGCCCATCGCGCTGTTCGTGCACAAGCAGACGCAGGAGCTGCATCCGCGCACCGCGGAGCTGCTCGAAGAAGTGGCCAGGCGCGTCGAGAAGGACAACATCGAGGCGTGGTTCGATCTCGATGCGCGCGAGTTGTTAGGCGACGACGCGGATACGTATGAGAAAGTCACCGACGTCATGGACGTGTGGGCCGATTCCGGCCTCACGCACGAGTGCGTGCACCACACGCATCCGGACGACGTGAAACCGCCCGTCGATCTGTATCTCGAAGGCTCGGACCAGCATCGCGGCTGGTTCCATTCGTCGCTGCTGATGTCCGAAGCGCTGTACGCGCGCGCGCCTTACAAGGGCGTGCTGACGCATGGATTCACGGTCGACGACAAGGGTCGCAAGATGTCCAAGTCGTTGGGCAACGTGATCCTGCCGCAGAAGGTGATGTCGACGCTGGGCGCGGACGTCATGCGCCTGTGGATCGCCGCCACCGACTACGCCAACGAAATGGGCGTGTCCGATGAAATCCTGAAGCGCATCTCGGATTCGTACCGGCGCATGCGCAACACCGTGCGATTCCTGCTGGGCAACCTCGCCGGATTCGATCCGGCGGCGGATGCGCTGCCCGTGGAGCAGATGGTCGCCATCGACCGGTGGGCGCTGGCGCGCACGGCGGCGCTGCACGAGGAAATCGTGGAGGCGTACCGCAAGTACGAGTACCACCTCATCTATCAGAAGATCCACAACTTCTGCGTCGTGGATCTCGGCGGCTTCTATCTCGACATCCTCAAGGACCGCCTCTACACCACGCCGAAACAGAGCGTGGCGCGGCGTTCGGCGCAGACGGCGCTGTTCCACATCGCCGAGAGCATGGTGCGGTGGTTAGCCCCCATCCTCAGCTTCACGAGCGACGAGATCTGGAGATTCCTGCCGGGCAAGCGCAGCGAATCGGTGTTTCTCGAAACCTGGCACCCGCTGCCCAAGGTGAGTGAAGATGTGGTCGACTGGAACATGTTCATCGCGCTGAAGGCGGCCGTGGCGCTCGAGATGGAGAAGCTGCGCGTCGAGGGCACCGTCGGCGGTTCGCTCGATGCGACGGTCGAAGTCTTCAGCAAGGACGAACACCTCGAGAAGCTCAAGTCGCTCGGCGAAGAGCTGCGGTTCCTGCTCATCGTTTCCGATGCGCAGGTGAAACGCGTGAGCAACGCGGCGGGCCCGCCGGTCGGCGCGATCAAGGTGGCCGAGATCGCCAGGGAGGGTGGCGTGTGGATTCGCGTGCAGGCGTCGACCGCAACCAAGTGCGAGCGCTGCTGGCATCACCGCCCCGAAGTGGGTTCGAATGCGGAGCACCCGACGATCTGCGGTCGGTGCGTGGACAACGTGACGGGTTCGGGCGAGACCAGGACATTCGTATGAACGATGGAGTGAAGGCTGCTGTGGACATACCGGTAAGCGCCAGCGGCATCCGCTGGTTGTGGATCTCCGTCATCGTCATCGCCGTGGATCAGCTCACCAAGCTGTGGATCGAGCGCACCATGGTGCTGGGTGAATCATTCAGCGTGTTGCCCGTGCTCGACATCGTGCGCGCGCACAACGAGGGCGCCGCATTCAGCTTCCTGGCCACCGCCGGCGGATGGCAGCGGTGGGCGTTCTCGGTGCTGGCCGTGGGCGTTTCCATTGCGCTGGTCATCTGGCTGCGCAAGCTGGCGCTGACCACGCACGCGCTGCTGGCGTTCGCGCTCGCGCTGATTCTCGGCGGCGCCATCGGCAACGTCATCGACCGTATCGAACACGGGTACGTCGTGGACTTCGTGCATGCGCACTGGGGCATCCACTATTTCGCGGCTTTCAACGTCGCCGATGCCGCCATCAGCGTCGGTGCGGCGCTCGTGATCCTGGACGCAATACTCGAAGGACGGCGCAAGAAGAGCGCATGAAAATCCTGCTCGCCAATCCCCGTGGTTTCTGCGCCGGCGTCGATCGTGCCATCGACATCGTGGAGCGCGCCATCGGCATGTTCGGCGCGCCTATCTACGTGCGCCACGAGGTGGTGCACAACGTGCACGTGGTCGAGCGCCTGCGGCAGCTTGGCGCGGTGTTCGTCGACGAGCTCGACCAGGTGCCCGACGGCGCAACGGTGATCTTCTCCGCGCACGGCGTTCCCGCCGCCGTCGAGAACGAAGCCGCGCGCCGGGGCCTCACGGTGTTCGACGCCACCTGTCCGCTCGTCACCAAGGTGCACATGGAAGTAGCCCGCTACGCGCGCGAAGGGCGCGACGTGGTGCTCATCGGCCATGCCGGTCATCCGGAAGTCGAAGGCACCATGGGTCGTTTCGATACGAGCGGGGGCGGCCGCATGCATCTCATCGAGAACGTCGAGCAGGCCGCGAAACTGCAGGTGCGCGACCCCGAGAAGCTGGCGTTCGTCACGCAGACCACGCTCTCGGTTGACGACACCGCCGCCATCGTCGGCGCGCTGCGCGAGCGCTTCCCGACGCTGGCCAGCCCGCGCCGCGAAGACATCTGTTACGCGACACAGAATCGACAGGACGCCGTGAAGGAGCTCATCGCCAACTGCGAGGTCCTCATCGTCGTCGGCTCCATCACCAGCTCGAATTCGAACCGGCTGCGCGAGCTCGCCGAACGCGCCGGACGGCCTGGCTATCTCATCGACGACGCTTCGTTCCTGCAGAAGGAGTGGTTTGAGGGCAAGGGCGCGGTGGGTGTCACAGCCGGTGCCTCTGCACCCGAAGAGCTGGTGCAGCAGGTGGTCGCCCGCTTGCGCGAGTGGGGCGGCACACCCGCGACCGAGCTCGTGGGGCGCGAGGAGCACGTGGTGTTCTCGTTGCCGCGCGCGTTGCGCGGAACCGCGGCGCGTTAATGGGGACAGTCCCCATTTGCTAGCAAAAGGGGCCGGGGCTCGGCGCTGACGCGCCAACGGCGTGCCTCGATCCCGCTTGCAAGGAAATCGGAATCCGGACTCGGAACCTACTTCGAGCGCCCGGCGGAAATGCGAGCGGCCGCGAGCCCCGTCCCCTTTTGCTAGCAAATCAGGAATGTCCCCACTATCTCCAGCAGTCCGCGCTCCTATCTACTCCATCTGAATCGACGGCGAACCTTCGCCCGTTCTGGTCGATGCGCAGCTCCACGCAGCGCGTGTCCGGAGTTTCACCCTCGCGCGCAACGGCGCGCGCGCTGGCTGTGTAGGTGAGGTCGTCTTCGCTCTTGCTCACCGTGATGCGGTAGTACCCACGCCTGGCAGCGGCATCGTTTGCCAGCGCCTGCGGCGCGCTGGCGCGCAGCTGGGTTTCGTCGGCGTAACGCGCGTGGCTGGCGAAGTATTCGTCCTGGGCGGTTTGCACGGCGCGCAGGGCCGCGATGGCGTCGGCCCGGCGCTCGCGTAGCTGGTGCGTGCGCCACATGGGCACCGCGATGGCGATGATGACAGCGAGCACGGCGGCTGCCGTGAGCGTCTCGCTCAGTGTGAAAGCCGTGAGTTGCCGCACCTGGGTCATGGACCTGATCACGAAGCTCAAAGAGCGAGGCGTTGCCAGGACAGGCGCACCAGCTCGCCCGCCACATGGCAACGGACACCGGCAACGGCGGGCTGGCATTCGGAAGCCGCGGCCACGGCAGGCGCGGCAATGACGTGCATGACGATTGCGCGCTGGCGATCGACTGCGCCGCGCGATGAATAGCCGGTGCTGGTGATTTCGAAATGGGCGCCCGCGAGACCTGCGCCGGTGTGCTGGGGCAGCGCAATGTCGTACCCGAGCAAGCGCGTCTGAACCTCAACGCGATCCGCGGAGCCGGGCAGGGTGGCGCTGGCGGAGGCGGGCACGGCTTCGGGCGCGGAGCTTGTCATGATCTGCTGGATCGCAATTTCGACGCCGGCACTCGCGGCGGACGCGGCATTCTCGCGAAACTGCTCGTTGTGTGCCAGCTGCGTTTCGATGTGAGAAGTCGCCGCGCCGGCGAGCCCTAACAGCGTTATCAGCGCGAGCAGCAGGAGGCCCACCACGAGAGCGGCGCCGCGTTGAAAAGCCCTCACGGCAATTGCACGTTACGCAGCGCGACGGTGCGCTCGATGACCGTGCGTCGATGTTTCGCTTCGACGCGCGACGGCGTGAAGGTGACATTGGCATACGTCAGGGTGCGGTCGTCGTTGAATCCGGGCTCGGTGATATCCGCCAATATCCGAAGCCACAGCCTGACCGCCACCACCACGCCTTCGCGGACTCGCGGCGAATCTGCAGCGACGAAGTGCACGCGCCAGGTGCCGTCGGCCGCGATGGATGCGACCCCGAACTCCACCTGCAGGTCTTCGACACCGGGCAGGATCTCCTCGTCGCGGAATTGCGCGGCGCCCCGTGACTCGGTGAGCGCCTTCACGCGCAGCGCGGGCCAACCCGGCCGATCCACCGAGCTGTTCGCGACGTAGTAAGTGCGCACCTCGAGGTCCCTGACTGCTTGCGCGGAATCGACGGGACCCGGCGCGCGGCCGTCGCCGAACAGGAGCAGCGGCCCGGTACTCGCGAGGCCTCGTGAATACACCTGCAGCCGCCCGGCGCGGGGCGCCGTGGTGTTCTGCGAGGCGTGGCGCAACGTGAGCGTGTCGGAAGACGCGCGTGCTCCATCCGCAGTCGCCGTGGGCGCGCAGTCGAGCGCGCCTTCACCCGGACGAAAGCCGTTGTCGGAACCCTGCGCGGGAGACGACAGCTGCACCGCGAAGTCCTGGCCGCAGGCGTGAATTCCCGCCGGAAGACTGCCGGCGATGCGCACGGCGGGCACGCGCGTGAAGCCGTAGAACCCGGCGTGTTCGACGTCGGAAACCAGCACGGAGAGCGCGTGGCGCGAGGCGTCGTGCAAACGCGCGAGACTTTCGTTGGCGGCGAACCCGGCGCGGCTGCGCTGCAGGACGATGAGAAACGCGGCCACCAGGAACAGGCCGAGCGTGAGCGCGATCATGAGCTCGGGGAGATTGAAACCGCGGACAAGCCGCGAACGGGCCACGCCTCAGCCCGCCACCGGCGACTGCGCCAGCACCTGCAACGCGGCGCCTTGGGGGCCGGCGGCATTGCGCGTATCGGTCCAGCGCAACGTGATCAGGTAGCGGGCAGGTGTGGCGGGGCCGGTGGCGGGCGCGTATTCGACGCGGGCTTCGATTTCCGCGTGCGGGAAGAGGGCGCGTGCGGCGGACGCGAAGTGAGCAAGGTCCGCGGCCGCGAGCTGGGCGGGGTCGCAGCCGCCCGATTCATCGCAGGCCGGCGTTTCCGCGGCGCGATTGCCTGAGCTGTAGTGAGCGCCGCCGCGCGGATTGAGACGAATGCGATCGGCCATGTCGCGCACCAGGCTGGTGGCAGCCGCCGTGCGCAAAGCGCTGGCGTGGCTGCGCAGGCTGTCGAGCAACAAGGCGGCAGCCCCCAGCAGGCCGGTGGACAGCACCACGAGCGCGACCAGCGTTTCGATGAGCGTGAACCCTCGCGCCCACCGCATCACCGGCAATTCCCGGACGTTGCGCTGGCCAGGCGCGGGCGACCGCTCAGGCTCAGCACGATGGCGCGGGGCGCCGCGATGCCGTGCGTGTCGCAGATAGTTAGGGTGCCGGTGCTTGCGCTCTGCGCATCGGGCCAGAACCTGAGCGGTGAACGGGAGGCGCGGACCATCACGCCATCGGGCAGCGCATGCCGGACTGGCGGCGGCTGGCCACTGCCAGCCTGGAAGGCGGCGCGCCAGTAGGTGGACGGCGTGTAGGAGGCCAGGCAATTTCCGTCAGCGTCACTCGGGCAGAAATCAGCCGGCTGCGCGTGCAGGATTGCGCTGGCGCGGGTCTGCTGCAGGCCGGCCAGCAGCTCGAAAGTGGCAGTGCGAATGGCCGCTGAGCGCTGGCCCGAGCGGAAGCCCGGCACCGCCATGCCGACCAGCACCGCCACGATGGCCAGAGCGAAACAAAGCTCGATGAGGGTGACGCCCTGGAGTCCTTTCCGAGTACGCATGGCGCGATTCTGCTGCCACCGGGATGTGTGGACAGCCCCGCAAAACCGCCGCGTTTGCGGTGATTCGCGTTGCCCGGCGGATTTCGACGCGTATACTCGCGCCCATGTCAATGTCGGATCTGGATCCGGGTCTAGCCGAGAACCTCAACCGTCGCCTCCTGGGCCACGGCGTCCGCCCCACTGCCCAGCGGTTGCGCATCGCGTCGTTGCTTCTCGGGCGTCCTCAACACCTTTCCGCAGACCAGGTCCTGGCGGGCCTGCGTGGTCTGGGAATGCGCGTCTCGAAGGCCACGATCTACAACACGCTGAACCTGTTTGCGGCGTCCGGCCTGATCCGCCAGCTTTCCGTGGGCAGCGACCGCTGCTGGTTCGATTCGAACACGGACGCGCACTACCACTTCCACGACCTCGACACCGGCGCGCTCATGGACGTCTCGCTGCGCGACGTTGAGTTCCAGCGGCTGCCCGAGCCCCCGCCGGGCATGCAAGTCGACGGCATAGACCTCGTAATCCGACTGCGTCGCAGAACCGAATCCTGAGGGTTTCGAGGGGATCCCTGGTCTTGCTGCGGAGCTTCCCTAGCTCTGCCGGCGCAATTAGAATGCGCGCCCTCCTGCCGGGGTAGCTCAGTTGGTAGAGCAACGCATTCGTAATGCGTGGGTCGGAGGTTCGATTCCTCTCCCCGGCACCAGTTTTTCCCACGGCCCTTTCAGGTACCGGTGAGTCAGAGCGAGCCAATCAGCTCAAATCCCGTGGGTAGGCCCGATACCAAGTGTTCCCCGTGGATTCGCGTGTTCTCGCGAATCCCCCTCACCCTCTGGCATGGCATCGCGCGCTTCCTGGCATGGTGCGCCTGGCGTCCCTTTCCCTATCGCCGCCACGTGGTCGACGGCAACCTCAGGATCTCGTTTCCCGAATGGGACGATGCCACGCGCGAACGCGTGATCCGGGATTACTACCGCGGATTTGCCGATGTGCTGGTCGAAGTGATGCACTCGCTGCGCCTCACCACCGACGAGCTCGCGCGCCGCATGCCGCTCAGGAATCCGGAAGTCGTGCGCGCGGAGACCGCGCGCGGCAAGCCCGTGCTGCTGCTGGCGGCGCACCAGGCCAACTGGGAGTGGATGCTGCTCGCGCTGTCCACGCAGCTCGGCATGCCGGTGGATGCCGCGTACAAGCCCCTGACCGACAGCTGGGCCGAAGGCGAGATGCGCAAACTTCGCCAGCTCTTCGGCGCCCGCATGATCCCGTCGCAAGAGTTGTTAGGCGACATCATCAAGCAGCGCGGCGCGCCGCGCGCCATCGCGCTGCTGGCCGACCAGGAGCCCAAGACGAACGAACGCCGGCAGTGGGTCAGGTTCCTGAACCGCGACAGCGCGTTTTTCGTGGGGCCCGAGGAGATCGCGCGCTCGACGCGTTACGCAGCCTTCTTTATCGCCCTCAAGCGCATCTCGCGCGGGCACTACGAGGCCGAGTTCGTGAAGCTGGCGGAGGCGGGCGAACAGCTCGCACCGGGCGAGTTCACGGCCCGTTACGCCAGCATGGTCGAAGCGCAGATTCGCGCCGCCCCCGCCGACTGGCCGTGGTCACACAAGCGTTGGAAGCTCAAGAAGCCGCTGTACGGCAATTAATGGGGACTGTCCCCATTTGACCTAACACGCCCCTTACGGCGGTCGTCGCCCGAACCCCACGTCGCTCACTCGCGACGACGCGATCGCTTACGGGGCTCCCTAATCTCTGCGTCACCTATGACGCAACACACGACGACCCATGAAACTTCCGCTTCGCTGCTCGCGCCGCTGGCGCGTGGACTCCTGCGCCGCCAGCCCGAAATTCTCTCCCTGTCGATCCACGATCGTCGTGGCCATGCGCTCTGGTCGAGCGGCGATTTCCTGCTCGCGGAAGATCACGCGCTGATCGCCGAATCGATCGAACAATCCGTCATCGAGGCATCCGAACCGCCCGACGTGCGCGGGCCCGACTGCGGCCTGTGGTGGGAGAGCGCAGATACCGCCCGCGCACGTTGTGCGCTCCCCATCCACGAGGGTGGATCCTTTTGTGGCGTCGCGCTGATCGCGTTCTCCGGCCTCACGATCTGCGACGAAGATCGCGTGACGCGCGTCGCCGACCTGAAGCCGGTGCTTCCGGTGCTCGCCAAGGCAATCCGCCAGGCCGGCGATTTCGCCATCGAAGATCCGGCGCTGGGCGCCGACGACGGCACGGGCAACACCACCATCCTCGCGGCGTTGCGTTTCGAGAGTCATGATGACGACGACGAGCTCGCCAGGGACCTGGCCCAGGACCTCGAAGTTCTGGCCCGCGAAGAGAAGCTGCTCGATCTCATCGACTCGGCGCTGAAAGAAGACGAGTTCGCATTGCACCTGCAGCCCATCGTGTCGCTGCGGGACGATCATTCTCCGCTGATCGTCGAGGTGCTGATCCGCCTGCCCACGCAGGAGTTCGGTGTGCTGAGCTCGCATGAATTCCTCGAAACGGCTGCGCGTAACGGCCGCATGCCCGCCATCGATCGCTGGGTGATCCGCGCGCTGCTGGTGTGGATGCAACGCAATCGCGACCGCTGGGCGGACGCGAACGCCGTGTTCTCGGTCAATCTCTCGGGCAAGTCCGTGGTGCGCCCGGACTTCCGCAACTATCTCGAGAACTGCCTCGACAAGTCGGGCCTGCCGCTCGACGCGATCCGCTTCGAGGTGACCGAGCTGGACGCCGGCATCGCGCCGCAGGAATTCACCGCGCTCGCGCGTTCGCTGATCGAGCGCGGCTGCGAAGTGTCGGTCGACAACGTCGGCGCGGGCACTGGCCGTTTCGACTTCCTGCGCGAAGTGAATGCCGACATCCTGAAGATCGACGGCTCGCTGGTGAGCGGCGCTCCGGACGACATCGTCTCGCGCGCGCTGATCAATGGCCTGGTGCACATGGCGGACACGCTGGGCATGCAAACCGTGGCCAGCCACGTGGATTCCACCGGCAAGCTGCGCGCCATCATGCAGTTGGGCGTCGACTATGCGCAGGGCTACCGCGTGCACCTGCCCGAGCACATCGATGAATTCGACTTCATCGATTGCGGGATCCAGCGCCCGCCGGAGTTGGGCGCGCTCGGCTCTATGCGTTGACGTCACGCCGGCGATTCGGCGCCGTCCCGAGCGCCAGCAGCGCCACGCCGGCGAACAACGCGCCGGCAACGAAAGTGACCGGAGCGCCGAGCCGGTCCCACAACAGTCCCGCGACCACGCTCGCGGCCAGCATCGCGATGCCGCTCACTAGATTGAAGAATCCGAACGCGGTGCCGCGCAGCTCGGCAGGTGCGGTGCCGGCCACCATGGTGGCGAGCAGCCCCTGCGTCATTCCCATGTGAATTCCCCAGAGAAGCACGCCCGCGACGACGGCGATCCAATGCGCGCTGCTCGCCAGCACCAGGTCGGCGGCGATCAGCACGACGAGTCCCCAGGCGAGCAAGGCCCGGTGACTGACGCGGTCGGAGAGTTTCCCGAATGGATAGGCGCTGAGCGCATACGCGAGGTTCATGGCGACCAGGATCAGCGGCACCAGCGCCAGCGCGAGGCCGCCTTGTTGAGCGCGCAGCAGCAGGAATGCTTCGCTGAATCGCGCCAGTGTGAATATTGCGCCGACGCTGACCACCCACCAGTAAGGACGCGCCAGCAGCCGCAGATTTTCGCGCCGGAAGGGATTGCTTCGTGTGGCCGCGTGCGGCGTCGCGGGTTCGCGCAGTCCGAACAGCAGCAGGGCGACGGCCAGGAAGCCCGGAATCACGGCGACCCAGAACACCGCGCGAAAATCGTTGGCCCACAGCAGCATGAGCCCGACGGCGGCCAGCGGGCCCATGAACGCGCCGAGCGTATCCATGGACTGCCGCAGGCCGAAGGCGGCGCCGAGCATCTGCGGCGGTGCGATGTCGGCGATCAACGCGTCGCGTGGCGCGCCGCGAATGCCCTTGCCAATGCGATCCAGAAAACGCGCGCCGAAGACGAGACCCACCGAGGTGGCCAGCGCGAAGAGCGGCTTGGTGAATGCGCTGAGCGCGTAACCGAACACCACGATTGCTTTGCGCCGGCGCAGGTAGTCGCTCAGCGCGCCGGCGAAGACCTTGACGATGAGCGCCGTGGACTCGGCGATGCCTTCGACCAGCCCGACGACGAACGCGCTGGCGCCGAGCGATGCGACCATGAACAAGGGGAGCAGGCCGTGGATCATCTCCGAAGAGATGTCCATGAGCATGCTGACCACGCCCAGGACCCAGATGCCGGCCGGCAACTTGTTGAGCGATGGATTCGTCGGATGCGTCATGGGCTGCGGGCGCCAAAGATAACATCCGGTTTTGCGCTAGCCCGGGATGCTTCGCGGCCTCAGCAGCTTCACGTACAAGCCGAGCTGCACGAACCACACGATCGCCGCGCTGGTCAGGTCATGCGACAGGAAATGCGCGCCGCGCGCCTCCTGGCCGATCGAAAATGCGATACCGACGGCGAGGGCAGCTGCCAGCGCACACCACGCCGCGCGGCGTGACCGATCACGGAACACAAAGTAGAAACACAGAAGCGCGAAACCCGACGACGCGTGCGCGCCCGGAAAACACTGCGCGCGCTTCAGCGAAGCGGGTCGATCGGAAAACAGAGCGACGTAGGGGTTGTGCCCGCCGAATCCGCTCAAGTCCCAGGGGCAATCCACATTCGTGACCGCCTTGAGGCCGCCGACAGCCAAGGTTGCGAGCAGCATCGCCCACAGGACGAAACCGGCCGGACGCCGCCAGGCGCGCAACGTGGAAAACCGGAAAGACGACGCCCACAGCAGGAGAGCGACTCCGGCTACGCCGCGAACGACTCGTCGCCCACCGGTGTGCAACAGCCCGCGCGCCCACCACTCACCGTCGCCCGCGCCGAGCCATTGCGCCGTCGGCGCATTGAAGTACCACGCCCGCGCGAGCACCCGGTCGAGCGAAAACATCTCCAGCACGGCGAACGCGATGGTGAAAGCGAGCAGCGGCCACCACAGGTGCCGGCGCCAGAACTGCTGCGCCGATTCGGCCGCGCGAGCGTGTGACAGGGTGGCAGGAGCGAAGAGAATGCTTTGGTTCATCAGCACTTGGACGTAATCTTCGTGCCCATTCCGTCCCGACGGGTTTGGGCGAACGGCGACGTCTAAGGTGGCGAGGTGAATGAGTGCTGGATGAACAAGACCTCGTTGAAAGGATGCGTCGTGGAGAACAGAGAGCCTTCGATGAATTCTTCGATGCCTACGCCGCGCGCCTTGGCGCATTCGCGGCCCGGCGCAGCTCTCTCGATGCCGCGGCGCTCGAAGACGTGGTGCAGGTGACCATGATCAACGCCATGCGAGGCCTCGCAACGTTTCGAGGCGGCTCTGCGTTGTTCACGTGGCTGTGCCAGATCTGCCGCAACCACCTGGCGGACGTGCGCCGCAAGGCGGAGCGACAGCCGAAGGTGCAGAGCCTCGACGAGCTCGAAGCGCGTCAGCCGCCGGGCACGGTGGTGGAGCTCACCGATTTTCGAGATCCGCTCGATGAGTGTGCCGACGATTCCGCTCGCAGCGCCGTGCGTCGTGCGGTAAACCGGCTGCCGGCCACTTATTCGCGCATCCTCGAGCTGCGGTTCGGCGACGATCTCACGGTGCCGGAGATCGCGAAGGTCCTGCAGCTCTCGGAGAGTGCCGCCGAGTCGCGGTTGGCGCGCGCGAGGCAGGCGTTTCGCGAGAGCTGGGACAGCGGCGAAGCTGTGGCAGCGCAAGTTTCCAGAGAGACCCCATGAGCGATTCGAAGAACATCGGAGACGGGGGCGAAGACGTCGCGGACCGCGCGTTGCGCGAAGGCCTGCGTGCGCCGGGATTGTCCGCGGAAGCGTTGCAGCGCATCCGCGCGGCGACCGAGCAGGAGTGGCGCGCCGCTCACCCTGCGGAGCCGGCCCGCGCCCCGGCGCGACGCTGGGTGGCGTTCGCGGCGGCGGCGTCAGTGGCCGCACTCGCGGGTGTGTTGGGTTGGCAGACGTTCATGACGGAAGCGGCCGGCGGCGCCGTGGTCGGCCAGCTCACGCGCGCCGATGCGCCCGGCATCGCCGAATCGCGCTTATTGCGTGACGATGCGGTGCTGAGCACAGGCGCTTCGCTGCACGTCGGGCAAAAACTGGACGTGCGCGGCGATTCGCTGATCCAGCTCGCCGGCGGCGGAAACCTGCGCGTCGCACGCGCCTCGGCGTTCGAGGTGCTCGCCGCGAATTCGGTGAAGCTGCAGCGCGGCGAGCTGTACGTCGACATCCCGCCCGGTTCGCGCGGCAGCGATCGGTTCATGGTGCTCACGCCGGCCGGCGAATTCCGCCATGTGGGTACGCAATTCGCGCTGGCCATCGTCAACGGCGCGACCCGCCTCCGAGTGCGCGAAGGCAGCGTGGTATGGCGCGCGGCTGACGGGGATTCCACGGTGAACGCCGGCACCGAAGTCATCATCGAACGCAACCGGACGGTCACGCAACGACCCATCGCAACCGCGGGACGCGACTGGGCCTGGGCGGAGTCGATGGCGCCCGATTTCGATATCGAGAATCGGCCGTTGCAGGACTTCCTCACGTGGTTCGCGCGCGAAACCGGTCGCAAGCTGGAGATTGCCGACGACGCGGCACGCGCGCAGGCAGCCGGAATCCTCATGCATGGCGACGTACGCGGCCTCACCGCCACGGAAGCGCTGTCAGCCGTGATGGCCTCGACCACGCTGCGTTTTGAATTGCCCGAAGGTGTGATCCGGGTAAGCTCCGCGCGTGAGCCCACCGCGCCGTCCACGTAAAGCCCGACTACCCGCCTTCTGCCTCGTCCTTGCCGGCTGCACCAGCGCAGCCGGGCAAACTACTGCGCCCGCGCAGACGGTCGAATCCGTGCTGCGGGAACTCGAGCGCAGCGGCGTGGATGTCATCTACAGCTCCGAACTGGTGCCGTCAGGCATCCTCGCGCCGCCTGCGATCGCCGGCGCCACGCTGCTGCAGCGTGCCGACGCCGCGCTCGCGGCGCATGGCCTCTCCCTGCGCACAGTGGGGCCGAACAAGTACGTCGTCGTCCGGGCGCCTGCGCCGGTGGCGCCGGTTTCCGACGAGCCGATGGACGAAGTGTCGGTGTATGCGAGCCGCTACGCCATCAATGCCGGCCTCGCCGAGCCGCGCGAAATGTCGGCCAACGACATCGAGCGCGTGCCGGGCAGTCACGATGACGCGCTGCGAGCGCTGCATTCGCTGCCGGGCATCGCCAGCAACGCATCGGCGCGGCCGTACATCCGCGGATCGCTGAGCGAAGACGTGCTGGTGCGCTACGACGGCATTCCGCTGCTCGATCCGTATCACCTCAAGAATTTTCAGAGCCTCATCAGCGCCATCGACCCGGCGGGCATCGAACACATCGAGGTGTTCAGCGGCGGATTCCCGGTGCAGTACGGCACGCGATCGGGCGGGGTCATCGACGTCAGTGCGCCGTCGTACGCGTCGGGCCACGAATACCGCGCGACCCTCAGCCTGCTTTCCGCCGGCGTTTCGTCCATCGGCAAATCCGAACGCTGGCCGCTGGAGTGGCTGGGCGCGATCCGCCGCAGCACGATCGATCTGCTGGCCCCGGTCGAAGAAGACCTGGGCTCGCCGGAGTTCAGCGATACCCTGGGACGCGTGCGCTGGGTGACGGACCAGGGCGTCTGGACACTGGGCTGGCTGCTGCTCGATGACCGTCTCGAGCTGGGTGTGGCCGACGATGAGGAACAGGCCATCGCTCGCTACCGCGATGAATACCTGTGGCTGGCTCGCGATCACAAGCTCAGCGATGCGCTGCGCACGCGCGCCAGCCTCGTCGTCACCTCCGCGGAGCGCGGCCGGGAGGGGACGCTGCTGCGTCCAGGCGTGGCGTCCGGGTTGCTCGACGAGACGCGCAATTTCAATGGCCTCGAGCTTGCCAACGACTGGAGCTTTCGCCACCACGACAACTCCTCCTACACCTTTGGCGGAGCTGTCGGTGGCACGCGCGCCGCCTACCGCTACACGAGGCACTCGGAATTCTCGCCGGAGGTGGCGGCGGCATTCGGACGCGACCTGACTGAAGACATGGGTTACGCAGTGAAGCCCGAGGTCGTTACGGCCGCGTTGTACGCGGCAAACCGGCGGAAATGGTCGCGCTTCGAAGCGGAACTCGGATTGCGCGTCGACGCTCAGCATTACACGGAGCATGGGAATCACACCCAGGTGAGCCCGCGGCTCAACCTGCGCTACGACTTCCGCGACGCAATGCGTTTCTACGCGTCGGTGGGGCGGTTCACGCAGGCGCAACACGTGGAGGAGTGGCGTGTCGAGGAGGCACAGCAATCACCCGATTCGGCGCAGGTGTCTATCCACTCGATCCTCGGACTGGAGTACGACACGGCCGATGGCGCGCGCCTCGGGCTCGAGGCCTACACGAAACGCTGGACGACGGTGGCGCCGTATTTCGACAGCCAGCTCGATCCGCTGGCGTTGCTGCCGGATCTCACGCCGGATCGCGTGCGGCTCGTGCCGCACGCTTCCGAGGCGTCGGGACTGGAGCTGAGCGTGCGCAAGCCGTTCTCCGAAGCCCTCACCGGATGGGGAACGTTGACGTGGGCCCGGGTTGCCGACGACTTCCGCAACGGTGGCGACGTGCTGCGCAGCTGGGACCAGCCGCTGGCGGTGAATGCGGGCCTGGCCTGGAAAGGCGCGAGAGCCAGCATTTCGGGTCTCGCCGGGTGGCATCGCGGCTGGCCGCAAACGCCGCTGACACCGGCGCCACTGGTGGTCGGGCCGCGGAACGCGGGGCGTTGGAACGACTATTTCTCGTTCGACCTGCGGGGTAGCTGGACCTGGAATTTCGCCAGCGGCGATTTCTCGGCGGTGCTCGATCTGACCAACGCCACGAACCGCGCCAACGAGTGCTGCGTGTTCCTGCAAGCGGACGACGCATCTGGCCTGGAAGCGGAAGTGGACGACTGGCTTCCGACCATCATCAATATCGGGTTCACGTACCGATGGCGTAGTCGCTAGCGACGGGGTTCGTTCCACCATGACGTCTAACGGCGCATGGTGGGAATCCGGCAGCCACATCGCACATATCTCCTCGTCGGGATAGCCCTGGCTGCCCTGTGGTTCGCACTGAGCGCAGAAGCGAGAGTGCTGCCCAGCGTCAAGGCGCGCGCACCGAAAATCGAAATTCCGCGCCCCGCGGACGTTCCTCCGGATGACGCGCTCGAACAGCAAGGTGCGCGCATCGGCGAGATTCGCTTCGATTCCCGCGAGCTGTTCGATGCGGCGTCGGCGGACGAAGACACGTCGATGGCGCGCCTCGGCAATCGTCTGCACATCACCACGCGCCAGTCGACCATCGAGGATCAGCTGCTGTTCAAGAGCGGCGACCTGTACCGCTCCCGGTTGCTCGAAGAGTCGGCACGCATCCTGCGAGACACGCGGTACCTGCGCGATGCGCACATTCGTCCCGTGGCATTTCACGACGGCGTGGTCGACGTGGAGGTGACGACACAGGACGTCTGGACATTCAATCCCGGCATCTCTTTCGGCCGCAAAGGAGGCGAGAACTCCTCGGGCTTTGAACTGGAAGAACTCAACTTCCTCGGCACCGGCACACAGCTCGGAATCGGCTTCAAGTCGGACGTGGATCGCGACTCGAAGTTGATTCACTACCGCGATCGTCAGCTTGGCTCGTCGTGGTGGGACCTCGATGCAGCCTACTCCGACAACAGCGATGGACGCATGGCGGAGTTCGCGCTCGAACATCCGTTCTATTGCCTCGGCAGCCGGTGGGCCGCCGGCGTATCGATGCTCGACGACCAGCGTGTCGATTCGCGCTACGACCTGGGCGAGGTGGTCGATCGGTTCGCGACGCACGAGAACTACTCGACTATCTACTGGGGCCGCTCGGGCGGCCTGGAGGACGGCTGGGTCCGCCGGATGTCGGTCGGTCTCACCCACGAAGACCATGCCTTCGGCGCGGTGCCGGGCGCGGCGACGGCGCCGGCGCTGCTTCCCGCGGACCGTACGCTCGTTTATCCGTGGATCGGCGGCGAATGGGTCGAGGACGCGTTCTACACCGCGCGCAATCGCGACCAGATCGAGAAAACCGAGGACTACTCACTCGGCTGGCGTGCGCGCGCACAGGTGGGTTATGCGGCGGAGTCGCTGGGCTCCGATCGCAACGCGCTGATGCTGGCGGCCACGGTGACGAAGGGACTCGAGCTGTCGGAACGCCAGTCGCTGTCGTTTGGCGTCGATGCGCGCGGGCGCCTGGAGAGCGGCGAGATCGCGGGCGGCCTGCTCACCGCCGACGCGCGTTATTACTTCCGCCAATCGCCGCGCCGGTTGTTGTTCCTGAACCTGTCGGCCACCGCCGGCGAAAATCTCGACGCCGACCAGCAGATCCTGTCAGGCGGCGACAACGGCCTGCGCGGCTATCCACTGCGTTACCAGTCGGGCGAGGGGCGCTGGCTGTTCACCGCCGAGCAGCGCCTGTTCACCAACTGGTATCCGTTCCAGTTGTTCAACGTCGGCGGCGCCGTGTTCTACGACATGGGCGCGAGCTTTGGCCGCGATCCGCTGGGTACGCCATCGCAGGGACTGCTTCGCGACGTGGGCTTCGGCCTGCGCCTCGGCAGCTCCCGCTCGGCGCTCGGCAACGTGCTGCACATCGATGTCGCGTACCCGCTGGACGGCGATTCCTCGGTGCACTCGATCCAGTTCCTCGTCGAAACCAGGAAGAGCTTCTGATGCGAGCACGACTGCGACCCATGCTTCGCGTGGAGACCATCGTGCTGGTGGTCATCGCGTGGCTCATCGCCACCGTCAACAATGCCTGGTGGAGCGCGGTGGGCGCGGGCCGCGCCTGGGGCGACGTGACGAACTGGCTGTTCATCGTCGCGGTGTTCGTGGCGCTGGTCGCACTGCACTTCGTGTTGCTCGGCGCGGTGGCGAATCGCTGGACGGTACGGCCGCTGCTGACCGTGATCGTCATCGCCAGTGCCGCGACGCTGTATTTCATGCGCACCTACGCGGTGATCATGGATCCGACCATGATCCGGAACATCCTCGAGACCGACATGCGCGAAGCCCGCGAGCTCATGTCCTGGTCGCTGGCGGGTTTCGTGCTGGCGTGGTCGGCGTTGCCGGTGGCGTTCGTCTGGTGGGTGCGCATCGAGCACCGGCCCTGGGTGAGAGCTTTCTTCCTGCGCACGGGATACATGGCGGGCGCGTTGCTGGTGGCGGTGTTGTCGGTACTGCTGATCTCGCGCGACTTCACGTCGCTGATGCGCAATCAACGCGAAATGCGCTACCTCATCACCCCTGGCAACTACATTTACGGGCTGGTGGGCAACCTGGCGCGCGGGGCCCGCGACGCGCGCGCCGTGCGCGAACCGGTGGGCACCGACGCCCGGGTGATTCGCGTCGCCATGGCAACGCACAAGCCTCGCGTGTTCGTGCTGGTGGTGGGCGAAACCGTGCGCGCGGCTAACTTCTCGCTGCTCGGCAACTACGCGCGCGCCACCACTCCTGAACTTGCGAAGCTCGATGTACTCGCGTTCCGCAGCGTGACTTCCTGCGGCACCTCCACCGAGGTGTCCGTGCCGTGCATGTTTTCGCCGTGGGGGCGCGAGGACTACGACGAGCGCCGCATCCGCAACTCCGAAGGCCTGCTCGATGTGCTGGCTCGCGCGGGTTATGCGGTGAAGTGGCTGGACAATCAATCGGGGTGCAAAGGCGTGTGCCAGGGCGGGGGCATCGAGTACCAGAAGATCGCTTCGGACTCGGCGCCGGATCTGTGCACCGCCGACGAGTGTCTCGACGGAGTCCTCGTGCGCCGCCTGCAGTCGGAGCTGGCCGGCGCTCGCGGCGACTCGGTGTTCGTGCTCCACATGATGGGCAATCACGGCCCGGCGTACTACCGGCGTTATCCGCCCGAGTTCCGCCGCTTCATGCCCGACTGCGCCACGGCGGAGCTGCGCAACTGCACGCGCGAACAGGTGGTCAACGCTTACGACAACGCGATTCTGTACGCCGACCACGTGCTCGCCGGCGTGGTTGGCAGCCTCGCGAATTCGCCGCAATTCGACACGGCCATGATCTACGTGTCGGATCACGGCGAGTCGCTCGGCGAGAACGGGCTGTACCTGCACGGACTGCCGTACTCGATCGCGCCCGACACACAAACGCATGTGCCGATGATTGCCTGGCTCTCACCGGGGTTTTCTGCCGCGACCGCGCTGAGCCGCCCCTGCGTGCTCGCGAAATCGGACGACGAGCTGTCTCACGACAACCTGTTCCATTCAGTGCTGGGGCTGCTCGACGTCCGGACGCAGGTCTACAACCCCGGGCGGGATATCTTCGAGGGATGTCGCGGCCGGGCAGGGCCGGCATTCGCGCAAACGAGCGCGGTGGGTAGATAGCGAGCCCGCGTCAGCGCGCCGCCGGCTCTTTCGCGCGGCGCACGCGCGCTTCGTAGTTGCGCATCAGGTCGCCCGCGAACTCGGCGAACACGCGCACCTTGGCCAGGTGTTGAGTGGCCTTCGGATAGATGACGCTGAGCGGCGGACCTTCGCAGGAATATTCGCGCAGCACTTCCACCAGCCGGCCTTCGGCGAGGTAGCTGCTCACCAGCAGGTCGAGCTGCTGAACCAGGCCCTGGCCGTCGAGCGCGGACGTGGTCAGCGCGTCGACGGTGTTGAAGGACAGCGCGAGCGGCAGCCGGAGCGTGCGCGTGCCGTCGCCGTGCTTGAACTGCCAGTCCGCGGGACGGCTGGCGTCGCCGCGCAGGTGCCCGAGCAGGCGGTGCTTGCGAAGGTCTTCGGGCGTGCGCGGCATGCCGGCCTGCGCCAGGTATTTCGGCGACGCGCAGGTGAGGAGGCGCGACGCGGAGATGCGCTTGGCGATGATGTCAGGCGACTTCACCTTGCCGACACGCACCGCGACATCGACGCGCTCCGCGGCGATGTCCACGAACCGGTCGTTGAACCGCACTTCCAGCGCGATGTCCGGGTAACGCTGGGTGAACAGCGGAATCGCCGGCAGCAGCAGATATTTTCCGAATGCCACGGGCACGTCGACGCGCAGCTTGCCCTGGGGCTGATTTCGGGCCAGCCGCAGCTGGTCGTCGGCGGCGTCGATCTCCGCGAGGATGCGCTTGCAATGCTCGAGGTACACGGCGCCCTGGGGCGAGACCGACACCTTGCGCGTGGTGCGATGGAGCAGGCGGGTGCCCAGGTGCTTCTCGAGCTGGGCGACGTAGCTGCTGGCCATGGCCCGGGACAGGTCGAGCGTGGTGGCCGCCCGCGCAAAAGAGCCCAGTTCCGCCACGCGGGTGAAGACGCGCATGCCCTGAAGCTGATCCATGGCGCGACATTCTAGAGGTGATTGTCAAGCAGGACCAGACAATGAATTCGGTTTTGTCCGGTTTTTCGAACGAGGTGCGTCGGTTAGGTTTCAAGCCAACCTCGGGAGACAAAACCTATGTTCGCCTTCGACCGATCCGCCCTTGCCGTCATCCTGCCGCTGGCGCTGCTGGTGGCTGTGGTGGTGTATTCCAACCGCGCCGCACCCGGCGCCACCCAGGCGCAGGTGGAACCTGCGCGCGCCGATCAGACCGTGGCCGCCAACTTGCCTTCGAGATGACGTGACAGCTCGGCGATCGTCGGGAAGTCGAACAGCTCCGTGAGGTCGACTTTGCCCGGGTAGACGCGGTCGATCTGCTCGTGGATTTCGATGAGCTTCAGGGAGCTCGCGCCGAGCTCGAACAGGTTGTCGTTGACGTCGATGTTGCGTTCCAGCGCCGAGTCGCAGATGTCCTTGAGGTTCCGTTCGATTTCGTTGCTCGTGAGTTTCACGCCGCCGGCCGCTTCGGCCGCCGCGCGCAGTGCGTCGAGCTCGGTGAGTTCCGCGGCGTACACCCCGTTCACATAGTCTTCTTCGAGCAGGTGGCGCTGGATCTTGCCGCTGGTGGTCTTGGGGATGCGCTTCACCGGCACCACGTGCGCCACTTCGAGGCCGGTGTGCTCGTTGACCAGGCGCGCCACCGCGGTGGCGGTGGGCAGGAACTCCTTCATGTCCATGCGATGCAGCACGAAGATGATGAGATCGTCGGTGCTCGCGCCCTTGGGCCGCACGCCCGACGCCACGACCTTGCCGAGCTCGAGGCCTTCGGCGCGAATCGCGATGCTCTCGATGTCGTGCGGGTAGTAGTTCTGGCCGTTCACGAAGATGATTTCTTTGAAGCGGCCGGTGATGTACAGCTTGCCGTCCTTGAGCATCCCCAGGTCGCCGGTGCGCAGCCAGCGATTCCCGCTGGAATCCGGCGCGGTGTATCCCTTGGCGTTCGCCTCGGGATTCTCGTAATAGCCCCTGGTGACGTGGTCGCCGGCGATGAGGATGTGGCCGATGCGATTTTCCGGCAGCGCCGTGTCGTCATCCGCGGCGATGCGCACATTGCTGTACGGCACCGGCTGGCCCACGGCCATGATGGACAGCGCGTCGGCATGATCGTGGGGCACCATGGACGGCTGATTGCCCACGTTCAGCTCGTGGCGGTTCACCGAAATGTGTTCGTACATCTGCTCGGGCGGCTGCGGAAAGCTCACCACCAGCGTGGCCTCGGCGAGCCCGTACACCGGGTACATCGCGGTGCGCTTGAGGCCGGCGGGCGCGAGCCGTGTCATGAATTCGTCGGCGAGCTCCACCGAGATGGGTTCGGCGCCATTGAAAATGAGGCGCACGGAAGAGAGGTCCATTTCGCCGGGATCGCGGTCGCCGAGCACCTTGAGGTAGTGGCGGTAGCCGAAGTTGGGTGAGCTGGTGATGGTGGCCCGCTTGCGCGCGCAGAACGTCATCCACAGCAACGGCCGGCGGACGAACAGATCCGTGGGCATGTGGTTGATGTGGAAGCGATGCGCAAACAACATGATGTGCATGCCGATGAGGCCCATGTCATGGGTCAGCGGCATCCATGTGACCACGGTGTCGTTTTCGCCCCAGCGCGCGGCCTCGCCCGCGCCGCGCGTGTTGGTGAGGATGTTCCGGTGCGTGAGCACGACGCCTTTCGGTTCGCTGGTGGATCCGGAGGAGAACTGGATGAACGCCGTGTCGTCGGCACGCACGTCGTGCACCTTGCCGGCCCGCGAAATGTCGTCGACCTGCTCGGCGAAGAATGCGCGCGAGCTCAGGTTGTCGAACGTGGCCTGCTCGCCGGCGGGGCCGGCGAATGCGCCTATGCGATCGAGCGTCTTGCGATCGGTGTAGATGAACGGCTTGCCTAACTTCCTGGCGATGCGCAGCAGCTTGTGCTTGTGCTCGTCGCTGATGCCGAGCGCCACGGGCACCGGCACGATGCCGCCGAGCATTCCGGCCCAGAAGGCGTCCAGGAACTGCTCGTTGTTGGAAAGGTAGATGATGAGCTTGTCGCCCGGTTTCGCGCCGAGCTTCTGCAGGTGGAACAGGATGCCCAGCGCGCGTTCGTACAACTCGCCGTAGCTGATGGTGCGTTCGCTGTTCTCGGTCTCCAGATAGCTGATGGTGCGCTTGACCGTGCGATGGGTGGTGAGCAGCTCGGCGAGCGTTTCGGCCTTCGTCATCATGTTTCTTGTAACCTGCGTTCGAGCTTCATCAGCAGAGGGTGTTTGGTGCGCAGGTTGATCTGCGCCTCGAGTTCGAGGGGGCGATCGGGCACGTAGGTGAGCCGGTACCGGCGAGCCACCTTATATAGGTGCATGTACATTTCATATAGGGCCAGGGTCTCACCTATGCAGTGCCGCGGGCCGGCGGCAAACGGCATGTAGGCGAAGCGCGGCCGCTCGCTTTCGTGCGCTGCATCGAAGCGCTCGGGCCGGAACGAATCGGGCTCCTTCCAGTAGCGCGGGTGGCGGTGCAGTAGATAGGGCGACAGCAACACGTTGGTGCCGGCCGGCACTTCGTAACCCGACAGCACGTCCGGCGCGATCGTCCGGCGCGACAGCATCCAGCCCGGCGGGTACAGCCGCAGCGCCTCGTCGACGACATTCCTGGTGTACGCCAGGGATTCCATGTCGGCCAGGCTCGGTCCCGACTTCCCGGCGGCGGCGTCTATCTCTGCATGCAGCAGTTTTTCCGCTTCGCGGTTCTGCGAAAGCAGGTACCAGGTCCAGTTGAGCGCGCTGGCGGTGGTCTCGTGGCCGGCGACGATGAGCGTCATGGCTTCATCGACGAGCTCGCGTTCGGACATGGGCGCGCCGGTCTCCTTGTCGCGCGCCTCCATGAGCATCTGCAGGAAATCGAAGTGTTCGCTCTTCTCGGCGCGCCGGCGCCGGGCGAGCGCGCCGACGAGCTTGGCGAGCTGGCGGAACTTGTAGGCGAACTTGAGATCGCGCGCCGTTTCCTTCGTGACGATGTCGAACGGGTTGCTGCCGAAGTCCTTCTCGAGCCGCTCGAGATCCGTGCCGAAGATGGACAGCAGCACGATTTCCAGCGTGAGCTCGCTCATCTCGTCGGTGATGTTCACGAGCTCGCCGCGCGCCGCCTGGGTTTCCCACCGGGCGATGAAGCGATCGTTGCAGGCGTCTATGAGTTTCGAGAATTCGGTGATGACGCGGCGGTGGAACGAGGGCTGCATCATGTAGCGCTGGCGTTTCCACAGATCGCCTTCGCTGGTCATGATGCCGTGGCCCAGCAGGATCTTGACCCGGTCCAGCCCCATGCCCTTGGTGTAATTCCGGTGATTCGACACCAGCACGCGTTTGACATCATCGGGATGGTTGATGAGCCACAGGTCCGCGCGTTGCGACGGGGAGTAGAAACGGAAGATATCCCCGTGAACGGCCGCCAGCCTGGTGATGTGCTGGATGGCGTCGTCGGCCTCACCCACGTCGAATTGCAAGTCCGCCATCGGGGGGAGTCGGGACTTTTCGTCTTCTTGCGGATTGGCGGACATGTGCCGGGATTGTAATTGCAGCGATTGGCCGATTCACCGACAATTCGCGCCTCTTTTGCCGGCCTCATCCGGATGCCAACAGATCCCGAAGACGCAGGCGGACTGCGCAACACCCTCTACAAGAAGGAGACCCGATCGAAACGTCGGATGACTCCTGCGCGCCGCTTTGTCTGGCGTATCGTCGCCGCGGTCGGGGTGTTCCTGTTGAAGACGTTCTGGCGCACCTGCCGCGTCGTGCGCGTGATCGGCGACGAGCACACGGCGGCGGTGCTGGCCTCGTCGCCGTCCCTGATTCCGGTCTACTGGCACCAGCACCAGATGTTTTGCGCGAAGTACCTGCTCGAGCAGCGGCCGCGCGGGCTGAAGTTAGGCTTTCTCATCAGTCCTTCGGTCGATGGCGACATCGGCGTGATGGTGGTGGCGCGTTTCGGCGGCCACTCCATCCGCGGCTCGACCACGCACACCGGCGCTCGCGCGCTGCGCGATTACTACGACGCGCTGGTGAAGCAGGGCATATCGCCGTCCATCACGCCGGATGGGCCGAAGGGCCCGCGCTTCGTATTCAAGCCCGGCGCCATACTGCTGTCGCAGATGTCGCAGCGTCCGATTCTGCCCATGGCCTGGTGCGCAAGCCGCGCCAGCCTGATCGCCTGGGACAAGTTCGTGCTGCCGTGGCCGTTCTCGCGCATCGTGATTGCCGTGGGGCCGCCGCGCCAGGTGCCGCGCACGCTGCAGCCGGCGGCGCTCGAGGCCTGGCAGAAGGACATGACCGCGGAGCTCAAGCGGCTGTTCGACGTGGCACGCGACGCATTGAGAACCCCATGAGCATCGAATTTTCGGTCGTGGTGCCGGTGTGCAACGAGGCGGAGAACGTGGAGCCGCTGGCGCGCGAGATCGACGCCGCGATGAATACACGTTCCTACGAAATGATCTTCATCGATGACGGCAGCACCGACGACACCGCGGCGATCCTCTCGAAGCTCAAGTCGACGCTGCCGGCCCTGCGCGTGTTGCGCCACTCGTTCCGCAGCGGCCAGAGCGCCGCGGTGGCGAGCGGCGTGCGCGCGGCGCGGGCGCCGTGGATCGCCACGCTCGATGGCGACGGCCAGAACGACCCGGCGGACATCGGGAAACTCATCGCGACCAGGGATTCGCCCACGGGTCGCGGCGTGCAGCTCTTCATGGGCAACCGCACGGCATCGCGCAAGGACACGGCTTTCCGGCGCCTGCAGTCGCGCATCGCCAACGGCGTGCGCAGCGGGTTGTTAGGCGACGGAACGCCCGACACGGGCTGCGGCATCAAGCTGTTCTCGCGCGAGGTCTTCATGGACCTGCCGCGCTTCGACCACATGCATCGCTTCCTGCCGGCGCTGTTCCAGCGGCACGGCGCGCGCGTCGTCTCGGTGCCGGTGAGCCACCGTGAGCGCACGCGCGGCACGTCGAAATACGGAATGCTCAATCGCCTGTGGGTGGGGATCGTCGACATGGCGGGCGTCATGTGGCTTCGACGCCGCTACAAGTCCGGTTTGCTGGTCCGCGAAGACTGAAGAAATCTAAGGAGGGCCCGTGATGAGAGGCGTAATCGGTGTGTATTTCGGCATCGTCCTGACCCCGTGGAAACTCGTGGGTTTCATCGGCGCGTTGATGTTCGCGGGCCGCTGGATCATCCAGGCATGGGCCACGAAACGTGCCGGCCGGCCGATGATTCCGCGGAGCTTCTGGATCATCAGCCTGCTGGGCAGCGCCATGGTCACGTCGTATTTCATCTGGGGCAAAAACGACGCGGTCGGCGTGTTGACCAACCTTCTGCCAGCCTCGGTCGCGTTCTACAACCTCATCATGGATATCCGCGCGAGTCGCGCAAACCCCAATGCCTGATATCGGTCTTCTTCAAGGCGGCGCGCCGCGGCCGCGCGTCGTTCCGCCAAACATTCCCGTTGCCGAACCCGCCGCTGCCGCGCGCGAAGCCGCGGCGCCGTTCCTGGCGCCCGTGGATCGCGCGATCTCGGTGCCGACGGCGGTAGTTAGTGCGCCGCTGAGCGCGCCGGCACCTCGGCCGGTGGTTGCGGCAGCGCCCGTGGAGCCGGCCCCGGCGCCGGCGGCCCCCGCGCCTGCGGCGCCACGCGGCGAGGGCGCCTCGGGCATTCCAGCGCAACCGGCAGGTCCACTGCCGATCCGCGCGCGCGACCTGCTGTGGCTCGCGCTGGCACTGGCCGTCCTCATCGGCACCGGGGTCGGCATCCGCGATCCCTGGCCCGCCGACGAGCCGCGTTTCGCTGCACTCGCGCGTGACATGGCGCTCTCGCAAGAATGGTTGTTCCCGCGCGTGGGCGGAGACCTCTACCAGGACAAGCCGCCGCTGTACTTCTGGCTGCTGGCGATCTGCTATTCGTTGTTCGGCTCGGTGAAAGCGTCGTTCCTCATTCCCTCGTTCCTCGCCGCGGGCGGCACGCTGTTCCTGATCTACGATTTCGGCCGCCGGACCGTCAGTCGCGAGGCGGGCCTGGCGGCCGCGTTGATCACCGTGTGCACGTTGCAGTTCATGTTCGTTGCACGCGGCGCGCAGATCGACGGCACGTTGTGTTTCCTCACCACGTTCTCGTCGTACGCGCTGCTGCGCCACCTGTTGCTGGGGCCATCGTGGCGCTGGTACTTCATCGGGGGTTTCGCCGCGGGGCTCGGCATCTTCACCAAGGGCGTGGGTTTCCTGCCCGTGCTGCTGCTGCTTCCTTACTTCGCGATGCGCGCCCTGCGCTGGCAAGGCCTTCCGGCGATCGACGCGGGTAGCCTGGGCTGGCGCTGGTGGCTGGCGCCGCTCGCCATGTTGTTCGCAGTCTCGCTGTGGTTCGTGCCCATGCTGCTCGCGGCGGCGAGCGGCTCTGCCGAGTACGCCGCCTATCGCGACGAGATCCTCTTCAAGCAGACAGTGGGGCGTTATGCGGCGGCCTGGCATCACGTCAAGGGCTGGTACTACTTCATCCTCGAAGTGATACCGCCACTGTGGCTGCCATGGAGCCTGCTGCTCATCTGGCTGGCACCGCGCTTCAAGATGGCGTTTCACGAACGCAATGCGCGTGTCTGGCTGCCGCTGTTCTGGGCGTTGCTCGTGCTGGTCTTCTTTTCGGTCAGCCCCGGCAAACGCGGTGTCTACATCCTGCCGGCGTTACCCGCGCTGGCGTTCGCGGCGATGCCGTTCCTCGAATCGGTCTTGTCGCGCGCGGGTGTACGGCGCGCCGGATTCATACTCGCGGGGGTCTTTTTCGTGGGGGCCGCGGTGCTGGCCGTCTCGTTCCTCGCAAACGCCGGGTTCGCCGTCAAGGCGATCGATGCCGCCAATCTCGGCGGCGTCACGGCGCTGTACATCTATCTAGTGCTGTGCGGCGCGGGGCTCGCATACGCCGCCTGGCGCGCGCCGCTGGCGGCATGGCCGGTGGCGCTGGGTTCGCTTGCCATCGTGTTCTCCTGGTTCATCGCTCCCGCGATGAATGGCGAGCGATCGGGCCGCGATTTCGTGCGCGCGGCGCTCGCGCAGGTGAGGCCCGCCGAGCAGCTCGCGCTGGTCGCATACAAGGAGCAGTTCCTGCTGTATCTCGATCGTCCGACGGTAAATTTCGGTCACCGGCGCTGGCTCGAGGGCGCGCAGGAGTCGTACGACGCGGCGCAGTGGCTCAACGCCGCGCCAGGTCGCGTGTTGCTGGTTCCCGAATCCACGTTGAAGAAGTACCGGTGCTTCCTCGTTGCCGTCACGCCGGTCGGCGTCGCCTCGAGGGAGGAGTGGTTCCTGGTGCGCGCGCCGGCGGAGCGCAGTTGCGCGGAGCAGGGCGATTCGTCGCGAGCCATTTCATACGCCGCCAAGCGGTGATGCGACTTAACACTGTTCGAATCTCAACCAATTGCGAATCATTCTCTCGATGGGCCATGCACTTAGCTTGTGTTCTTCGATTCTTATGACAGAATGCTTCGCAACTTTGGGAGGAGGCAGGCGTTGGAATCTGTGGCCCGGTTGGGAGCGGCACATGGATCTACGCTGTAGCTTGCAAAAAGAGTGGCTCAAACACCTGAACATCCTGGTGATCTGACCGCGTCCGACGTGTTCGCCACAGGCGTGTGGTCGTCGCGCGGTGGCAAGCCGACTCTGGGCGTCGATATCGCCTGCACCAAAATATCCATCGACCTGCAGAACATGCGGCGTGGCTCCATCGACGGTGTCATCCGCGAGAGCCTCAATTCCCTTCGTGACTCCTCGGGCGTCGATACGGCGTTCGTGTGGCTGTTCTCGCCGGAGGGCACGTCGATCGACGAGGTGTACGCGGCCCACGGCGCGCTCGCCCAGTGCCGCGTGGAAGCCTGGCGCAGCGCCACCATCGACACCTATCCCTGGCTCAAGGGCCGCCTCGAGCACCTGCGTCTCTCGGAGATCCGCGACAGCGCCGCGCCCCGCCGCGATCAGCTCATCGAGAGCCAGCGCCTCGCGGAGTTGCAGATCGGGTCGGTGCTCATGATTTCCTTCCGGGTCGGCGGAGTGCCGGCCGGCATCCTCGGACTGGCGAATGCGCTGCCGCGCGGCGCCTGGGATGTGAACCTGCAACTTCTGCTGAAGTTGCTCGGCAACTCGCTGGCCGCCGGCCTCGAACGCCTGCGCGTCGAGGGCCGCCTGCACAAGCTCGAAGAACGGCTCGAGCTCGCGCAGGGCGCCGCCAACGACGGCCTGTGGGATTTCGACATCGAGAGCAACGAGGTCCACTTCTCGCCGCGCTGGAAGCAGATGCTGGGCTACCCGGTGGACGCGCTGCTCGATTCACCCGACTGGCGCAGCCTGGTGCATCCCGAAGACATGTCGCGCGTGCAATCGGCGATCCGCGATCACGTCGCCGGCAAGAGCCCGATTTTCGAAAGCGTGCATCGCATGAAGCACCGCAACGGCGACTGGCGCTGGGTGGTGAGCCGCGCCAAGGCGCGCGTGGATGAACACGGACGGCTGCTGCGTCTCGTCGGTGTCGAGCTCGACATCACCGAACGCAAGCTCTACGAAGAAGCGCTGTTCCGCGAGAAGGAGAGCGCGCAGATCACGCTGCAGTCCATCGGTGACGGCGTCATCACGACCGATGCGAACTCCACCGTCGATTACATCAACCCGGTGGCGGAGCAGCTGACCGGCTGGCGCCTCGAAGACGCCATGGGCCGGCCCATCGAAGAAATCTACCGCGCGTTCCACGAGGAAACCTGCGAGCCGCTCGAGAATCCGCTGTCGGTGTCGATCCGCCGCACGCGGCCCATCAAGAGCGTGCGCCCGATGCTGCTGATCCGCCGCGACGGCAACGAGCTGTACGTCGAAAGCACCGCGGCGCCCATTCGCGACGGCGCGGGCGCGGTCTCCGGCGGCGTGCTCGTGTTCCACGACGTGACCGAGAGCCGCGAGCTCAACCGCCGCCTGTCGTACCACGCCTCGCACGACCTGCTGACGGGCCTGGTCAATCGCCGGGAATTCGAGAGTCGCGTCGAACGCTCGCTCAAGAGCGCCAAGGCGCGCGAGAGCTCCTACGCGCTGTGTTACCTCGACATCGACCAGTTCAAGATCATCAACGACACCTGCGGCCATTCCGCGGGCGACGTGTTGTTAGGCCAGGTCGGCGCGCTGCTCAAGAGTAAGGTCCGCTGGCGCGATACGCTGGCGCGTCTCGGCGGCGACGAGTTCGGCATCCTGCTCGAAGCCTGCTCGCTGGACGAAGCACTGCGCACCGCCGAAGTGCTGCGCGAGGCCGTCCGGAATTTCCGCTTCACCTGGGAAGATCGCGTGTTCCGCCTCGGCGCTTCGGTCGGCGTGGTGCCGATCGCCGCGGAGAACGAGGACGTGGCTTCGATCATTTCCGCCGCCGATTCCGCCTGCGCCGCGGCGAAGGAAGGCGGCCGCAACCGCGTGCACAGTTTCGCCGAGAACGACATCGAGCTCATGCGCCGCCGCCGCGAGATGCAGTGGGCCGCGCGCATCAACGCCGCGCTGGAAGAGGGCCGCTTCGAGCTGTATCGCATGCAGATCCAGCCGCTGCAGCGCGCCGAACCCGGCCAGCACTACGAACTGCTGCTGCGCATGCGCGACGAATCGGGCCGCATGGTCTCGCCCGACAACTTCATCGCCGCCGCCGAACGTTATGGCCTGACGCCGGCCATCGACCGCTGGGTCATCGAGAACGCGCTGCGCTGGCTGGTCAGCGAGGCGGACGAGCGCGAGAAGCTCGCGATGTGCTCCATCAATCTTTCCGGGCAGAGCCTGGGCGACGACAAGTTCCTGCCCTTCGTCATCGAGCAGTTCCAGAAGAGCGGCATCGACGCCGCGAAGATCTGCTTCGAGATCACCGAGACCGCGGCCGTGGCCAGCTTTTCGCAGGCGAATCGCTTCATCCAGGCGCTCAAGGAACTCGGCTGCCGGTTCGCGCTCGACGACTTCGGCACCGGCCTTTCCTCGTTCGGTTATCTCAAGCACTTCCCGGTGGACTTCCTCAAGATCGACGGCAGCTTCGTGCGCGAGATCCTGCACGACCCCATCGATCGCGAGATGGTGCGGTCCATCAACGAGATCGGTCATCTCACCGGCAAGAAGACCATCGCCGAGTTCGCCGAGAACGCGGAGATCATCCAGATGCTCACCTCGTTGGGCGTCGACTACGCGCAGGGTTATGGCATCGCCCAGCCGCAGCGCGTCCTGAAGGCCGTCAACGCTTAGTCAGGCGCTTCGCGCCACATCGGAAAACGCCGCCGAAGCGGCGGCGTCCATCAGGGTTATGATCCCTCCGTTCAAGGGGGATTCATGAGTTACTACCACCTAACTGCCGTCGTCGCCTTGATGTCGCTCGCGTCGCTCACGCACGCGCAGAACGCCAACCTCCTCTGGTACGACAAACCCGCCACCGACTGGGAAAAAGAAGCGCTGCCCATCGGCAACGGCCGCATCGGCGTCATGGTGTTCGGCGGCGTCGAAGCCGAACGACTGCAGATCTCCGAGAAATCGCTGTGGACGGGCGGGCCGGGAACCGACGGCGGCTATGACTACGGCCTGCCGGCCGATTCGAAGGCGGGGCTCATGCGCTCCATCGGCAAGCAGCTCCTGGAAGGCGCGCAACTTCCGCCGGAGGACGTGGCCAAACTGCTGGGCCGCAAGATGCACAACTATGGCGACTACCAGAGTTTCGGCGACCTCATCATCGAGCGCGAGACCGATGGCTCGGAGGTGTCGGGTTATCGGCGCGAGCTCGACCTGGACACCGCCGCCGCGCGCGTGAGTTTCAAGCAGGGCGACGCCGGCTATCGGCGCGA
>DASTXR010000026.1:0-9478 GCA_035765415.1 Steroidobacteraceae bacterium | reverse complement strand
CGGGAGCATCTCACTATGGCGAGGAATACTCAGTTGCCTGGCAACGGGAATTTTTTGCAATCTGATCTCAGAAGGGCAATTCAAAAAGTATTAGGCAGAAAACAGGAAGCATTGCTCGGCATCGTCGGTGGGGCGATGTTGTTGGGTACTGCTCCCGTGTTCGCGCAGGAACAGGCGAACGAGGAACTCGAAGAGGTCGTCGTCACCGGCTTGCGCGGAAGCATGCTCGCTTCCATGAACATCAAGCGCGAAGCGACCGGCGTCGTCGACGCGATCAGCGCTGAAGACATCGGCAAGTTCCCAGACACCAATCTAGCCGAATCGCTGCAGCGCATTTCCGGAGTATCCATCGACCGCGTCGCCGGTGAAGGCTCGCGCGTCACGGCGCGCGGCTTCGGTCCAGGCTTCAACCTGGTCACGCTGAACGGCCGCCAGATGCCAACCGCCGACGTCGTGGTGGTGGGCTCGGGTGGTGACGGCGAATACGGCACATTCACCAGCCGCTCGTTCGACTTCTCGAACCTTGCATCCGAAGGTGTCACCGGGCTGGAGGTCTACAAGACCGGGCGCGCGGCGGTTCCGTCGGGTGGCATCGGTGCCACTATCAACGTGAGAACCCTGCGGCCGTTGACGGCCGGCAACAAGGCTTCGCTCGGCGCCAAGGCCATGTTCGACACGAGCGTCGAGACTGGCAGCGAAGTCACGCCGGAAGTCACGGGCCTGTACAGCTGGGCCAATGACGCTGAAACGTTCGGTGTGGGTTTGTTCGCCAGCTACCAGAAGCGCGACAGTGCTTCGGTGGGCGCATCGAACCAGGACTGGAACGTCGAACGTCTCGATGCGTTCCTGAACCCGACCAACGGCCGCGTGCGTACCGACAACCCCGCAACGCCCGCGAACGAAGCGACCGTGTTCAACAACCTGCCCACCGGCAATCCGCTGGTGTCCTACCCGAACAACAGCGACTACTACTTCTCCGAAATCGAGCGCGAGCGCGTCAACGGGCAGGCAGTGTTGCAGTTCCGTCCGGTGGATTCGTTCACCGTCACGGCGGACTTCCTGTTCGCCGCGAACGAGAACGAAGAAATGCGTTCGTCGCAAGGCAACTGGTTCAACCGCCCGTTCGCGCGCGTGGACTTCGACACGAGCGAGGAAGTGGTCACCACGGTGTTCCTGCAGGAAGCGTTGAGCTCGCCCAAGGACATCGCCTGGGGTCAGCAGCTGCGCAACACCAAGGACGAGCTGCAGTCCATCGGCCTGAATCTCCGTTGGGACGTCACCGACAGCTTCGGGCTGGAATTCGACGGTCACACGTCTGAAGCGAAGAGCGATCCGAACGGCCCGAATGGCCTGACGTCATATGACTTCGGCACGGGTGCCGCTTCGGTCGCGGCGCACAGCCTCGACATCACCACCGGTTTCCCTGTCCAGCGTTACGCCTACGCCGATACGTTCGTGAACACCAACCCGCTGGTCACGACCTACAACCGGCAGAACAACAACGGCGTCATCGATATCGCCGACGTGAGCTCTTCGGTGGGCCGTACGTCGCTGCAGCGGCAGAACCACGAGATCGATGAGTTCCGTCTCGAAGCCGACTTCACCTTCAACGAATCCAACAAGCTTCGTGGCGGTGTCGACTATCGGACTTCGACGATGGAACAACGGCGTCTCGTGACGGCGCAGATCCTGGGTGACTGGGGTGTCGCGCGTCCCGGCGACGTGGAAGGTGAGGCTGCCGGTGCGCTCGAAGCATATTGCCTGAGCTGCCTGTACGACGAATTCTCGCCTGGAGATGGCGCCACGGCATTCCGCGGCAACGCTGCGGAACTGTACAACGCTGTTTCGCCGTACTACCTGAGCCTGGGTGGACACGACATCCAGACCTGGAACAACGACCACAACTTCCTGGACGAAGACATCACGTCGATCTACGCCGAATACGCGTGGAGCGGCGAGCTGGGCAGTCGCAAGTCCAACCTCACGCTGGGTGTTCGCTACGAAGAAACAGAAGTCGCGGCCCTCTCCAATCTGGCCGTACCGTCGGCCATCATCTGGAACGCCGACAACGATTTCTCGCAGCAATTCCCGCCGGGCTCCCAGCAGCTCACCGATGACTCGAAATACGACAACGTGTTGCCGAGCATCGACTTCTCGATCGAAGCGACCGACAACCTCGTGTTCCGGGCTTCGTGGAGCAAGACGATTGCGCGAGCCGACTACGGGCAACTGTTCGTGGCCGACTCCGCAGGTACTCCGCCACGCGCAACCGCGCTCGGTGGCGTCGCCGGCGGCAATCAAGGCAACCCCGCGCTGGTCCCGCTGGAGTCGTCGAACATCGACGTCTCCGTCGAGTGGTACTACGGCGAGGCGAGCTACGTGTCGTTGGGCTACTTCGACAAGGACGTGGAGAACTTCATCGGCACGGAGACGAGCAGCCGCAACCTGTTCGGCCTGCGTGACGCCAGCTCGGGAGCGGCGGGTACGCGATCCGGTACGGCGTCAGCCAACCTGGCGGCAATTCCGGGTGCCCTGCGCAACGACGTGAACCTGTTCGTGATGACGGCGATGGTCGCCAATCCGGGCGTATTCACGAATCCGACGGCGACCTTCCTGGCCAACTCGACCAACGGTGTGTTGAACCAGGCTTTCGCCGATTCGATATTCAATGCGTATGACATCTCGCCGAATGGCACGGATCCGTTGTTCAACTTCCGTGTTCAGCAGCCCGTAAACCAGAACGATGCGAACATCCACGGTGTCGAATTCGCCTTCCAGCACTTCTTCGGCGAATCGGGCTTTGGCTTCGCGGGCAACTACACCATGGTCGACGGCGACGTGGGTATCGATGTCGCTGGCGATCCGGGAGTCAGTCAGTTCGCGCTCGAAGGATTGAGCGACACGGCGAACTTCACGGCGATGTACGAGAAGTACGGCTTCACGGCCCGCGTCTCCTACAACTGGCGTGACGAGTTCCTCAACCAGGCGAGCCGTGGTGGTTTCACCAACCCCACGTTCGTCGACGCGTATGACGAACTGGATGTCAACATCAGCTACGACATCAACGACGCGCTCGCGGTGAGCTTCGAGGCGATCAACCTGACCGGTGAGGACTATCGCACCCGGGCCAGAACGGAAGTGGCTTACTGGTTCATCCAGGAACTGCATCCGCGTTACCTGCTCGGAATGCGCTACAAGTTCAACTAGGCCTGTCAGCGGTTGATGTAGCAATTGTCGATATGGAAGGGGGCCGCTGCGCAAGCAGCGGCCCTTTTTCCTTTGCCCTTGCCGGCATTCCCAAAGTTGTTTTAGATGCGCCATGGCGGATATTGCTCAAAAGACGCAGGTGATTTCGGGTGTCGCGCCGGATCGCATTCCGGTGGCGGAGCTGCTCGAGGCCGGGCAACCGGCCATTCTCAAGGGACTGGCGCGCGACTGGCCGCTGGTTCGCAGCGGCCTCGAATCGCCCGCGCATGCCATCGCCTATCTAAAGCGTTTCTGCGGCCCGAGGCCCATCACGGTTTTCAGCGGCCGCCCCGAAATCGCGGGGCGCTTTCACTACAACGACGATGTCACGGGTTTCAATTTCCAGGCACAGAAGGTGCCGCTGGGCGACACGCTCGATCGCCTGCAGGCGCAGCTCGGTGACGCGCAGGCGCCGTCGCTCTACGTCGGGTCCACGGATATCGATCTGTACCTGCCGCAGTTGCGCGTGGACAACGATCTCAAGCTCACCGGCGCTTCGTTCGAGCATCACCGTCCGCTCATGAGCATCTGGATCGGCAATCGCACCGTGGCTTCGGCGCATTTCGACATGACGCACAACCTGGCGTGCTGCATGGTCGGCCGCCGCCGCTTCACGCTTTTTCCTGCGGAGCAGGTGCACAACCTGTATCCGGGCCCGCTCGAGCCGACGCCCGGTGGCCAGGTCGTCAGCATGGTGAATTTCGACGCGCCGGATTTCGAACGTTACCCGCGGTTTCGCGATGCGCTCGCCGCAGGCCAGGTGGCGGAGATCGAGCCCGGCGACGTGTTGTTCTATCCCGCCATGTGGTGGCACCACGTGCAGGCGCTGGAATCCTTCAACACGATGATCAACTATTGGTGGACCACTTCACCGAGATTCCTCGATTCGCCGCAGACCACGCTGATGCATGCCCTGATCAGCCTGCGCGACCGGCCGCCGCAGGAAAAGTCCGCGTGGCGGGCCTTGTTCGATTACTACGTCTTCGGCGCGTCGGGACGCGCCGCGGAACACCTGCCCGAGCACGCTCGCGGCAATCTCGCGCCGATGGATGACACGAAGGCGCGGCGGCTGCGCGCTTTTCTCATCAGTCGCCTGAATCGTTGAATGTCGTCGAAACATTGTGAGGTCTGAGTGGAAGCGCCAGTCGTCAGGAAAGTAGTCGTTACCGGTGGCGGCACCGCCGGGTGGGTGACCGCGGCAGCGCTCGCACAGCAATTCGGCACCATGCTCGACATCACGCTGGTGGAGTCCGAGGAAATCGGCACGGTCGGAGTGGGCGAGGCCACGTTTCCATCCATCCAGGCGTTCCATCGCCTCATCGATCTCGACGAGCGGGAGTTCATGCGCGCGTCCAAGGCGAGCTTCAAGCTGGCCATTTCGTTCGAGAACTGGGGCGGCCTCGGCGATCGTTATCTGCACGCGTTCGGAACCATCGGCCGATCCACCTGGATGGGCGACTTCCAGCATTTCTGGCTGGCCGCGCAGGAAGACGGATTCGGCGGCGACCTGGGTGACTACTGCTTCGAGCGGCAGGCGGCATTGGCCGGCAAGTTCGCCACGTCGGAAAACGTCAAGATCAACTACGCCTATCATTTCGACGCCGGCCTGTACGCGGCCTATCTACGCAAGCTCAGCGAGCCCAAGGGCGTCAGGCGCATCGAAGGCAAGATCAGGACCGTGCAGCAGCATCCGGAGACCGGATTCGTCCAGGCGCTCATCCTCGAATCCGGCGAGTCGGTGGAGGGCGACCTGTTCGTCGACTGCTCCGGATTCCGCGGCCTGCTGATCGAGCAGACGCTCAAGGCCGGTTATGAGGACTACAGCCCCTGGCTGCGCACCGATCGCGCGCTCGCCGTGCAGACGCCCTCGGGCAAGGACATCCCGCCTTACACGCGCGCCATCGCGCGCCAGTCGGGCTGGCAGTGGCGCATCCCGTTGCAGCATCGCGTGGGCAACGGCATCGTCTTCAGCAGCCAGTACCAGAGCGAGGAAGACGCACGCGCCACGTTGTTAGGCAATCTCGAGGGCGAAGCGTTGTTCGAGCCGCGCCTCCTCAAGTTCAAGGCGGGCCGGCGCCTGAAGGCCTGGGACAAGAACGTCGTATCCATGGGCCTCTCCAGCGGTTTCATCGAGCCGCTGGAATCGACCAGCATTCATCTCATCCAGATCGGCGTCACGCGCCTCATGCAGCTGTTCCCGTTCAGCGGCATCACGCAGTCGCTGATCAACCGCTACAACGACCAGTCGAAGCTCGAATACGAGCGCATCCGCGACTTCATCATCCTGCACTACAAGCTCACCGAGCGGGACGACACGGCCTTCTGGCGCGATTGCCGCGACATGCCCATTCCCGAGTCGCTGGCCGCGCGCATCGAGCTGTTCCGCGAGAACGCGATGGCTTACCAGGCCACGGACGAGATGTTTCGCGTCGAGTCGTGGATGCAGGTGATGCTGGGACAGCGGCTCAAGCCGCGGGGTTACCACCACATGGGCCGCATGCTCGGACCGGAGCGCCTGCGAAAGGCGCTCGACACGCTCAAGGGCAGCATCGCCGGCGCGGTTGCGAAGATGCCCACGCACCGCGAGTTCATCGAGTCCTATTGCGCCTCACCCATGGAAGCGCCGGCCGTAACCCCGAAAATGGCCAAGATTTGAGCCATCTCGGGGTTGCCCCGGTACCCGGGGCAGGGCAGCGATATATAAGAGGGGCTCAATCTCTTGACGCAGCGCAGCAATGCGTTGACACCCCCCGGTCACATACCTAGAATCGCCGGCCTTTGTCGCCCCACCCCTATACCGGGGAAGGCGTAAATAGCGGACTCAAAGCACCGGGCCGGCCTCTCCAGCAGAGGTCGGCCCGGTGTTCATTCGTCCGCGCTGTGGATTTAAAACTGGAGTAAGCATGGCCACAACGAGCCAGTTGATCGCGAACCCGCGTCGCGTCAACAAAGAGAAGACCAAGGTCCCCGCGCTCGGCGCGTCACCGCAGAAGCGCGGCGTCTGCACGCGCGTGTATGCCACGACGCCCAAGAAGCCGAACTCGGCCATGCGCAAAGTGGCGCGCGTGCGCCTCGTCAACGGTTACGAAGTCTCTTCGTACATCGGCGGCGAAGGCCACAACCTCCAGGAGCACTCGGTGGTTCTCATCCGTGGCGGCCGCGTCAAGGATCTGCCCGGCGTTCGTTATCACACCGTGCGCGGCACGCTCGATTGCGCCGGAGTCGGCAATCGCAAGCAGGGCCGCAGCAAGTACGGCGCCAAGCGCGCGAAGAAGTAAGAGGTCTATCTAAATGTCACGTCGCACAGCAGCGCCCGTCCGCCACATCCTGCCGGACCCGAAATTCAACAACGACATGCTCGCCAAGTTCATGAACGTGGTCATGAAGAGCGGCAAGAAGTCCGCCGCCGAACGCATCATCTACGGCGCCATCAACCGCATCGTCGAGAAGTCCGGCAAGCCGGCCGGCGACGCCGTCGCCATGCTGTCCACCGCGCTCGACAACGTGAAGCCGGTCGTCGAAGTGAAGTCGCGCCGCGTCGGCGGCGCCACCTACCAGGTGCCCGTGGAAGTGCGTGCGCAGCGTCGCCAGACGCTGGCCATGCGCTGGGTCATCGAAGCCGCGCGCGAGCGCAGCGAGAAGTCGATGGCTTTCCGCCTCGCGCATGAGCTCATGGACGCTGCCGAGAACCGCGGCGCCGCCGTGCGCAAGCGTGAAGACACCCATCGCATGGCCGAAGCCAACAAGGCATTCGCTCACTACCGTTGGTAAGCCTTCGGGCCGGTAGATAGTCCATGCCCCGCAGTACGCCCATCGAGCGTTATCGGAACATCGGTATTTCCGCGCACATCGACGCCGGGAAGACGACGACGACCGAACGCATCCTGTTCTACACGGGCGTGTCTCACAAGATCGGTGAGGTGCACGACGGCGCGGCGGTCATGGATTACATGGAGCAGGAGCAGGAACGCGGCATCACGATCACGTCCGCGGCCACCACCTGCTTCTGGAAGGGGATGGACAAATCCTTCCCCGAGCACCGCATCAACATCATCGACACGCCCGGGCACGTGGACTTCACCATCGAAGTCGAGCGCTCGCTGCGCGTGCTCGACTCGGCGGTAGCCCTGTTCGATTCCGTTGCCGGCGTGCAACCGCAGTCCGAGACGGTGTGGCGGCAGATGAACCGCTACAACGTGCCGCGCATCGCGTTCGTCAACAAGATGGACCGTGCCGGGGCCGATTTCCTGCGAGTGTGCGAGATGATCCGCGCGCGCCTGCGCGCCAATCCCGTGCCCATCCAGCTGCCCATCGGCTCCGAAGATTCCTTCGAAGGGGTCATCGACCTCATCAAGATGAAGGCCATCTACTGGGACATGGAAACCCAGGGCATGAAGTTCGAGTTCCGCGAGATCCCGGCGCCGCTGCGCGAGCAGGCCGAGGAATACCGTGCGAAGATGATCGAAGCCGCCGCCGAAGGCGACGACGCGCTCACCGACAAATACCTGGGCGGCGTCGCGCTGTCCGATGACGAGATCAAGCGCGGCCTCAAGGCGCGTGCGCTCAAGAACGAGATCGTGCTGTGCATGTGCGGCACCGCGTTCAAGAACAAGGGTGTGCAGGCGCTGCTCGATGCCGTCATCGAGTTCATGCCGTCGCCCATCGAGCTTCCGCCCACCAAGGGGCTCTCCGAGAAGGGCGAGACCATCACGCGCACCGCATCCGACGGTCAGCCGTTCTCGGCCCTGGCATTCAAGATTCTCAACGACCCGTTCGTCGGCAACCTCACGTTCTTCCGCGTCTACTCCGGCACGCTGAACTCGGGCGACACGGTGTTCGTGCCGTCGCGCTCGAAGAAGGAGCGCATCGGGCGCCTGCTGCAGATGCATGCCAACGAGCGCAGCGAGATCAAGGAAGTGCACGCCGGCGACATCGCGGCGGCCGTGGGGCTCAAGGACGTCTACACGGGCGACACGCTTTCGGATCTCGAGAAAGTCATCACGCTCGAGAAGATGACCATTCCGATCCCCGTCATCTCGGTGGCGGTGGAACCGAAGACGCAGGCCGACCAGGAAAAGATGAGCCTGGCGTTGCAGCGTCTCGCGAAGGAAGACCCGTCGTTCCGCGTGTCCACCGACGAAGAGTCCGCGCAGACCATCATCTCCGGCATGGGCGAGCTGCACCTCGAAATCATCGTCGACCGCATGCGGCGCGAGTTCAAGGTGGAAGCCAACGTCGGCAAGCCGCAGGTCGCCTATCGTGAAACGATTCGCGCCAAGGTCGAGAGCGAAGGCAAACACATCAAGCAGTCCGGTGGCCGCGGCCAGTTCGGCCACGTGTGGCTCAAGATCGAGCCGAACGAACAGGGCAAGGGCAACGAATTCATCAATGGCATCGTCGGCGGCAGCGTGCCGCGCGAGTTCATTCCCGCCGTCGAGAAGGGCGTGAAAGAAGCCATCGAAACCGGCGTCATGGCTGGCTACCCGGTCGTCGACACCAAGGTCACGCTGTTCGACGGCTCGTACCACGACGTCGACTCCGACGAAATTTCCTTCCGCATGGCCGCGATCTTCGGCTTCAAGGATGGCTTCCGCAAAGCGAAGCCGGTCATCCTCGAGCCCATCATGAAGGTCGAAGTCGTGACTCCCGAGGATTACATGGGCGACGTGATCGGCGATTTGAATCGCCGCCGCGGCCAGATCCAGGGCATGGAAGACACGCCGGCCGGCAAGACGGTCACGGCGGAAGTGCCGCTTTCGGAAATGTTCGGTTACGCGACCAACGTGCGCTCGATGAGCCAGGGCCGCGCGACCTTTACGATGGAATTCGCCAAGTACATGGAAGTACCACCGAATATTGCTGATGGGATAATTAACAAGTGACTGCGTCACTGAAATTAACCGCTGTTTGCTTCGCAAACCGCGTCCATGAAATTAGCTAGAGCCTTCTTTTAGGAGTTTTCGTCATGTCGAAGGAAAAGTTTGAACGCAACAAGCCGCACGTGAACGTCGGCACCATTGGCCACGTCGATCACGGAAAGACGACGCTGACGGCTGCGTTGACGAAGGTCATGGCGGAGACCAACGGTGGTTCGTACATGGCGTACGACCAGATCGACAAGGCGCCGGAAGAGAAGGCGCGCGGCATCACGATTTCCACGGCGCACGTGGAATACCAGTCGAAGGAGCGCCACTACGCGCACGTGGACTGCCCCGGGCATGCCGACTACGTG
>DASTXR010000025.1:0-5075 GCA_035765415.1 Steroidobacteraceae bacterium | reverse complement strand
TGCCCGCATCAACAACCCGCAGTACCGGGAATACAGCCTGCAGATTCGATCTGCACACTTATGTGCGCCTCGGCGCTGTCCCGCACCGCGTCTCCATCGCGCCGATAATCGCGCTGACTACCATTCACCATGACATACACGGACGTGCTGACACGGTAGTGTTCGCTCGCATAGGGATCCGGGTTGACGGGCTGTTGCGCCGGAAACTGATTCGCGGGCAGCGTGATGATCCAGGGAAGCTTCTCCTTGAGGTCACGCAGCACAGTGCAGCCGTTGGCGTCACAACGTTCCATCCAGAGGTACACGCGTTCATCGGGGCCGGGTGACAGGGTACGGCCCTGTTCGACCTTCACACGAATGTTCTCATTGGCCCGGAACATGATTCCGTCCGTGGCCCAGGCGGACCCATATCCCTCAAACCCCGAGATGACTTCGCCTCTGATATCGGGCCAGATGGAACGAGCGGTCAGGGAAACATCTGTGGAAGCTGAAAGCCAGTACAGGCCGGGCACATCCTCATGTCGAGGCCACACGTTGGCTCCCGCCTCCAATGACAGGTAGTCGTAAATGAAATTCCGCCTCTGCACACGGCAACTGATTCGATTCTCGTCACCGTAGCGCAATACATGACGCATGACGGATTCGCGGCAAGTGCCCCTGTCTTCCACTGGTCCGTAAGGACTTGTTCCAATCAGAAAGGTAGTCGTGAATCCACTGTCCGGCGTCCGACCGAGAAACGTAAATGCAGAGCTGGGCGACGGAAGCTGTGCACGCGCCGGAACGTGCAGGGCCAGCAGGCACACGGTGAGTGCCAGGCATCGGAAAAAGGACATAAGTACCCCTCCTGAATTGCGCGGAGAACTGGCTGCCGCCGGCGGTTGCACACCGGCGTTCAGCGGATTGTTGTGGCCCGGCACTAACTCTCCGCCACCGCCCGGCGCCTTGGTACGGCGCGATGTGCAGATGTGATGAACTTTGTGAAGAAGTTCCGCCGAATCGAATCACGAGCGAAAGGCGAATGGCTGAACGTCGTGATCGCGCTGCGCTGCGAATGATCCTGTGACGCCTGAATGAAGCCCCGGCGGACACTTACAATGCGCACATGAACATTTCAGATGACGACCTGCATGCAGCGTTGCGAGTGCTGCGCGCCATCGAATCAGACCGCTCGCATCTCACGCGCCTCACCCAGGAACAACGCCGCGAGTTGCTCACGCTGGCCGGGCTCGTCGCAAAACCCGAGCGTCACGATCTCGTCAGGATGGCGAAGGCGTTCCGGCGCGCCGAACGGGAGGCCGCGAAGGAGCAGGACCGCAAGGCCATCGAACAAGCCGGGCTGCGCGTGCAACGCCGCGCACCGGTGTTTGCGCCGCTGTGGCTGGAGCCGCCGAAGCCGGAAGACCTCGATGAGCGGCCCCGGCTCAACAAGGAACGCGATTGCTACGTCTGCAAGCAGCCCTTTTCGAAGGTGCATCGCTACTACGATGCGATGTGTCAACCCTGCGGCGACTTCAACTACGCCAAGCGCGAGCAGAGCGCGGACCTGAGCGGCCAGTACGCATTGATAACCGGCGCGCGCGTGAAGATCGGCTACCAGGCCTCGCTCAAACTACTGCGCGCCGGGGCGCACGTCATCGTCACGACGCGTTTTCCCGTCGATGCCGCCGACCGCTACTCGAAAGAGCCGGATTTTTCCGAGCTCCGGTCACGCCTGCAGATCCACGGGCTGGACTTGCGCCACACGCCGAGCGTGGAACTGTTCACGAGATTTCTCTGCGAGCGGCTGCCGCGGCTCGACTACATCCTCAACAACGCGTGCCAGACGGTGCGCAGGCCCGCGGGATTCTTTCAACACCTGCTGGCGCGCGAAACTGAATTTGTCGCCGCGCTTCCGGCGGACCTGCGAAGCGTGCTCGCGGATCACGACGAGTTGCTGAGGAGGCTCGAAGGTTCGCGTGAACAATCGGGCGCGCTGATGACTGCACCGGAGCACAGCCCGGGTGAAGGGCTGGTGCACAGCGCGGCCCTCTCGCAGCGACGTTATCTGGACGAGGATTACCGCGGTGGCGAGGCCCTCTTTCCCGCGAACCGCTTCGACGAAGACCGGCAGCAAGTGGACTTGCGCGAAATGAATAGCTGGCGACTGCGCATGCACGAAGTCGAAACGCCGGAGCTCCTGGAGGTGCAACTGGTGAACGCCATTGCGCCGTACATCCTCAACGCGCGCCTGAAGCCGCTCATGCTGCGCACGCCCGGCTCTCACAAGCACATCGTCAACGTCAGCGCGATCGAGGGCCAGTTCTATCGCGCCACCAAGACCGACAAACACGCGCACACCAACATGGCGAAAGCGGCGCTCAACATGATGACGCGCACCAGCGCGCCCGACTTCGTGAAGGATGGCATCCACATGAATGCGGTGGACACCGGGTGGATCACCGACGAAGACCCCGCCGTGCACGCGGCGCGCAAGGCAGAAGCGGGGTTCTCACCGCCGCTCGACATCATCGACGGCGCGGCGCGGATCGTGGATCCCATATTCGTCGGCCGGCTCACCGGCGAACATGTGTGGGGACAGTTCCTGAAGGATTACAAGCCGGCGCCATGGTAACTCGCGGCTTCGAGGCGCACGGCATCCTGCCGCGTCCGGGCATATGGCTGTCTCTGTCACGACGCGAAAATTTGCGACACGCCCGGAAGTAGTTTGGCGGCGAGCTGCCCGCGAGATTGAACGCCCGCGAGCGACCGGATAGGCTGCATCGCGCCTGTCAACGGGAGGGAGATCGTGCGAAATTCATTGCGTTCATTCCACGTGGCGCTCATGGCGCTCGCTGCTTTCACTTGCGGTGACGCTGCACATGCCCAGCTTCCCACCAGGGTGTGCGCCAATGAAAATTCCAGCCAGCAACTGTCCACCTGCCTGCGCGTGAGTACCGTCAACACGACGGTCGGCAGCAACGTGACGATCAGTGCCTGGTTCGAAAGGTATACGCAGCAGAGCGGTTGGTTTCAGGACACCGGCACGGTGAACGTGAGAGACGGCAATCAGCTCCTGTTTGTCGCCCAGTCCACGCGCACCGGCGCCACGCCGACCCAGACCTTTCAGATGCTGGCCGCCGGAGAGCACGTCATGACGGCGACCTCTCCGGATGGATTTGGCGGCACTTCGACCATCAGTGTGCAAGTCGGGAAGTTCACGCCGCAGTTCAGCGGAACTTCGGTATCAGCGCCTTTCGCGCGCGCCGGAGACACCGTGCAGTTCGTCACCGACCTCGTGACGTGGCGCCCGAATGGCCCGCTCATCTTTCGCGTGACGCCGCCGGGCGGTTTCCCGACCGAATACGCGCGGACAACGCTCAACAATCAGAACAACCTGGTCAGCGTGCGCGCGACGGGTTACTTCAACTTTGCACCACCCTATACGACGCCGGGAACCTACAAGCTGTCGGCACAGTACGGCCCCGACGCCAACAATCTCGACGGCTACAGCATCGATGTCCTGGTCAAACTGGGCCCATTCCCAACTACCACGTCGCTCACGCAGTCATCCACCACTTCGCTGACCGCCAGGCCGGTCACGCTGACGGCGGCCGTGACCGCCGCGGCGGGCGCGTATGCGTCGCCCACGGGTACCGTCGAGTTCTACGAGGGGACTACGCTCATCGGCAGCGCACCCCTCAACGCAGGCTCCGCGACGTTGACCACCACGCAACTGCGCCGCACCGGCAGTCTGTCGTTGACCGCGCGTTACGCCGGCGACTCGTGGAACCAGCCGAGCACGTCAGCGATCGTCGTGCACGAACTCAAGTTCGATCCGGCGATCCTCGTGCCGATCCTCGAGCTGCTGCAGTAGGCGACAGGCGGTTGGATACCTCATCCGGTTGGCGAGTGCAGCGGATGGCGGCGGGATTCTTGCTCGCGGCCGCCTGCGCCGCTCTCAGCGAAGCCAGCCGGTGCCGAAGAGCCCGATCAGGCCGATGACAATGAGGTAGGTCGCGACAATGTAGTTAAGAAGTCGCGGGACGATGAAGATCAGGATGCCCGCAATGAGTGAAAGGAGCGGGCCTATCGTGAGATGAAGATTCATGGATACCTCCGGGCTGACTGGCGCCGCATTGTACGTCCTCGCGGCGTGTCGGGCGCCTTCGGCGCGCGGTCACCGAGCGATGGCGAGGTGGGCGATCGCGAGTCGCGACCACAATCGATTCACCTGCGTGCGGCGATGATCGTCGGCGAGCAAGACCGCGCGCGCCGAGAGCTCACGCATATGTCCGTGAGTCACCAGCACGAGCAGCGCGCCGGCCAGTCGCCCGAAACGCAGCGAGCGCGCCAGGCCGGGTGCAGCCGGAGCCGACAGCACGTTGCACAGGTCCGCGGGCAGCTGCCAGTTCTCGGCGATGCGCTGTGCCGTGGGCGGCACCCAGTCGTCTAACAACTGCGCCATGGCCGCCGCCCGTATGTTGCTCACGTCCACACAATTCTCGCGCGCGATGCGGAACACCGTATTGCTCGCGAGACCGCGCAACAACACCAGCAGCCGCGCACTGAAAGCGTCAGCCCCCTCGAGTTGAACCGCATGCAGTTCTGCGCAGGCGGCGGAGAACTGGCTGTGCTCCCAGGTTGCTTCGGCGAACGAAGAAAAAGGTCCTCGCGTTCCGGTCATGACCGGGTGCAACAACGCCGTGGTCACCAGCGAGCGCAGTCCGTCGGTCCCCACCAGCGCCACCGCCTTCTCCAGGCTCTCGATGGGTTTGTGTCGGCGCACTCCGTAGTAAGCGCTGTTTGCCAGTCGCAGCAGACCGCCGAGCAGCGCACCGTCCTCACCAATGATCTTCGCCATCGCGCGCATCGAGTTCGAGTCGCTGTTGATGGCGCTCATGAGTCGCGGCAGGAGCGACGGCCGGCGCGGAAGGTATTTTTCCTGCAGTTCCAGATCACCGAGCACGCGCGTGGCCGGCTCGAGCTCGATGAGCTCCGACGGAGTCGCCTCGGTGCGCAAGTCCTCGAGACTCGCATCGAGCGCATGGGCCGTGAATCGCAGCATGGCGATATCCGCATGCGCAGGCGGAGATTGG
>DASTXR010000024.1:0-24190 GCA_035765415.1 Steroidobacteraceae bacterium | reverse complement strand
CGCGTTATGTGCCGGCGCCGACTCAACTACGGCTTTTGGTGCCCGGCACCACCACTGCGTCTTTCGAGTGCAGGGGTTGGCGCCGTCGCACCTAGTTCGCCCAAATGCGCGGACACCTACGTCAAATGACGCCTACCTCCGATGGAACCCGTTTCGTACCGTCGAGCTCAGGGTTAGCCAACAGGGAAAAACATGTCACTCAAATCAAACATCATCAAAGCAGCCGCCGGCCTTGGATTGGCCGCGCTGCCATTCATGCCGGCGACGGCCGGCGACTTCTCGGTCGGCGGCGGTATCCGGACCAGCTTCTCGGCCACCGACTTCGATGACGGTGAAGGCGGCAGCGACTCGACCAGCGACTTCGCGCTGAACAGCGCGCGCCTCTACATCAGCGGCAAGGCGACCGAGAACATCGGGTTCATGTTGAACACGGAGTACAACTCCGACGACGAGGAAATCCGTGTCATCGACGCGGCCGCGCAATTCTCGTTCGCGGGCGGCAAACACAACATCTGGGCCGGGCGTTTCCTGCCGCCCAGCGATCGCGCCAACCTGTACGGGCCTTACTACGCGAGCCACTGGGGCGTCTACCAGGACGGCGTGCAGGACGGTTATCCGTTCGAAACGGAAGGCCGCGATGACGGTCTCATGTACTGGGGGCAGTTCGACAAGGTCAAGTTCTCCGTTGGCGCCTTCGATGTCGCGGGGCTAACAACGGGCGATTCCGACGTGCTGGTGGCCTCGCGCGTCCAGGTCGACTTCTGGGATGCGGAAGACGGCTACTACCTGAACGGCACCTACTACGGTGAGAAGGATCTGCTCGCGTTCGGACTCGCGGCGCAATCCGCGGATTCCGGCGACGCGTACACGCTCGATTTCCTGCTCGAGAAGAAGCTCGGCAATTCCGGCGTCGTCACGATCGAGTCGGAGTTCTCCGTGTACGACGGCCTCGGTGGTTACGGCACGCCGGTGGGCGGCGGCTACGAGAAGTCGGATGGCTTCTACGTGCTCGGCGCTTACCTGTTCCCCGGCGATACCGGTCCCGGCAAGTTCCAGGTGCTCGGCAAGTTCGGCCAGGCGACCTACGACTTCTTCGGCGACGACCTCGACCAGGACACGTTCGAAGTCGACCTGAACTACATCATCAAGTCGTTCAACGCGCGCATCAGCCTGTACTACCTGGACAAGAGCTTCGATCCGGACGTGGGTGGCGACACCTCGACGATCGGTCTCGGTCTGCAAATTCAGATGTAAGGGGGTAACACATGAACACGAAATTCAAACACGGCATGGCGGTTCTCGGCGCGGCCATCGCAATGACGCTCGCGTCGGCAGCGCAGGCCGCGGACACGATCAAGGTCGGCGTACTGCACTCGCTGTCCGGCACGATGGCCATCTCCGAGACCACGCTCAAGGACACGGTCCTCATGCTCATCGACGAGCAGAACAAGAAGGGCGGGTTGCTAGGCAAGAAGCTCGAAGCCGTGGTCGTGGACCCGGCATCCAACTGGCCGCTGTTCGCCGAGAAGGCCGAGCAGCTGCTGGTGAAGGACAAGGTCGACGTGGTGTTCGGATGCTGGACCAGCGTTTCGCGCAAGTCGGTGCTGCCGGTGTTCGAGAAGAACAACGGCCTGCTGTTCTACCCGGTGCAATACGAAGGTGAAGAGTCGTCGAAGAACGTCTTCTACACCGGTGCGGCGCCCAACCAGCAGGCGATTCCGGCGGTGGACTACCTGATGAAGGACATCGGTGTGAAGCGCTGGGTGCTCGCGGGCACGGACTACGTGTATCCGCGCACCACCAACAAGATCCTCGAGGCCTATCTCAAGGCCAAGGGAGTCGCCGACGCCGACATCATGATCAACTACACGCCTTTCGGTCACTCCGACTGGCAGTCGATCGTGTCCGACATCAAGAAGTTCGGTTCCGCCGGCAAGAAGACCGCGGTGGTTTCGACCATCAACGGCGACGCCAACGTGCCGTTCTACAAGGAGCTCGGCAACCAGAAGATCTCGGCGGAAGACATTCCGGTCGTGGCCTTCTCGGTCGGTGAAGAGGAGCTCGCCGGCATCGACACCAAGCCGCTGGTGGGCCATCTCGCCGCGTGGAACTACTTCATGAGCATGAAGAGCCCCACGAACACGGAGTGGATCAAGAAGTGGCACGCGTTCACCAAGAACCCGAAGCGCACGTTCAACGACCCGATGGAAGCGCACGTGATCGGCTTCCAGATGTGGGTCAAGGCGGTCGAGAAAGTCAAGACCACGGACGTGAACAAGGTGACCGACGCCATGATCGGCCTGGAAACGCCGAATCTCACGGGCGGCGTCTCCAGGATGCTGGCTAACCACCACCTGACCAAGCCCGTGCTCATCGGCGAAGTGCGTGCCGACGGCCAGTTCGACACGGTCTGGCAGACCAAAGGCCTGGTGCCGGGCGACGCCTGGTCGGACTTCCTGCCGGGCAGCAAGGACATCGAAGCCGACTGGGTCACGTTGAAGTGCGGCAACTACAACACCAAGACCAAGCAGTGCTCGGGCCAAAACTATAAATAAGTCACGCGAAAAGGAAATCGGGGTCCCGGGAGCAATCCCGGGACCTTCTCTTTTGTTGCTGCGCCGAATTGGCTACGTCGCCGTCTTCGTGCTGATCGGCGTGTTGTTCGCCGCCGCGGTGCGCGCCCAAACTACCGCGCCTGCATCTGGCGACGAGTTCGCCGCGGCGGTGGCCGGCCTTGCGGCGCAGAGCTTCCCCGAGAAATCGGCGGCGGTGACCGCGTTGAGCGAGCTCAGGCATCCGAACGGGCGCGCCGTGCTGGCCGCGCTGCTCGACGGCAAGCTGTATGTCCGCAACGCGGACAACAAGGTTTTCATCACGGACGGTGGCGAGACCACGCTGGCGCTGACCGATCCGCTGACGCTCGCGGCGGCCGGCAGCGGCAGTCCCGACGAATACTCGCGCATCACGACCAACAACAGCCTGCGCAAGAGCCTGCGCAGCGCGGTCGCCAGTTTTGCGTTGTCGGATCCGGACGCGGACGTGCGCCTGGCCGCGGTGCGCGAGATGCTGCGGGCGATCGACGACGATGGCGTGGCCATCCTGCGCAGCAGCGTCGACAAGGAAACCGATGACGACGTGCGCCAGGCCATGCGCGAGGGACTGGCGCTCGCCGATCTCGAGAGTCCGGATGCGCCGACGCGGCTCGCGGCCGTGGCGGCACTGAAGGATTCACTGAGTCCCGACGTCTACAACCGGCTCACCACCATGGTGACCGCGGCCGAGGACGGTACGTTTCCGGAATCGGATGAAAAGGTGCGCACCACGGCTCGCGAAGTCATCGCCTCCATCGATTCCTCGCGGCGCGTGTATTCGACGATCGAAACGCTGTTTTTCGGCCTGAGTCTCGGCTCGGTACTGGTGCTCGCCGCCATCGGCCTCGCGATCACTTTCGGCGTCATGGGCGTCATCAACATGGCGCACGGCGAGCTCATGATGCTGGGCGCCTACACCACGTACGTCGTGCAGCAGGCCATGCCCGGTCACATCGGCATGTCGATCTTCATCGCCATTCCCCTGGCGTTCCTGGTGTCAGCCTGTGTCGGCATGCTCATCGAGCGCGGAGTCGTGCGTTTCCTCTATGGGCGCCCGCTCGAAACCTTGTTAGCCACGTTCGGCGTGAGCCTCATTCTCCAGCAGGTGGTGCGCGACGTGTTCAGCGCCAACAACCGGCCGGTGGAGACGCCGGGCTGGATGGCCGGCTCGATGCAGATCAACGAGGCGCTTTCCATCACGTACAACCGGCTGTACGTCATCCTGTTCATGATCGTGGTGTTCGTCATCCTGCAGATGGTGCTGCAGAAGACCTCGCTGGGACTCAAGGTGCGCGCGGTCGCGCAGAACCGCAACATGGCGCGGGCCATGGGCGTGCGCACCCAGTGGGTGGACGCGATGACGTTCGGCCTCGGAAGCGGCATCGCGGGCGTCGCCGGTGTCGCGCTCAGCCAGCTCACCAACGTCGGGCCCAACCTCGGCCAGCAATACATCATCGATTCGTTCATGGTGGTGGTGTTCGGCGGCGTGGGAAATCTCTGGGGCACGCTGATCGGCGGCATGTCGTTAGGCGTGGTCAGCAAGGTGCTCGAGCCCTGGGCGGGCGCGGTGCTCGCGAAGATCCTGGTGTTGATCGCGCTCATCCTCTTCATCCAGCGGCGGCCGCGCGGGTTGTTCCCGCAGAAGGGCCGCGCGGCGGAGAACTAGGATGAAGCAGGGGCCACTACTCAATTTGTTGGTGGGCGAACGCGGCACGGCGGTGTTCCTGGTGATCGTCGCGCTGGTCGGCATCGTCGTGCCGGTGTTGCACCTCGTGCCTGCCGAAGGCTCGGCGCTGCAGATCTCGGGTTACACCATGACGCTGATCGGCAAGTACATGACGTACGCGCTGATGGCCGTGGCCGTGGACCTGGTGTGGGGCTACTGCGGCATCCTGTCGCTGGGCCACGCGGCGTTCTTCGCGCTCGGCGGTTACGCCATGGGCATGTACCTGATGCGCCAGATCGGCACGCGTGGCGTGTACGGCGACCCGGTGCTGCCGGACTTCATGGTGTTCCTGAACTACAAGGAACTGCCGTGGTTCTGGCACGGCTTCGACATGTTCTGGTTCGCCATGCTGATGGTGGCCGTGGTCCCGGGGCTGCTGGCGCTGATCTTCGGCTGGCTGGCATTCCGCTCGCGCGTCACCGGCGTCTATCTATCCATCATCACGCAGGCGCTCACCTATGCGCTGATGCTCGCGTTCTTCCGCAATGACATGGGTTTCGGCGGCAACAACGGCATGACGGACTTCAAGGACATCCTCGGCTTCGCCATCAACACGCCGTCGACGCGCGTCGCGCTGTTCGTGGCCAGCGCACTCGCGCTGATCCTTGGATATCTCGCGTGCCGTTACATCACGCTGTCGCGTGCCGGGCGCGTGGTGCAGGCGATTCGCGACGCGGAGAGCCGCACGCGTTTCATCGGGTACCGGGTCGAGTCGTACAAGCTCTGGATATTCACGTTCTCGGCGGTGCTCGCCGGAATCGCCGGTGCGCTCTACGTGCCGCAGGTGGGCATCATCAATCCCAGCGAATTCCAGCCCATCAACTCCATCGAGGTCGTGATCTGGGTGGCCGTCGGAGGCCGCGGCATGTTGTACGGCGCGGCCGCGGGCGCGGTGCTCGTGAACTACGCGAAGACGTTTTTCACCGCCGCGTTGCCCGAGTTCTGGCTGTACGCGCTGGGACTGTTGTTTGTCGTGGTGACGCTGTTCCTTCCGCGAGGCGTGGTGGGGCTGCTGGACCGGTTCGGGCGCAAGCCTTCGTCCGCGCCGCCCGCTGAAGCCCGCGTGGTGCCCACATGAACGCCGCGCAGGTCGTCAAACAAGGTTGGCAGAAGGTGTTCGGCGCCGGCACGGGCAGCGACCGGCCCATGCCCGGCGATGCCTCGCACGGCACGATCCTCTACGTCGAAGACATCACCGTGAGCTTCGATGGATTCCGCGCGCTCAACGCTCTCACGCTGTACATCGACGTGGGCGAGCTTCGCTGCATCATCGGCCCGAACGGCGCCGGCAAGACCACGATGATGGACGTGATCACCGGCAAGACGCGGCCCGATGCGGGGTCCGCGTGGTTCGGCACCACCACGGACCTGCTGACGCTCACCGAACCCGAAATCGCGGAGGCCGGCATTGGACGGAAGTTTCAGAAGCCGACGGTATTCGAACAACACAGCGTCCTGCAAAACCTGGCGCTCGCGGCCGCGGGAAACAAGTCGGTCTGGCACACGCTGTTCAAACCCATTGCCCGGGCGCAGCTCGCGCGCATCGATGAAGTGCTGGTCACGGTCGGGCTGACGAATCAGCGCGACGTGCGAGCCGGAATCCTTTCGCACGGCCAGAAGCAATGGCTCGAGATCGGCATGTTGCTCATGCAGGATCCACGGCTGCTGCTGGTCGACGAGCCGGTGGCCGGAATGACGCCGCAGGAAGTCGAGCGCACCGCCGAGTTGCTGGTGTCGCTGGCCGGCAAACATTCCGTGGTGGTGGTCGAGCACGACATGGAGTTCGTGCGCTCGATCGCGCGCACGGTGACCGTGCTGCACGAAGGCTCGGTGCTCGCCGAGGGCAGCATGGATGCCGTGCAGAATGATCCGAAGGTCGTCGAGGTGTACCTCGGCGAGAAGCAGGAGTAGATAGCCGTGCTGGCGATCGACGGGCTCAACCAGTTCTACAGCGGCAGCCACATCCTCTGGGATGTGAAGCTCGACGTGCCGGAAGGCTCGTGCACCTGTCTCATGGGCCGCAACGGCATGGGCAAGACCACGCTGCTGAAATGCATCATGGGCCTGTTGCCGATCGCCTCGGGTGCCATGAGTTATGGGCTGGGCGCGGACAATACCGACCTGTCGAAGGTGGCGGCCGATCGACGCGCGCGGCTCGGCATCGCGTATGTGCCGCAGGGTCGCGAGATCTTTTCGCAGCTCACCGTCGAGGAGAACCTGCGCGTCGGGTTCGGGGCGCGTCGCGGCGCGAAGATCAAGGATGTGCCGGAACACATCTTCGAATGGTTCCCGGTGCTCAAGAAGATGCTCAGGCGCAGGGGAGGGGATCTGTCGGGCGGACAGCAGCAGCAGCTCGCCATCGGGCGCGCGATGGTGCTCGACCCGAAGCTGCTGATTCTCGACGAGCCGGCCGAGGGCATTCAGCCCAACATCGTGGCCGAGATCGGCGATATCATCATGCGCCTCAATCGCGAGGCGAAACTCACCGTGCTGTTAGTGGAACAGAAACTGCCGTTTGCGCGCCGCGTGGCCAGCGAGTTTCGCATCATCGACAAGGGGCGCATCGTCGGCGGCGGTGACATCGGCGCGCTCACCGACGATCTGGTTCACCAGCACCTCACGGTCTGAATGGGGTCAGACCCCAATTCCTGGAAATGGTGCCGGACCTCATGACTGAAAGCGCGGAGCACCATTTCCCGGAATCGAGGCCTGACCCCTGGCAGGCCGAACTGCGCCTCCGATTTAATGGGGACACTCCCCATTTGCTAGCAAAAGGGGCCGCACCTGAGACGGGTCGGACCCGGCTCATCGAGCGCCATCACAAGGGCCCGCTCATCGTGCAGCGGCCGTTCTATCCCGAAGGCGACCCCTGCCACGTCTATCTCGTGCATCCGCCCGGTGGTGTGGTCGGCGGCGACGAGTTGCGCATCGACGTGCTGGTGGACGCGAACGCGCACGCACTCCTCACCACGCCCGCTGCGACCAAGTTCTATCGCTGCGATGGCCGGGTTTCGTCGCAAACCCAGGAGCTGCGCGCCGCGGGCGCCACGCTGGAATGGCTGCCACAGGAGAACATCTTTTTCCGCGGCGCCGATGCACGCACCGCCACGCGCGTGCACGTCGATGCCCATTCGCGCTTCATCGGCTGGGAGATCAATTGCCTGGGTCTGCCTGCGCGCGGTGAGCCTTTCGACAGCGGCGCCTTGAGGCTGGATCTCGAGCTGTGGAGAACGGTTCCGACCGACGAGCCTGCTGCCATCAGGTCCGGCCCCTTTTGCTACGAAATGGGGACTGTCCCCATTTTCCTGGACAGGCTGCGGCTGAAGGGCGAATCCGCGGCGCGCGGCGCGCGCTGGGGACTCGCCGGACAGGAGGCGGTCGGAACATTACTGGCGACGCCCGCGACGCGCGAGGACGTGGAACCCATCCGCGAACTCGTCGCCGACCTGCCATACGCCGCGGTTTCACTCGTGGACGGCGTGCTCGTGCTGCGCGCACTCGCGCCGCAGGCCGAAGCGCTGCGCAATCTCTTCATCGCCGCGTGGCAGCGTCTGCGTCCGCGCGTCATCGGCCGCGCGGCCGTGCTGCCGCGCATCTGGAGCACCTGAATGGAACTGACGCCGCGCGAAAAGGACAAACTACTCATCTTCACGGCCGCCCTGGTCGCCGAGCGCCGCAAGGCGCGCGGGTTGAAGTTGAACTACCCGGAAGCGGTGGCGCTGATTTCCGCCGCCATCCTCGAAGGTGCGCGCGACGGCCGCACCGTGGCCGAGCTCATGAGTTTCGGCACCACGATTCTCGCGCGCGCCGACGTCATGGACGGCGTGCCCGAAATGATTCCCGACGTGCAGGTCGAAGCCACGTTCCCCGACGGCACGAAACTCGTCACCGTCCACCATCCCATTCCGTGAGGACCGCCTCGATGGCGCAACCAATCATCCCCGGGGAAATCTTCTGCGACGACGGCGACATCGAAATCAACGCCGGCCGCGCGACGCTCAGGATCAAGGTCGCCAATACAGGTGACCGGCCTGTCCAGGTGGGCTCTCACTACCACTTCTTCGAGACCAACCGGGCGCTGCGATTCGATCGTGCGCCCACGAAAGGGTTTCGCCTCAACATCGCCGCGGGTACCGCCGTGCGCTTCGAGCCCGGGCAGGAACGCGAAGTCGTGCTGGTTGCCTACGGCGGCGCGCGCGAGGTGTACGGCTTCGACGGCAAAATAATGGGGAAGCTCCCGTGACCAGCATCGACCGTCGCGCCTACGCGGAAATGTACGGCCCCACCACCGGCGACCGCGTGCGCCTCGGGGACACCGCGCTCATCATCGAAGTCGAACGCGACCACACCATCTACGGCGAGGAAGTGAAGTTCGGCGGCGGCAAGGTGATTCGCGACGGCATGGGCCAGAGCCAGCGCGGCGCCAGAGACGTCGCCGACACCGTCATCACCAATGCGCTGATCGTCGATCACTGGGGCATCGTCAAGGCCGACATCGGCCTCAAGGACGGGCGCATCGCCGGCATCGGCAAGGCGGGCAATCCCGATGTCCAGCCCGGCGTGGACATCATCATCGGCGCCGGCACCGAGATCATCGCCGGCGAGGGCCTCATCGCCACCGCGGGCGGCATCGACTCGCACATCCACTTCATCTGCCCGCAACAGGTGGACGACGCGATGATGTCCGGCATCACCACCATGATCGGCGGCGGCACCGGCCCGGCCGCCGGCACCAGCGCCACCACGTGCACGCCGGGCCCGTGGTACATCGGCCGCATGTACCAGGCGCTGGAGGATCTCCCCATCAACTTCGGCTTGTTAGGCAAGGGCAACGCCAGCCTGCCGGGCCCGCTGAACGAGCAGATCGAAGCGGGCGTGATGGGCCTGAAGCTGCACGAGGACTGGGGCACCACGCCCGCGGCCATCGACAACTGCCTGAACGTCGCCGAGGAGTACGACATCCAGGTCGCGATCCACACCGACACACTCAACGAATCCGGATTTCTCGAGGACACGCTGGCCGCGTTCAAGGGCCGGGCGATCCACACCTATCACACCGAAGGCGCGGGCGGCGGCCACGCGCCCGACATCATCAAGGCCTGCGGTGAAGCCAACGTGCTGCCGTCTTCCACCAACCCCACGCGGCCGTACACCGTGAACACCGTCGACGAACATCTCGACATGCTCATGGTGTGTCATCACCTCGATCCGGGCATTGCCGAAGACGTCGCGTTCGCCGAGTCGCGCATCCGCCGGGAGACCATCGCCGCCGAGGACATCCTGCACGACAAGGGCGCGATGTCGATGATCTCCTCGGACTCCCAGGCCATGGGCCGCATCGGGGAAGTCATCACGCGCACCTGGCAGACCGCGCACAAGATGAAGGTGCAGCGCGGGCCGCTGACGCCCGACAATCCGCGCAATGACAACTTTCGCGTCAGGCGTTACGTCGCGAAGTACACCATCAACCCCGCCATCACGCACGGCATCGCGCATGAAGTGGGCTCGATCGAGAAGGGCAAACTCGCCGACATCGTGTTGTGGAAGCCGGCGTTCTTCGGCGCCAAGACCGCGCTGGTGATCAAGGGCGGCATGATCGTGGCCGCGCCCATGGGTGATCCGAACGCGTCTATCCCTACACCGCAACCCGTGCATTACCGTCCCATGTTCGGGGCGCTGGCCGGCGCGCGCGCCGCCACCTGCGTGCACTTCGTGTCGAAGGCGGGGGCGGCGGGCGGCATGGCCGAGAAGTTAGGGCTGAAAAAACGCCTGGTGGCCGTGCAGAACACGCGCACGATTCGCAAGAAGGACCTCATCCACAACGACTATCAACCGAAAATCGAAGTGGACTCGCAGACCTACGAGGTGCGTGCGGATGGGGAGGCGCTGCGGTGCGAGCCGGCGAGGGTGTTGCCGTTGGCGCAGAGATACTTTCTTTTCTGATGCTCAAGATCAATCTGAAACTCGATCGCTCGCTCGACCATCCCCGCGCCGCGGAGCGCAAGCTGGTGCTGCCGTTCGGCGAGCGCTCGAAGAGCCGGCTGCGCGCGGTGCTCGACAACGGAGAGGAAGCGGGGCTCTTCCTCGAGCGTGGATCGGTGCTGCGCCATGGCGACCTGCTGCTCGCCGATGACGGCCGCGTGATCGAAGTACAGGCTGCCCCTGAAATGGTGTCCACGGTGCATACCGAGGACGGACTGATGCTGGCGCGCGCCTGTTATCACCTCGGCAACCGGCACGTGGCGCTGCAGATCGGCACCGGGTGGCTGCGCTACCAGCACGATCACGTGCTCGACGACATGTTGCGAGGCTTCGGCCTGCAGGTCGTGATCGAAGAATTGCCGTTCGAGCCCGAAGGAGGCGCGTATGTCGCGGCCTCGCATCACGCGCACCCGCACACGCATCAGCACTGAGCTGCCGGCGCCGCGCGCGGCCGATGCGCACGCATCGATGCAATTGCTGCGACTGTTGCACCTGGCGAGCCCGGCGCTTCCCATCGGCGCTTTTCATTTCTCACAGGGCCTCGAACATGCGGTCGAAGCGGGATGGGTCACCGACGAATCCAGCGCGCTCGAGTGGATAGGCGGCATCGGCGATGCGAGCCTCGCCACTCTCGATCTGCCGGTGCTCGCAAGGTTGAAGGCGGCGTGGTCGAGCCAGGATCACGGTAGTGTCCTGCGATGGAATGCGTTTCTGATCGCCAGCCGCGAGACCGAGGAACTGCGCGCCGAGGATCGGCACCTGGGCGCCGCGTTGCTGCGCGTGCTAGTCGAGCTCGAGCTTTCGACGGAGCTGTTTTCCGCGAACGCGGCGAAGAGCGTGGTGGGCGTGGCGCATGCCACCGCGTTTGCATTCGCGGCCGCGAGCTGGCGCATCGACGCTGAAGCGTGCCTGCAGACCTATGCGTGGGCATGGATCGAGAACCAGGTGCTGGCCGCCGTGAAGCTGGTTCCGTTAGGACAAAGCGCTGCGCAAAGAATGCTGCATGCCCTGAGCGCGCGCATCCCTCCTTTGGTAGAGCAGGTACAAAAACTCACAGATTCCGACATCGGTGTGACGACCGCGTTGAACGCCGTCGCCAGTGGCCGTCATGAAACGCAGTACTCGCGACTGTTTCGATCGTAAGGGCTAGAATCTGCGGCCTCGCAGGCGGACATACCAACCCCCGCCATGCCCAAAAATAAAATGTCGTCACGCGTTCAGCTGATAGCCGCGGCTGTTGCCGCCTTGTTTGTTTCCGCCTGCAACAAGCAGGAGGCACCACAGCAACCACCGCCACCCGAGGTCGGTGTCATCGTGGTGCGCGCGGAACCGGTTCCGCTGGTGCGCGATGCGTCGGGCCGGCTCGCGCCCACGCGCGCCTCCGACGTGCGTGCCCGCGTCCCCGGCGTGCTGCAGAAGCGCGTCTACAAGGAAGGCAGCATGGTCAAGGAGGGAGATCCCCTCGTGATCATCGACACGGCGCCGTACCGCGCCGCGCTCGCGCAGGCCACGGCGTCTCTCGAGCAGGCGGAAGCGGCAGCCACCAACGCGAAGGTGACCGCCGAACGCAATCGCGAGCTCGCGAAGGAGAACCTGGTGTCGCGCATGCAGCTCGACGATTCGGCCGCGCTCGAACGATCGACCGCCGCGCAGGTGTCGGCCGCGCGCGCCCAGGTGCAAACCGCGCGCATCAACCTCGGATACGCGACCATCACCGCGCCGATTTCGGGACGCGCCGGCCAGATGCGCGTACTGGAAGGTGCGCTGGTGGGCCAGAGCGAAGCCACGCTGCTAACTACCATCGAGCAGGTAGACCCCATCTTCGTGTTCTTCGACCAGCCCGCTTCCGATTTCGAGAAGCTGCAGCGCGCCCAGGCGTCGGGCGCCGTGACGCTGGCCCAGGGCAACCTCGCCGAAGTGCGCCTGGTGCGCGACGACGGCTCGCTCTATGAAGAGAAGGGCACGCTCGATTTTTCCGACTACAGCGTGAATCCGACCACCGGCGCCGTCGCGTTCCGCGGGCGCGTGGCGAACCCGCGCCGCGCGCTGCTGCCGGGCATGTACGTGAAGGTGCGGCTGACGGTGGGCACGCTGAACAAGGGCTACCGCGTGCCGCAACTCGCGGTTCAGCGTGACGGTCAGGGACCATACGTGCTGGTCGTGGGTGCGGACGGGATGATCGCGCAGAAGCGCGTCGAGACCGCATCGGTGGTTGGCAGCGACTGGGTGATCTCGGGCGGTCTTGCCGACGGCGACCAGGTGATCGTCGACAACCTGCAGAAGATAGGGCCGGGCATGCCCGCGAAAGCCAAGCCCGTCAACGCGGCAGCGCCGGCTCCCGGGCCGGAGAAGCCTGCCGAAGGCGCAGCTCCGGCTGAAGCTGGTTAGCAACAGAACTCGCAGGGCCGACTCCAATGCCGCAATTTTTCATCGATCGCCCGGTATTCGCTTGGGTGATCGCGATCATCATCACGCTGGGCGGCCTGTTCGCCATTCGCGAACTGCCTGCCGAAGCGTATCCGGACGTGGCGCCGCCGCAGGTGTCCATCAGCGCCACCTATCCCGGCGCCAATGCCGACGTGGTCGAGCGCACCGTCATCCAGGTCATCGAGCAGCAGCTCACCGGCATCGACAACATGATGTACTTCTCGTCGTCGTCCTCGAACGGCGGCGGCAACATCACGCTGTTCTTCGAGTCCGGCACGAACCCGGACACCGCGGCCGTGCAGACGCAGAACCGTGTCACGCTGGCCGAGCCGCGACTGCCACGCGACGTTGTCCTGCAGGGCCTCACGGTTGCGAAGGTGAACTCCGGCTTCCTCATGGCCGTGAGCCTGCGATCGAAAGACAATTCCGTGCCTTCGGACGTGCTCAACAACATCGTCGCGGCCCAGGTGCTCGATCCCATCTCGCGTATTCCCGGCGTGGGCCAGACGCAGCAGTTCGGCGCCGAATATTCCATGCGCATCTGGCTCAACCCGGACAAGCTGCGCAGCTTCCGCATGAGCGCCGCCGATGTGCTCGCGCGGGTGCGCGGCCAGAACGTGCAGTTCGCCACCGGCTCGTTGGGCGAACAACCGGCAGTGCAGGGCCAGCAGGTCGTCGCGCAGGTGTCCGCGGAAGCGCAGTTCAGCTCCAAGGAAGAATTCGAGAACGTCATTCTGCGCACCGAGCCCAACGGCACCAGCGTGCGCCTGAAAGATGTCGCGCGCGTGGAGCTCGGCCTCAACACCTATTCGTTCGATGTGCGGCTCGACAACCAGCCCGTCGCCGGTTTCGGCGTGCTGCTGTCGCCGGGCGCGAATGCGCTCGAGGTGGCGCGGCAGGTCAAGACGCGCATGGACGAACTCGCGCCCAGCTTTCCCGCGGGCGTGGAGTGGTTCCTGCCGTTCGACGCGACCATCTTCATCAACGCCGCCATTCACGAAGTGGTGATCACGCTGCTCATCGCGGTGTTCCTCGTGTTCATCGTGATGCTGGTGTTCCTGCAGAGCTTCCGGGCCACCCTCATTCCCACGCTGGTCGTCCCGGTGGCGCTCATGGGCGCGTTCATCGGCATGGCCATATTCGGATTTTCGATCAACCAGCTCACGTTGTTTGGCATGGTGCTGGCCATCGGCATCGTCGTCGACGACGCCATCGTGGTCATCGAGTCCGTCGAACGCATCATGCGCGAGGAACATCTCTCGCCGAAGGAAGCCACGCGCAAGGCGATGACGCAGATCACCAACCCGATCATCGCGATCTCGGTGGTGCTCGCCGCGGTATTCATCCCGAGCGCGCTGCAGTCGGGCTCCGTGGGCATGATCTACCAGCAGTTCGCGATGACCATCGCGATCTCCATGGGTTTCTCGGCTTTCCTGGCGTTGTCGCTGACGCCGGCGCTCTGCGGCACCATCCTGCGGCCCGAGCACCTCAAGGAAAACCGGTTCTTCAAGCTGTTCAACCGCGGTTACGACAGGACGCAGAAGTCGTATGTGCGCTCGGTCAAATTCAGCATGCGTCACCAGCGCTGGTGGCTCGCCGGATTCCTCGTGCTGCTGCTCGTCGGTGGTTTGACGTTCTGGAGGGTTCCGAGCAGCTTCGTGCCCGAAGAGGACCAGGGTTTCACCATCGGCATGGTCATGATGCCGCCCGGCACCAGCCAGCCGCGCACGCGCGAATTCATGAAGAGCGTCAGCGAACAGTTGCGCACCCATGAAGCGGTGGACTCGGTGTTCGAAGTCACCGGGTTCAGTTTCATCGGCGCCGGTGAGAGCGTCGGCATGTTCTTCATCAAGCTCAAGGACTATGCGGAGCGCGAAGCCACCGCCACCGAGTTCAACCAGTGGGCCTTCGGCATGGGCATGGGCCAGAAAGACGGCATGGCGCTGTTCTTCAATTTCCCGACCATCCCCGGACTCGGAAATTTCGGTGGCTTCGAGTTCTGGCTGGAGGACAGAAAGGCGGCGGGCCGCCCGGCCTTGTACGGCGCGCTCGGAGCGTTGATGGCCGCGGCTTCCAAGAGCCAGGTCGTCGCGGGTGTGCAGCCGAACGAGCTGCCGCCGGCGCCGCAACTCAATCTCGCGCTCGATCGCGAACAGGCCCAGTCCATGGGCCTCGCGATTTCGGACGTGTACGCCGCCGTGCAACTCATGCTCGCGCCGGTATACGTCAACGATTTCATTTTCGAAGGCCGCGTGCTGCGCGTGACCATGCAGGCCGACGCGCCGTATCGCATGAACGAAGAAGCCCTGCAGCGCTTCTATCTGCCGGCGGGCACCACCGCGGAGTCCAACAGCTTCTCCTTTGCGGGTGACACCTCCTCGGATGGCATGGTGCCGCTGTCGTCGGTGTTGCGTTCCAACTGGACAGTCGCCGCGCCCTCGCAGGCGCGCTTCAACGGGTTTCCGGCCATTCAATTGAATGGCGGCGCGCAGCCCGGCAGGAGTACGGGCGAGGCCATGCAGGAGATGGAGCGCATCGTGCGCGAGGACCTGCCACCGGGTCTGGGTTATGACTGGGGTGGCCAGTCCTACCAGGAGCGGCTCTCGGGAGCGGAAGCGCCGATGTTGTTTGCGCTGTCCATCCTGGTCGTGTTCCTCTGCCTCGCCGCGTTGTACGAGAGCTGGGCCACACCCATCGCCGTGTTGCTGGTCGTGCCCGTGGGCATCATCGGGTCGGTGTTCGCGGCCAAGCTCACCGGCATGCCCAATGACGTGTTCTTCAAGGTCGGCCTCATCACCATCATCGGTCTCGCCGCCAAGAACGCCATCCTGATCGTCGAGTTCGCAATCGAGGAGCAGAAGCGTGGCACGGCGTTGTATGAATCCATCATCGAGGCCTCGCGACTGCGACTGCGCCCGATTTTGATGACGTCATTCGCGTTCATATTGGGCGTGTTGCCGCTGGTGTTCGCCACGGGCGCCGGCGCGAATGCGCGTCGCGCGCTCGGCACGGGCGTGGTCGGCGGAATGTTGTCGGCCGCGATCCTGGGCGTGCTGCTGGCGCCTATATTCTTCGTGGCCATCCGGCGCATCGTGGGCGAAAAGCTGACCATTCCGGCGGAGGATCGGCCGAAACTGAATGAGAGATAAACGCGGGAATTGACGTTCTCCAGGAACCTCCCGCCGCGGGAACTCCACTCATGACATATGAGTCGTATTCGCAAGAGGTGTTTATGAAGAACTCGCTGTTCACCACTTCCGCTGTGGCGTGCGCAGCACTGCTCGCCGGTTGCGCCACGGGGCCCAAGCTCGATTACACCGATTACGCAGGCGAGCCGGTGAAGTCGTTCTACATGAACAATTTCGACGGCTGGACCGTCGTCTCCAAGGACCAGCTCGTGGTCTGGTCCGGCATGAACAAGGCCTATCTGCTCACCGTTACCGGCTATTGCCCGGACCTGCAGTTCGCCAATGCCATCGGTGTCACCTCCACGGCCAACACCGTCGACAAATTCGAGAAGGTCATCGTCGGCAAGGACCGCTGCTTCATCAACGAGATCCGGCCGCTCGACACGAAGCAGATGAAGGAAGACCGCAAACTATTGCGCGAGCAGATGAAGAAGCCGGAGGCGCCGCCGCCGGCCTGATCGCCCGGTCAACCATGTTCTAGTGGTGGAGAAGCCTCCGGTTCGTAACAGACCGGGGGCTTTTCTTTTTGCTCAGATCTTGTCGAGCAGCGGGGCGACCATCATCGCGAGTCCGACCCAGCCCACCGCCCACACCAGCGTGCGCACCACCGGGATGCCGGCCATGTAGATGGCGACATACAGCGTGCGCGCGATGAGGAACACCGTGGCGCCGGTGACCGCGCTGTCGGCCGCGGTCCCCACGATCAGGTTCAGCAGCGCCAGCGCCAGGAACACCGGCAGCGCCTCGTGCATGTTGGCGAGCGCCCGCGAAGCGCGCTCGCCGACGACCGTCAGCGGACGCATGTGGTCGCGGTTTCCGAGATTCTCGACGAGCTTGCTCTTGCCGCCTCCCGGGGCCGGCTCACGAAAACGGCCGGGTAGCAAGGTCTGAATCACGAACAGCGCCAGTACTAACAGCACCAGGAGAACCATGGGACCACTCCTTAATGAACCACGTCGCAAAACTGCATCCGGACATCATAAGACCATGCAATGCCATAGAATCGCCAGCCATGAATGTTCGCGTCGCCGTTCTCTCACTCCTGTCTACCGTGCTCGTGTCCTGCGGCTCCCCGGAAGAGGCGGAGTCCCCGCAGCGCGCCGAGTGGATCATCCAGTCGCACGTGGCGTTCCTCGAAGCGGATGGCAAGACCCATCGTGCCGCGCCGCGTGAACCGCTGCGCTTGTGGATGCCGTTCGTGGTCGGCGATATCTACGGCTCGCCGAACGCCGGCGAGATCGTCCCGGTCACGCTCAAGGCGGACATGAGTTTCCGCGTGAATCTCAACGAAGCGCGGGCGGGGCTCGAGAAGTCGCTGATCCCGACCGCGTTCTCGCAGCACTGGATGGCCATCGAGCCGGGCAATGCGCGAATCGCCAGGCTTTCGCCGTTCGTGCTGCCCGAAGACGGCATCGTGCCCGTCGGCATGACCGAGTGGTTAGATGAAGCCACCGGCACGAAACTCATGCTCATCTACGTTGACCGCCCGTCGCATGTGCGCGGCGAAATCGTCTACGAAGGGCGCAACCTGCGTTTTGACATAGAAGCGAAGCAGGCCGGGTTCCTGTGGATTTACCAGCCTGAGGGCAGCGGGACGTACCGGGCAACGGCTCGGCCGGCCAAGGTAGTCCTCGCGGTGATGCCCAACTGAAATGGGGACAGTCCCTATTTGCTAGCAAAAGGGGCCGGAACTCGGAAATGGGGACTGGGTGACTTCAACCGGTCGAAGCAACAGCTCGGGCGAGTGTATCTGCTGGGTTCTCCCAACCCAAGGTCATGCGAGGCCGTTGATTGAGCTGGTGGGCAACGCTATCGAGCTGACGTTGACTGAACACCGATAGATCGCTGCCTTTGGGGAAGTACTGGCGCAACAGCCCGTTGGTGTTCTCGTTGCTGCCGCGCTGCCAAGGGCTGTGTGGATCGCAGAAGTAGACCTTCACGTCCGTCGCGACGGTGAGCGCCTTGTGAGCTGCAAGCTCGGTGCCTCTGTCCCAGGTTATGGAGCGTCGCAGTGTCGAAGGCAGCTTCAGGATGTGCTTGCCGAGGGCTCTAGCTACCTGCTCGCTGTCTTTGTTCTTTAGCCTCACCAGCATCACGTAGCGCGAGTGCCGCTCGACGAGCGTTGCGATCTGGGTGTTCTTCCCACCGCACAACAGATCCCCTTCCCAGTGCCCTGGCACCGCTCGGTCTTGCGCTTCGGCTGGGCGTTCGCGGATGGAGATCGCATCGTTGATCTGCCCACCACCTTGACCCGGCTTCTTCGAGCTGCGCATCAGTCGGCGTGAACGCAAATGGCCCAGAAGCTCCTTTTTAAGGGCTCCGCGTGCCTGGATGAACAGAGTGCGATAAATGGTCTCGTGCGACACCCGCATAGTCTCGTCGGCGACGTATCGCCGCTCAAGCCAGGTGCTGATCTGTTGCGGAGACCAGTTACTCGCCAGCTTGTGCGCAACCGCTCGCTGCAAACGCACGTGCTTAACAAGCTTGCAGGCCTTCGGCCGCAACGCTCGATCCCAGGCACCTCGATCCGCTTGGCATGCCCGGTAACCGCCGAGGCCTCCGTGTCGGCGCACCTCTCGGCTCACCGTCGAGGCCGCTCGCTGCAACGATCGGGCGATGCAACGGATTGAAAGGCCAGACGCCAACCCACGCGAGATCTCCTCTCGCTCGCTCAGCGCCAGGGCTCGTTCCGCCCGCTTGCGCGATCGCGGCGCCATGCCGCCAGATCGCTCGAGAACCTGATACACCGATCCCGGCGTCCGCTTCAGCGCACGCGCAATCTCAATGAGCGGTTCGCCACTCTTCCAACGCTCCCACAGCTCTCGCCGCTGCCCATCCCACGGTCGGTTCCTTCGCATCCCACACACCCTCCTGGCCAGATGGCAATCTGATGGTGTTGCATCGACCCGTTGAGATCACCCTGTCCCCATTCCTTCACTCAAGCGCGCCCGAGAGTGAGTGCCGGAAGCCTGTCCTTCTTCACGCGCTGACGCTCCACCGCCCAGGTCCGGCCCCTTTTGCTAGGAAATGGGGGCTGCCCCCATTTACCTCAGCGCGGCCTCGATGGCCTCGAGCTCGCTGCCCGAGAAATCCAGTTTGTCGAGCGCGCCCACCGCCTCTTCCACGTGCGACACCTTGCTGGCGCCGATCAACGAGGACGTGACCTGTTGGTGACGCAAGGTCCAGGCAACCGCCATCTGCGCGAGAGACTGGCGCCGCGCCTTGGCGATCTCGTTGAGCTTCTTCACCTTCTCGACCTTGGCCGGAGTGATGGCCTCCGGATCGAGCGAAGTGTGCTTCGAGGCGCGCGAATTCTCGGGGATGCCGTTCAGGTACTTGCTGCTCAGCAGCCCCTGCGCCAGTGGCGAGAACACGATGCAACCCATGCCCTGCCGGTCGAGCTCGGCGAGCAGGCCATCTTCGATCCAGCGGTTGAACATGCTGTAGCTCGGCTGGTGAATCAGGCACGGCGTGCCGAGCTCTTTGAGAATGGCCGCGGCCTTCGCGGTCTGCTCGGGGTTGTAGCTCGAGATGCCCGCGTACAGCGCGCGTCCCGACCGGACGATGTAGTCCAGCGCGCCCATGGTCTCTTCGAGCGGCGTCTGCGGATCGAAGCGGTGGCTGTAGAAGATGTCGACGTACTTCAGGCCCATGCGCGCCAGCGACTGGTCGCAGCTCGCGACGAGATATTTGCGTGAGCCCCACTCGCCGTACGGACCTGGCCACATGAGGTAGCCGGCCTTCGACGAGATGATCATCTCGTCGCGGTAGGCGTGGAAATCCTTGCGCATCAGCGCGCCGAAGGTTTCCTCGGCCGATCCCGGCGACGGGCCGTAGTTGTTAGCCAGGTCGAAATGGGTGATGCCGAGATCGAACGCACGGCGCGCGATGTTGCGGCCGTTCTGGAAGACGTCAACGTCGCCGAAGTTGTGCCACAGCCCGAGTGAGACCGCCGGCAGGCGCAGGCCGCTGCGCCCCACGCGGCGGTACTTCATGGCCTGGTATCGCGCGTCTGCGGCTAGGTAATCCATGTCGCTCGGCCTCTTCGTCTGACTGGCTTTGTCGGCGGGCGCGTAACATCGCGAACCCCGCCAACAAAATCAAGACCAGCACGTCGAGCGCACCGCCACCACCACCGCCTCCGCCACCACCACCACCTGACGGCGGCGGCGGCGGGTTGACCGCCGGAGGCGGCAGCGTCTCGTTCCTGCGCAGCAGGAACATGCCGTTCTCGATGTCGCTGACCAGCAGGGTGCCGGAGGTGAGGAATGGATAGACGCCCCAGGCGCCGTCCGTTCCCGCGCTATTGGCCGTGGGCGACAGATAAGTGTCGAACGAACCGATTTCCGTGAGCGAACGCGGGTTGGTCACGTCGAAGATCACGAGCCCGCGCTTGTAGTGCGAGACGTAGTAACGATTGCCGATCGTGTAACCGTTGTGATCCGTGGCGGTCGTGCTGCCGACGAACGAAGTGACCAGCGTCGGCGCCAGCAGGTTGCCGACGTCGAGCGTATAGATATGTGTGTTGAGGCTGCGCTGCAGCTCGTCGAGCTCGTCGTGCACCACGATGTGCATCTGGTCCGCGGTGGGCCAGCCGGAGTGCACGTAGGTCGCCGTCGGATAGGTGGTGGTGCTCAGGCGCACGGGCGCGGTCTTTACCGTGACATCCCACAGGTCCACGGACAGTTCGTTGAAGTCCACGAGCACCTGGCAGGGATTGTGGCCATTCGCGCACTGCGTGGTGCGGCTGTCGGTGATCAGCATCGACGTGGAGTCGTGCATGTATCCCGTGCCCGTGGGCGGCGCCGTGACCAGCGTGGGCGACGTGGGGTTCGTCAGGTCGTAGATGCGGAACGCGCCGCCGCCGACGTTGGCGCCGGCGATGACTAGATAGGGCGTGGCGCCCGGCAACGCCGCGTTGGTCGCGTAGTTGATGTTGGAGATGTACAGCGTGTGCGAAGTGCTGAACGCGTTGATGGTGTTTGCCAGCGTGACCCTGGTCGGCAGATCGGTGAGGTCGAAGATCTGCAATCCGCCGCCCGGCGCTTCGGTGGTGGCGTAGGCGTAGGCGCGATGCCGGCCGAGCGCGGGATCGAAGAACTGGTAGGCCTTCACTTCGCGCCACAGCGAGGCATTGCCCGGGATGTTGCCGACCAGCACCGGCGTGCCCGGCACCGTCACGTCGTAGAACGCCGTGCCATTGCGATGGCCGAGGATCGCGTACTCGCGCTGATCGTCCATGTCGACGATGCCCCAGATCTCGCTGGCGCTCGTGGGCGCACCGGGAATTTCCTGGAGCTGCACCTGCGCCAGGTAGTCGATGTTGTGGCAAGGGAAGAGGCCCGCGCGCCCGGCGGTGCAGGCCGTCGGCACCATGATCTTCGGCTGGATGATGCGCGGCAGCGGCTCGCCGTTCGCGTCCACCACGATGAATCCATGCGCGATGAAGTTGTTGCGGAACGCGTCGGGCACGCCGGACATGCGCGTGGGATTGGTCTCGGCGTTCTGGATGGCGAAGTGGTCTTCCGCGGAATACCCGCCGCGCACGCCTTCCTTGCCCACCAGCAGGTTTTCGACATCGATGCCGGAGACGTCGTAACTGCCGGCCGCGAGCTTGATGGCGTTGCCCGGCTGCACCTGCGTCAGCGCGTAAACCAGCGTCTTGCAGGGTTTGTGGTTGTTGTTGCAGTCGCCGTCATCCGTCCCGATTTCGGGAGCGACGAAGCGCGTTCCCAGCGCGTCGGGATGGCTGTAAACGATGGCCGCGGGCAACAGCACCGCGACGGGCGCCAACGCCAACACCAGGAATTTCCAGGACACCTTGTTACGCATAGACCCTCCTCCGGGGGTTAGTGGCCCGCACGTGCCCTTTAGTTCGCGACATAAGTCTCAACGTGTGATGAGCCACACACCCGCGCCCAGCAAGGCCACGCCCGCGAGTCGAGTAAGGGTTATCGGATGCACAGGCAGGCCCATCCACCCGAAGTGGTCGGCAACCATGGCCATGGCCAGTTGCCCCAGCAGCGCAAGCCCCAGCAGGCTGACCGCCCCGAGCTGTGAAGCCACTACCGTGGAAATGGCGACATAGAAGGCGCCCATGAGCCCGCCGAACCAGGCCCACACCGGCACCGAGGCCAGCGTGTCGCGTTCGGGCATCGGGGTGCGAGTCGCGACGAGCAGCGCCACGAGCGCCACCGTGCCGACCAGGAAACTGATGAGCGCCGCCGTGTTGGCGCTCTGCATCACCGTGCGCAGCTTCGAGTTCATGCCGATCTGCAGCGTGAGTCCGAAGCCCGAGACGATCCCGAGGAAGTAAGCGAGGCCTTTCATGTACTAACTACCCCGCAGGCGCTTGAGCAGGCGCAGGCCCGCCGGGAACTTCGCCAGGAACAACACGACGCGCCAGAACGCGCGTTTGCCGATGGATGCGCGGTGCTGCGGCACGACCGCGAACACGGCGTCGCGCACGTCGCGATGGCGGGCGTCGCCCGAAGTGGCATCGATGGGCAGGAGGTCGGACATGGCGCGCAGGATACCTCGCGCCCGTCAGATTGCAGCGGTTTCCATTTCCCAGGTGGTCAGCGGCGCGCCACGCCGCACCCAGAAACCCACGCCGCTGGGTTTGAAGTCTTTTTTCAGCCTTTGCGAGTACCACGCCGCGTCGCGCAGGAACACATCGCGATCCGTGCGCGTGCGGTCGCAGTTCTCGCGCCAGTCGCGCGTGGTCAGCGCTGACAGGTACAGCACACCCCGCGTGAGCCGCCCGAGATTGGCGATGGCGCGCGCCGCCGTGCGGTCGTCGAGGTACTGCAGCACGTCGTAACACACCGTGAGATCGAACGGATCGGCCGACCAGTCGGCGAGCGAGCCCTGCGTCCAGCCGAAACGTTCGCAAAGGTATTCGCTGTATTCCAGCCCCGTGTATTCGGCGCGGGGGAACGCCCGCGTGAGCGGCGTGCGCAGCAGACCGATGCCGCAGCCCGCATCCAGCATGCGGCGCACCGGCAGGCCGATGTGGTTGGCGTAGGCCGCGATGAGATTCGCGCGCGCTTTCATCTCGGCGCGCGAAACCACCGCCGTGCGCGCATCGAAATAGAAGCGCTGGTAATAGGCCTTGTCGAACTGCGTGCTCATGCCGGCGAGTTGGCGGGCAGCTTTGCGATCTCGCGGCGGACGGAGCGGCGCACCAGCAATCCGCCCGCGAGACCAACCAGGCCGACTATCGCCGCGATGGTGGGCCCTAACCAGTTGTCGACGAACAGCGCCACGCGCGCCTTCATGGGATCGGCGACCTTGTAGACCACGGGCACCTGCGTGCCGATCTCGAAGCGCCTGGAGGTGGTGGAGAGCTGGCCATTGATCGTGACGATTTCGCCGGTGGCCGTCCTGAAGCGGATGCGGGGGCGGTAGCGCGTGGTGTCGCCATCGCGGATCTCGTGGTAGCTAACCACCTCGCCCGTGGCGGTCCGCGTGTCAGAGGTGAAGGACAGAGTGCTCCAGGCGAGGAAGGCGGCCAGCATCAGGCAGCCCACACCGAGCGCCAGCAGCAGCCGCGCCGCGAGATCGAGGATTCGAAACGTCATTTGCACGATTCAGGGAATCACAATAGATTCCCGAGTCTATTCGATGGGGAGCACGATGATCGAGCCGGAGAAGAAAGGGTCCAAGTGGCCGTGGATACTGGTACCCGTTGCCGCGTTCAGCATTTTCTTCGGGCTGCGCGAGTGCCAGCACCGGTTGCCGCCTGTTGAGCATGCGGCGCCGGAAGCTCCGGCGCCGCAGTAACCGCGCTTCTAACGTTCGTTCAGCTTGAAGGTCACGCGCAGGCGATGCCACTGCGCGATCGGCACGCCGTCACGCGTGGCCGGCAGCAATCGCCAGTTGCGTTTCGCCTCTGCCAGCGCCGCGAGATCCAGCTCTTCGAATCCCGTGCTCTTGACCACGCGTGCGTCGGAGACTCGGCCGTTCGGCTGGACGAAGACCTCGAGGTCGATGGTTCCCTGGCTGCCCTCGCGGATCATTCGGGCGGAGTACGGCGGCTTGCTCAGAGGATGGCGGGGGTCCTGGCGGACGCTGACGATTTCGGGCTGCACGACAACCGGGCCCCTGGGCTCCTCGAAGGTGTCGACCACCGGCGGCTCGGTGATGGCGTCCGGTTGATCGAAGGCGGTCTCGGGGATGTAATCCGGTCGCACCACGCTTTCGTAACGCTCCAGTGGCACTTCGCGAGGCGGCGGTGGGGGTTCGTCGGGCGGCCGGGTCTTGTCGACGAACGT
>DASTXR010000023.1:0-5584 GCA_035765415.1 Steroidobacteraceae bacterium | reverse complement strand
AAAAGTCGTAGTTGAGCGAGCGTGTGCTCAGGCGCGGATGCTGACTCAACTACGACTTTTGGTGCCCGGCACCGCCTTCCGGCACCGCCCCCCGCCTCACTTCGCCAGGTAATCCACCGCAACCGCCGTCAACGCCCTGGTCGCCAGCGGAATCGACGTCTCGTCGAGGTAGAACAACGGTGAGTGGTTAGCCGGGGCGGTCAGCACGTTGGTGCCCTTCGGCGTGATGCCCACCATGAAGAAGAAGCTCGGCACCTTCTCGCCGAAGTAGGCGAAATCCTCCGAGCCGGTGATGAGCGGGATTTCCTTCACCTGGTCGGCGCCCGCCACCCTGCGCAGGCTGGGCAGCACGCGCGCCGTGAGCTCGGGGTTGTTATAGGTGACCGGATTCGCGTAGCTGTCGAACTCGAACGTGGCCGTGGCGCCGTTGGCCTCGGCGGTGTTCTGCACGAGACGCTTCATGGCTTCGTAGATCTGCTGCTTCTGCTTCGGGTCGAAGGTGCGAATGGTGCCGATCACCTCGACCGAATCCGGGATGATGTTGTTGCGCACGCCGCCCTTGATGATGCCCGCGGACACGACCGCGGGGTTCTGCGTGATGTCGAGCTGCCGGCTCACGACGGTCTGCATGGCGTTGATGATCTGCGCCGTGACGACGATGGGATCGACGCCCTGCCAGGGACGCGAACCGTGGGTTTGTTTGCCGTTCACCACGAGGGTCCAGGCTTGCGAGCCCGCCATGAACGGACCACCGCGGTAACCGATGGTGCCGGTGTTCAGCGAAGCCCACATGTGCAGGCCGAATGCCACCTCCGGCTTGTGTTTCTCGAAGATGCCGGCCTTGAGCATCTCCGACGCGCCGCCGACCTCCCCGGGCGGGGCGCCCTCCTCGGCGGGCTGGAACACGAACAAAATGTTGCCGCGCAAGGAGGCTTTGGCCCGGGTGAGCGCCTCGGCCACACCCATGAGGATGGCCGTGTGCGCGTCGTGGCCACAGGCGTGCATGACTCCCACTTCTTCGCCGCGGTAGCTAGACTTGGCCACCGACCTGAAGGGAACATCCGCGCGTTCCGTGACCGGAAGCGCGTCCATGTCGGCGCGAAGGGCGATGGTCGGGCCGGGCTTGCCGGTCTTCAGCAGCGCGACCACGCCGGTCCTGGCGATTCCGGTCTCCACTTCCAGGCCGAGCTTCTTCAGATGTTCCGCGACTATCCCCGATGTGCGCACCTCGCGGTTGGATAGTTCCGGGTGCTGGTGAAAGTCGCGGCGCCAAGTGATGATGCTGGCATCGACCGCCTTGATTTCAGCTTCGAGATCTTTGGAGTAGGCTGGCGTTACCGAGAGTACGATCAGTGATACCCAAGGCAGCAATTTGTAGGTGTAAGTCGACATAGGGAACCGAGTCTGCGCTGACTGGTCGCAGTACTGCAACGCCCGGATACTTCGCAAGAGCAAGAAGAATCTCATGCACGTAGTCGATGCCACTCTGTTCTATTCACCCACGAGCGGTGGAGTAAAGCGCTATCTGCTCGCGAAACACGAGTGGATGCGCGCTCACACCGGCTGGCGACACAGCCTCGTCGTCCCGGGAGAGAGCCGTACACACGCTCCCGGCGACATCTCCACCATCGCCGGCGGACTCGTCCCCGGCGCGTTCAACTATCGCCTGCCGCTGAATCCCGTGCGCTGGTCGCGCGCCATCGACGCGCTCGAGCCCGATCTCATCGAGGTCGGCGACGCATTCCATCCGGCCTGGGCAGCGGCAAACGTCGCGAATCGCCGCGGCATTCCGCTCATCGCCTTCTACCATTCGAATTTTCCCCAGCTCGCGGGCCGGCGGCTCGGCAGGGCCGTGCAGCGATTCATCGAGTGGTATGTGAAGCTCACCTATGAGCGCTGCGAACAGGTGCTGGCGCCCAGCCGGTACATGTGCGACTACCTGCACAGCATCGGCGTGCGACACGCCACCTGCCATCCGCTGGGTGTGGACGTCGACACCTTCAGCCCTGACAAACGCACTCGCGACCTCACCGCGGAGCTCAATCTCCCGCGCGGCACCCGCATCCTGGTGTTCGCCGGGCGTTTCTCGAAAGAAAAGAACATTCCCGTGCTGCTGGAGACTTTCCGCCGGCTCGGCAACTCCTATCACCTGCTGATGATCGGCGGCGGCGAAGCGCAACGCGAAGGCAACGTCACGCGCATTCCCTACTGCCGCGACAACCGCACGCTGGCCAGCTACTTCGCCTCGGCCGATGCTTTCGTGCACGCGGGCACACACGAAACCTTCGGGCTCGTGGTGGTCGAAGCCATGGCCTGCGGCCGCCCTGTGGTGGGCATGCGCGCCGGCGCGCTGCCGGAGCTCGTCGACCCCGCCGCGGGAAATCTGGCCGAGCCGCACGCGGACCCGGGCGTGGCCGCCGCGAACCTCGCCGACGCCATCGTCGCCACCTACGATCGCGGCGTCGACGTGCTCGGCGCCGCCGCGCGCCGGCACGTGGTGTCTAACTACAGCTGGTCACGGACGCTGCAGGCGCTCATGACGCGCTACCAGGCGGCCGTGGGCCCGCGCCGGCTGCCGGCGCTCGCCAATGGCCTGGCGGGCGTCGAGACCACCACGCACTAGCCGGGCCCGACGCGCCGCTAGAACCAGCCGGACCACTTCTGCAGATAGTCCTGCGCCCACTTCACGTCATCGAGACCCGAGCCCACGCGAAACTGGTCGACGTAGCTCGTGAACGTGCGTTGCAGGGCTTCGGCGCCGCCGAAGCGCTTCTCGAACCGCTCGATGATCTCCGGCGGCCCGCCGACCACGGAAAAATTCATCTGCGAGTCGACGATCAGGAACACGTCGACGGTGGACGCGAGCAGGCAGGTGGGATTCGACACCAGGCGCGTGCGGATCCAGCGCACCAGTTCGGTGTCGAGTTTTCCCGAGTGCCGGAAACTCGGCTTCGGCGCGCTCAGGTTGGCGACGTAGAACTCTCCGCCGCAGACCCCGTTGAGAAAACCGAGCAGCCGCACCGACTCGTTGAAGCTGTCTTCGCCTTCGGGCGGATTGATGCCTTCGGGAAATGCCCGACCATCGAGCGGCGCCCTGGGCCACCACACCTCGTGGCGAGGCTTTTTCGCGAGCGGCGCAAAACGCTTGCTGGCAAGCGTCTCGAAGCGCTGCTGCACTTCCCTGCGCTCATCGGGAGCGAGATCTCGCAACTCGACCATCATCGCGATATCAGGTCGAAGACGGTGACACGGCCATTCTTTTCACCCGCGACCACGCGCTTGCCGTCGGGCGACCATCGCACCACGCTGATTTCCGAATCGAGCATCTGCACGTCGATGGGTTGCCTGGCCTTGGCGGGCCGCCACAGCGTGAGCCGCCAGTCGCGACCCGCGCTAACAAAGTGATCGCTGCCTGGTTGCCAGGCGAAGCTGTCGACTCGCTCGGTATGGCCGCTCAACACGATGGGACGCGTGCCTTCCGGACCCTTGCCGCCAAAGTCCCACAACACGACTTCGTTGCCGGCGCTCGACGCGAGATAGCGGCTGTTGTCACTCCACCCCACCAGTTCGAGCTTGCCGTCGTAACCGCGCATCTGTGAATCCTTGCCGGTAGAGCGATTCCAGAAATGCAGCGTGCCATCGGCCATGCCACTTGCGAGAAACCTTCCATTGCCGCTGAAGTTTACCGTGAGACAGGCGGCCGGCCACTTGTAGCGCCGGGTTTCGTAGCGCGATTTCTCGATGCGATGCACCGCGAGCTCGCCATTCAGGGCAACCCCGAGATCGGTGCCCGGCCGATCGAACTGCAGCGCGACCGCGGTGCTGGCCGCGGGTGCAAACGCATGCATTTTTTCACCGGCCGCCGACCAGAGCGTGACGACTTTGCCCGCGGCGCTCGCGAGAATTTCGCCGTCCGGCGAAAAGCTCAAGGCCTGCGTCGCCGTGGGCGCGGGCTTCCAGCGCCTGATCTCCTTGCCCGTGGCGCCATCCCACAAGGCCACGGCGCCGTCCTGGCCGGAAGTAGCGAACACGTTCGCGCGCGGACGCCACGCGACGGCGAGCGTGCCTAACATGTGCTCGCCGGTCACTTCGATGGCGAGCTTCTCGGCATCGGTGCGGGCCAGCGCCACCTTGCCTTCGCCGCCGGCAATCGCGAACGACTTGCTGTCTGGAGCCCACGCGCAATCGGCGACGTAGTCGTCGATGGTGGCGTGCGCGCGCGGCTCCAGCGCAAACGAGAGAGACTGCTTGGCGGCCATGGCTATTTCGCGACGGCGGATTCGAAGCCGGCTTCGAGCTCGGCGCGATCGAGTCCGCGCCCGATGAACACCAGGCTGTTCATGCGCGGCGCCGAGCCCCACGGCCGCTCCGCCTGCGCGTCGAACATCATGTGAACGCCGTGGAATACCTGGCGGCGGTCTTCACCCTTCACGTTCAGCACACCCTTCATGCGGAAGATGTCCTGGCCGCGGGTCTTGAGCAGATAGTCGAACCACTGGTTGACCTTCACCGGATCGAGCGCGCGCGGATCGCTGATGCCGATGGAGCTGATCTCGTCGTCATGGTGATGCGAGGCGAACCGGCGTTCGGCCGCGGGCCGCTGCCCGACGAGATGCAGCCCGAACTCGAGTGGATGGTGCTCGCAGAACAGCGCGTAGGCGCCGGCCTTGTCGATCGTCAGCTTGAAATCGGCGCCCGGGTGCGAGATGTCGATGGCGTTGTGCGAGGGCGCCGCGTCCAGTGTTCCGTGGCAGGGAACGACGGTCGCCGGCTCGGCAAACGCGCGCACCGCCGGCTCGATGGCCGCTTCGAGCGCCGCCGTCGTCGCTGCCGCGAGGGGCAGCACCACCACGTCGAGGTCCTGGTGCGAGTGTTCGGCGTGATCGTGATCGTGATCGTGATCGTGCCCATGTTCATGATGATGGTCATGATGCTCGTGGGCATGGTGGTCATGCTCCCCCGGCGTCTTGAGTAGATAGTCGCCCGGCGTGAGCTGGTACGCGCCGCCCCACTCGAACGGATACTCCGGCTCGAGGAACGCGCCGTCCACGGACAGCGCGCGCTGCAGGTCGAAGGCGCCGACGTTGAGCACCTGGTCGATGGCCACGTCGGCGTTCTTCGTGCGGTGGATCTTCGCCGTGCCGTTGATGCCGCGGATGCGGCGCTCGATGCGTTCGAGCGCGGCGGGCTCCACCAGGTCCGTCTTGTTGAGCAGCACCAGGTCGGCGAACGCCACCTGCTCGCCCGGCTCGTTGAGCTCGTCGACGTGCTGCTCGAAGTGTTTGGCGTCCACCATGGTCACGATGGCGTCGAGCGAAAACTGGTTCTTCAATTCATCGTCGAGGAAGAAGGTTTGCGCCACCGGGCCGGGATCGGCCATGCCGGTGGTCTCGATGATGATGTAGTCGAAGCGGTCGCGCCGCTTCATGAGCTGGCCCAGGATGCGGATGAGATCGCCGCGCACCGTGCAGCAGATGCAGCCGTTGTTGGTCTCGAACAGCTCTTCTTCCGCGCCGATGACGAGCTGGTGATCGACACCGACCTCGCCGAATTCGTTCTCGATGACCGCGATGCGCTTGCCGTG
>DASTXR010000022.1:0-36650 GCA_035765415.1 Steroidobacteraceae bacterium | reverse complement strand
GGTCGAAGATGGGCCGCTGGCCGCTGTACAGCTCGATGCTCGTGGTGCTGTCGGGCATGAAGCTCGCCGCGAACTCCAGCATGCCGGCGTGTGATGCCGCATTGTCGACCAGCACGCGATCGACGCCGCGCGCAAGTTCGTCGCGCAGGATGCGCGTCGGCAGCGGCAGGTCTTCGTACACCAGCTCGCCGGCGCGGGCGCGCAGGCCTTTCTCCTTCACGTGCTGCCACAGCCGGCCGAGGTACTGGATGTCGTCGCGGATCTGCTCCATCGACGCGCCTTGCGCCGCGGTGCGCACGATGTATCCGCCGGTGGTCTGCTGCGGCACCGCTTCGGCCACCAGCGTCTTGAGGCGCGCGCGCTCGGCTTCGTCCTCGATGCGCGCCGATACGCCGATGCCTTCGCCGCGCGGCATGAACACCATGAGCCGCGATGGCAGGGCGACGAATGTAGTTAGGCGGGCGCCCTTGGTGCCCATGGGGTCCTTGACCACCTGCACCAGGATGTCGTCACCCTCGCGGACCAGAGCGCGGATGTCTTCGACGTTCGGCGTGCCGACCAGCGTGCTCTCGGGATTCGGGGCCGCGATGTCGGCGGCGTGCAGGAACGCGGTTCGCTCCAGGCCGACATCGATGAATGCGGCCTGCATGCCGGGCAGCACGCGCTGCACTCGCCCCTTGTACAGGTTGCTGACGATGCCGCGCCGGCTCTGCCGCTCGATGAAGAGTTCGGTCAGGACACCGTTTTCCACGAGCGCCGCCCGGTTCTCGCGCGGCGCCACGTTGATCAGAATTTCCGTCGTCACTCCGCCCCCTCTAGACCGCCGCGCCGCCCCAGACCGGGATCCCCGCCGCGCGCAGCAACTGCGCGGTCTCGAATAGTGGCAGACCCATGACACCGGTGTAGCTGCCGGTGATTCCGGCCACGAAAACGGCACCCAGGCCCTGGATGGCGTACGCGCCCGCTTTTCCCTGCGGCTCGCCGCTTTGCCAATAGGCATGGATCTGCTCGCGGGACAGCGGCGAGAATTTCACGAGCGTGGAGCTGCGCACCACCTGCTGCGCGCCGCCCGCGATCAACGCGACGCCGGTATGCACCAGGTGCTCGCGACCGGAGAGTTTGCCCAGCATGTCGTGCGCCTGCGCTTCGGATTCCGGCTTGCCGAGAATTTCCTCGTCGACCACCACCGTGGTGTCCGCGGCGAGCACCGGGAGATCCTGCGCGACGGCCCATATGGCCGCGGCCTTTTCGCGCGCCAGCCGGACGACGTATTCGCCGGCTGGCTCCGCCGTGCGCGGCGTCTCGTCGATGTCGGCAGGCAGCACGACGTGCGGCACGCCGATGAGTTCTAACAACTGGCGGCGGCGCGGAGAGGCGGAGGCGAGCCTGAGCACTGGTTTTTGTTGTTCTTGTCCGGCCATCGATTGGTTCACTCTCGATGAAACGGGTGATTCTGCAACACCGAGTGCGCCCGATACAGCTGTTCCGCCAATATCACCCGTACCATGGCATGCGGGAAGGTCAGCGCGGACAGGGACCAGCGCAGGCTGGCTTTCTTCAGGATATCGGCGCCGAGGCCGTCCGGGCCGCCGATCACGAACGACAGATTGCGGCCATCCTGCTGGCGCTGGGCCAGCCACTTCGCGAGCTCGACGGTGGTTAGGGACTTGCCGTGCTCATCGAGCGTCACCAGGTAATCGTCGCCGACCCGATCCAGCAGGCGCTTCTCTTCGTCGGCCCTGGACTTGCCGACGGCGAGCTCTTCGAGATCGATGCGCAGATGCGATCGCAGGCGGCGCGTGTAGTCGTCGTATGCCTGCGTCACCCATCCGGGCATGCGCGTTCCGACCGCAACGATGCGAACGCGCATGCGAAAGACTTAACGAGCGGCGCGGGCTCGCGCGGACGTCTTGCGCCGGGCAGGCGTGCGCGGCTTTGGCTTTGCCACCTTCGGGGCAGCCTTGGGAGAGGCGGGCCTGGGAGCGGCCTCGAGTTCCGCCGCGGGCGGCGTGACGTCTTCCCAGAGCTTCTCGAGCCCGTAGAACTCGCGCACACGCGGCAGCATCACGTGCACCACGATGTCGTTGAGATCGACCAGCACCCACTCGCCTTCGCGCGCGCCTTCGACGCCGATGGGGCGGAAGTCGTTCTGCTTGGCAAACTGGAGAACCCGATCGGCGATGGATTTCACGTGACGGTCGGAGTTGCCCGAGGCAATGACGACGATGTCGGTGATGTCGGTGAGATGCCGCACGTCCATGACTTTGACGTTGACGGCTTTCATGTCATCGAGCGCGCTATTGACGATGCGCAACAGGGTCTGCGGGATGGAATTCTTGGGCTGCGCCGCGGCGCGGCGTGAAGCAGTCTTGGTGGCCATTTCTCTCCGGGAGTTAGTTAACGGGGCCGAGCATAACACCCGGACTCGCGAATGATCTCGCGCACGGCGTCCGGCACCAGGAACCGCGGGTCGCGGCCCGCATCGATGATCTGGCGCAATTCTGTCGAAGAAATTTCGAGCTGGGTAACGGCATGTACGTAGATGCGGCCGGCCGGCGCCTTGTGCAGGTCGTTCACCGCGCCCGTGCCCCGGTCCACCATGAGCTCGCCGAGCGGTCCCTGGGTCGGCGCCTTCCAGCCGGGCCGGTGCGCGACCACGACATGCGCCAGGTCGAACAGCTCGCGCCAGCGATGCCAGTTCGGCAGCCCGAGGAACGCGTCCATGCCGAGCAGCAGACACAGGGATCGTTGAGGAAACTCCTGGCGAAGCTCGGTCAACGTGTCGACGGTATAGGACGCGCCCGCGCGGCGCACCTCGCGATCGTCCACCACGAAGGCCGGCTGGTCCGCCACCGCGGCGCGCACCATGGCCACGCGCAATTGCGAATCGGCGAGCGTGCGTTCGCGATGCGGCGGATTGCCCGTAGGCAGGAACCTGACCTCGGTCAGTTTCAACGACTGCCAGAGCTCGAAGGCCGTGCGCAGATGGCCGTAGTGGATCGGGTCGAAAGTGCCGCCGAACAAACCGATGGGACCGGGAAGAGTATTCAAGCGACGCGTGTTCCGATGAGTGGAAGAGAACGACGACCGGCGAACTCGACGATCATGAGCGCCATCTCATCCCAGGCGTCGCCGGGGTACTGGCCCTTGATCATGCGGTCGGCGCGCGAAGTGCGCGCCGCAAGGCGCGCATAGGGAAGTTTGGCCGCGCGGCGCTTGGCGTTCTCGAGCGCGGCCGAAGGCTTTTGCCAGCCACGCGCGGTGCTCGGCTGCAGCGTGCCCCAGACATTGCGGATTTCGCGCGAGATCGCCCACAGCGCGAGCGGGGCTTCGACGCCCTCGCTGCGCAGACCCGCGAGGATGCGCAATGCGCGCGGCACGTCGCCGCCGAGCGCCGCTTCGCCGAGCTGAAATACGTCGAAGCGCGCGCTGTCGGTGATCGACGCCTTCACGGCGGCAAGATCGACACTCTTGCCCTTGCCTTTTTCGGGCGCGATCAACCGCAGCTTGATGAGCTCCTGCTCCGCGGCCAGCAGATTGCCCTCGGTACGTTCGACGATGAATCGCACGGCGTCGTCATCGAGCTCGAGGTCGTACGTTGCCGCGCGCGCGCGCAACCATTGCGGCAGGCGGCCAAGTTCCACCGGCCAGGTGGCGAGCCACGCGCCGTGATTCTCGAACGCCTTGACCCACGCCGAGCTGTTCTGGTCGCGATCGAGCTTGCCGGTGATCATGAGATAGATGTTGTCGGGGCTGACGTTGGCCAGCAGCTCGACGATGGCGTTGGCGCCGCCCACGCCGGGCTTGCCGGACGGCAGGCGGATCTCGATGAGTTTGCGCGAGCCGAACAACGACAGGTTGTTAGACGCGCCGCGCACCGCATCCCAGTCGGCCACGCGCTCGATGAAATGCACCTCGCGCTCCTCGAACCCCGCACGCCTGGCGCGCGCGCGAATGGCATCCGCGGCCTCGCCGACGAGCAGGACTTCGTCACCGGAGACGAGATAGGCGCGCGCGGGCTCACCTGCGAGGTGCGCACGGAGGGTTTCGAGGGAGAGCTTCAATGGCGGGAAAAATACTGCACGGCCGGCGGGATTATGGGCGACATACCGTCCCGGAAGCCACCGGTAGCGGCAATAATGCGGCATGCCCGCAGCGGCCATCGATCTCCAGCACATCAAATTCTCCTGGCCGGGCGCGCCAGCGCTCCTGGAAATAGAGCGCCTGCAGGTCGAGCGCGGCGAACGCGTGTTCCTGCGCGGCCCCAGCGGCAGCGGCAAGAGCACCTTGCTGGGCCTCATCGGCGGCGTGCTCGCGCCGAACGCCGGCAGCGTGCGTGTGCTCGACCAGCCACTGCACGACATGTCCGCCGCCGAGCGCGACCGCTTCCGCGGCGAACACGTGGGGTTCGTATTCCAGATGTTCAACCTCGTTCCCTACCTGTCCGTGCGCGAGAACGTGCTGCTCGCGTTGCGCTTCGCGCCGGCGCGCGCGGCTCGCGTGAATTCACGCGGCGAGGAAGCCGGAAGGCTGCTGGCCGCCATGGGGCTCGCGGACCCGGCGCTGCTCGATCGGCCCGTCACACAGCTTTCCATCGGCCAGCAGCAGCGCGTGGCCGCGGCGCGTGCGCTGCTCGGCGGCCCGGAACTGCTGGTGGCCGACGAGCCGACCTCGGCGCTGGACCATGACGCGCGGGAGGCGTTTCTGCGGCGCTCATGCGTGAATGCGCGGCGCATGGCACGACGCTGCTGTTCGTGAGCCACGATCCCACGCTCGGCGTGTCGTTCGACCGGGAAATCCGCTTGAACGAATTGAACTCCGTGGCATGAGCGGAACACTGCAACTCGCGCTGCGCAGTCTCGCCAACCGGCGCACGACGGTGCTGCTCACGCTCGCGTCCATTGCCGTGAGCGTGTCGCTGCTGCTGGGCGTACAGAAATTGCGCGGTGCGGCGCGTGAAGGTTTCACGAGCACGGTCTCCGGAGTCGACCTGATCGTCGGTGCGCGGTCGGGGCCGCTGAACCTGCTGCTGTACTCGGTTTTCCGCGTCGGCGACGCCACGGCCAACGTGAGCTGGGACAGTTACCAGCTGGTCGCGAATCATCGCGACGTGGCCTGGACGATTCCGATATCGCTGGGCGATTCGCACCGCGGCTTTCGCGTGCTCGGCACCACCGATGCGTACTTCGAGCACTACCGCATCGCCGGTGGCCGGCCGCTGCGGTTCCTGGCCGGAACGCAATTCGCAGACCTGCACGACGTGGTGCTGGGCGCGGATGTGGCCGAAGAGCTTCGATACGTTCCTGGCGAGCAGATCGTCATCGCCCATGGCGCCGCCGACGTGAGTTTCACGCAGCATGACGATCACCCGTTTCGCGTGGTGGGAATTCTCGAGCGCACCGGCACCCCGGTGGATCGCACCGTGCACGTATCCCTCGACGCGATGGCCGCGCTCCACGCGGAGAACGCGACGAGAGGCATCACCGCGTTCATGGTGGGCATGCGCGACCGCACCGCACTGCTGACGATGCAGCGCGCGCTCAATGAATATCGCAAGGAACCCCTGTTGGCCATCATTCCGGGCGTCGCGCTCAAGCAGCTCTGGGATCTCGTCGCCGTCGCCGATCGCGCCCTCATGGTCGTCGCCGCGTTCGTGGTGTTCGCCGGCCTGCTCGGCATGCTCACCACGATCCTCGTGAGCCTGAACGAGCGCCGCCGTGAGATGGCGATCCTGCGTTCCGTGGGCGCCGCGCCGCGCCACATCTTCACGCTGATGGTGGCCGAGGCGGGAATCCTGGCGACGGCCGGGGTGCTCGCGGGAATTGCCATCACCTACACCCTGCTGGCCGCAGCCCAGCCGCTCCTGGCGGCCCGCTTCGGCATATTCGTGGCGCTGACCGGCCTCACTGCGCCTGATTTCTTCATGCTCGCCGGTATAGTCTTGGCGGCGCTCGTCATGGGTCTGCTGCCCGCCTGGCGTGCCTATCGCAACACCCTGGCCGACGGCCTAACTATTCGGATATGACATGCGCCTGAAAGTTCTGTTACCGGGTCTCGTGGCCGGCGCCGCGCTCGCGGCCGCGCCGGCGAATGTCATGACCCTGGAATGGTCCGACCTCATACCGGTGAGCGCACGCGATCGGCAGTCAACGGCGCCGGCCGCGGCCGCGCATGACTACCTCGGGGAATCCGGCCCTGCGGCCGTGCAGCAGTCTGCCGATGCGCCGGTGAATACCGAGCTCGACGGCAAGCAGGTCAGGATCCCGGGTTTCATCGTGCCGCTCGACGTGGCGAAGGACGGCACCGTCAGCGAATTTTTCCTGGTGCCCTACTTCGGCGCCTGCATCCACGTGCCGCCACCGCCGCCTAACCAGATCGTGTACGTCACGTCTCCGAAAGGCATCGCGCTCGATTCCATCTACGAGGCCTACTGGATCACCGGCACCATGAAGATGCAGAACAAATCGACGCGCCTCGGTGCAGCCGCGTATTCCCTGTCGGCCGACAAAGTGGAAATATACAAGTACTGAGCCCAAGCGGACCGCCCAACATGGCCACCATCTTCGAGAAGATCGTCGCGGGAGAGATCCCCGCCACCATCGTCCACAAGGACGACCGCGTCACCGCGTTCCGCGACATCAGCCCGCAGGCGCCGGTGCACGTGCTCATCATCCCCAACAAACCCATCCCGACGGTCAACGACGTGAGCGAAGAGGACGAACGCACTCTCGGTCACATGTTCGTCGTCGCGCGCGATCTCGCGAAAGCCGAAGGCATCGCCGAAAACGGCTTCCGGCTCATCGTCAACTGCAACAAACACGGCGGGCAGGTGGTGTACCACCTGCACATGCACCTGCTGGGCGGCGCACCGCTCGGCCCGATGCTCGCTGGAGGAAAACATGGCTAGCAAGAAGAAGAAACCCGCACCGAAGGCGAAGGCGAAGGCGAAAGCGAAGAAACCCGCGAGCAAGGCCTCCGCGCCTGCGCGCAAGGCCGGCGATTTCTATCCGCCGGTCAAGGCCTACAAGACCGGTTTCCTGCGCGTCTCCGATGTGCACGAGCTGTACTACGAGGAAAGCGGCAACCCCAACGGCAAACCCGTGGTGTTCCTGCACGGCGGCCCCGGCGGCGGCACCGATCCGAAGATGCGCCGCTTCTTCAATCCGAAGCGTTACCGCATCGTGTTGTTCGACCAGCGCGGCAGCGGCAAGAGCCGGCCGTCCGCGAGCCTCGTCGACAACACCACGTGGCACCTGGTGTCCGACATCGAGGCGCTGCGCGAACACCTGAAGATCGAACGCTGGCAGGTGTTCGGTGGATCCTGGGGTTCCACGCTCGCGCTGGCGTACGCGCAGAAACATCCCGAGCGCTGCACGGAGCTCGTGTTGCGCGGCATCTTCCTGCTGCGCCGGTTCGAGCTCGAATGGTTCTACCAGAACGACCTGGGCGCAGCCGCCATGTTCCCGGATTTCTGGGAGCAGTACCTGAAGCCGCTGTCGATGGAAGAGCGCAAGGACTGCATGCAGTCTTACTACAAGCGTCTCACCAGCGACAACCGCGAGACGCTGCTAGAAGCCGCGCGCGCGTGGTCCGTGTGGGAAAGCGCGCTCGCGTACATGAAGGTGAACCAGAGCTACATCAAGCAGGCCGAAGACCCCAAGTTCGCCGCGGCGTTCGCGCGCATCGAGTGTCACTACTTCGTCAACGGCGGGTTCCTGGAGCGGCCTAACCAGTTGTTAGAAGACGTGCCGAAGATCCGCCACATTCCGGCGGTCATTGTGCAGGGGCGGTTCGATGTCGTCTGCCCGATGCGCAGCGCGTGGGATTTGCACAAGGCGTGGCCGGAAGCGGATCTGCGCATCGTGCCGGATGCGGGGCACTCGGCGTTTGAGGCCAGCACCGCGCGGGAGCTGGTGATGGCGACGGACCGGTTCTCCCGCTAGGAAATGGGGACACTCCCCATTTCCTAGCAAAAGGGGCCGCACCTGGTATCGGGAATTGTTCCGCAACTCTACGGTCTGACATCGGCATGTACAGACCGCGCGCACTCTCCCAACTGATCTGCCTCGCCTTGCTCGGACTGATCGGGCAACCGCACGACGTGGCCGCCGGCAACGTCGTCCAGACCGAACAAGTGCGCGCCGAGCTCGTCGCGCACGCGCCCGAGGGTGTTGCGCCCGGCAGGACCCTGTGGCTAGGCCTCAGGCTCGAACACATCCCGCACTGGCACACGTATTGGAAAAACGCCGGCGACTCGGGCCTGCCCACCACGATGAACTGGACGCTGCCCGCTGGCGCAGTGGCGGGTGACATCGACTGGCCGGCGCCGAGGAAACTGCCCATCGGGCCGTTGCTCAACTTCGGTTACGAAGGCGTGGTGCTGTTGCCGGTGCCACTGACGATCTCGAGCCGCATCGACGGCGCGGCGCTGCACGTGAAGCTCGATGCCGACTGGCTGGTATGCAAGATCGAATGTATCCCGCAGTCCGGCACGTTCGAGCTCGGGATACCGGTGGATCAGCCCACCGTCGCGCACGCCATTCAGTTCGCGCAGGCGTTGGCCGCGCGTCCGGAAGACGTGCGCGGCGCTGAGTCGACGGCGCGTGTCGCCGACGATGCGCTTCACTTCGAAGTGCGCGGTTTACCAGCCGCCGTGCGCGGCACGCAGGCCGAAGTCTTCCCGGAAATTTCCGGTGTCGTCGACAACCCCGCGCCCGTGCGCCAGCAATGGGACGGCGAAACGTGGACCGCGAGCTGGCCACTGTCGGCGCAGCGCAGCGCCAGTCCGGACGCCTTGCCGCTGGTGCTGAGGTTCGACGATGGGCGCAACCTGCGCGTCGTCGCAAAGCTCGGCTCTTCATGGCCAGGCGCTGAAGCTGCGGGCACGGCCACGGCGCCGCCCTCTCCTGGTGACGCCGCTGCGCTCAGTCAACCCGGCTTCCTCACCGCACTGCTGTTCGCCTTGTTAGGCGGCGTGATCCTGAACCTCATGCCCTGCGTGTTCCCGGTGCTGTCCCTGAAGATCCTGGCGGTCACGCAACACGCGGGCGACGCGCGCCAGCGCTGGACGGGAGCGCTGGCCTACACCGCGGGCGTCGTGCTGTCGTTTCTCGCGCTGGCCGGCCTGCTGATCGCGGCGCGTGCCGGCGGCGAGCAACTCGGCTGGGGATTCCAGCTCCAGGCACCGGGAACCGTGGTCGCGCTGGCAGCGTTGTTCACGCTCATCGGCCTAAATCTCGCCGGTGTCTTCGAGTTCGGCTCGATGCTGCCCTCGGGTATCGCGTCGTTGCGCGCCCGCGATCCCACGCTCGATTCCTTTCTCACCGGCGTGCTGGCCGCTGCGGTGGCCTCACCGTGCACCGCGCCCTTCATGGGCGCCGCGCTCGGCGCCGCCCTCACCTGGCCCACCGCGCAAAGCCTCACGGTGTTCGCGGCGCTCGGCCTGGGTGTGGCCGCACCCTATCTACTGGTCTGCGCGGTGCCCGCGCTGGGCCGCTGGCTGCCGCGCCCGGGCGCGTGGATGCAGACCTTCCGGGTGGCGCTGGCCTTCCCGATGTTCGCCACCGTCATCTGGCTCGCCTGGGTGCTGGGCCACCAGGTGGGTGTCGACGGCGCCGCCGCGCTGTTGATGGCGCTCCTCGTGCTGGCGCTGGCGGCGTGGTGGTGGACGCAACGCCCGGCGGAGGGCGCCAAACGACACCTGAGCACCGGCGTCATCCTTCTGCTGGTCGCAGGCACGTTCCTGTGGGCAAAACCTCTGTGGCAGCCTGGCGCGCCCGACACTCGTGTCGGCGCCCATGTAGGTGGACTCTGGCAACCGTGGTCGCCGCAGCGCGTCACGGAGCTGCGCGCCGCGGGCCAGAAGGTGTTCGTGGACTTTACGGCGGCCTGGTGTGTCACATGTCAGTACAACAAGCGCACTACACTCGCGAACGACCGGGTGCTGGCGGCATTCGAGGCTAACAAGGTAGCCTTGCTGCGCGCGGACTGGACCTCGCGCGATGCCATCATCGCCGCGGAGCTCGCCCGCCTGGGCCGCAGTGGTGTGCCGGTCTACGTCTTCTACGACGGCGCGAATGCGCCGCGTCTGCTGAGTGAGCTGCCCTCGGTGGAGGAAGTTCGCGCGGCGGTGTCGTCCAACAGGAACTAATGAAAAGGAGTCCCCATGAAACGTTCCACAACCCTCTTCGCCGTCGCCGCCGCAAGCCTGCTGGGCGCAGCGCTCGTGCATGCCTCGGTGTCCGTCGGCAAGCCGGCGCCGGAATTCAAGGTGAAAGACACCAGCGGCAAGGAGCAAACCTTGTCGGCCTACAAAGGCAAGTTCGTGGTGCTCGAATGGACCAACCCGGGCTGCCCGTTCGTGCAGAAGCATTACGAGACTTCGAACATGCAGGCCACGCAGAAGGCCGCCGAAGACAAGGGCGCCGTGTGGCTCACGGTGAGCTCGAGCGCGCCGGACCAGGGCGACTACCGCAAACCCAGCGAGCTCGCTGAATGGCTCAAACAGAAAGGCGCCAGCCCCACCGCAACGCTCATGGATGACGACGGCAAGCTCGGCCATGCCTACGGTGCGCGCACCACGCCGCACATGTACGTCATCGATCCCAATGGCACGCTGGTGTACGCCGGCGCAATCGACAGCAAGGCCACCGCGCGCAAGGAAGACGTCAAGGGCGCCACTAACTACGTGAAGGCCGCGCTCGATGAGGCGATGGCGGGCAAGCCGGTGACCAAGGCCACGTCCGAGCCGTACGGCTGTTCGATCAAGTACTGAAAATGGGGACAGTCCCCATTTCCTAGCAAAAGGGGCCGGACCTCGGGTCCGCCCCTTTTTCTCGAGAATTCTGTCGATTCGCCCAGCGGCCGCCTGCCCAATGCCATCATTTCCTGAGCTGAAACGTCGGGCGCTGCTCGTCGTCGATGACGCCGTTGCGCCGTAACCAGGCAAAGGCGTCCGCCGCGTCCTGTTCGAACCAGGCGCGCGAGGATCCCAGGCGGAACGTATAACCCCAGGCGTCCATGTCCGCGAACATGCGTGCGCGCCCGAGCTCTGGAATCTCATCGGCGAGCAGGATCTGCAGGTAACACACCGCGCATTCTTCGGCGTCGTCGCCACCCGCGTCGCGATCGAGACCGGCACGCCGCTGCGGTGACATGCACACGTAGTGGCTGAGCTCGTGCAGCAACGAGTGCAGCGGCGTGTCGGCGCGCACGTAGAGAACATTCGCCCGCAGACCGGCTTCGCTGTCGCCCCAGTAGGATCCGGGAAGTGATTCCTGCGCCGCGAGATGGCGGACTTCCACGCCTAAGCGGCGCGTGAGTGCGAGCGTGGAAGCTCCCGCTTCCGCTCCGACGCGCAGGACATCCACGCAGCGTCTCGTCAGAGCGCGGCGAGGCGCCGCATCACCAGCCCGACGAGATCGCGCGCCAGCGCCGCGCGCAGGATCTCCTGCTCGCGCTCCTTGGCCAGCAGTTGCGCTTCGTCGAAGCTGATGTCGCGCACCGCGGAGATTTCTTCCTTGTCGATGAGCGTCTTGCCTTCGGAGGTGACCGAGAAAGTCACGCTGTACGTGAGCTCGTACTCCGTCGGAATGTTGCGCGCCGACACCGACAGGATGCGCTCGGTGAGCTCGTCGTCATGCACGCTGACGATTGCCGTGGACGAGCTCTTGGTGCGGACGACGTTCACCTTCGAGGCGAGCAGCGACTTGCGCAGGTCCTGCACGAAGTCCGTCTGCTCGTCCTCGGTGTCCACGTAGGTGTACGCGAACTGCGGCGGCAGCGGCTGACGGCCCTGGAGCTGGAAGCCGCACGCACTCAGAATCAGCGCCGCGGCTGCGGGGACAGTCCACTTTGTCAGCAAGCGATTACCCAGCGATCGGCGCCTCATTTCTTTCACCATGGGGACAGTCCCCTATACGACGATGTTCACCAGCTTGCCGGACACGTAGATGGCCTTGCGAATCGCTTTGCCGTCCACGAACTTCTGCACGTTGGCGTCGGCGAGCGCCGCGGCCACCGCGACATCCTGCGTCGCATCGGCCGGGATGCTCACGCGCGCGCGCATCTTGCCGCTGACCTGCACCGAGATCTCGATCTGCTCCTGCACCAGCGCGTCGGGGTCGGGCGCCCACCAGCGCTCGAGCGCCAGCGCCTGCTCATGACCCAGCTCGCGCCAGAGCTGGTGTGTGACGTGCGGGATCATCGGCGACAGGCACATCACCGCGATCTCGAGCGCTTCGTGCGCGACCACGCGCCCCGCGAGCGTGGTGCTGTCGAATTTGCCGATGGCATTGAGCAATTCCATGACGGCCGCGACGGCGGTGTTGAAGCTGCGGCGGCGCCCGATGTCGTCGGTGACCTTTGCCAGCGTGGAGTGCGCGATGCGGCGCATGTCCTTCTGCGCGGCGTTCAGCTTCGTCTTGTCGAATTCGTACGTGGTGATGGCGTCCGCCGGCGGCGGCGCTTTCACCTGGTCGAACACGGCTTTCCACAAGCGGCGGATGAAACGGAACGAGCCCTGCACGCCCTCTTCCGACCACTCCAGCGTCTGTTCGGGAGGCGCGGTGAACATCATGAACATGCGCGCGGTGTCGGCGCCGAACTGCTCGACCAGCGCCGTGGGATCCACGCCGTTGTTCTTGGACTTGGACATCGTGCCGAGCCCGTCCCATTCCACCGGCTGATTGTCGGTGAGCAGGACGGCGCCGCGGCGCTGGTTGGTGCCGTCGTAAAGCACTTCCACGTCCGCGGGATTGAAGAATTCGCGGCGGCCCGGCGCAGGCTCACGGTAGTAGATGTGATGCAGCACCATGCCCTGGGTCAGCAGGTTGCCGAAAGGCTCGTCGATGCCGACCAGCTTCATGTCGCGCATCACCTTGGTCCAGAAGCGCGAATACAGCAGGTGCAGGATGGCGTGTTCGATGCCGCCGATGTACTGGTCCACGGGCAGCCAGTAGTTAGCGCGCGCGTCCACCATCGTGCTGGCGTCGGGGCACGCGAAACGCAGGAAGTACCACGACGAGTCCACGAACGTGTCCATGGTGTCGGTTTCGCGCCGCGCGTCCGCGCCGCACTTCGGGCATTTGCACTCATAGAACGACGGCGTCTTGGTGAGCGGATTGCCCGAGCCGTCGGGAACCAGCCCTTCCGGCAGCACCACCGGCAACTGGTCGTCGGGCACGGGCACCACGCCGCAACTCGCGCAGTGAATGAGCGGCACCGGGCAGCCCCAGTAACGCTGGCGCGAGATGCCCCAGTCGCGCAGGCGCCATTGCGTCCGCTTGCGCCCCAGGCCCTTCTTCTCGAGCGCCGCGGCGATCGCGTCGACCGCGGACTGGAATTCCAGCCCGTCGAATACGCCGGAATTCTGCGTGATGCCGTACTCGGTGTACGCATCGATCCACGGCTCGACGACCTTGTCGTAGGCGTTGGTCTTGCTGCGGATCACGTCGATCACGGGCAGCGCGTTCTTGTGGGCGAACTCGAAATCGCGCTCGTCGTGCGCCGGCACTCCCATGACGGCGCCTTCGCCGTACGCCATGAGCACGTAGTTGGCCACCCACACTTCGACGAACTTGCCGGTGAACGGATGCAGCACGTGGAGGCCCGTGCGCATGCCCTTCTTTTCCTGCGTGGCGATGTCGGCTTCCATCGTGCTGCCGCGGCGGCACTCGTCGATGAACGCCTGCAGCGTGGCGTTCTTCGCGCCCGCCGCCAGCGCGATCGGATGTTCGGCGGCGATCGCCATGAACGACACGCCGAACAGGGTGTCGGCGCGCGTGGTGAACACCTTGAGCGCGCCGTCGGCGTTCATGAGCGCCTTCGTGTCGGGCGCGAACGGGAAGGAAATCTCGCAGCCTTCGGACTTGCCGATCCAGTTGGCCTGCATCGTCTTCACGCGCTCGGGCCAGTCCGGCAGCTTCTCGAGATCGCCTAACAACTCTTCGGCATACTTCGTGATGCCGAGGTAGTACATCGGGATCTCGCGTTTCTCGACGATGGCGCCGGTGCGCCAGCCGCGGCCGTCGATCACCTGCTCGTTCGCGAGCACGGTCTGGTCGACGGGATCCCAGTTCACGACGCCGGTCTTGCGATAGGCGATGCCCTTCTCGAGCATGCGCAGGAACAGCCACTGGTTCCAGCGGTAGTAGCCAGGGTCGCACGTGGCGATCTCGCGCGACCAGTCGAAGGCGAACCCCAGCGACTTCAACTGCGCCTTCATGTACGCGATGTTGTCGCGCGTCCATTTCGCCGGCGGCACGTTGTTCTTGATGGCTGCGTTCTCGGCGGGCAGGCCGAACGCATCCCAGCCCATGGGCTGAAGCACACTCTTGCCCTGCATCTTCGCGAACCGCGTGAGCACGTCGCCGATGGTGTAGTTGCGCACGTGGCCCATGTGCAGCCGGCCCGACGGATACGGGAACATGGACAGGCAGTAGAACTTGCCGGCGTCGTCGCCGGTGTCGTTTTCCACTTTCTCGCGCGCCTCGAAGACGCGCTCGTTGTCCCAAAACTCTTGCGCAGCACGCTCGACCGCGGCTGCCTCGTATCGTTCTTGCATCGGGAATGTCTGGATTTTCAGCAGGTTGAGAAGGCGGCAGAGAATACACGAGCCGGCCTGCACAAGCGAAAAAGCCATTGAACCTGTTGCGCACCATCGCGGAAGGTTGCGGCCGGCCGGCTGGTTTCGCGGCTGCCCGATTCGCCGGCGGAGGAGAAGTATTGAACAACTCGCTGTTCCGCAGCCCGAGCGCCGTCATTCCGCTGGTGATGTCGTGCGTCGCGCTGATCACCGTGATCTTCCACATGCTCCAGCATGATGGCGGGCCCGCGAGTGGCGACGATCCGGCCGCTCACCTGTTCCAGATCCTGATGGCGGGACAGGCGCCGTTCGTGGCGTTCTTCGCGCTGAAATGGATGCCTCGCATGCCGTCGCAGGCGATGCACGTGATAGCGATGCAGGCAGCGGCGGCGCTGGTCGCGCTGGCGCCGGTGGTGTTCTTCGACTTGTAGGCAATCGCCGAAAGCAAGATGAATTCCGGCACAAACGCACTCGTTTGCAGGATTGCGGCCAGGACCGCGCAGGACGATAAGGCTGTGCGAAATGCCGCCTCAACCGCCTGCCGAGCCACTTCATGAAAGCGAGATAGCCCGCACCATTCAATTCTTTCGTGGACGTCGGGTCATCCTTGACTACGATCTCGCAGCAATTTACGGCGTTACGACAAAGCGCCTCAACGAACAGATCGCGCGCAATTCCGCCCGATTCCCTGAAGATTTCCTGTTTCGCCTGACGCCTGAAGAGACCGCGGCGTCAATGCGGTCGCAATTTGCGACCGCATCCCAGACGCGCCGGAACGCGCGGTTTTCGCCGTTTGCGTTCACCGAACATGGCGCAATCATGGCGGCGACCGTGCTCAACAGCGCTCGGGCAATCGAGACCAGCCTGTACGTCGTGCGCGCTTTCGTGAAACTGCGTGAGGTTCTCGCGTCGAACGCTGATCTCGCAATGAAACTATTCGAACTCGAGACGAGCCTGGACCAGAAGCTGGTGGGTCAAGACAAGGCGATCGCCTCCATCCTCGCCGCGATCCGCCAACTGATGGCTCCCGTCGCATCACCAGAACGCGGGGCTGGCTTCACGGCGGACATCGAGCCGACATGAAGAATGCCAGGCGCGTTACGGAAGGCGCTTTCCCGTGACCAAACCACCCGCGTCGCGGCCGCGCGGGAATACGATCACCGACGTGACGCGCTCGTTCTCGTCCGCCGTGAATGACAACTCCTCGCCCGCGGATGGTTCGAAGAAATCCCGCGCGCCCGCCGGCAGAAAGAGCTGCGGACCGCCGCCGGTGGTGTCCGTGACGAGATGGTCGTCCTTCCGCACCACCGTGAGCACCCGCCCCGAATCGAGCTGGTAACGTCCCTCGCAGGAGTCGAGAGTCTTTCGATCCACGGTCGCGGCAATGCGCGGCGCCGGAGCGTCGCGCGCCAGCGGCAATTTCTGTCCGGTCATGATCCAGGCGCCGATCAAGCTCGGTCGCAACTCGATATTCGCATTCACGAGTACGACTACCCCGCGCTGCTTCACGCGATCGAACGCAACGAATGCTCGATACCCGGGCTTGCCGCCTTCGTGGGCGAAGATCTCGCGACCTTCGACCGTGCCGGTTCCCCAGCCCAGCGCCTGTGCGTTGCGCACCGGTGCGCGCACGGACAGCTGCAGCTCGATGGCCCGGCTCAACGCGGTTTCACGTTTCCCCAGGTAGACCGAGAGGAACTCGAGCAGGTCATTCGCGGACGAACGCAGCGAGCCCGATGCCTGCAGCGTGCGCATTTCCCAGATCGCTGCCGGGTTGCCGTAGCGGTCGAGCCCTGTCGCCAATCGCCGTGCCTGGTCTTTCGAGAGCGAGATCGACGTGTCGCGCAAGCCCAGCGGATCGAGCACGCGCTGCTTTAGCAGCGCTTCATAGTTAGTACCCGCAAGTTGCGCGAGCAGGCGGCCGAGCAGCGACACCCCCAGATTCGAGTACGCCCACTTCTCTCCCGGCGCGCGATCGAGCTCATGGGTCGCAAGAAACTGGTTCAGCAGCTTGGGCGTATACGCGGCGATCGGGTCCGGATCGGCGCGCAGCGGAAAATTCGTTGGCATCGACGGCAGTCCGGACACGTGCGTGGCGAGATCCTGCAGCGTGATCGGCCTGCCGCGCTCGGGCATGCGCGCGCCGCGCCACAGATATTTCGAGGCCGGATCGTCGAGCGCGACTTCTCCGCGCACGACCATGTCGGCGAGCAGCAGCGCCGTGAAGGTCTTGGTGACGGATCCGATCTGGAAGATGGTGTTGCCGTCGACTTCATTTCCATGGGTGATCACACGCCGTCCCGCGGGCTCTATGACACCGATGACGGCGCCCGCGCCCTTGACCTGCACGCGCTCGGCAAGCATTTGCCGGATTTTTTCGTCCGGGGGAATTTCCCAGGGCGCATCGGCGGCGACGGGTTCGGGCACCGGCGTCGTCTGCGCGATGGCAGCCGAAGCAATGAACAGGAACCCGGTAATCATCCACACACGCATAGAGCCTCCCGAACGCACGCCCAAAAGAAAAGGGCCAGACCTCTTTGAGGTCCGGCCCATTTTGCTAGGAAATGGGGACTGTCCCCATTTTGTCAGCTGATGCGGATGGGCAGGAACAGCTGTGCGCCCTCACGCTCGAGCAGGATGGCGACGGTCTTCGAACCGCTGGCCGTGGCGTTCTTGAGCTCGGCGATGGATTTCACCGCCTTGCCATTCACGCCGAGGATGACGTCGCCGGGACGCACGCCCGCCTGGGCGGCAGGGCCCGTGACGTCCTCGACCAGTAGATAGCCTTCGGTGGCGGCGCTCTTGCGCTCGTCGGCGCCGAGCGGACGCACGGACAGGCCCAGCTTGTCGGCCTTGGCCGGCTCTTCGACGTCGCGATTGGCGACCCGCTGGGTTTCTTCCTGGAACTCCTCGACCTTGACGCTGAGCGTCTTGGGGCTTCCGTCGCGCCACACTTCGACCTTGGCGGTGTCGCCCGGCTTGATGGCCGAGATGACGCCGGGGAGCTGCGCGGAACGTTCCACGTCCTTGCCGTTGACGCTGAGGATGACGTCCCCCGTCTTCACGCCGCCCTTCTCGGCCGGACCACCGGCGATGACCTGGCCGACCAGCGCGCCGCGCGGGCGATCGAGGCCGAACGCGTCGGCGAATTGCGCATTCACTTCCTGGATCTGCACGCCGATGCGGCCGCGCGTGACCTTGCCGGTGCTGACGAGCTGCTGGCGAACGTTGTTAGCCACGTCGATGGGAATGGCGAACGACAGGCCCATGTAGCCGCCGCTGCGGCTGTAGATCTGCGAGTTGATTCCGACGACTTCGCCGTTGAGGTTGAACAGCGGACCACCGGAGTTGCCCGGGTTGACGGCGACGTCGGTCTGGATGAACGGCACGAGGTCTTCGCCCGGCATGGAACGGCCGGTGGCGCTGACGATGCCCGCGGTGACGCTGTTCTCGAAAGTGAACGGCGAACCGATGGCGAGCACCCATTCACCGGCGCGCAGCTTCGCCGGATCGCCGAGGCGCACCACGGGCAGATTCTTGCCTTCGATTTTCAGCACCGCGACGTCCGTGCGCTTGTCGAGGCCCACGACCTTGGCGGTGTATTCGCGGCGATCGGTGGTGCGAACGGTGACTTCATCCGCATCGGCAACTACATGCGCGTTGGTGAGGATGTAGCCGTCGGCGCTCACGATGAAGCCGGAGCCCTCACCCTGGCGCGGCGGGGATTCGAAGCCGCGGCCCTGCGGACCGTTGGGCATGCCGAAGCGACGGAAAAATTCCTGCACGGGATCGTCGGCGTCTTCGGACGATTGCCGGTTAGTGCGATGCGCATTTTCGCGCACGGACACGTTCACGACGGCCGGGCCCACCTGCTCGACGAGCGTGGCGAAATCCGGGAGTACCCGGCCATTCAGCGTGCCCACCGGCTGCGGCGACGAAGGCACCGCCGCGGGCGCTGCCACGGCAGCGGCCGGAGATTCTGCCTGGGCGGCGGCAACGGATGACTGGGGCGAACAGGCGCCGACCGCGAAAGCCACGATCGCGACTGCGCCAAGACGTCTCGCAACGAATAGCGACATATCAGCGAACCCTCGATTCTGGGATGAGAGAAATGTTGTCGAAGTAGACCGGGCGGAATTGGCGAAGTTCAGCACTTGCGAAGCCATGGACCCACTCCTTCACGCTGTCTTACTGCGAAGCCTCAGCATTGCGGTGCCGACGCCGAAGACAAGGGCCAGGCACACCACGGCCCAGTTCCCGGTGCCCGCATAGGGTGTCAAACCTATACGCGGTTGCACCGTGGCCCGCATTACGTTCGCTTCATATTCCGGCGCCATCGCGACAATTTCGCCACGGTGCCCGATGACCGCCGACACGCCGTCATTGGCGGCCCGGACCATCGGGCGCCCCGCCTCCAGGCTACGCATGCGCGATATCTGCAGATGCTGGTACCGCGCCGGGGAACGCCCGAACCAGGCGTCGTTGGTCACGTTTACCAGCATGGTGGCGGTTCGCAATGCGGGCAATTGCGTGGCCCCGTAGGCGTCTTCGTAGCAAACGCTGGCGGATATCCGCTGGCCCGCCGCTTCCAGCGGCGCCTGCTGCGCCGCGCCACGGTTGAAATCCGAGTACGGCAGGCTCATGAGCCGCAGCCACTGGCGCACGAACCCGGGCACGGGTACGAACTCGGTGAACGGCACCAAATGATGCTTGTCGTACCAGCCGACGCCGGGCGTGGACTTGTCCATCGACAGCACCGAATTGAAGTATTCCTCTTCGCCGGTCTTTGGGTTTTCTTCCATGCGCAGCGTTCCCACCATCAGCGACGAGCCGCGCGCGCTCGCCTCCTGGTAGACATCGCGATAGAAATCGATGTGGTTGTTAGCCAGGTCCGGGATCGCCGATTCGGGCCAGACGATGAGGTCCGCCCCGTGGGCTTCGCGCGTGCGCGTCTTGTAAAGCTCGAGGATGGAGTCGAGATTGTCGGTCAGCCATTTCTCGTCCTGCGGAATCGCGCCCTGCACCACCGCCACCGTGATCGGCCGGCTGTAGGGGCCGGTCCACTCGACGCCGCGCAGGCCGAAGGCCACGCTCCAGACCGCGACGAACAGCACGCCCGCGACGATACGGGCACGTTTGTCGCCGAGCAGGAACGTGATCAACGCGCCGGCCATCACCAGCGTCAGCAGGCCGAGGCCGAACTGCCCGACCACGGGCGCAAGGGCGCCTAACCAGTTGTCGGTGTGCGCATACCCCAGCGCCAGCCACCCGAAGCCCGAAAGAAACCAGCTGCGCCACCACTCGATGAACAGCCATGCACCGGGAATGCCCACCATCCAGCGCAGCGCGCCGCGCTCCGGCAGGAATTTCGCGACGGCCCAGCCCAGCAACGCGTGATAGGCGCCCATGATGGCGACGAGGCCGACCATGAGAAACAGCGCCAGCACAAAGGGCGCATGGCCGATCAGCTTGATGGCGATGTACAGCCAGTACGTGCCCACGGAGAAAGTGCCGGCGTTGAACCAGAAGCCGAGCACGGCGGCGCGGCGCGGCGTGGCGCCCTGCCACAGCCACATGAGAATCGCCGGTGCGACGATGGCGAGCGGCCACCAGCCGAACGGCGCAAACGACAGCGCCAGCAGCATGCCCGCGACGAGCGCAACCGCGCTGCCGGCGAAGCGGCGCTCGATCAACGCCCGGGGGTTCACTCTTTTTCTAGCGGCCGGTCTTCCGGCGGCACGATGTCGCGCGGCGCCGTGAGCCGCAGGGAATCGATACGCCGGCGATCGAAGCGCATGACCTTGAGCTCGCAGTCGGCGAGCTGCAATGTCTCGCCGCGGCGCGGCAGCCGGCCTAACTGCTTCATCACCAGGCCCGCCACGGTGTCGAACTCGTCATCGGACAGCTCGGTCTGGAAATATTCGTTGAACTCGTCGATCGGCGTCTGGCCACGCACGACGTACTGGCGCTCGCCGTCCTTGCGGATGTTCTGGTCTTCATCCACGTCGTGCTCGTCGTCGATGTCGCCGACGATCTGCTCGATCACGTCCTCGATGGTGACCAGGCCGGCGATGCCGCCGTACTCGTCGGCGACGATGGCCATGTGCACGCGCGAGCGGCGGAATTCGCGCAGCAGCACGTTGAGCCGTTTCGATTCCGGCACGAACACCGCCTGGCGCATGAACTCCTTGATGTCGAACGGCGCTTCCTCGCTGGCCGCGGCCAGTCGCAGCAGGTCCTTGGCGAGCAGGATGCCGACGATTTTCTCGCGGTCCTCGTCCATGACCGGAAAGCGCGAGTGGCCGCTCTCGATGACGGTCCTGAGCAGCACTTCGGACTCGTCATCGCGATTGAGCACCGTCATCTGCGCGCGCGGTACCATGATGTCGCGCACCTGTATGTCGGCCACGCCGAGCACGCCTTCGAGCATGGCGAGCGCGTCGCCCTCGATGATCCCGCGCAGCGCCGCTTCGCGAAGGTATTCGACGACTTCACCGCGATCCTGCGCCTCGCCGCCGATCTTGCGAGACAGCTTGCGCAGCCAGCGGCCGCTGGTGCCGGCTTCGCGTTCCTTCTCTTTTTCCTTGTCCTTGTCTTTCTGGCGTTGCTTGGCGTTCACAGGTAGGGATTCCCGATCCCGAATTTCTTGAGTACGGATATCTCGCGGCGCTCCATGCGCAGGCGCTGCAGGCGGCTGGCCTCGTGGTCGTAACCGACCAGGTGAAGCGCGCCATGCACCACGAGGTGCGCCCAGTGCGCCTGCAGTGGCTTGCGATCGCGGATCGCTTCCTGGCGAACAACCTCCGCGCAGATCACGAGGTCGCCGAGCGGCAGCGCCATGTCTTTCGGCATTCCGCGCCTCGATTGCCCCGGCGCCGGAAACGACAGCACGTTGGTGGGTTTGTCCTTGCCGCGCCAGAGCTTGTTCAAAGCGCGGCTCTCGCGCGTCGCGACGACACGGACTGCGATCTCGCGGCCTTCACCTCGACGCCCCAGCGCCGCGGCTGCCCAGTCTTTCATGCGCGAGGGCGGTGGCGCCCAGGCGCGTGTTCCGCGAGCGACTTCCAGTTTCAGCGCCCGCTCTGCGCTCATAGGTTGTCGGGCGGCGTGTGCGCTTCATACGCCTTCACGATTCGTTGCACGAGCGGATGCCTGACGACGTCGGCCGCTTCGAAGAACGTGAACGCCACGCCCTCGGTATTTCTCAGAATGTTGATCACGTGCCGCAGGCCGGACATCTTGCCCGCGGGCAGATCGGTCTGCGTGACATCGCCCGTGACCACGGCACGCGAGCCGAAGCCGATACGCGTGAGGAACATCTTCATCTGCTCGGGCGTGGTGTTCTGCGCCTCGTCCAGGATGATGAAGGAGTCATTGAGCGACCGGCCGCGCATGAACGCGAGCGGCGCCACCTCGATGACGTTGCGCTCGATGAACTTCGCCACGCGATCGAAGCCCAGCATTTCGTAGAGCGCGTCGTACATGGGACGCAGGTAGGGATCCACTTTCTGCGTGAGATCGCCGGGCAGGAATCCCAGGCGCTCGCCCGCCTCGACGGCCGGCCTCACGAGGATGATGCGGCGGATCTTGTCGGCCTGCAGTGCCTCGACCGCGCAGGCCACGGCGAGATAGGTCTTGCCGGTGCCGGCCGGCCCGATGCCGAACGACAGGTCCCTGGCGCGGATGTTGGTCAGATAGTCCTTCTGATTGCGTCCGCGCGCGCGGATGGTGCCGCGAGCGACACGCACCGAGCCGCCATCCAGAGGCTCATCCAGGCCGAGCGCACCCGGCATGTCACGCGAATCGCGCAGCGCCAGGTGCACGCGCTCGAGCGAGACGTCTTCCTGTCGCGTCGCTTCGAAGAGATCGCGCACCACGTCTTCGGCCGCGTGCGCGCGTGCGCCCGCGATGCGGAAGTTCGCGCCACGGCGTTTCACCGAGACGGTCATGCGGTCTTCGATGAGGCGCAGGTTTTCATCGAGCGGCCCGCAGAGGTTGGCGAGCCGCGCGTTGTCAGCCGGCGCGAGATCGAATTCGCGTACCGGTTCGATGGGAGCGGGAGTTGCCATCAGTTTGCGGCAGCGAAGCGGCCACGCAGGGATTGCGGCCGCGCTTCGACGATGTCCACGTCGACGAAATGGCCGATGAGACTCGCGGGGCCCGCGAAGTTCACCCAGCGCCCGTTCTCCGTGCGCCCGGCGAGCTCGGCGGCATCCTTCTTCGACGGGCGCGAGACCAGCACGGTCTGCGTCGACCCGACCATCTGCTCGCTGATGGCGCGCGCCTGTTCATTGAGCTGCGCCTGCAGCCGCGCGAGGCGCTGCTGCTTCACTTCCAGGCTGACATCGTCCGGCAGCGAGGCCGCTGGCGTTCCGGGACGCTGGCTGTAGATGAAGGTGAAGGACTGGTCGAAATTCGCGTCGCGCACGAGCTTGAGTGTGGCCTCGAAATCGCGCTCCGTCTCGCCCGGAAATCCAACGATGATGTCAGTGGACACCGATATCGTGGGCCGCACGGCGCGCAGGCGCCGCAGTTTTTCCTTGAATTCGAGCGCGGTGTAGCCGCGCTTCATGGCCGCAAGGATGCGGTCGGAGCCCGATTGCACTGCAAGATGAAGCTGGTTGGCGAGTTTGGGCACGTTGGCGTAGGCCTCGATGAGGCTGTCGCCGAACTCCACGGGATGCGAGGTGGTGAACCGGATGCGCTGCACGCCTTCCACTTCGGCCACGTAGTGGATGAGCGTCGCCAGGTCGACGACCGTGCCGTCATCCATTTCGCCGGCGTAGGCATTCACGTTCTGGCCTAACAACGTGATCTCACCCACGCCCTGGGACGCGAGCGAGCGCACTTCGTCCATCACCGAGTCGAATGACCGCGAGACTTCATCGCCGCGCGTGTAGGGCACCACGCAGAACGTGCAGTACTTGCTGCAGCCTTCCATGATGGAGACGTAGGCGCTCGAACCTTCCGCGCGCGGCGCGGGCAGGTGGTCGAACTTTTCGATCTCGGGAAACGAGACGTCGACGACGGCGCGGCCGGTGCGCTGCTTCTGGCCGATCATGTCGGGCAGGCGATGCAGGGTCTGCGGGCCGAACACCAGGTCGACATAGGGCGCACGCCGGGTGATGCCCTCGCCTTCCTGGCTCGCCACGCAGCCGCCCACGCCGATGAGCACGTGCGGCTTGAGTTTCTTGAGCGCACGCCATTCGCCCAGCAGCGAATAGACCTTGTCCTCGGCCTTCTCACGCACCGAGCAGGTGTTCATGAGCAGCACGTCGGCCTGGGCCGGGTCGTCGGTGGGTTGTAGTCCGGTGCCGGATTCGAGCACGTCGCCCATGCGGGTCGAGTCGTACTCGTTCATCTGGCAACCGAAAGTCTTGATGTAGTAGCGGCCGGGCATCGAGGGGTCGAGGGGAAAAACGGGCGCTAGGGTATCGCAAATCCCAGCGCCGGCTTTTTCGGCTTTTTAATCAAACAGTTACGTCTTCATGGCCGTGGCGTTTCGGCGGCGAAGCCGCGGCGCAATTCCGCGAAGCGATGCGCCCGCCGGCGCGCGTACGCGTGGTAGACCCCGACGCCGACGGCGTAGAGCGCGAAAATCGCCAGCGCAAGACCGGCACGTTCCTTGTCCTGGTACGCCGCCGGAGGACCGGCAAAGCCCGTCAGATAGACGATCAATACATAGGCGGCACAGGCCGCCGTCGTGACGTACTGCGCCCAGGCGAAACGCTGGCTGCGGCGCGCGCGCTGGATCGTCAGATCGATGAGCTCCATGAGGCTGCCGCTGGCGCTGCGCAGCGGTGAACGCCGCGCCCAGAAGCTTGCGCCGGCGAATACGACGTCGAGCACGGTCAGCGCGATTGCCGCGCCGACATTGCCCATCATTGCCTGAAACACGGCCAGCACCAGGAGCAGGATTCCGCTCGATATCTCGAGACCGAGCCACACCCACGAGCCGAGCATGCGCAGGCGCAGGCCCCAGCGAAGTTTCTCGGTCATGAGGGTTTCCGCGAGCGAAGACGATTGCCACTGAATCTTCATGTCATTCCACTCCTCGTTGTTTGAGTCGGTCATACGTCACCTGGATTGAGAATCGCGCGCAGCATCGAGCGCGCACGTGTGAGCCGGACGCCGATGACGTTCACGCTGAGTCCCAGCATCGTCGCAATGTCGGCCGGCGAAAAATCTTCGAGCGTGAGGATCACGGGCTGCCGGTACACGAGAGGCAGGCTCTGGACCGCGGCGAGCAATCCGCGGCGCTCGCTCGAAGCGATCGCTGCGCTTTCGGGAATGGGCTGCGCGTCGGGGATCGATTCGCAGAGCTCGGCCGGAAGCGGCTGCTTCGAACGCTGCGTGACGTGCGAGATGGCGCGGAATTGCGCGATGCGCGCGACGAAGGTCTTCAGCGACGCGTCGGCGCGGTAGTTGGGCAACGCGCGCCAGACGGCAAACCACACGTCCTGGCAAAGCTCGCGGGCAAGGTCGCGGTCCCGCTCATAACTCGCGCAGATGCGCGCCACCATGGACTGGTGCTCGGTGATGAGCTGCTCGAGGCCGGGACGGGAACTGCTTCGATCTTTCACACCGGTAATAGTCTGTCCCAGCCGCGATTCATTACCGGGCCAGGCATGTTTCAGGGCCCGGACTTGCGGCGGCGGTGTGCGGTTGTCCGCCCGACGGAATGGATTGCATCGGCCAGGATACGCACGCCGGCCCGCAGTGTTGACCCGTTTGATTGTGCATACCCGATCAGGATCGTCGAGGGCCGGTCCTGCTTCCTGACATACCACTTCGAGATGAACTCGATACACATGCCGCGACGCGCGACCTCGTTCGATACCTCCTGCTCGGCAATACTCTCCGGCAGGCTAACAACTGCATGCAACCCGGCGGAAATGCCGTCAATGGAAGCTTCCGGAAGATATTCGCCGATGGCGGAGACCAGCGCATTGCGGCGATCGCGATAGATGAGACGCATGCGGCGCAGATGCCGATCGAGATCGCCGTCGTCGATGAACGTGGCTAGCGTGTTCTGCTCGATACGCGGCGCGCCATGGTCGGCCAGGCGGTGCTCGGAAAGAATCGCGTCGCGCATCGCTTGCGGCACGACCAGCCAGCCAAGCCGCAATCCGGGCGCCAGCGTCTTGCTGGCGGTTCCGGCATAGACAACCCGTTCCGGCGCAAGTCCCTGCAGGGCTCCTACCGGGCCGCGGTCGTAGCGAAACTCCGCGTCGTAATCGTCTTCCAGCGCAAAGCACCTTTTCGCCTTGAGCCAATCGAGAAGTTCGCCGCGTCTCTCGCCAGACAACACGGATCCCGTCGGACTCTGGTGCGTGGGAGTGACGAGAACGCCATCCGCGTTGGTTCTGGCCAGACGGCCAACGTCGATGCCTTCCCCGTCAACCGGGATCGGAACGACGTCGAGGCCGGCACTCGTCGCAAAACGCCAGCTGGTATACGAAGGATCCTCGACAGCCAGGCGCTTTCCGCCCATCGCCGCAAGGGCCCGGCAAAACAGCTGGCGTCCCTGGGCGTATCCGGAGGTCACGACGATCTGCGATGGATCGGCAACCACGCTTCGCACTCGTCCCAGATAGGCCGCGAGCGAGTGCCGCAGCGCCTGTGTTCCGTGTCGGGCGTCATAACCGAACTCCTGTGGCCGCATGTTTTCCAGGGCCTTTCGCGCCGCCTTCAACCATGTTTTGCGGGGAAAGGAGCGCAGATCGGGCGTGGCGGGGCGGAAGTCATAACGAGGCAGGACTTCGGCCGGGGAACGGGCGCGGTCTTTACGGGGCTCCCTAACTACAGACCCGGCCACGCGCGGACGGGTGCCCTGGCGCAAGGCGACGAAACCCTCCGACGCGAGCTGCGAATACGCTTCGACGACCGTGGGCCGCGAAATTCCCAACTGCCCGGCAAGGTCGCGCGTCGAAGGCAGGAGTGCACGCGGTTTCAACGATCCGCTCCGGATCGACTGGCGGATATGGTCCTCGACCTGCCTGGCAAGCGGGCGGCCGGCCCCTCGGGACAGGGGTATCAATAGTTCGACGGTTTCACGGGACATCGGCTCATCCGAACTGGTCAAGGAAAATCACCTTAGACTGGTCAGAGACGACAATCCAGTTCGCCGGTAATTTCGCCTCGTGAATTCGAACACGCGGAAGGAAATCTCAAGGTGACGCGGAAAGCATGGCTCCTGTTGATCGGGCTCGGCGTCCTCTGGGGCATTCCCTATCTGTTGATCAGGATCGCCGTGACGGATTTTCATCCTGTCATCGTCGCCTTCTTTCGGGCGGTGCTCGGCGCAATGATCCTGTTGCCGTTCGCGTTGCGTCGAAAGGGACTGGCGTCGGGCTTCAGCAAGCCGCTGTGGCTGGTGGCGTACACGGTGGCCGAAATCAGCGGACCGTGGTTCCTGATCGGTTCTGCTGAACTGCATGTCACGAGCTCGCTGGCAGGTCTCATCATCGCCCTGACGCCAGCCATTGCGACCGTCATCGGGATCGCGTTTTTCAACGAACGGCTCGTGAAGCAACGCATTCTCGGCCTGTGCCTCGGGTTCGCAGGCGTCGTCGCGGTGCTCGGTTTCGACGGTGAATCGCCGCAGCTGCTTCCTGTCCTGGCGTTGTGCCTGAGCGCCCTGGGCTACGCGGTCGGCCCCATCATCGTTGCCAGCAAGCTGTCTGATGTCGACACGACAGCCGCCGTGGTTGCATCGCTCATCGTGTCTTCGGCTATCTACGCGCCCTTTGTGCCCATGCACTGGCCAGCCGGGTTTTCACTGAACGCTACGCTTGCCGTCGTCGCGTTGGCCATCTTCTGTACTGCGATGGCGTTCCAGATGTTCTTTGCGCTGGTATCCGAAGTCGGACCCGCCCGCGCGACCGTGGTGACGTACATCAATCCCGCCGTGGCGGCGCTGCTCGGAGTCGTGGTGCTCAACGAGCCGTTCTCGGCGGGCCTTTGTCTTGGTTTTGTTCTGATCCTGGCGGGTTCGTATTTTTCGACCTGGGGTCAGACACAGCGGAGAAACCCATGGCAGCTCTCGAACGACTTCAGTGGTCGGTAGACATTGCGGCGCCGGCGTCCAGGGTCTACCAGGTGCTGGTCGGACCACAGACCTACAGGCAGTGGACGTCGGCCTTCGGCGAAGGCTTGTACTTCGAAGGATCGTGGCAGAAGAGCCAGAGAATTCGCTTCCTGACTCCGGAAGGGCATGGAGTGATCTCGGAGATCGCCGAGAACAGGCCGAACGAGTTTCTCTCGGTCCGACATCTCGGCTACATCGCCAACGGCGTCGAAGACACGGGCAGCGAAGCTATCCGCGCCTGGGCACCGGCATATGAGAACTACACCTTCACGGCCACGCCGCAAGGAACGAAGCTGACCGTCGACCAGGACATGACGGCAGAGTTCGAGAGCATGGCGGAAGTCTGGCCGAAGGCGTTGGCAAGACTGAAGGCGCTGTGCGAGCGCTAGAACGGAATGTCGTCGTCGAACTCGCCGCCACCCTTGTCAGAGCCACCACCGGACGGCGGACCACCCTGGTCGTAGTCATCTGGCGGGGACTGTTGCTGCTTGCCGCGGCCACCACCGCCGCCACCGCCACCACCACCGCCGTAGTCACCACCACCACCGCCCATGCCGCCGCCACCGCGGGAATCGAGCATCTGCATTTCGTTGGCGATGATTTCCGTGGTGTAGCGGTCGTTGCCCGACTTGTCCTGCCTTTTGCGCGTGCGCAGCGAGCCTTCGATGTAGACCTTTGAACCCTTCTTGAGGTATTCGCCGGCGATTTCGCCGAGGCGGCCGAACATGGCCACGTTGTGCCACTCGGTACGCTCTTTGTTCTCGCCCGACTGCTTGTCTTTCCAGTTCTCGCTGGTTGCCACGCGGATGTTCGCGACCGTCATGCCCGAAGGCATGGCGCGGGTTTCCGGGTCTGCGCCCAGATTGCCGATCAGAATTACTTTGTTGATTCCCCGCGCCATGGCGAATGCCCTTCATCGAAAGTTATTGTGGGCCGGGATTGTACGGGGAGCGGGGTCGAAGATGTATCGCCAAATCTCGGCAAATGCAGTGGTATTTTTTTGTTCGAATCTTGACCACCCCATCGAACTGGAACGCTGCTTCATCCCCGCAGCTTCTGCGCGTAACCTGTCGAAAATCATGCGAAAGCCCCAGTGATCGATGTGAATTCGCCTGAAATCCTGCGTGCCATCGCCGGCGGAATGCTCATCGGCGCAGGCACGGCGACGCTGCTTTTGCTCAACGGCCGCATTGCCGGCGTCAGCGGCATTCTCGGCAACGTCCTGCGCAAGGCGGTGGGCGAACAAGGATGGCGCCTCGCCTTTCTGCTGGGCTTGCTGGTGCCCGCACTCGTCCTGGGAACGGGGCCTGCACAACTGCCTCGACACTGGCTCTGGGCAGTGGTGTCCGGTCTATTGGTCGGCGTCGGCACGCAGATCGGCAGCGGCTGCACCAGCGGGCATGGCGTCTGCGGTCTCGCGAATCTATCTACCCGCTCGCTGGTCGCCACCCTGGTGTTCATGATGACGGCCGTGCTCACGGTATTCGTCGTGCGGCATGGGGGTGTTCCATGAAATTTCTCACCGCGCTCGCCGCGGGGCTGCTCTTCGGGGCGGGCCTCCTCGTCTCCGGCATGACGGACCCGGCCAATGTGCTCGGCTTCCTCGACTTCACGGGCGAATGGCGGCCGCAACTGGCATTCGTCATGGGCGCGGCCGTACTCACCGCCGCGCCGTCGTTCTGGTTCGTGCGCAAACGCCGGCGCAGCCTGCTGGGAGACACGGTGGACTTGCCGGACCGCCGCCGAATCGATAAACAACTGCTGGCCGGCGCGACGATGTTCGGGGTGGGTTGGGGGTTGAGTGGCATATGTCCCGGGCCCGGCCTCGTGTTGCTGGCAAGTGGCCATGGAATGGCTTATTTGTTCATGGCAGCCGTCATCGCGGGAATGTGGCTGGTTCAAATCATGCGAAACAAGGAGAGTTTCCGATGAAGCATCGATGGTCAGGGAATGTGATGTTCGGGCTACTGATCGCCGCGGCTGGCGCGGCACACGCGGCCGACACACTGTGTCCCGCATCGTCCCCGGGCAACGGCCAGGTTCAGACGGTCATGACCGCGATCCAGGCGCTGCAGAAAACTCTCACCGCCGAGCAACGCACAACCCTCGAACACCCGTTGACCCGCGAGTCGGCGATCCGCTGGTCGAGCCTTCCCGTCGGCATCGTGCCGCGCGCGGGCCTGCGCTTCGGTGACATGGATGCGAAGCAGAACTACGCGGCGCGGCGCGTCGCAGCCGCGGCGCTGTCGGCCTGCGGATTGACGGTGCTCGACGACATCCGCATCGCCGATCACCTCCTGAAGGCAGTCGACGAGAGCAAGGTCGGCTGGGACGGCAACAACTATTTCCTGGCCATTCTCGGCACACCCTCGCCACGCAAGCCGTGGATGCTGCAGCTCGGCGGCCACCACGCGGCTTACAACCTCACGTTCAACGGCAAACACGAGGGGGCGACACCGCTGTTCGTGGGCGTTGAACCCATCGCCTTCAGCGCGTCCGACGTCCAGTACGAGCCGCTCGCGATGCAGAGCGCGGCCATGTCGAACCTGGCGCGCGCATTGGCGAACCACAGCCAGGCGAAGCTCACGGGCAACTTCGCCGAGCTCGTCAAAGGCGTCGTGATATCCGATGCGACGCCGCCCACGGGCGGCACGGACACCGGGTTCCCGCACACCTATCCGACCGGCACCGCCGATCGCGGCATCCTCTACAGCGCGCTGTCGGCGGAAGACCAGGCATTGGTTCGGGCGGCCATCAAGGCCTACGCCTCACTACCGGGCGAGGCCATCGCCCGCCCGCTGGTCACCGCCTACGAGACGCCGGCGGCGCTCGCCGAAACCTGGCTGGCGTATTCGGGCGAGCCCGACTTGAGCGCGCCAGGTTCGTATGTGCGCATCGACGGGCCGCGCGTGTGGATGGAACTGGCCGTGCAGACTTCGGCGTTCGGCCGGCACAAGCTGCGCTTCCACGCACTCTGGCGCGACAAGCTGTCCGACTATGGCGGCGTGTTCGGCAAGTAGCGACGGAACCGGATTCACTTCGCGGGCGCGGCTGCCTCGCCGAGTTTCTCGCGCTCTTCGATGAGCTCCATGAAGTATGGCGAGCCGACGAGCGTCTCCCCTTCATCGTTCTTGTAGGGCGCCGACTTCGCCTGGTCGAAGTAGCTGCGCGAGGCATCCGGATTGCCGAGCCGGCGATGGTATTCGCCCAGTAGATAGAGAGTGGGGATGCGCGCGTCGTCGTCCTGCGGATTCGCCAGCTGGCGTTCGAGCATGGGCAGCGCCTTCTTCACGTACTCGAGGCTCTTCGCGGCATCGTCCTGCGAATATTCGAACGCCATGAGGCGATTGAAGAAGCACCAGAAATCCTCGTCCATCCCGCGCTGGCCGTAGAGTTTTTCCAGCCATTGGAGTTTCTCGATGCGCGTCGCGGGTGGCCTGGCCTTGTCGTAGTTCGCGGCGAGCCAGGCCTTCACGCGTTCCAGCGCCTCGCCTTCGAGCTTCTCGAAATCGTCGCCGAAGGCGCCGTAGCCGCTCCTGGGGTTGAACCACAACCAGTTGTCATCGGTCATCGGCCAGAACACCTGGTCTTCCCTGCCTGGCCAGGAATAGATGTAGCTGCCGGAGCTCATGGGCTCCTGGACCTTGATGTTGTTTCCGGAGACCGGATCGCGAACCTTCGATTCGCCCCACGTGGTGGCCAGCGCCGGCTGGGCCAGCATGGCCGTGACACCGATCGCCGCGATGAAAGTTCTGAGGTTCCGCATGACGTCTCCTGTTTCCGGGCAAACGTGCGGCGCATGTTAGAAGGGTTTTGCCGGGCGCAGCGGGGCATTATGGTCAAGTTCCCACGGCGCGAGGTCCTGCGCGTACCCTTGCGGCATGTCGCAAGCCGTGCAGAGAATCCTGGTCCTGGGCGCATATGGTTTCTTCGGTTATCGCATCTGCGAGGCGCTGGCGAAGAATCCGCGGATCCAGCTCATCCTCGCGGGCCGTGACCTTGCCAAGGCCACCGCCGCGGCCTATCAACTGGGCCTCCACTCGGCTCACGCGCGTGCGGTGGATGCCACTCATCCGCAACTCGCGCTGCAATTGCGCAAGCTCGGCATCACCACGCTGATCCACACCGCCGGTCCATTCCAGGGCCAGGGCTACGAGGTGGCGCGCGCGGCCATCAAGGCGGGTTGCAACTATCTCGACCTCGCCGACGGCCGCGCCTTCGTCAGCGGCATCTCCAGCCTGGACGCCGAGGCACGCGCCGCGGCAGTGGCGGTCGTCAGCGGCGTGAGCTCGCTGCCGGCACTCAGCGCGGCGGTCGTCGACCGGTATCGTGGCGAGTTCTCCAGGCTCGATGCCATTCGCATTGGCATCACCTCGGGTGCGCTCATTCCCGGTATCGCGACGATCCGCTCGATCCTGGGATATTGCGGCAAGCCGTTCCGCACGCTGGAAAACGGCGCGTGGATCGACGTTCATGGCTGGCTCGACACGCAGACGCGCGAATTTCCCAAGGCCGTCGGGGCCCGCCTGCTTGGACGTTGCGACGTTCCCGACCTCGAGTTACTGCCGCAACGTTTTGCCGGCGTGAAGACCGTGAGTTTTCACGCGGGATTCTCGAGCGCCACCTGCCACAAGGCAGTCGAACGGCTGGCCCTGCTCGTGAAGGACGGGAAATTGACGAGCGCGGTTCCGTTCGCGCCACTGCTGCACACCCTCGGCCGCTGGATGAAGCCGCTGTTCAGCGATCGCGGCGCCATGTTCGTGAAGATCGAGGGGCTGCACCACTCGAATGGCGCGCCGCTCGCGCTCACGTGGAACCTCGTCGCGCGCGACAATCATGGGCCGGACATTCCCTGCGCCGCGGCGATCGCCCTGGCTAACAAACTTGCTTCGGGAACCCCGCTGCCGGCGGGCGCCACGCCATGTATGGGGCTGCTGACGGTGGACGAACTGCTGGCGCCGCTCAAGGGGCTCAGCATCCGCGAGTTTCCGCCGCTCGGGCCGGGCGGCCACGAGGTGGGTAGCTAGAACTCCCACTGGATGCCGAAGGACGGCAGCATCGGCAACCAGTAGCCGGTCTCCGAATCGAGGATGAGGCGGCCGTTGCGGTCCTGTTCCAGATGATAGTTCGCGATGCAGCATTCGTTCTTGCTGTTGAGCAGGTTGGTCACTTCCAGGTAGAGCGACAGCTTGCTGTTTCGAAGCTGCACGTCGCGATTGGCGCGCAGGTCCACGCGCGTGTAGGCAGCCATGTGTTCGGCATTACGCTCCCCCACTACGCCTTCCACGGCGATGCCGCCGCCCGGCAGCGGCGTGCTCTCGATGCCGATGAATGTCGTGGGAGTGCCGCTGTGAAAAAGTCCGGCGAGGCTCACATTCCATTTCGCGCCCGTCCAGCTGCTCCCGAAGGCAAGGGTTCGCTGTTGCTCCCAGCTTCTCGACTGCCAATCGCCTTCCACTTTCTCGCGCGCTTCTGCGATCGACAGGCTCACCCAGCCCGAAAGACCGCGCTCGGCCTCGCGGCGAAGCGCGAGCTCGACACCGCGCGCACGCGCTTCCGGTGCGTCGATGCGAATGCGATCGGCGCTGCCTTCGGGAATGATCTGTATCGGGTCGAGCAGGTTCTCGAAACGCGTCCGCAGGTGGCTGTAGTTCTTGTCGTAGACATCGACGCGCAGCGACAAGCCCCGCCCGAACCTGCGCGTGTAGCCGATCACGAACTGTTCCGAACGCTCCGGTTCGAAGAACTCCGTGACGTTGTCTTCCACCTGCAGTTCGTTGGCAGCCTGCGGCTGGTATACGACGCTCCAGGCAGCGCGCCATTCGTTGGCCAGCCCGAAGTCGTAGACGAAGTTGAGCCGCGGACTCACCACGTCGAACTTCAGGTCGTCCGGATATTCATAGCTGTCCCAGCGCAGGCCGGCTTCCGCCGTCACCGACTCGGTGAAACGCGAACGCCAGGAGGCATAGGCGCCCAGCTTGTTCACGCGCACGTCCATGTCCGTCGCGTAGGCGATGTCGATGGGCACGGGCGACACCAGCGGATCGGTGATGCGCGACACGAGCGCGTAGTCGTATTCGCCATCCTGCCGGTTCACATTGAAACCCCAGCGCGGCAGATGGCGGTCGTTCAAGCGCCAGGACCAATCCTGCTTCAGATCCAGGAATCGGAAGTCGCTGTCGCTGCGCATATCGCTTCGGCGCTCGTCGTCGGTGCCGTCGGCATCACGCTTCTGATTGACCGTGGCGATCGCGAGCAGGGTGTTCATCTGCAGCGCCTCGGTCCAGCCGTGATCGAACCCGAACCACAGGTGCGTGGAGTGGCCGGTACCGGCCGAGTCGATGTCGTCGGCGTCGTCGTCGGTGATGAACTTGAGGTCGTCATCGCTCATCAATACGCGTGCGGCGAGCGAGCTGCGGTCACCGAGCGCGAAGTTGACGGCCCCGAACACATCGGTGTAACGCGGCGTCAGGGTCTCGTCGTCTGGCACCACGCGTTCGGTGAGCACATCGAGAAAACCGCGCCGCGCGGACAGCAGCCATGAGCCGCGATCCCCGGCGAAGGTGCCGGACGTGCGGCCGTAGGCGCTCACGAAACTGATGCCGACGCCGCTTCGATATTCGTCGTCGGGGGAAGGCCGCCGGGTTTGCAGGCCGACCACGCCGCTCATGTAGTCGCCGTATTCGGCGGTCATGCCACCCGTGATGAAGTCGATTCCCTGCACGAGGTTGGTGTCGAGCACGCTCAGCGCGCCATCGATGTCGCGGAAGTGAAACCCGTTGTGGATCTCGGCGCCGTCGACGGTGAGCAGCGCCTCTTCCCGGCGACCACCGCGAATGTTGAGCGCCGCGGAAAAATCTCCGCCGGTCACTCCAGGCAGCACTTTGAGCATGCGCACGGCATCGTCGGCAAGGTGCGGCATGCGCTGAACATCTTCACGCGCGAGGAAAGTTTCGCTCGCGCCGGTCGTGGCGAGTCGGGTGCGACTCGCGGTGACGTCAATGGTCTCGATGTTCTCGACGGGCTCATCGACGATATCTTCGGTTGCCGTGGTCGCCGGCAGCGTGTCGCTCACGATCAGCCAGTCGCCATTGGTGGCATGCACGGCGTGCAGCTTCCAGGGCGCGAGAATCTCGCGGAGCAGCTCTTCGATACCCGTCGATTTCGGAGCCGCGGCCAGCGTCATCCCGGGCTGCACCAGCGCGCTGCTGTAGACGATGCGGTATCCGCGCGCATTCAGCAGCGACAGCGCGGATTCGAGCGTAGCGCCCGCGTGTAATGGCACGTTGAGCGCAGTCGGTTCCGCGGCCCAGGCGCCGGCGGCGAGGCTCGCAATCGTGACGACCCACAATCTGCGCAAGCGCTTCATTTGCCACCCACCCACAACACTCCGTCACGAGCGTGAAGCGGCACGCCGGTGACGAGCGACACGCGTTCCAGCATCGTGGCGCTTTCCATTTGATCGAGCGAGCCATGCAACCGGATCTCGAGCGTGCGTGGCTGCAGCGTCTCGTCACCGTATCGCACCTGCCAGCCGTGCTCGCGTGCCACCCACGCAATGAATTCGGCGAGCGGCCGGTTCTCGATGTCGAGCGCCGGCGCGACCGATGCGGACCATTCCCAATCCTCACCGAAGGATGGCAATCCGCGCTGCCATGCGAGATCGCCGCCCGAGACCCGGAGCTCGTCACCGGCAGTGATGTCGGCAGGTGCGCCCGAAGCACGGCTCATTAAGACGCGCCCTTCGCGCACGCGCACCACCGTCACGTCGCCGCTCACATGCACCTGAAATTGCGTACCCACGTGTCGCACGGCCCCCGCGGGCGTCACGATGCGCAGCGCGGGCACCGCGTTGATGCCGCCTGAATCGACGTACAGCGCGCCCGCCAGCAGCGTCACCTGTTCGCGGCTGTCGAAGCGCAGGCGCGTCTGGCGGTCGATGCGCAGCGACAGGGATTCGCCGAACGTAAGCGCCACCCGGCCGCCGCGGGTCGTAAGCGTGGCGCCTGTGTGAATCGGCAGCGCTGCGTGCGCGATGACTTCGCCACGATCACCCTGGAGCAGCGCATCGCCCGTGAGGTTTGCGATGCGCGCGACGAGCTCGGGCATCGCAGGCGCCGGGCGCTGAGTCCACAGGAGCACACCGACCGCGGCGATGCCGGCCGCGAGCGCGAAACCCAGCATCGTCTTCAACCGCGAACGGCGCGGCAGGCCGGGTTTGCTCAGCATCCGGCTCCAGGATTCGTGCGCCGCCAGCCGCGCACGCTCCATGCCTTCGGGCGTTGGCATGTCGCGCCCGCCGGCAAGCTTGATCAGCCGTTCGATATCAGCATGGTTCATGGCGTCATGGCTCCGCGCGTGCCGCCCGGCAGCAGCGCAAATGCTTCGCGGAAGGCGTCACGCGCCCGCGTCAGCAGGGACTCGGTGGCCTTGGGTGTCCGACCCATCTGGCGCGCGATCTCCACGATGCTCATGTCGCGCAGGTATTTGCATTCGAGGATTTCGGCGTATGGCGCCGGCAGATAGTCGAGCGCGGTGAGGATGGACTGGCGCACTTCCTCGCGATGCGTGGCGAGCAGCGGATCGCCCTGCTCGCTCGCCATCAGGGACTCCAGCGCCGCGCGGATCTCCGGGTCGTCCTCGGCCAGCATCGGCGCCGCCGCCCAACCCTGGTTTTCGCGCCAGCGCGCACCGAGCTCGCGGCGGCATATCGTGCACAGCCAGGTCATGAGCGCCGCTTCGCCGCGATAGCCGTGCAGACTCTCGAGCGCGCGGCATAACGTGGCCTGGGCCACGTCTTCGCACGTAGCCGCGTCGGAGGGCATGCGGCGCTTCACGAAGCGATAGAGCTTCGGGTAGTACTCGTTGAAGAACTCATCGAACGCCGCGCGCTCTCCGCGCAACAGGCGTCCGACCAGTTGCTGGTCGATTTCGTTCATCGGGCGTTAGTGTGCCCGGCGGCGGGAAATCCTTCGC
>DASTXR010000021.1:0-22161 GCA_035765415.1 Steroidobacteraceae bacterium | reverse complement strand
CGCCGCCGCCGGCGATCACGCCCGCGACGCTGAATCCGCCGTTGCCGCCGCCGCCGCCCACGCTCTGCGCCACCAGGCCGCTCGAACCGTCCGCCAATGTAGTTAGATTGCCGGTGACCGTGCCCGTGGCGCGCAGACCGTTGCCCGCGCCGCCGCCCGCACCGCCGATGCCCACGGCCACGGCGCCCGCACCCGTGCCGCCACCGGCGATCGATCCGGACACGCTGAAGCCGCCGTTGCCGCCACCGCCGCCGATGCTCTGCACCACCACCGCGTCGGAATCGACGCCCGAGGTCAGCGCATCGCCGATGAGCGTGCCGGTCGCGTTGCCGGCGTTGCCGCCGCCACCGCCCGAGCCACCGACGCCGACGGACACCGCCGCCGCGCCGGCGCCGCCGCCGGCGATGGATCCGGTCACCGTGAAGCCGCCATTGCCGCCGCTGCCGCCCACGGACTGCACGACCATGCCGGTGGACCGGTCGCCCTCGGTAGTTAGATTGCCGGTCAGCGTCGAATCGACGATGCCGCCCGTGCCACCGTTGCCGCCCGAACCGCCAACACCCACGGAGAACGCGCCGGCGCCACCGCCCGCGCCCGCCACCGCACCGGCGATGGAGTAACCGCCGTTGCCGCCGCCGCCGCCGATCGCCTGCGCGACCACGCCAGTGGACTGGTCGCCCTCGGTGTGAACGTCGCCGGTGTAGTCGACGTCGACCTGGCCGGCGTTTCCACCGAGACCGCCACTGCCGCCGATGGCCGCCGACACCGCGCCCGCCGCGCCACCCGCGCCGGTTCCCGTCAGCGTGATCGCGTAGCCGCCGTTGCCGCCGCCGCCGCCGATCGATTGCGCGATGAGGCCGTCGGACTGATCCCTGAGCGTGTGGATGGAACCGCCGGCATCGACGTCGACGACACCGCCCGCGCCGCCATTACCGGCTTCGCCGCCGATGGCCGCGCCGATCGCGCCGCCGACGACGTCGCCGGCCGAGAATGCGAAGGACATCGCGAAGCCGCCATTGCCGCCGCCGCCACCCACGCTCTGCGCGAGGATGCCGTCGGCATCGAATCCACGAGTGGTGATGTCGGCCGTCGCGTCGATGTCGACGAGCCGCCCTTCACCGCCGCCGCCGCCGGCACCGCCGACCGCCGCCGACAACGCGCCGACGTAACCCGCCGACGCCTGCACGGCGAAGCCGCCGTTGCCGCCGCCGCCGCCCACCGATTGCGCGAAGATGCCCTTGGCGCGATCGCCACGCGTTTCGATGGTGGGCATGACGCCCGCGAGGCTGTTGCCCGCGACGGTCACGGTGTTGGCGTTGCCGCCGAGGCCGCCGCTGCCGCCGACCGCCGCACCACCGAACAATGAGACCGACGTGCTGTTGCCGCCGTTGCCGCCGCCGCCACCGATGGCCTGTGCATAGATGCCATGCGAGTCGGCGCCCACGGTGAGCAGGTCGCGGTTGTTAGTGACGTCGACGGCGCCGGCGCTGCCGCCATCGCCGCCGCGGCCGCCGATGGTCAGCGGAGCCGGCAATACCGAACCGCTGTTGCCTCCACTGCCGCCACCGCCACCGACGCTGCGCGCTTCGATCGCCGACGAGACGTTGCCCAGCGTGACGATGACGCCGGAATTGTCGATGGTGAGATCGCCGGCGACGTCGGGCGTCGCAGGAATGCCACCGGCGCCGCCGGAGCCGCCCGAACCGCCGATGCCGACGAGACCATCACCTTCGCCGCCGCTGCCGCCGCCACCGCCGACGCTCTCGGCCATGATGCCGCGCGAGCGCGCACCCTGGGTGAGGATGGCGCCGGCATTGGTCACGTTGACCGTGCCGCCATTGCCGCCGCCCGCGCCCGAGCCGCCGAGCGCGACCACGCCGCTCGAGCTCGCGCCGTTGCCGCCGCCGCCGCCGATGCTCTGCGCGAAGATGCCGTCCGCGCCGCGTCCCACGGTGCTGATGCCGCGATAGTTCTCGACCGTGACCGTGAGTCCGTTGCCACCGCCCGCGCCCTGGCCGCCGAGCTCGACAGCGCCCGTCGACGCGCTCGCCGACCCGCCACCGCCGCCAATGCTCTGCGCGACGATGCCTTTGCCATCGGCGCCCAGCGTCTGGATCTGCGCGTTGTTGATCACCGTCACGTTGTTGCCGTTGCCGCCGGCGCCGCCGGATCCGCCGACCGTCACCAGGCCGCCCGAGCCCGCACCCGATCCGCCGCCGCCGCCGATGCTCTGCGCAAGCACGCCATAGGAGCTCTGGCCGCGCGTGAGGATCGAACTACCCGTGAAATTCTCGACGCGCACGACGCCGCCGTGATTCGGCGTGCTCGACGAGCTGCCGCCGCCGAGGCCGGCCAGGCCATCGCCATTGCCGCCGGTGCCGCCGCCGCCGCCGATGCTCTGCGCAACCACGCCGTGTGCGTAGTCGCCGCGCGTCTCGACCGCGCCGCGGTTGTTGATCGTCGCGAGGCCGCCCTGGCCACCGCTGGTGCCGCCGCCGCCGATCGCGACGATGCCGCCGGAATTGCCACCGTTGCCGCCGCCGCCGCCCACCGACTGCGCGAGGATGCCGAACGAGCCTTCACCCGTCGTGAGGATGGTCGCGCCCGCATTGTTGTTAGCCGTCGCGGCCCGGCCATCGCCGCCGCCCGCGCCCTGGCCGCCGATGCCCGCGATGCCGCCGCCCGAGCCGCCGTCGCCGCCACCGCCACCGATGGACTGTGCGTAGAGACCGTGCGAATCGTCGCCCTGGGTGGTGATGTGGGCATTCGCGCCGTTGGTCGCCGTGGCGCTGCCGCCGTTGCCGCCGGTCGCGCCGTCGCCGCCGAGACCCACGATGCCGCCGCCGGTGCCGGCGTTGCCGCCGCGGCCGCCGACACTTTGCGCGAACACACCATGCGCGGCCGCGCCCGTGCGGGTTTCAGTGCCGTTGGGAGCCACCGTGACCGTGCCGGTGAAGACCGTGCCGTTGTTGACCGCGACCGCGTCGCCTGCGTGGCCGCCCTGGCTCGCATGACCCGCGTCGCCGACGAGGCCGTACGAATCACCGCCCGCGCCGCCGCCACCGCCGATGCTCTGCACGTAGAGCCCGATGGAGTTGTCGCCTTCGGTGACGATGATTCCGTTGTTGGTTCCCGACGCGAATCCGCCTTGCGCGGCCGGGCCACCGCCGCCGGCCGTGCTCAGGATGTAACCGCTGCCGCCGCTGCCTCCGATGCCCGCGCGGCTTTGTACCCAGACGCCGTACGATTCTTCGCCCTCGGTGTGCACGTTCACGTTGGAGGTGACGATGGCCTGCCCGCCGGCGCCCGCGGCGCCGCCATTGGCGGCTCGCAGCGCACCCCACGCGTCACCGCCATCACCACCGTTGCCGCCCTGGCGCAGCACCGCGATGCCCGGGGTGTCGTCGCCTTCGGTCCTGATATTGCCGCCGTTGGCGACCAGCAGGTCCGACGCATTGATGACGCGGTTCAAGGGGGTGGGCGCGCTGCCGGGCCCACCGCCATCGGCGTCGTCACCGATGGTGACGCAGCCGAAGAAGCAGACTTCGAAACCCCAGCCATCGGCGCCGGTGCTGCCATACGCGCCCCGCACCGAGTCGTAGATGGCGTTGACGTCGCCTGCGGACGGCGGCGCACCGCCTGGCTTCGGCACCGGCAGTTCCGGGCTGCCCGGCGTCGCGACGATGCTTCGGCCCGGCGGAAGTGGACCGATGACGATCGGACTCACCACATTGATAGTGGGCGAAGGAGAAGGATCGCCGCTGATGGTCACGTAGGTGATGCTGATCACCGGATGGCTGGACACGGGCGTATCGGGATCGTTGTCGTCCTGCCGGGTCACCGAAGAGATGCGCACGTGCCGCGCCGAGAGCGCGGCCTGGCCCGGGTAATCGGCGGTTGGCGGAATCGCCGCCTGCGCCGGAATGTCGAACTCGGCGTTCTCCGCCGTGGGCCCGTACCAGATGTAATTCAGGCTGCTCGTGCGCACCGTGCCGAATGGCAGCACCGGATGCTCGTCGACGGTCTCCATGGCGCCCGTCACGGGGTTGCGGATCTGGGAGCCGATGGCCGGAGGTGGCGGCAGCGCCTGTCCGTGCACCGCGACCGGGACGCCGCCGACGACCATCGACGCGAGAACGAAACGCACTTTATTCACGAGCGGACTCCATGACGAGAAAAGCCGCGGGCGTCGGGGACGCGCGCGGCTTGGAGAGAGGAAAAAAAGATTGGTTAACTTGCGGGGAAGCGGGAGGTGGGATTGCTCGCAGCGGGGGACCGCTGCTCACCCCTCGCGGACTCGGAGCCACAGTCGCTGGCGCTCCTGTGTCCAGCTTTGCTCCGCAAAGCTGTCGAACCCTGTTGTTCATTTGCTCGTGGGCTTCAAATCCCTCACGGGCAACACATGTATCTGGCGGAGGGGGTGGGATTTGAACCCACGAGCCTCGTGAGAGGCTGCCAGTTTTCAAGACTGGTGCATTCAACCGCTCTGCCACCCCTCCGGGGGACGCGGATTGCGGGCGCAAGCTACTGCAAAGCCCACGTCCGGTCCAGCCGGATGGCGTTCGGGCAAGCAACCCCTTTTCCGCGGTAAAACGGGCGCAGGGATCATCGGCTGGCCGACCATTTCCATCGGTCATGCGTTGCGGTCTCCTCCCAGAGGCAACGCATTCAATCGGGGCGCAGCCCTTACGACAACTGCCCAGAGGGCTTAAGCAAGGTCTTAGGCCCTTTGCCGTATGCAATTCGCACTATGGAACAGGCGATGCTTCATCTATGGCTAGCAAACAACTGCTTTCCTTATGATGGCGGCCGTGAAACTCCTCATCGTCGACGACCATCCGCTGTTCCGCGATGGACTCGCGGCCCTGCTGCGCCAGGCGTCGGCGGATACCGCGGTGATGCAGGCGTCTACCACCGAAGAAGCGCTGCAACTCGTCGACGAGCAGATCTTCGATGCCATGTTCATGGACCTGGTGATGCCAGGGCTGTGCGGTGAGCCGGCCATTCGCGAGTTTGCGCGGCGTCACCCCGACCTTCCCATCATCGTGCTGTCGAGCTCGGAAGATCCCGGCGACGTGCGCCGCGTGCTGAACGCGGGCGCGTCGGGTTACATCCCGAAGTCCGCCACGGCGCAGACCGTGGTCTCGGCGCTCACGCTGGTGCTGTCGGGAAACATCTATGTGCCGCCACTGCTGGTATCGGCGGCGACCCGGGCGGCGGAGAGCGCGGCGAGCGCGCCGCGTTCGCTGTCGGCGCTCACCGATCGCCAGGTGGACGTACTCAAGTACCTGCGCGACGGTCTGTCCAACAAGGAGATCAGCGCCAGTCTCGGCATCGCCGAGAAAACCGTGAAAGTGCACATCGCCGCGATCTTCAAGACATTGAACGTGGTCAACCGGACGCAGGCCGCGAGATTTCTGCACGAGGCGCCGGACTCGCCACGGGACGGGCCATGAGATGAGTGATGGCGGCGCGCAGCCGGCTGTTCGACACCGGCTTGTGCAGAAGCAGTAGCCCGCTTTCCTGCGCTTCCTTGAGACGATCGGGCGCCGTGTCGCCGGTGATCAGCATGCCGGGAATCTCATCGTCGTTGTATTCGGATCGCAGCCGCTCGATGACGCGGATGCCATTCTCGTGCGCGCGCAGACGGTAGTCGCAGATGATGAGCCCCGGGCGGTCGAGGCAGTTCGCGAGCAGCGGCAGAATTTCCTCGCAGGAGCCGGCGACGATGGCCTTGAAGCCCCAGCCTTCCAGCAGGCTCTTCATCGCCATCTGGATGGTGGCCTCATCGTCGACCACGAGAATGAGCCCCGATGCGGCGAACATGTCCGCCTCTTCGATTCCCGCGCTCGCCGCGGTCACCGCGGCGTCGGAGAACGGCAGCTCGAGCGTGAACGCGGACCCTCTGCCGGGCGACGAACGCAGATTGAGCGGATGGCCTAACAAGGCTGTGAGCCGCTTGACGATCGCGAGCCCCAGGCCGACGCCCTTGCTGCGATCGCGCTCGGGATTGGCGACCTGGTAGAACTCCGTGAAGATGCGGCCCTGCTCGCTTTCGGGAATTCCACGGCCCGTGTCCCACACCTGCACGCAGAGCGTCTGACCGCGGCGCCGGCAGCCGACGAGCACCCGCCCATGGTCGGTATAGGCGATGGCGTTGGCGACGATGTTGCGCACGACGCGCTCGATGAGCATCGGATCGCTGTATACGGCCGCTTGCGTCGGCTTGAGCACGAGCCCGATCTTCTTCGCCTCGGCGGCGCCGGCGTAATCCCTGCAGATGCGCTCGAGCAGCGGCTGCATCGCGAAGGTCTGCGGGTTCACTTCGACCACACCCGCATCCAGGCGCGAGATGTCGAGCAGTCCGTTGAAGAGCCCGCCCATCGCCTGCACCGAGCTGTCGATGTGGTCGAGCAGCCGGCGCGCTTCGAGATCGCTGACGCGCGGACGCAGCGCCGCGACGAACAAGGTGAGCGCGTGTACGGGCTGGCGAAGATCGTGGCTGGCGGCCGCGAGGAATCTCGACTTGGCCGTGCTCGCTTCCTCGGCGATGAGTTTCTCGCCGCGCAGGCGCGCGATCAGGTCTTCGTTTTCGAAACGCAGCCGCACCGATTCCTCGAACTGCGCGCCATACCGGCGCGCCTGCTCGGAAATGGCCACGAGCCAGGCCACGATGATGAAACCGAGCATCAGGTGGATCCAGTCGCCCTGCGCGAACATCCAGCCGGTCGGAAACAGCAGCATGGGAAAGATGGAGCAGAAGATCGCCGGCCGCAGCACGCCGAACGCCGTGATGGCGCCGCTCGCCACCGCGCAGATGAACAACATGACCAGCAGCTGCATGTCGAATCGTTCGACGGGCAACAACCACAACGAGCCGATGCCGAGCACAAGACTGGCGGCGAGAGCAGCGACGGTGAATCGCCGGCTCCACATCCGCCATTCGTGATCGGGTGGTTTGCGCCGGAGGTACGCTCGAATGAGTCCGAGACGCAGGCTGATCTGCGTGAGCATGACGGACATGAAAACGAGCGCGACCGTCCAGGTGATGGCGCCGCTGCCGGCGAGCACGCACGCGATCAGCGTGGCGCAGATCGCGGTGATCGACATGCCGGGAGCGGTGTTGCGATAGGCCGAACGCACCTGCTCCGCGCCGATTCTATTTATTAGTTCGATATTGTTATTCGTCATGACCGGATGCCTGTCGCCCCGAGGCTAGCCGATATGTCATGACCTGCAAAGGACATCGGAGGCCGACAACTTTGTCCTGCGTGTCCCATCCCGGCCAGTCGCGACATCGCGCCGTGATTCTCCGATTGACAGAAACCCGTTGCGGCATAAGCTCGGTGCCGCGGTGGCAAAGGATTTCGTGGCCACCGATCTTCAGGGGGCATGGCATATGGATTTACGCCTTTTCGAGTTTCTCGCACTCGTAATTCCCTTCTCCCCTGAATCTCCGGCAATTCGTCACTAGAAACACGATTTCGAGTGCGCGGTCCCGGCCCGTGGCGACGCCACCGGCATCCCGGCCCGCGCACGTCTTGGCTGGTAGTTAGATACAGGGGGACCATCATGGCTCATCGTTCAGGATTCGCCCGCGTCATCGCGGTTTGTTTGGCGATGTGTGCGACGCTGTTCGCGCCGCAACTGTCCGCGCAGACGTTCAACTACGGGGAAGCGCTGCAGAAGTCGCTGTTCTTCTACGAAGCACAGCGTTCCGGCGACCTGCCCGCCACCAATCGCGTCAACTGGCGCGGCGACTCGGGGCTGCTCGATGGATCGGACGTCGGCCGCGACCTCACGGGCGGCTGGTACGACGCCGGCGATCACGTGAAGTTCGGCCTGCCGATGGCGGCCACCGCCACGATCCTCGCCTGGAGCATCGTCGACTATCGTTCTGCGTATGTTTCTACCGGGCAGCTGAATACCGCGCTGGACCAGCTCAAGTGGGCCACCGACTACTTCATCAAGGCCCATCCCACCGCGAACGAACTGTACGGCCAGGTGGGCAACGGCGGTACCGACCACGCGTGGTGGGGCCCGGCTGAAGTCATGCAGATGGCGCGGCCTTCCTACCGCGTCACGACGACCTGCCCGGGATCGGATATCGCCGGCGAAACGGCGGCCGCGATGGCAGCGGCTTCGATCGCATTCCGCCCCACGGATCCGACGTATGCGAACACCCTGCTCTCGCATGCCCGCCAGCTCTACAGCTTCGCGGACAACTTTCGCGGTGCTTACTCCGATTGCATCACCGATGCGGCCAACTTCTACCGTTCATGGAGCGGCTTCAACGATGAACTGGTGTGGGGCGCCATCTGGATGTATCGCGCCACCAATGAGCAGGCTTTCCTGGACAAGGCGACTAGCTACTACGCAAACCTTTCCAACCAGCAGCAGACCACGGTCAAGTCGTACAAGTGGACCCATGCCTGGGACGACAAGTCCTATGGCAGCTACGTGCTGATGGCGAAGCTCACCAACGGCGCCAACTTCCACGCCGATGCGCAGCGCTGGCTCAACTGGTGGACGGTCGGCGGCACGGCGCACGGCGCCGACGGCACGCGCGTCAACTACAGCCCGGGCGGCCAGGCAGTGCTCGACCAGTGGGGTTCGTTACGCTACGCCGCGAACACCTCGTTCGCCGCGCTGGTCTACTCCGACTCGATCACCGATACCACGCTGAAGGCGCGCTACAAGGACTTCGCGAAGCGCCAGATCGACTACGCGCTCGGCGCGAATCCGCAGAACCGCAGCTACGTCGTGGGTTTCGGCGCCAACCCGCCGCGCAACCCGCACCATCGCACTGCGCACAGCTCGTGGACGGATCAGCTCACCTTCCCCGTCGAGAGCCGCCACGTGCTCTACGGCGCGCTGGTCGGTGGTCCTTCGTCGCCGAACGACGGCGCTTCCTACAATGACGATCGCGGCAACTTCGTGAACAACGAAGTGGCCACCGACTACAACGCCGGCTTCACGGGCGCGCTCGCGCGGCTCGCGCAGGAATACGGCGGGGCTCCGCTCGCCAACTTCCCGGTGGCCGAGCCGGTGGTGGGCAACGAAATGTTCGTCGAGGCGGCAATCAATGCCACCGGCCCGAACTTCACCGAGATCAAGGCGCTGGTGAACAACCAGTCGGGCTGGCCGGCGCGCATGGGCGATCGCCTGTCGTTCCGCTACTACTTCACGCTCGAATCCGGCGTGACTCCCAGCCAGATCACGATCAACGCCAACTTCAACCAGTGCTCGGCGCCCGCGGGTCCGACGCTGCACGCCGGTAGCGTGTACTACGTCACCGTGAACTGCACCGGCACGAAGATCTATCCGGGCGGACAGCAGCACTTCAAGAAAGAAGTGCAGTTCCGCATCGCAAGTTCCGGCGCCTGGGATCCCAGCAACGACTGGTCCATCACGGGTGTGAACCCCACGCCGGGCGGAACGCCCGCGCTCGTGCAGCGCATTCCGCTGTACGACAACGGCGTGCGCGTGTTCGGCAACGAGCCCGGTGGTTCGACACCGGATACGCAGCCGCCATCGACTCCGGCGAACCTGCGCGTCACGGCAGCCACGAACATACAGATATCGCTCGCGTGGGATGCGTCGACGGATGACGTCGGAGTCACCGGCTACCAGGTGTTCCGCGGCACGAGCACCACGCCGCTCGCCACGGTGACCGGACTCGTCTATCACGACGCGGCGGTGACCAACGGCCAGACGTACACGTACACCGTGCGCGCCATGGACGCTTCCGGCAAAGTCTCCGCGGCCAGCGCCCCGGTGACCGCCACGGCCGTGTTGCCCGCCGACTTCGACGTGGGTTTCAGCTCCGGCGACCCCATCGGACTGACGCGCGGCTCGAGCACGACGGCCACCATCAACATCCTGCGGGTCAACGGCTTCACCGGCGCGGTCACGTTCGCGGCGACGTCTCTGCCGAGCGGCGTGACGGCGACGTTCAATCCGTCGACGCCGGTCACGGGGAACTCGGTCAACGTGATATTCACCGCATCGAGCACCGCGACGCTGGGCAATTCGCAAGTGTCGTTCACCGGCACATCCGGGTCGCTGTCGCGCGTCGCCGGCGCGACGCTCAACATCGCGGCCACCGCGGACTTCACGGTTGCCGCGGCGGGTCCGGTGTCGGTCACGCGCGGGGCGAACGCCAGCACGACGGTCGCGATCAATCGCAGCAGCTTCACCGGCGCGGTGAGTTTTGCCGCCAGCGGATTGCCGGCGGGCGTGACCGTCGCGTTCAGTCCGTCGACGGCCACCACCGGTAACTCGGTGACTGCGACGTTCACGGCTTCGAGTACGGCGACGCTCGGCGCGGCGAACGTGACCATCACGGGAACCTCGGGCACGCTGTCGCGAACCACGGCGGTGCCGCTCACGGTGAATGACGTGGCCACGCCTAACTTCGTGCTCGCGGCATCGCCAAATTCGTTGTCGGTGGCGCGCGGCGCGAGTGGCGCGTCGACCGTCGGCATCACCCGCACCAACTTCACGGGTGCGGTGTCGTTTGCCGCGAGCGGATTGCCGGCGGGTGTGACCGTGGCATTCAACCCGTCGACGGCGACCACCGGCAATTCGGCGACTGCGACGTTCACTGCATCGAGCACTGCGACGCTCGGCGCGGCGACTGTCACGATCACCGCGACGTCGGGAACTCTGACGCGCACGACGACGGTCGCGCTCACAATCACCAGCGGCCAGGTGCCGGGTTCGCTCACCGCGACTCCCGTCGTCTCGACCAACAGCCCGTGGTTCAACGAGCTGCAACTGCGAACCGTGAACACGGCGACGTTGACGGCGTTGTCGGTCACCATCGTGGTCCAGCGCACGCCGGGCGTGAGCTTCTCGGGTCAATACAACACCGTCGGCGGGCAGGTCACGCAGACCAGCACCAGCACGGCGGCGACCATCACCTATCAGTTCACGCTGAATGCGGGGCAGACGCTGCCGGCCTCGACCGGCAGGACGTTCGCCGTGCAGACCAGTGGCAATGGCACTGCGCATCCGACGACGGGTGATACGTACTCCGTGACGTATACGTCAGGCGGCCAGACGTTCACGGTGAATGGCACCTTTTGAGGGGGGAGAGAAATGGGGACAGTCCCCATTTCAAGGAAACGGGGTCAGACCTTAGTGGTCTGACCCCAATTTCTCGGCACCGCCCATGTAGGAACGGAGCGCGGATGGCACGGTGATCGTGCCGTCCCCATTCTGATAATTCTCGAGCACGGCCACGAGCGCGCGGCCGACGGCAACACCCGATCCATTCAGCGTGTGCAACGGCTCCGGCTTGCCGGTTTCCGGATTGCGCCAGCGAGCCTGCATGCGGCGCGCCTGGAACGCTTCGCAGTTGCTGCACGAGGAGATCTCGCGGTACTTGTTCTGCGCGGGCAGCCACACCTCGATGTCATAGGTCTTGGCGCTGGCGAATCCGACGTCGCCGGCGCACAGCGCGATCACGCGATACGGCAATTCCAGCTTCTGCAGCACCTTCTCCGCGTGGCCGGTGAGCTCTTCCAGCGCAGCGTATGAATCGGCGGGTTTCACGATGTGCACCAGCTCGACTTTCTCGAACTGGTGCTGGCGGATGAGCCCGCGCGTGTCCTTGCCCGCCGCGCCGGCTTCCGAACGAAAACACGGCGTATGCGCCACGAGTTTCATCGGCAATTGTCTGGCGTCGACGATGCTGTCGCGCACGAGATTCGTCGCGGGCACTTCGGCGGTCGGAATGAGATAGAAACCCTGCTCGCTGTGCACGCGGAACAGGTCGGCCTCGAACTTCGGCAACTGGCCCGTGCCCTGCAGCGTGGAGGCGTTCACGAGATACGGCACGTACAACTCGGTGTAGCCGTGCTCGCGCGTATGCAGGTCGAGCATGAACTGTGCAAGTGCGCGATGCAGCCGCGCGAGGCTACCGCGCATGATCGAGAAGCGCGCACCGGAAATCTTCGCCGCGGTTTCGAAGTCGAGGCCACCCAGCTTTTCGCCGAGCTCGACATGGTCCTTCGGCGTGAAGTCGAACCTGCGTGGCTCGCCATGCTTGCGGATTTCGACGTTGGCGGACTCGTCGCGTCCCTCGGGCACCGATTCGTGCAGCGTGTTGGGCAGGCCTAACTGCCAGGCGTCGAGTTCCTGTTGAACCTGTGCGATGGCGGCATCACTCGAAGCCAGCGTCTTGGTCAGTTCTTCCGCGCGCGCCAGCAATGCGCTGGCGTCTTCGCCCTTGCCCTTGGCCATGCCGACGGCCTTGGCATTGGCGTTGCGTTCGGCGCGCACGCGATCGGATTCGATCTGCGCGACCTTGCGGCGTTCTTCGAGCACGTTGTAGGCGCCGACATCGAGGGTGAATCCACGACGGGCCAGGTTGGCGGCGACGGCAGCCGGATCAGCGCGAAGTTGTTTGGCGTCGAGCAAGTGCGTTTCTCTCTAGTTCATTCAGGTGCGGCCCAATTTGCTAGGAAATGGGGAGTGTCCCCATTAACCCACCAGCAAGGCTCCCAGCTTCAGGCCGGCGACGGCGGCCAGAAGGCAGGCGACGACCGTCGCGGCGACGTACGCCACGCCCGTCAACGACCAGCCCAGCAGCGCGGTTTCCAGCGCGAACGCCGAGTAGGTAGTGAACCCGCCGAGCACGCCGGTCATCCAAAAAAGCCGCGCATTGTCGGCGCTGGCGCCACGGCCCGCAACATACATATATAAGAGCCCGATGGCGAAGGACCCCAGCAGGTTCACCGTGAAGGTGGGGACGGGAAAACCACCCGGTGACCATGGCCATAACCGATAGGCGCCGTAGCGCGCGAGGCTGCCGAGCGCACCGCCGATTCCCACCAGCAACCAGCTCATGACTTGTCCCCTTCGGGCTTGCGCAACCGTGCCAGCGCTTCGCCAATCTTGATCTCGAGCCCGCGCGCCACCGGCCGGTAGTAGCGCCGGTCCGGCATCTCGTCGGGAAGATAGCGCTCGCCCTTGACGAAGGCATCCGGCGCGTCGTGCGCGTACTGATAACCCTCGCCGTATCCCAGCCCTTTCATGAGTTTGGTGGGTGCATTGCGGAACCGCAGCGGCACGTCGAGCGTGCCGAACTGCTCGACGTCGGCCTTGGCTTCGCCATACGCGACGTACACGGCGTTGCTCTTCGGGGCGACCGCGAGATAGACCACCGCGTTCGCCAGCGCAAGTTCGCCTTCCGGGCTGCCGAGCCGCTCGAAAGTCTGCCACGCATCGAGCGCGAGCTGCTGCCCGCGTGGATCGGCGAGGCCGATGTCTTCGACGGCCATGCGCACGATGCGCCGCGCCAGGTAGTGAGGGTCGCAGCCGCCGTCGAGCATGCGCGCGAACCAGTACAGCGCACCGTCCGGATCGGTGCCGCGCACCGCCTTGTGCAGCGCAGAAATCTGGTCATAGAACTGCTCGCCGCCCTTGTCGAACCTGCGGCGGCCACCGGTCGCCACCTCGCGCACCTGTTCGAGCGTGATCAACGCGCGGCCGTCATGCTCCGTGGCAAGGTCGGCGGCCACTTCCAGCATGCCGAGCGCACGCCGCGCATCGCCGTCGCCGCCATGCGCCAATGCCACCAGCGCTTCGTCGTCGATGTCGATGTGCCGCTCGCCCAACCCCCGCTCCGGATCCTCGATCGCCCGCCGCAATAGTTTGACGATGTCGTCGACGCCCAGCGAGCGCAGCACGTACACGCGCGCCCGCGACAACAACGCGCTGATGACTTCGAACGAAGGGTTCTCGGTGGTGGCGCCGATGAAGGTGAGCGTGCCGTCCTCGACGTACGGCAGGAACGTGTCCTGTTGCGCCTTGTTGAAGCGGTGCACCTCGTCGAGGAACAACACGCTGCGGCGGCCACGCTCCGCCCTCGCCGTGCGCGCACGCTCGACGGCTTCGCGGATATCCTTCACGCCGGCCATGACCGCCGACAACTGCATGAACTCCGCGTCGGCGCGGCGCGCGATGAGCCGCGCCAGCGTGGTCTTGCCGGTGCCGGGCGGACCCCAGAGGATCAGCGAGTGGAGCTGGCCTTTCTCCAGTGCCTGGCGCAGCGGCTTTCCCGGCCCCAGCACCTGGTCCTGGCCCACGAATTCATCGAGGGTGCGCGGTCGCATGCGGTCGGCCAGCGGCCGCAGCGCATCGTTGGGTTGAACGTCGCGCAGGAAATCAGGTTGCCCGCCCGGGTTACCGGCGCCACCCGATTTCATTGCGCGGCCCGCCGCCCTAACAACCACGCGCCCAACTCCGGCCAGCGTGCGCCGCCCATGCGGCCGGCCAGCAGGCCGAGCGCCGCACCCGCGGAATTCGCGAGCACGTCACGCGGATCTCCCGAGCGCCCCAATTGCATGAAGTACTGGGCGAATTCGATGGCGACTCCCATCAGCAGCAGAAAGACGAAGATCTTCCACCACGAGCGCCGCGGCACGAGACCGGCAAAGTACAAGGCCAGCGTTCCATGCCCGACCAGGTGGCTGGCCTTGTCGTTCCAATCGAAGGAGGGGGCGACGTCGTGAATCGGCACCAGGCAAACCAGGATGGCGACGACGACCAGCACCACGCCCAGCGCCCACCACACACGCTGCAGATTCATTGAACCGGCGTGCCGATGACGTCTGCGTCCGCCGGCGGGGTGAACTTCACTTCTGCTTCGGCGACCGGCGCGTTGCGCTCGCTGGTGAGGAAATCGAGTCGCACGGTCTGGCCCAGCTTGTCCTTGAGCACCATGCGCTTGAGCTCGCTATCTTTGCGGGGACCCGTGCCGAACGCGAGCCGGGCTTCACGGAAGTCCGCGTCGCTTTCCTTCGGCGTCACCAGCACCCAGTCGAAACCGTCCTTGCGCCCGGCCGGCGAGACCGTGAACAACTCGCGAATGCTTCCTTCGCCTGACAACAATCCGGCGGGCGTCGCGGTGAGCGCGCTCGTGGCGGCTTTGACCGACACCTGCTCGAGATCGCGATCGTAGAACCACAGGTTCTTGCCATCGGCGACCATGAGCTGCGGCGAGTTGCTGGCTGCGGCGCCCGCGGGAGTGAGCTCCCAGCGAAACCTGCCCGGGCGGACGATGACCAGCTTTCCCTTCGCGTTCTGCACTTCGCGGCCCTTGCCGTCGGTGACCACCTGGGAGAATTCCGTGCGCAGAGTCTTCAGGTGCTGGAGATAACTGTCGAGCGGCGTCTGTCCCTGCGCCGCGGTGGCGAAAGCGAGGATCGCGAACACTCCCGCCGCGCGCATCATTGGCTTATTCAATTCATTCACTCCCCGGCGGCGCGGGCGCGAGAATTTCGCGCGCGCCGTTGGGCTGCAGCGGACCCACGACGCCCGCGTTCTCCATGGATTCGAGCAGTCGCGCGGCGCGGTTGTAGCCGATCTTGAGCCGGCGCTGCACGTAGGAGATGGACGGCTTGCGCTCGGTGGTGACGATCTTCACGGCTTCGTCGTACAGCGCGTCCTGCTCGCCACCCGCCTCGCCACCCGCCTCCTGCGGCTCTCCGGAAATGCCGGCGAGTGGCACGCTCGGACCCTCGAGCACGTCTTCGATGTAGTTGGGCGCCCCGCTCTTCTTCAGCGCCTCGACCACGCGATGCACCTCGGCATCGCTGACGAAGGCGCCGTGCACGCGCGTCGGCACCGACGTGCCCGACTGCAGGTACAGCATGTCGCCGTGGCCTAACAAGGACTCCGCGCCCATCTGGTCGAGGATGGTCCGCGAATCGACGCGCGCCGACACCTGGAAGGCGATGCGGCAGGGAATGTTGGCCTTGATGAGGCCGGTGATCACGTCGACCGAGGGACGCTGGGTAGCGAGGATCAGGTGCACGCCGCTCGCCCGGGCCTTTTGCGCCAGCCTGGCGATCAGTTCTTCCACCTTCTTGCCGACGATCATCATCATGTCGGCGAGCTCGTCGATGACCACGACGATGTAAGGCAGCGGCACGAGATCCTGGATGAGCCGCTGGTCGATGGTGGGGTCGTTCGAAGCGGCCAGCGTCATGACCGGATCGCGGATCGGCTTGCCGGAGTCGGTGGCGTCCTTGACCTTGCGGTTGAACCCCGAGATGTTGCGCACGCCGAGCGCCGCCATGAGCGCATAACGCCGCTCCATCTCCGCCACGCACCAGCGCAACGCGTTGGCCGCATGTTTCATGTCGGTGACCACGGGCGCTAGCAGGTGCGGGATGCCTTCGTAGACCGACAGCTCCAGCATCTTCGGGTCGATCATGATCAACCGCACGTGCTCGGCGGTGCTCTTGTAGAGCAGTGACAGGATCATGGCGTTGATGCCGACGGACTTGCCCGAGCCCGTGGTGCCCGCGATGAGCAGGTGCGGCATCTTGGCGAGATCGGCGCACACCGGTGAGCCGCCGATGTCCTTGCCGAGCGCAATCGCGAGCGGCGACGCCACGTCGTCGTATGCCTTGGACTTGATGATTTCGCCGAGTGTGACGATCTCGCGCTTCTCGTTCGGAATCTCCAGGCCCATGACCGACTTGCCGGGGATGACTTCCACCACGCGCACGCTGATGGCCGAGAGCGAACGCGCGAGATCCTTGGCGAGCCCGGTGATCTGGCTCACCTTGACGCCAGGCGCCGGACGCATCTCGAACCGGGTGACCACGGGACCGGGCTGTACCGCCACCACTTCCACGTCGACGCCGAAATCCTTGAGCTTGAGCTCGACCAGCCGCGACATGGCTTCGAGCGCTTCGGAGGAATAGTGCGCTTCGTGAGTCGGCGGATCGTCTAACAACTTGAGCGGCGGCAATTCGCCGGACTTGGGCGCGTCGAACATCGGGACCTGGCGTTCCTTCTCGACGCGCTCGCTCTTTTCGACCACCACGGCCGGCGCTTCGATGCGCGGCTTGACGCGCGTGGCCACGCGCTTCTCTTCGACCTTGGCCGCTTCGACGCGCGCCTTCTTCGCTTCGAGGCCGACGGCGACGTCGCGCGCGGTGCTGCGGCGGGCCTTGATCCAGCCGATGACACCCCAGATGCCGGCGCCGATCTTGTCGATGATGGTGAGCCACGACACGCCGAACGCGAGCGACACGCCGGCCATCCAGGCGGCCAGCATGAACAAGGTGGCGCCGAGGAAATTGAGATTGTGGGCGAGCCCGTTGCCGATGAACTGGCCCACCACTCCCCCGGCCGATTCGCGCAACGAACCTGCGCTCCAGTGGAGCGTGGCCAGCCCGCAGCTCGCGAACAGCATGAGCATGAATCCGCCGATGCGCACGGCGGTGTTCGCGCGTGTGCGTCCCTCTTCGTCTTCGCGCTGCCGGAACATCACGAAGCAGGCCACGCCCAGCATCACCGGAAACAGATACGCCGGCCGGCCGAACAGGAAGTAGAGGATGTCCGAAAGCCACGCGCCGAACGGCCCGATGAGGTTGCCGACCGCGCGCTCGCCGTCGCCCGTCGAAGAGAACGCGGAATCGTCGCGATGATAGGAAACCAGCGCCACGAGCATGACCAGCGCGATGACGCCGATGAGCAGGACGGCGCTCTCGCGAAGCCCGCGCGAAACTGCCGCGGTGAAGCGTTTCTGCGGCTTGGTGCGATCGTAGGTGGTTTCTGCCATTTGCTCGCTATGTCTTTGTTCTGTCTCGTGTAAAGGATATCAGCTCAACAACGCCGGGTGCGTGACTTTGCCAGCCTCGACGTTGATGCCGCGAACCATACCCGCGTCGTCCCGCCATTCGCCATCGGCCAGGCGGACGGCAAACGGTGCGATGGCCGCCGACAGCGCCTGTGACGAAGTGCGCGGCACCGAGCCGGGCATGTTGGTGACACAGAAATGCGTGACGCCTTCCCACACATAGGTGGGCGCTTCCCACGAGGTGGGCCGGGTGGTTTCGATGCAGCCGCCCTGATCGACCGAGATGTCCACGATGACGCTGCCATGCTCCATGCTGCGAACCATGTCGGCCGACACCACGTGAGGCGCGCGCGCGCCGGTGACCAGCACCGCGCCGATGACCACGTCGGCTTCACGCACGGCATCGGCCACGTCGGCCACATGTGGATAGAGACCCGTGACGTTCGCGCCCATGGCGCGCGCCGCGACCAGCTTGTCACGATCCTTGTCGAACACGATGACCTCGGCGCCGAGGCCCGCGGCCACCAGCGCCGAATTGCCGCCGGCAACGCCGCCACCGAGCACCACGACCCGGCCGCGTTTCGCGGCGGGCACGCCGCCTAACAAGATGCCCTTGCCGCCCTGCGGCTGGTGCAACAGCGTGGTCGCATACTGCATCGAAAGGCGACCGGCGATATCGCTCATGGGCGCGAGCAGCGGCAGCCGCCCCATGCGGTCTTCCACGGTTTCGAACGCCACTGCGGTGAGCCCGATGTCGACCAGCCGCCGCGTGAGCTCGGGCAGCGCTGCCAGGTGCAGATAACAAAACAGCAGGTGGTCCTTTCGCAAACGCTTGAGGTCGGGCTCGATGGGTTCCTTCACCTTCACGATCATCTGGGATTTGTCGAAGAGCTCATCGGCCGTGGGCAGCACCGAGACCCCGACATCGCGGAAATGCTGATCGGTGTATCCACTCTTTTCGCCGGCGCCGTGCTCGACGAACACTTCATGACCGCCGCGCACCAGTTCGACACAGGCCGCAGGAATAAGTCCGACTCGCCCCTCGCGGGGTTTCAACTCACGAGGTATGCCAATACGCATGGGTGTCCCGTTAACATGTGGCTCGGTCGAAAAGGCAATGCGCGTGCCTGACCCTAAAGGAAGATTGAAAATGACGTACCCGCGCGCAATCTATGAGGATCAACGCCATTTGAATGGCCAAAATTATACATGAGCACTTCCCGACACAGCCCTCTCGTCATCCTCGGTTCCGGCCCCGCCGGCTACACCGCGGCCGTCTATGCCGCTCGCGCCAATCGCAAGCCGTTGTTGATTACGGGCGTGGAGCAAGGCGGCCAGCTCATGTCCACCACGGAAGTGGACAACTGGCCCGGCGACGCGCATGGCCTGCTGGGTCCGGCGCTCATGGAGCGCATGAAGGCGCACGCCGAGCGCTTCAACACCGAAATCGTCAACGATCACATCCATACGGTGGATTTCTCGAAGCGGCCATTCGTATTGAATGGCGACTACGGCAGCTACACCTGTGACGCGTTGATCATCGCCACGGGCGCTTCCGCCAAGTATCTGGGCATCCCGTCGGAAGATAAGTTCCGCGGCAAGGGCGTGTCGGCCTGCGCCACCTGTGACGGCTTTTTTTACAAGGGCCATCGCGTCGTGGTGGTGGGCGGCGGCAATACCGCAGTCGAAGAGGCTCTCTATCTATCCAACCTCGCGAGCCACGTGACCGTGGTGCACCGCCGTGACAAGTTCCGTGCCGAGAAGATCCTGCAGGATCGGCTCTTCGCGCTCGAGAAGACCGGCAAGGTGCGCATCGCCTGGAATCACACCGTCGATGAAATCGTCGGCGACCAGACTGGCGTGAACGGGGTGCACATCAGGCCGACGGAGCATGGCGGCACCATCGAAACCCTGAACGTGACCGGCGCTTTCATCGCCATCGGCCACACGCCGAACACCGGCATCTTCTCCGGCCAGCTCGCCATGCGTGACGGATACATCACCATCCGGAGCGGCAGCGAAGGCGCGGCGACCGCCACCAGCGTGCCCGGCGTGTTTGCCGCCGGTGACGTCGCCGATCACGTGTATCGTCAGGCCATCACTTCCGCCGGATCCGGATGCATGGCTGCGCTCGATGCGGACAAGTACCTCGACCAACATCACGGGCATTGATCCTGCCGCCTGGGACGCGCTCGACGCGGGCGGCTCGCCATTCCTGCGTCATGCGTTCCTCGCCTCGCTCGAACGCACCGGTTGTGTCGGCGCGGGGACGGGCTGGGACCCGGCGCCCGTCACGCTGTATGACGATCGCGGCCTGGCCGCCGCGGTCCCCGCCTATGTGAAGTCCCACTCCTTCGGCGAATTCGTTTTCGATTTCTCCTGGGCGCAGGCCTACGCGCAACACGGGCTCGCGTACTACCCCAAGCTGGTGCTCGGCGTTCCGTTCACGCCGGCGAGCGGCGCGCGCCTGCTGCTGCGCCCCGACGTCGACGCCGCGAAGGCGCGCTCGGCGCTCATCGCCGCGATTCATGAGTTCGCCGAGGCGCGGGAGCTCTCGTCCATACACGGGCTGTTCGTCGACGAACCGGATCGCGCGGCGCTGGCACACGCCGGCTGGCTTGCGCGCCACGACGTGCAGTTCCACTGGCACAACCGCGGCTATCGCGACTTCGACCACTATCTCGATGGTTTCACGGCCGACAAGCGCAAGAAGGCGCGGCGCGAGCGCCGCAGGGTCGCCGAAGAAGGCATCACTTTCGAAACCTTGTTAGGCACGGGCATCGACCGCGCGTCCGTCGACGAAGCCTACGACCTGCATCGCGATACCTTCCTGCGCCACGGCCATGAACCCTATCTGAGCCGCGCTTTCTTTCGCGCAATGCCCGGCGCGCTCGGCGACCGCTTCATGATCAAGCGAGCGCGCTGCGAGGGCGCCACGGTCGCGGCGGCGGTGTTCTTCTGGAGCCCCGAGGCGCTGTACGGACGGTATTGGGGCGCCAGTGCCCAGCATCACAGCCTGCATTTCGAGACCTGCTACCACCAGGGCATCGAATTCTGCATCGAACGCGGCATCCAGCGTTTCGAACCCGGGACGCAGGGCGAACACAAGGTGAGCCGCGGATTCGTGCCGGCGAACACCTGGTCGATGCACTGGATCGTCGATCTCAGGTTCCGGGCTGCCATCGGCGACTACCTGCGGCGAGAAGGCGCTCACGTCGACGAATACGCGCGCGATATCGAGCATCACGTTCCCTACCGGGACGCTCGCCGCAATGCCCGCGGGAAGTAAGGGCTGTCATGAACAAGACCATCACGTGGCTGAAACCCGACGGCGATCGCGAATGGTTCCCGCCGCTCGACCAGGTGCTCGATGAACCCGAAGGCCTGCTCGCGGCGGGTGGCGACCTGTCCGTACCGCGGCTGCTGGCCGCCTATCGCCGCGGAATCTTTCCCTGGTATTCGGCCGGCCAGCCGGTGTTGTGGTGGTCCCCGAATCCTCGCGAAGTGCTCTATCCCGCCGAGTTTCGCTGCTCGCGAAGCCTGGCCAAAACTCTGAGAAATCGTGGCTTTGTGGTGACATTCGACGGCGACTTCACCGCGGTGGTCGACGCGTGCGCGGCACGACGCGAACATTCTCCCGGCACCTGGATCACGCCGGAGATGCGCGCCGCCTATTGCGAGCTCCATTCCCGCGGCCACGCGCACAGCGTCGAGGTGCGGCTCGATGGTGCGCTGGTGGGCGGCCTCTATGGCGTGCTTCTGGGACGCATGTTCTTCGGCGAATCCATGTTCAGCCGGGAGCGCGATGCGTCGAAAGTCGCCCTTGCCCGGCTGGCCGAACGCGCCGTTGTGGCGGGCGTCCAACTCATCGATTGTCAGCTACCTACACCACATTTGCGTTCTCTGGGCAGCAAGCCGATGCCCCGTCTCGAATTCAGCGCGCTGGTCGCCCGATTCACCGCCGCGGATGCCGTGGAGATGTTTTCGAAGACCTGAAAATTGCTCGCCAATGGCGCTTTTCTGGCAGAATTCGCCGCCTTCTCGGGTGCCACAGGTAACGGATGTCGAAAGAAGATGCGATTCAGATGGAAGGCGAAGTCGTCGAGACTTTGCCTAACACTACTTTCCGCGTGAAGCTGAAGACCGGTCACGTCGTGACCGCTCACATTTCCGGAAAGATGCGTAAGAACTACATCCGCATCCTCACTGGTGACCAGGTCACGGTGGAGATGACTCCCTACGACTTGTCCAAGGGTCGGATCGTCTACCGGGGACGATGAACGACCGCGCCTCGCGGGCGTTGAAAGAATACGACCGCCGCATGAATGCGGTGGTCGAACACATCGATCGGCATCTCGATCAGAAGCTCGACCTTGCGGCGCTTGCCGGCATCGCGAACTTCTCCCCCTTCCACTTCCATCGGCTGTTCCGCGCGCTCATGGGCGAAGCGCTCGGTGACTACGTGCGCCGGCGCCGGCTCGAGATCGCAGCGGTGCGCCTGCTCTCGCAGGAGGCGGTCCCGGTGCTGAATGTCGCGCTCGGCGTGGGCTTCGGTT
>DASTXR010000020.1:0-96395 GCA_035765415.1 Steroidobacteraceae bacterium | reverse complement strand
CTGCTTCTGCCACGCGGCGACAAACGTGCGATGCCAGCGGGCAACAAGCCGCCGCTCGCGAAAGACGAACTCCGCGTGATCGAATTGTGGATTGCCGCGGGCGCATCCGGCGCGACGCCCGTCGATGCGATCGCGGGTGCGCCGCCGCCGCCCTCACCACCGATCGTTGTCGAACCGTTGGACGCCGAGGCGGTCGCAATGGCGCGCGCGCCGTTGGAAAAGCAGGTGCGGGCGCTGATCGCGCGGTATCCGGATTCGCTCCGCTACCAGTCGCGAGACAGCGCGGCATTGATCGTCGACGTGCAACGCCTGGGCGCCGACTTCGACGACGCCGACCTGGCGCAGTTCGAACCGGTGGCTGCGGCGGTGTCGCGGCTGGATCTGTCGGGCACCGCGGTCACCGATGCGGCCGCCGCGACGCTCGCCGCGTTCAGCCAGCTCGAGGCGCTCCGTCTGAACGGGACTCGCACCGGCGACGGGGCGCTCACGGCGATTGCGCAAATGCGCGACTTGAAGACGCTGACGCTGGTCGATACGAACGCCAGTCCGGAGCGCATCGCGGAACTTCGCCGAGGAGGAGTGCGGGTGTATGACGCCAGAGAGTAATGTGCCTGCGACGCACGCCGCACCCGCGCCTGCACCCGCAGCGCCTGCGCGCATCCGCATCTGGGATCTGCCCACGCGTCTGTTCCACTGGATGCTGGTCGCGCTGATCGCGACGTTGTGGGTCAGCGCGATCCGGAGCTGGATGACCGTGCACTACGTGTGTGGCGTGGCCGCGCTGGTGCTGGTGTCGTTCCGCATCATGTGGGGCTTTCTCGGCTCTACCACCGCGCGCTTCGCGCACTTCGCGGCGTCTCCTGGCCGCGTGTTCGCCTATCTACGCGCGCTCCGCCGCGGCGATGACTCACCCCACGCCGGCCACAATCCCGCCGGCGGCTGGATGGTATTGACCTTTCTGCTGTTGATCCTGGCGCAGGCCGCGCTCGGGCTGTTCGCCAACGATGAGTTCGACTTCAAGGGCCCGTTGGCGGAGTTCATCAGCGGCAAGCGTTCGAACCTGCTCACGCGCGTGCACGTTTTTCTGTTCGACGCCATCCTCGTGTGCATCTGGGTGCACGTGTGCGCGATTTCGTTCTATGCGCTGGTCAAGCGTGACAACCTGATCGGTCCGATGCTGCACGGGACCAAGTTGCCCGCGCGCGTGCCCTCCGAACTGCATCTGAAATTTGCCTCGACCGCGCGAGCCTTGCTGGTGCTGGTGGCGGTCGCGGGCGTGATCGTGTTCGCCGTTGTCTACCTGGGGAGGGTCCTCAAATGAAAGCGTCTCGCCGACGAGCAATCGGGTCACTCGCCGCACTCGCGATCGCGCCGTTCGGCGCGCCGCGAGCCGCGACGAAGGCCGGCTTCTCGCTAAAGTGCTTCGCGACCGACTGGGGCAACCAGGCGCCCTATGATGAGTTCTGCGCCAAGGCCAAGGCAGCGGGTTTCGACGGCGTGGAGACGTGGGTTTCCCTCGACGCGGACAAACAGGCCGCGACCGTCGCGACGATCCGTCGACACGGGCTCGACGTGGGACTGCTGATCGGAGGCCGGGAGCCCGATGCCGCCGCGCATCTCGCCACGTTCGCCGCCCAACTACCGGTGGCGCTGGCGTCGAAGCCCGCGTACGTCAACTGCCACACCGGGCGCGACTGGTTCGACGCGGCGCAAAACCAGCGCTTCTTCGATCTCACGCATGACGCGCGACGGCGCAGCGGCATCCCGATTCACCACGAGACTCATCGCTCCCGCGCGCTGTACTCCGCCTCGGTGGCCAGGGAGTATCTGCGTCGCGACCCGGCGCTGCGCCTCACCTTCGACGTTTCACATTGGTGCGTCGTCAGCGAGAGCCTGCTGGCGGACCAGGCTGAAGCCGTTGACCTCGCGATTTCGCGCAGCGATCACATCCACGCGCGCGTCGGGCAATCGCAGGCGCCGCAGGTCGGCGACCCGCGCGCGCCCGAATGGGCCCAGGCATTGAATGCACACCTGGCCTGGTGGGATCGGATCGTGGAGATCAAGCGGGCGGCGGGCGCGCCGCTCACGATGCTCAGCGAATTCGGACCCGTGCCCTACATGCCCGGGTTGCCGTATACACGCGAGCCGGTGGCGGACGCGTGGCAGATCAACGTCTGGATGATGGAGTTGTTCCGCAAGCGATACGCGTAGGTCGTGGGCGACACCCCGGTGATCGACTTCAAAAAGCTCGAGTCCGACACGCTGCTAGACGGCCGCTTTTTCGGCTTGTTTGACCATCTCGGCGAACACTCCATCGAGCGTCGATTTGAGTTTGCGCTTCATGACGAGCGTATCCAGCAGCCAGCCGACCGGCCCGAACTTCACTTGATACTCGAGATTCTGGGTGATGCGCGTTGCGGCCGAGCCCTTGGGCTCGATGGTGGTAACCCAGCGCATGTAGTTGATGGGCCAATCACTTGCGGTGATCTCAAAACCAATCGAGCGTTGGTTGTCCCACTGCGTCACGCGCTCGACGACTTCGCCTTTTGGAACCAACTGGCATACCCGCTGCGCGCCGACACCGCTGCGCTGGGTGCCCTTTACGGCCGCGGACTTGACGGTGTTGTTGTAGCGCTGTACGGCTTCCAGGTCGGACAACAACGCCCAAACCTTGTCAGGCGGGCAGCGGGCTTCAACATCATGATGTATCGTAGTCATCCTGACCTCCACAAGCGAATGCTTGTAGATATGATAGCCCTCAACTCGATAAACGCAACCGCTTGAAGCGCTCGAACGCCACCACTGCTGCCGCACTCAAGGCCCTTTCCGAGCCGCGTCGTGTCGAATTGCTCGAGCTGCTGCGCCGCGAGCCGCGGTCGGTCGGAGAGTTGGCTTCAGCCGTCGATATCACCCAGCAGGCCGTGTCTCAGCACCTCTCGGTGCTCGGCAACGCCGGGCTGGTTCAGGCACTCAAGGAGGGGACGCGGAGCATCTACGCGGTGCGGCCTGAGGGTTTCGCTCCGGTGGAGGAATTCGTGCGGCGATTCTGGGAGCCGCGGCTTGCCGCCTTGAAGCGGGACATCGAGAAGAAGTGACCAACGCGTTCACCACCAGCCTTGAGATCGACGCCACAGCGGATCACGTCTTCGACTACTTCGTGCGTCCCGAACTTCTTGTGAAATGGATGGGTGACTTCGCCCGGCTCGAGGCGCGCGACGGCGGCATCTTCGCCGTGGACATCAACGGCGTCATCATCCGCGGCCACTACAAGCGCATCGAACGTCCGCATCTGATCGAGATTGCCTGGGGCGAAGCTGGCAACGCCAAGATGCCGCCGGGCGCGACGAGTCTGACCGTGCGCATTACGCAGACCGCAACAGGGACGCTGGTGCGGCTGGATCACGATGGCTTACATCCCGCAGAGGCGGAGAAACACGCAGTTGGCTGGCCGCACTTTCTGGCGCGCCTGCAGACTGCCGCGGCAGGCGCGGATCCCGGACCCGATCCGTGGGCAAGCCAGCCGCCGTCTAGCTAGAGCTCTGCGAAACGGGCACGTGATCGACGAAGTGCGTAGTTCGGCTTTCAGTCGGGCGTGCGCTTTGAATTGCCGGCTGATTGATGAAACCGGCTCACAAACAAGAATCGTGACAAACCCTGCAAGATAGCCGGCCGGCGCTGCTCGCGATCAATTGCCTGCTTCGCGTCGCTCCGCGAGCACCCAACCCTCAGTGGCGATCGCCAGCGCAATCGCCGCCGAGCTGCGGGATTCTGGCTAGCTAGAAAGAGCTATTGCCGCAATCGGGCGCGCGCCGCAGATTCCACCCCGAAAGTCATCGCAATTGCGTACGCCGAACATCGCGCGGCGTGTGCTCTCACTGCACGGGGAGAACATTGAATGAACGCTCGCATCGCTCTATCGGCCGCAACCGTGGTGAATCGCAGGCGCGGCGATTTCCTGCGTCGCATCACGCGCACTCTCGGCGCGCTCCTGATGGTCCCGGTCCTGGGCGGATACGTGCATCAGGCGATGGCCCACGCCAAGGAATACAACGTCGTGGGCGTGACGGAATCGGTCGAGTTGCCAGGATTCACGCGGGAGAGCGCCAAGGGTCTGCTGGCCGTCAATTCGAAAACTGCGGAGTTCACACTCCGGCTCGGCACTACTACGTGGAATCTCGCGGCGGCGTGCAGTAACAACGTGCACAAGCCGCGCCGATGCTCGCGACAGTTCGTGCGGGACGCATTCGAATCGAGCGAGCACATTGGCGGTCGCTTCGATCAGGCGCCGACGGGGGTGCTGACGTTTTCGGTATCCGATGGCACTCCGACGACATTCATTGGGTATCGCTCGCCCGACAACAGTTTCCTGGTGCTGACGCTCGAGCGAGCGGGTGGAACGATGCTGTTGTTCGCAGTGGAGCGCGGCAGTGGCGTGGCGAGTGAGCCACTGGCTCATGCACTCTGGGGCCAGTACGCACTGCACGCGCGCACGGCAACCTTTCCGCGCCTGCTGCCATCCGTCGGCAGCTCCTGGGATTCTTATCGTTCCGCGATGCGTAACGGCTCGCTGGTCATCGGCCCGGGTGGCTTTTTCGGCAGAGAAGCGAGTTCGGCGATGACCTTGCGCTTGCATTGTTCTGCGGCCGGCGCGCAATGCCCTTGGGCCACCGGCGAACATCTTTCCACGCTCGCAGAGCCCCGCCCGTTCTTTGGCGCATGGCGCGCCGCCCGATCGGGTGAAGTCGTGTTGATGCATCGCTCCGTCAAAACGCAAGACGCATGGCGCGGTGCTGCGACACGCGATGGTGATCTGCTCGCGATGCTGGAACCTGGTGCCAGGTCTGGCGCCGACAGTCTAGTGCTCGCCCTGCGCAAGCCGCGTGACATGTCCAACGCATCACTGCAGGGCACGTACAACGCGGTCGCACTCGAAGAGTTTTTCGACAGCGACTCGGGTATCCGACATGCGCGAGTGCTGGGGCCGCTCGATCTCGACGGCGGCACGACCTGGGCCTTTACTGGAACCGACGCGGCGACGAAACGCAGTGAGTGCGCCAGTCATGACGCCGGCGTCTGCAACGCCGGTGTCACGGGGCGCACGGTTGCAGGCGGCGCGGGCGGCACGTACCACGTCAGCGCCGACGGCGACGTATCACTCACCGGACTCGCCGGCGATAACACGCCCCGAGAGTTCATCGGCAATGCCACGGCGGACGGCTCGCTGATCGTCATGCGTCGCCTCGGCGATGGAGTGGCGTGCAGTTTCGACTGCACGGGAACCCAAAGCTTTCGTTCGATCATCGTTGCCGTGCGTCGCTAAGGCGAACGCTGGACTTTGCCTCGAGGCTGGATTCAAGGAAGTCATCTCATGAACCCAATCAAGCAGCACCGAAAGGCCCGGAAATTTCTCTGCCAGGCAGGCGCGGTCGTGGCGTTCGCCTGCGCAGCCGTGATCTCGCCCGTGATCGCGGCGGGCCATCGCGATGCCCCGGCTCTTGTCTTCAGGCCCGGTGCCGACATCAGCGATGTGTATGCCTTCCGCAGCTGGTCCGATCCGCAGAAGGTCGTGTTCATTCTCAATGTCAACGGTGGGCAGGAGCCTGGAGATGCGCCGCTGTACTTCACGTTCGAGAACGGCATCGCCCATCGTATCAACCTCGACACGGATCAGGACGGGCGCGCGGACGATCTCATCTACGAGGTCCGATTCAACAGCGAAATCCGCTCGGCGCCGGGCGATCTGAACTTCATTCAACCGTATCTCGGCCATCCCGATATCCCTATTGCCGAATTGCAGGGCATCACGGCACTCGATGGCTTGGGTTCCGAAGGCATCACGCTGCGTCAGACCTACACCGTGACGGAAATCCGGCGCGGCGCGCGGCGAGATCTGTTCCGCGGCCGCAAGCTCGTCGCAGTGCCGCCCAATGTCGGGCTGAACACGATGCCGCACTACGAAGCGCTCGCCGCGCAGGGCATCTACCTCGATCGCGAGACGGGCATTCGCGTGTTTGCGGGGCAGCGCGCCGACACGTTCTACAGCGACATCAACGGCATCTTCGACACTGGAAACCTGCGCGGCTTTCCGCTTCTTTCGGCCGAGCAGGAGGCGAACGATCACGTGAACCCGTTCGGCATCAATCGCTACACCGGAAGCAACGTGAACAGCATCGTGATCGAAGTACCGATTGAGCGAGTCACCCGCGATCGCCGTCCCGTGGCGAGCACCGCAACTCCGCTGATCGGTGTCTACGGCAGCACGAATGAGCGGCATTCACTGCACGATGGGCATTCACTGCACGATGCGTTCGGCGAAGACGCGCAGACTGGTTTTGGCGAGCGCAATTTCGACAACCAGCTTGATCGGATGGCCAATCCGATGATCAGCCTGCTGCTGATGGACCTGCCAGTGAAGGACCGTTGGAGCCGCTCGCGCCCGCAGAACGACGCCCAGTTCGAGTTCTTCTTCACCAATCCCTCGCCGACGCGTTATCCCACGACACCCTTCGTGTTCAAGATCCCCTCGCCGCCATTTCCGCGCCTCGACCTCATGCAGATTCTGCTCAAGTACCCGGGGCAGCCTCTCGCCGGTGAACATTGCGGGCGGCCCTGCGCTGACCTGCTGCGTCTGAATCTTCTCACTCCGCCCACGCCGCCAGCTTCACAGCGGCGCATGGGCGCGCTGCTCGGTGGCGATCCGGCGGGACTGCCGAATGGCCGGCGGCCAAACGATGATGCGACGGACTTCGGCCTCCGAGTCGTTGGCGGTCCAGTGCCGCGCGCATTGCGTCTGGGCGATGGCGTGAATTTCGCGAATGGCATGCCGGGTGCCGGCACGGCAGACGGGCCGGGCTACGGATACGTGCCGGGCAATCGTCTCGATGTCACCTCGAACGGCATCGCGGTTGAGTTTCCGTTCCTTCCTACGCCGCACTCGGGCCACACACACGTGCACCACCCGTGAGCGGGAACAAGCCCATAGCAATTCATCACAGGAGCAAAATGCTATGAATCCGAGACGCAGTCGAGTTTCGAGCGCTCTATGCGCGATCGCCGCCGGCGCGCTGCCCATGCTCATCTGGGCAGGTGACGCGCGGGACCAATTTCACGGTCATGAAAACACCCGCGCGCACCGCACGCTCGTCGTGACGACGCAGGGGCCCCCGTGGCCGCCCAGCACGGTGACGGATGCCAACGGCGACTTCGTCGTAGTCGGCACCATCCTCACGGAAGTTTCGCCGGGCAACGTCCAACCCATGCAGGGGGCGGCTTTGGTATCGAAGCATACGGTCCCGCCGCTCAACGCCGCGGGAATGGAGGATTTCAGTAACTTCCTCGGCGCTCCTCACAAGGTGATCCGCAAACTCGACTTGCGCCGCGGCAGTCGCGATCTGGCGATCCAGTTATTTACGCCTTCGTACGGTCCACCCAAGGGCAACTTCGGCGGCGGCGGGCGCATTCCGATGGCAGGCGAGACGCGCTACAACCTGAATGCAATTCCTTCGCCGTGTCCCGAAGTGTTTCCGGCCGCATCGCAGGCCTACACCTACAAGCGTCCGGCATTTGCGCTGCACGAGTATCCGATAGATGGATTTCAGGGAGACCAAGTCGCGTATGACGTCGACACGGGCGAACCTTACGATCCGCGCACGCGTACCGGTCCGTCGTGTGGACCCGGCTGCCTGGGGGAATCCGAGATCGACGAACGGTCGTCGAAGCCAATCACGCTTGGACGATGGCTGCGGGCGAAGGGGGAAATGGACATCACTCTCACGCGCTACGATCGGCGCGTGAAAGCGTTCACTGCCGCGCGTTTCAATTTCGAGTTCTCGGGGCTCATCCCGAATTCCATGTACACGCTGTGGGCACTCCGCCAGCGCGTCTTCACCTTCGGGTCAATGCCCGGCCCGTTCAAACTTCCGTCATCCGTCATCTCCGATGACCAGGGCAATGCGTGGTTCGAGGTGGAGATCAACAACCCATTTCCGGATCGCGCGCTAGATCCGGAAGGCAAACGGATCATCGGGGTCGAATTGTCCTATCACCCGGATCAACAGAATTGGGGAGCGTGCGGGGAGAAGTGGGGAGTCGGCTATCGGACCATGAATTGGTTCGACATGCTTCCTGATGGCTCACGCGATCTCTCGAATCTGGTCACCCGCAAGGGTTTGTAGGCCGGCCACCCGCGGCGGCCCCCGCCCCCGGGGCCGCCGCGTGGCGGAACGCACTCATCATTTAAAGTGATGTGGAGAGTCCGTCGCTGGCAACGTTTGAGTCGCGGCCACCGAGCGTGCATGAAGTGCTCTACCTACCTCATCGATTCGGCCCCTGCTCCTAACAGGAATTCGAGGCCACATCACGCCAGAGCCAGAAGGATGCAAAGATCGAAGTGACGTCAGTCCGGCCTGGCCGACGTCATGAGGGTACGCGCAGCACGGCAGGTAACGGATATATTTCCTGCGCAGGAAGTTAGGCGATAAGCCGTCTCGGACCCCGCCCGTCGGGATTGCACGCAAGTCATCCAGGCGGGCTGGGCCAATTTGTGCACGACCCGGCTCGCGACCGTGCGACCAGACTCCTTCGGCGGTGTCTGGGCCCGCCAGACTCCTACAGCACGATCTGGCGCTTGTATTCCGCTATGTAGGAATCGTCTTCTTCGCCCCACGACCTGAGGCAAAGTGTCCTCCAGGCGGGCCGCGTGCATTTTCTTCGACGAAGGCAGTCGCGCGCGTGCAGACGGAGTTGCGTCTTCACACGGCACTGCTTCTCCTCGACAGAAGTGTGGGAGCTTGATGAATGCGCGCCAGCACTCGAGTGGTTCTGCGCGACCTGCGAGCAGAGCATTTCTTGCAATAGCTCTTGTGATCTGCGCCAATCTGCGCATCCGCGCGCCTATCTAATTCGTTGACACTGCATCGCAGTTAAATTAGAACAGACCGAGCAATCCGGGAGTCAGCATTACACACAGCAAGAATAGTTCTTAAAGAACAGGGAGAAGCTGGCCGTGAACTCTGAAAACAAGGAATGGTTTGAAGAGGCATCAATTGCAGATTACGAGAAACCCCGAGAGCGCGAAGCGGGACTGCGCGTGGTCGAACGCCTGGCACGAAAGGAAAGCACCTTCGAGTTGAAATCGATTTCCCAGACGTTGCGCCCCATTCTGCACTATCGGTATTTCTCATGCGCCTTGCTGAGAGTCTATGACGCACGCATATTGCGAGTCGTGAATCTGGATTTTCCTCGCGATTGTCTCGAGGCCATGAAACTTCGCGCGGGGTCAGATGCTTGCCCATTGGTGAAGCAATGGCTCAACATTCGCGCGCCCATCATCGTTCATGCTGCAAGTTGTGCGGCAGCGCCTGGGCCATCGGTCGAGTTGCCATCCTGGCCAAGCTCGGAAGGCGCGTTAGCGGTGCACGCGCAGCTGGACTCAACGGGAACACGGGGCCTGGTCTTCTGTTTCGGGGGTGTGGCGGTTTCACCTGAACTGGACGAGTCCTTGCGCTATCTCACGCCGTCGCTGTTCTCTGCGTTGGCGAAGGCTTTTTGGGCGCCCATCAAGAGCGTGGATTGCAGGGCGCTCACTACTCGCGAGATTGAAGTTCTCGAGTGGTTGTATTGCGGTAAAAAGAACGAAGAGATCGCGTGCTTGCTCAAAATCAGCATCTACACCGTGAAGAATCACGTGCAGAAGATTCTCCTGAAGTTATCCGCCACGAACCGTACGCAAGCGGTATTGCGGGCGGTCGACGCCGGCGTCGTGCGGGGTCACGATCACGGCACGCAACAACCTCCCGATGACAAGGAGCAGGTCTGGGCACATTGAGGTCGGCCCACGCACCCGAGCTCGGGATCGGGTAGTTCGCCGCTCGATTGCGGTGCCTCGACGGTCACGGGAGAATGGTTCTCGACTGCATGTCGAGGATCTTGCGCCCTCTGCCCAGCAAGTGGCCCGCCGAGCGGGTCTTGTGGCATCGCACATCACGTTGGACCGGCATTTCCGCATTGGGGTGACAATTCGATTCACGCGGGGCGGGCGGCGGCCGCGCGCAGAAACCGCCACCTTTCGGCCAAGGGTAGCTAGGAAGAGGTATTCCAGTGCCGATGGGTGACCCCAGGCTTGCGGGCAGCGAGCGCCGGGGCGTCGCTGCCCGCAAGCCCGGGGAACATCATTTTTGCGTCAACGAGCGGTCAATGCGGCCTGCATCTGCGGCAGCTCAGGCGCCAGTTGCTGGAGCGCGATTCCGAGCTCCTTCAAGCCGAGCCGCAGCGCCTCGGAGCCGTGCTTGAGGCTGTGCGCATCCACGTACGGCCTGGCGAGTGTGTCGAGGCCTCTCTCGATATGGAATCGGGCGATGCGAATGACGAGGCGCGCCGTTTGCACGCGGCGCTTTTGGTCACGCGTGGTCGACTGTGACGACAGGACACTGTTCAGGTCGTACAGCGCGGCATTCAGGCGCTCGGTTATATCGAAGCCGTAGTTCATTGCCTGCGACGTATCGCGCTGCTGCAGCACCTCGGTGAGCGGTGCCGGAAAGTTCTGCACGATGCCGTTCACGATCAGGAGCGCGGAGACGGCGGGCGGCACCGGAATGTCGCTGATCCAGGGCCGGCGCTGCGCGATCGGATCGCCCTCTGCGACGAACAGATCGAGGGGCGAATTGCCGGCCAGCACCAACTCGCCGTCGAGCAAGCCGTCATGATCGAAGTCGCCGATGCGACCGATGAGTGTGTGCCCCGCCTGGAACGGCCCGGCGTGATCGTTGCCGCCGCCGAGTCCCTGCTGGGTCTTGAGCGACAGTGGAACTCGTGCAGCACCCGTCGTGAATGTGACGGCGAGCGGCGTCACCAGGTGGCCCGGCCCCGGGTCTGCCACGACGTCGGTATTGAAGACCAGGTTCCCCTTCGCATCCGGCCCGAAGTCCTCGGCGCCCACTGCGACCACCATGATGTTGGCGACATTGCCGGTGATGCGATCCTTGAGCACGAACTGCAAGCCGGTATCCACGTTCTCGTTGATCAATCGCCCATCGGAGGTCTTGCCGTCGACGATGCCGCCCTGGCGGATTTCGGCGGTGACGTTCGGCGCGGCAGCCCCGTTGTTGAAAAATGGAATCACCCCGGACAGCGGGCCCGTGGGGATCATGTTGCGCACTTCTGCGTTGTTGAACGGATGTACGCCCTTGTTACCCGGCCCGTAGAACGTCCCGGCCTTAAGAAACAGCGTCGCCGCCTCGCCGCTGCCTGCTGCAAGCAGCGACAGGCACGCCGTCGTGGCGCCGAGCATCATTTGGTGCAGCCTCATGGCAAATCTCCTCAATTGTGACTGGCGCGCAACGTCGGTGCATCCGGTGCAGCCCGTTGCTCGTGCGCAAATTGTTGCCGGCGCAATCTGTCGCCTGCATCGCCTCACATCAATAGCTAGATGTGACCAGCCCTGCATCGCGTGCAGCGAAAGACAGGTTCAAAAGAACTATTGAGAAGCACTTTTGCGCGGGCGACAGTTGCTGCTCAACGACGGGGGCTTTATGGATTCAGGATTCTTCGGGCTCGCGCCCGGCACCGCGGCAAGCTCCGCACACAAGGAGTAGTGACGTGACGAGACCTTCCAGTTCGAAAGTCGGTGCGCTCGCACTGGTGCTCAGCTGCCTGGCGCCTCTGCCGCCCACACACGCTTCCGACGTCGAGAGCCCGGCGCAGGCAGCACACGTCGACCAGGCGGGTCTGCCGACGACACCTCTGCCGACCGTCGCCGCGCAAGGGGGCCGCCTGTTCAGCGTCCGCTTCAACAGTGTCGATGGCGTCGGCGCGAATCTGTCGCTCGACCCGGCCGGCACAGTGCGCTTTTCGCGAGTGCCGCGCGCGGACCTGCCGGGCTTCCAGATGCATCCGTTCCGAAACACCGGCCCCAGTGCCCAGTCGTGTGCAGAGTGTCACGATCAACCGGTAGTGGCCGGTGCGGGCGGGCTCGCGGACAACGGCATTCGTGACACGCGACGTACCGGCAATCCCGCGCAGTTCGTCCTGCGCAATCCGTTGCATCTGTTCGGCAGCGGGGCCGTCCAGCGTCTGGCCGAGGAGGCCACGCAGGACCTCAAACGCATTCGTGCGAAGGCCGTGGAGCAGGCGCGCACCACCGGCATTGCGGTGACCCGGGTGCTCGACACCGCCAATGGCGTGAGCTACGGGTCCATCACTGCGCTGCCGTCGGGCGAAGTGGATCTGAGCTCGGTCGTCGGAGTGGATCGCGACCTGATCGTGAAGCCCTACTTCTGGAAGGGCGAGCTGGCGTCGTTTTTGCGTGCGCTCGTGCGCGGTTCCGCCGAGCTCGAGCTCGGCATGCAACCGCTCGAGCTGGTTGGACCGGGTGCGGACGTGGACTTCGACGGTGTCAGGGACGAGCTGACGGTGGGTGATATCACCGCCATGTCAGTCTATCTAGCGGCGCTGCCGCGGCCCGTCACGAAGCTCGAGTTGCACCACCGCCTCGGCGGACGACATGCCCTGAGCCAGCACGCCATCCGCGCCATCCGTAACGGCGAGCGACGCTTCGCGCAGATAGGTTGTGCGGGATGCCATCGTCCGAGCATGGAGATCAGGACTTCCACGTTCCAGGAGCCGAGCGCCGACCCTGACTTTCGCGATGCGACGCTCGCCGGCGGCACAGACCCGCGCATGGTGGGTCTGGATCCGCTACGGCCGGTGAAATTCGATCTGACTGCGAATCCTGCCGTCGGGGGAGGCGACCGTCTTCACTGCCGGAGCGGTAGCACGGCGCACGACACTGCTCTTGCGGCTCAAACCTGGGTCGGACGTCGTCCATGTTTTCCGCAATTCGAATCGAATGGGCGCGGCGGGGCCATCGTGCGGCTCTACGGCGACCTGAAGCGCCACGATATGGGCCCGGCGCTTGCCGACGCGGTCGATGAAATAGGTACGGGCCCGTCGCTGTGGAAGACACGCGAGCTGTGGGGTGTTGCCAGCACTGGTCCGTGGCTCCACGACGGGCGTGCGACGACCCTGACGGACGCGATTCTGATGCATGGCGGAGAAGGGCAGGCAGCGCGCAACGCGTTCGCCGCCCTGGGCGCGCATGAGCGTAGCGAAGTGATTGCGTTTCTCGAGAACCTGACGCTGTACCAGGCAGGAGATTGATCACGCCGTGCGAGGTGAGTCGTTGCCGCCGGAGCCAGCCCGCAAGAGGGCTCGTCTCTAGTTAGAGCCAACTCGCGTCATTGGGCAGCGCCGCTCACGAAGCGATGCGCTTCCTGCGCGAGCGCAAGCCATTTCGTCGAGTGCGTCACCGGAATGCTTGCCCACTCTTTCATGACCTTGCCATGGCCGGGGTCAAACGGCTGCGCAACCCGCGAACCGATCAGCTCCTGGATGCGCGGCGCAGGCAGCTTCACGACGAGGTTGCCCTTGACCACCATCACGAACACGCGACCATCGGTCTTCAGGCCGCTCGACCCGAACATGCGTGCTTCGGAGATGTCTCGCCCGCCGCGGAATGCCGCCGCAATGGGTGCGAAAGCGGCATCGCCTGGTCCTGGCGCGGCGGCCTCCTTGCCCTTGCCCGCACTGCGTGCCGCTGTCTTCTTCCCGGCGGTAACGGCGCGTCTCTTTTGCGTGGCAACCGCGCTGGCGCTCTTGCCCGGAACCCTCGACTTCTTCATGGCCTGACTCCTTCAGCCTCGATTCGTTTCGGCGCTCGATGCCGGGCGAAACATCCCAAAACACCCCTTGCAAGTCAACGATTGCCGCGCGCTTTCCTGCGGATGCGGCGTGGTAGCTAGTTACATAGGGCTATCGCCACCCCGCCGGCACTTCCATACATTGCAGAGCGACGGGCAAACGGGAGATGTGAACATGTCGAACCGAAAATTACGTCTTGATCGATCCATGCTGGTGGCCGCGCTGGCTTGCGGATTCGTGGCGCTGCGCGCCGATGCGGAATCGCCACGACCGGCGCAACCCACACAGGCTGAGGCCGACGCGGTGACCGCACATATCGAAGTGGAGCAGGTCTTGCGCGGCATCATCGAGAGCCGGGCCGAGGTGAACCGCAGCATCCAGTCATCGGACTTCGTGAGCCTGCGCCGGCAGATGGTGGACATCAACGATCGGCTACGCGCGTGGCGCCGCACGGTCGACCGCGCCTTGCTCCTGGGAGCCTGGCGCTCGCCGGAGCGCAAGCAGGCGGGTGCTGGCGTCATCGGGCGAGCGGAAGGAGCGGAGATCCTGGCGCTGATGAGCATGGCGATCGTGACCGGGTACGAGTACCCGGCCAAGAAGGTGCCGTTCTCATTCATTGACGCCACCGACCGTCTTTACAAAGAGCTCGAGGAGATGTCGCTGCAGGTGGCTTCGTTGAATCGGAAAGCGGGCTGAGGCGGCTGGCGCTCGTCATGTCAGCTCTGACCGCAATTCAATTTCGTCCGCGCGCGGTCGCCCTTGGCGTCGCGCTGGCGATGAATTGCATCGCAGCCGCTGCCGACTCGCCTGTCGCCCGCGATCACCGGCTCGACTTCACGGGCGGCATGTTCCACGGTCCGGGGCATATGGCGGATACGCCGCTGCCGACTGGCCGGCTCGCCCCGCTCGTCATCGAGCGCGGACTGAAGGGGCGCATCGAATACTTCAACAACGGACCGCAGGCGCCCAACCTGCCGAGCGAAGCGGTCTTCGAAGCGTCAGCGGACGGGCGACTGAGCGACGGCCGTGCTTTCAACGAGCACATGGACGGCGGCATTGCCGAGGTTGGGCGAGGCGCAATGCGATTGCTCACCGTCGTCGCGCGCACCGACCGCAATCACGGCATCGGGCGCTTCGCTCTCGACCGGGAGCTCAATTGGCACCTGCACGTCGATCTCGCACTCGATCCTGGATTCCCGGAAGGATTGCTGGTCATCGAGAACCTCGACATCACGACCGGCGGCGTCGCCGTACCGAAGTCGCGGCAAAGCGAGACTGGACAGGAAGGCGGCGTCGATCGCGCAGGCTCGTTGCAGTCCGGTGCGCAGCTCGTCGGAAGGCTTGGCGACTACGACGCCGACGGCTTCCTCGACGGCGTGCTCGTGGGTGTGACGTCGATTCCGATCGGCCACATGTTCACGCCTGGCGCGCCGGCGGTTCAGGTTCGCAACTTTTCGACCGATATCCCGATCGATGCCTGGGACGCCGCGAGACTGACGGTATCGAGCCTTGGGAATTTCAAGTCCCACTTTCCGTCGCAGGACGCGCGGGCAATTGATGAGATGACTGCCCGCATCGACGCCGCAGTCACCCTGCTGAAGAAGCAGGCGAAGACCCCGTCCGTCGAACAAGAGGCGCTCGCGAAGTTGCGCGACGAGCTACGGCGCTGCACCGCGCCACCGGCGCGCAGTGGCGGGCGTTCGGATTGCGCGAATTTTCCGCAGACGTATTTCACCGAAGTCCAGGCGCTGCGCGAGCGGATGGCGCGGCACGGGTCCTTGCTCAGTCAAGAGCAGTGACCCAAAGCAGTGACAGAACCTCAGGGGCGTTAAAGGAGCACAGCAATGAACAGACATCTGATATGCGTGGCGATCGGCACACTGGCCGCCGCAAACGCGGGCGCCGCGACCATGTTCAGCACACAGGACAGCTACATGGGGCCGGGCACGTTCTACGGGCCGGGGCGAGTGCAGGACGTGACGATTTTCGATGTGCAGATCAACCACATCGTCTTCCCGTCGCCGACCACATTCGTCACGCCGTTCACAAATAACGGCGCGAAGGAGCCGAATATCTGTGGCGACCGCGAGATCCGCGACAAGAGCACCGGCGTTCTCTCGGACGGCGTGACGCCCCTGAACGAGAACGTCAACGCCTGCGCGTTCAAGCTCAAGGACATGAAAATTCTGGTCGGAGTCGTCAAGAGCGGCGCGCACCAGGGCGAGCAGATCTCGGTTGTGCTCGATGGCGGCCACATGCTCATGACCATGGACTTTGCACTCGACCTCGGTGTCGGGTCGGGAGGAATCATCAAGCTGCCTTTCTACGGCACCACCGGCGAGGTGACGGTGCCGAAGTCGTTGCAGTCGCAGATGAATATCGAAGGCGGCATCGACCAGGCCGGCTCGCTCAAGCCCGGCGACAAGATTCGCGGCCGCCTCGGCGATTTCAACAACGACGGCATGCTGGACGGCGCCATCGTGGTGGCCGGCAACATTCCGCTCAGCTCTATCTTCATGCCGGGAGCGCCCTACGCGCTCATCCGCTACTTCGACACGGACGTGCCTTATAGCGGACAGGTGCTCGGGCGCCTCCCGGGGGAGCGCCAGCGCGGGGGCTCCGAGCCACCGAAGTTGACGGTCGTAGCGCCTGCCGACGACCCGATACGCGCCGTGGCGCGCAAGCCGCAGGGAGGGTCGCGGCCATGAGAGCGTCGACGAGGAAATCGCACGCATTGGCGGTGGGAGTCGCCGGTCAGTTGCTCCTCGCGAGCGTGCCTGCCGGCGCGTACACGCTTTGGAGCACGGACAAGACCTATCTAGGCACGGGAGAGTTCCACGGCCCCGGTACGAACATGGATAACGGGCCCTTGTTCGCGACCATCATCCGCGAGATGAGCTTCGTCAACACGCTCGATTTCGTTACGCCGTTCGTCAACAACGGCGCGGCGGAACCGAATATCTGCGGCGAGAAGGAGATGACCGGGCCGGTCGACGGCAAGTTGTCGGACGGCAGCGAGATCAACGAGAACGTTGAAACTTGTGCGGCGATGGTCGCGGGCACCAGGCTCCTTCCGGCGGTCGTCGCCGGCGGACCGCATCTCGGGCAGCAGACGTCGGTGACGCTCGACAGCGGTGACGTGGTGATGACCATGGACTTCGCGATCGACCTCGGAGCAGGCGCGAAGAACGTGATCAAGGTGCCTTTCTACGGCTCGACCGGCGAGATCGTCGTGCCACATTCGCTGCAGACGCAACGCGGTGACATAGGGGTCGACCAGGCCGGGATCCACAAATCGGGCACGCGCCTCCGCGGCCGCATCGGGGATTTCAACAAGGATGGCTGGATCGACGGCACGATCGTCGCCGCCGGCAACATGCCGCTCGATTCGCCGTTCTATCCAGGTCAGCCGTACGTGATCGTGCGCTATTTCGAGACCGACATCCCGATTCGCGGCGAGCTCTCCAGCAACATCAAGGCGATGAAAGTGAAAGCAGGAAGCGGTGAGTAATGGCACGCGCACACTCACATGCTTCTGCTGCCGTGCTGGTCACGACGGTGGCAGTTGCACTTTTCGCAAGTTGCCTGGTGGCTGACGCCGGCGAGCGCCTGTATGACATCCGTCTCGACAAGCGCCACCTCTACGGCCCCGGGCCTTTCCCGGATCAGGCGCTCGCCGTCGGCGCAGTCCGCTCGATGAAGCTCGAAGGTTTCCTGACGATGAATGTCGCGGCGTTCAACAACGGCGCCGCCGAGCCCAACGTGACCGGTGAGGCGGCGCAGGGCGCCAGTATCGATGGAAAATTCTCGGACGGCACGCTCATCAACGAACACATCGAGATGGGCAACGCCGTGATAGCCAACCGGCAGTTCAACCTGGTGCTGGGAGTCATGTACGGCGGTCCGAACCGCGGCGAGAGTCACTTCTTCCTGGACCCGGACTTCAACTGGACGATACGCGATGACATCGCAATGGATCCCGGCTTTGCCGAGGGCATCATCAAGGTCCCGGATTTCTTCTTCAGTACCGGACCGCGTCCGGTACCGTATTCAATACAAACAGAGCGCAAATTTCCCGGCGGCATGGATCGGGTGGGCACGCTGCAGTCCGGCGACGTGGTGGCCGGCCGGCTCGGCGACGACGATCTCGACGGCCGGATCGATGGCGTGTTCTTTGCCATGGGTCAGTTCCCGCTCAACGCACCTTTCCTGCCCGGCGCGCCGTTTGTGCAGCGGATGGAGTTCACCTCCGACATCCCGGTCAGCATCGCGCAAGCTGCATTCCTCACGGCGGCCACTGCCAGGAATTGCTCGGCGGTGTTGGCCGCGCCCGCCGAGAGCGTGAAGGTCGAGCGCAGCAAGAAGGTGCTGCTCGACTGCGTCAAGGAGCGGACCGCTGTCGCGATGAAGCACCTGCAGCGACTTGCGCAGAACCGCGACGAGTGCGGCCAACGCTGCCAGGAATACGAGGGGCTGCGCTCGGGACTGGCGGCGATGGTGAGGGACTGGAGGCCTGCGCAATCCGAGACGCAGCGCCAGCAAATACTGAACGAGGTGGTCGCCGCATTGAAACCGGCGGACACCGAGACGAAGCCGGGAGCGCCCGCGGCCGTCGTTGCAGATCGTTGACCGGCGGCGCGCTCTGCATGAGGCGTTGCCCATTCTAACTTTTCGAAACAGGAGGAATACGCGTGCGTAGCTCATTCGGCAGACGAACACCAGGTATTGCGCTCGCGATCGTACTCACATGTATCGCGGCGAATGCCGACGCGAAGAATGCGCGGACCGGCGACAACAACGTCGTGACCGCGTGGAACAATCGATTGCTTCAGGTTGTCCGCGATACCAATCCTGGCCCGCCGATCGCTGCGCGGGCACTGGCCGTGGTGCACACGTGCATGTACGACGCGTGGGCCGCATTCGACGCGAAGGCCGAAGGCACGATCCACGGCAGCTGGCTGCGCCGCCCCGGGCCGGAGCGAAACGCAGCAAACAAACGCGCGGCCATTGCGCATGCCGCGTTGATGGCGGCGGTGGACCTGTTTCCGTCGGAGCGCAACAAGCTCGAGCAGTTTCAACGCGAGCTCGGTTATGACCCCGCAGAAAACGGCAGCATGGCGGCCCGCACCGCGCGGCACGCGTGCGGTGCCGTTCTGAAATATCGGCACGCTGACGGCTCGAACCAGCTCGGTGATCTGAGCCCCGGCGCGTACAGCGACTATACGGGCTATCGGCCTGTCAACTCCCCCGATCAGATATTCGATCCGGCCCGTTGGCAGCCGTTGAGAGTGATGGCCGCGAATGGCGCGCTGGTAACGCAAAAGTTCATGGTGCCTCACTGGGGCCGCGTGCGAACGTTCGCGCTGCAGGACGTGCATCACCTCAAGGCCAAGCAGCCGGCGGCGTTTGGCAGCCCGGAGTTCCTGGAGCAGACGCGTGAGATCATCAGCTACAGCGCAACTCTCACGGATATCCAGAAAAGCGTTGCCGAGTACTGGTCCGACGGACCCCGTTCGGAAACGCCGCCCGGACACTGGAATCTGCTCGCACAATTCGTTTCGACGCGCGACGGCCATGACGTAGACCAGGATGTGAAGATGTTCTTCGCCCTGAATAACGCGGTGATGGACGCCGGGATCTGGTGCTGGTCCGTCAAGCGTCGGTACGACTACGTTCGACCGATTACGGCTGTGCGCCATCTCTATTCAGGCAAGCTAATCCGCGCCTGGCCGGGGCCTAACGCCGGTGATCAGTGGATCAGAGGCGAGAACTGGCATCCGTATCAGGTCGCCACGTTCGTGACGCCGCCATTCGGCGAGTATGTCTCCGGACACAGCACGTTCAGCGCCGCTGCATCCGAGGTTTTGAAACGCTTTACCGGTAGCGACGTGTTTGGCCATTCGGTCGACATCGAGCCAGGCAGTTCGCTGATCGAGCGAGGATTCGTTCCGGCGGCGCGCGTCCGGCTGGGTTGGGCCACTTTCACCGACGCGGCCAACGAAGCTGGATTGTCGCGCCGTTATGGCGGCATCCATTTCCGCGACGGCGACCTGGAGGGCAGGCGCATCGGCCGCTACATCGGCGGCGTCGCGTGGAGCATGGCCGAGCGGTTCTTCAATCCCCGGAGACATGACGGCAAGTATTGAACATCGCGCGTGAGCCGGCTTGCGAGCAGCGGTCGCGGGCGCAGCCGTGGCTTTGTTGACGCGTTTTCGCGCGCGTGACACAGTAAGCCACATGGTGAAGTATCCGGCGAACGCAATATTTGCCGCCCTCGGCGATCAGACCCGGCTCGACGTCGTGTTACGTCTCACGCGTGAAGCCGAGGCTTCGGCTTCCGCGTTGGCAGAGTCTTTCGGGTTGACTCTGCAGGGCATCGGCAAACACCTGCTCGTGCTCGAGCGCGTCGGACTGGTAAGACGCGAGAAGCGTGGCCGCACCGTCTGGTATCGGCTCGACGCGCGGCCGATGCGCGAGACGATGGCCTGGATGTCGCGGTTCGAGACGTTCTGGGGCGGTCAGCTCGACGCCCTGCAGCGATACCTGGACACCCCGGTCGAGTCGAGCCTCGCAGGCACGAGGGAATCATGGAACGCACGGACACCCAGGCGCTCACGCTCGTCGTCCGCCAACTCTTCCGCGCCGCGCGCGCGCGTGTCTTCGAAGCGTGGACCGACCCGCAGGCAATCACGCAATGGTTCGGCCCGCGGGGGTGCGAGTGTTTCGCGGCCGAAGTAGATGCGCGCGTCGGCGGGCGCTTCCGCGTCGAGCTCGGAATGCAGGGTGGACCGCGCTGGAGCGCCTCCGGCATCTTCGTCGAGATCGACCGGCCGTCGCGCATCGTCATGACCTGGCGCTGGAACGGTACACCGATGGACGACGACTACGAGTCGCTGCTGAGCATCGACATTACCGAGCGCGGCGCGAACAGCGAACTCATGTTGACGCATGAGCGGCTGCCTGCGCGCGCCCGCTCGGAGCATGACGCAGGGTGGCGGCAATCACTCCAGAAGATGCAGGCACTGCTTGAGAGCACGATCCCGGATACAGCTCTCTGATGCGAGCAGGCGTCTGAACCGATATTGGAATTTTCTTCGACGCGCCAGCGATCCGCGCGTCGCGAAACGTGGACGGAACTACGTCGAGCGCCTCAACCGTGAAACTCATGAAGGAGAGCTACATGGAGCTGTACACCAACCCGATGTCGCAGAACTGCCGCAAGGTATTGATGACCGCGGAATTCCTGGGTATTCCGCTCAAGCACGTGACGGTCGATCTGGTGGTCGGCGAGCAGTGCAAGCCGGACTTTCTCGAAATCAATCCCAACGGCAAGGTGCCGGTTCTCGCGGACGGTTCACTCAAGCTGTGGGAATCGAACGCAATCATGCAATACCTCGCCGGGACGCGCCCAGGCAACACGCTTTGGCCGGCGTCCGAATCGATACGTGCCGACATTGCCCGATGGCAATTCTGGGAGGCCGCGCACTGGTTCCCGGCGTGTATGACATTCATGTGGGAGAACATGGCCAAGGGCTGGCTCAAGCTCGGTGCACCCGACTTGCAGATACTCGAGCAGGCCGCCGTCAGGTTCGAGCCGGTCGTGAACGTACTCGAGCGGCATCTTGAAAATCGGCAGTACCTGGTGGGTAGCTCGGTCACGCTGGCCGATATTTCCGTGGGCTCGCACCTGACCTACGCGGATCCGGCAAAGCTCCCGATCCAGGACAAGACCAACATCCGCAGGTGGCTCGAGCGGCTCGAGGGCACGGACATGTGGCAGAAGACCGCGCCGCCGATGGCGGCGTGACCTGCCATCGCTGATGGCAGCCATGCGGGCGCCGCGCTCGCATGGCTGCCGAGCCCAGCCGGCTCGAGGATCACTTCGCTGATCCAGTGCCCCCGCGGCGGCGGCTCGCTCTCCACGGCCAAAGACGTCTCTCGCGCTCGCTACTTCAATGCCGTGGCCGAATGCGCCGTGCGGCCACGACAGCAAGTGTGCGCCACCACCGCGAGGCGTCGAACTAGCTACATCGAACTATTGTCGCTGCGAGTCGCGCAGCACAGATTGGCCACACGCCGCTACGGAGACGCCGCAATGAGAATCACCCCGGTTGGATTCGATGCACTCGTCCGCACGTTTCTCCTGGCCGGTCACTCCGCCTCGGCGGTCAAGCTGTCTCTTGAAGCCGGCTGCTTCGCCGGCTGGAGCGCGACGCACACGCGGAAAAACAACACGTGCACGGCGTCGTGCGCAGTTCGTATTGGGCGCGATCCATTGGCGCGCGGCATCGAGGGGCTAACCGGCACACCACATGACGATAAACACGATAACCACTACGGTGACCGCAGTGCTCACGATGCCGCGCGTCCTTTCAAGCACGGCTGCAAATTGCCCGGGTACGCGCTCGCGTCACTCGCCAGCGGCCATCCGGCGGCCAGCGTCTCGACAGCCGTCGCCACGATGGCCGGGTGGCCCAGCAGACGCGCGAAGCCGGACTGACATTCGCCATGCGGCGCCACGGTTCAGGGCTCGCAAGATCCTCGACGGCATGCGCCGGATGGCTGTGGATCGGTCTGCTCGGCACAATCCTCGTCGCACCGGCGCATGCCGACGACTTCCAGGCGCTGGCCGAGCGCGTGAGTATCGAGCCGGAAGATTGGGTCGCGGGCAACGAATTGCGGCGTTGGTGTCGCGCGCAGAAGAAGCTGGATGATTGCGTCGACTTCTTCGAGAAGGTCGTCGCCGCGCATCCCGCGGCGCGTGGCGTTCGATACAACGCGGCGCTCGCCTACATCGACAAGCTGCCGGGACATTCCCTGCTGGTGCAGGCGAAGCTCAGTATGAACTCGATCGATCACGTCACCGCGGTGATCGAGACGAGTCCGGACGATTGGCTCGCGCTCTATATCCGCGGTCTCAATAACCTGTACTGGCCCAAATGGTATCGGCGTGCGCACCGCACGGCGAAGGACATGCAGCGCCTCGTCGATATCGCCGAGATGCTGCCACCGGACGGGCGCCGCTCCTGGATGGCGTTGGCGTACATAGGACTGGGGGACGCCTACGCTCTGCTGGAACAACCTGAGGAGGCATTGAATACCTGGCGCAGGGGAGCGGCGCTCTTCAAGTCGGTCGAGTTCACTTCGCGGCTGACGTTGGCATCCGGACAGGTCGAGCGAGCCATCGAAGAGATTCGCTCGCGCGAGAAACCGGTCGATACGGATCTCCAGTTTTATCAGCCGGATAGAACTGCGACAGTTGAAGCGCCAGGGCAATCGACACCGGCGCGGAGCGCAGTCAGGTGATGGGCAAGCCAATCGCCGTGATCTCGCTCATGGCGCTGGTGGTGAGCGGGCAGGGAACCGCCGCCGCGCCCGCCGCGAAGCCCGGCGACGCGGTGAAGTTCGAAGACGTGACCGCCAAGGCGGGGATCACATTCCAACACGAGCGAGCGACATTTCATCCGCGACTCGCGAAGGTCATGCCGTGGCTCACCGCCGGTGGGGCCGGAGTCGCGATCGGCGACTACGACAACGACGGGCTGGATGACATTTACTTCACCACCAGCGCGCTGGGCAAGCCGAATCACCTGTATCGCAACGAGGGAAATTTCAGGTTTCGCGAGGTCGCCGCGGAAGTCGGCCTGGCGAGAGTCAACGACGCGAGGGAGCGCGGCACGTCATCCTTCGCGCTGTGGCTCGACTACGATAACGACGGGTGGCAGGACCTTTTTCTGCTGCGTTTCGGCATCACGGAACTGTTTCACAACGAGAGCGGCAAGTTCGTCGAGGTCACAGACCGCGCTGGAGTGCGCCGCCGCACCAATGCGCTCTCCGCGACGGCTTTCGACTTCGATCGCGACGGGGATGTGGACATCTTCATCGGCGGCTATTTCCCGGAAAAGGATTTCTTCGATCCGCCCGACGCCCGCGTGTTGTTCGAGTCATGGGAAACCGCTCGTAACGGCGCCGCAAAGTATCTCTTCCGCAACGACGGTGGGGGCAAGTTCGTCGACGTCGCAAACGAGGCGGGTTTTCAGGATGCCGGATGGGCGATGGCGGTGGGCCACGGCGACATCAACAACGACGGCTGGCACGACATCTACATCGCCAACGATTTCGGCGCCGACACGGTATTGAAGAATGACAGAGGCCGTTTCGTCGACATCACGGCCAAGGCGATCGGCGTCGATACGAAGAAGGGCATGAATGCCGATTTCGGTGACTTCGACAACGACGGACATATCGATGTCTACATCACCAACATGACGGAGCCCTATCTATCCGAGTGCAACATGCTGTGGCGAAACAACGGCGATGAAACCTTCAGCGACGTTGCCATGGAGATGCACGCCTGCGACACCCGGTGGGGCTGGGGCGCCAAGTTCGTCGACGTCAACAACGACGGGTTGCTCGACATATACGCGGCCAATGGCTTCATCTCCGCGGGCAAGCGCGACTACATGGAAACGCTGCTGGACTTCGTCCTGAGCGACGAGGGCGATATCACGGATGCTTCGCGCTGGCCGGCCATGGGCGATTCCAGCATGGCGGGCTACGAGCGCAACGTGCTCCTGCTGCAGACCGCGCACGGCTTCGTGCCGGTGAGCGAACAGGCCGGTGTCGACAGCATTCTCGACGGTCGCGGCGTTGCCATCGCGGATTTCGATCGCGATGGACGAATGGACATGGTGGTCTCGAACGTTTCCGCGCGTCCGAATGTCTATCGAAACGTCAGCGCCGCGGGCCAGCACTGGATCGGGTTTCGATTGACCGGCAAAGGCAAGGCATCGAATCGTTCGGCGATCGGCAGCCGGATTTCCGTACGCTCGGGCGATCGGCAGCAGTTGCGGGAGATTGCGAGCGCGAACGGATTCGACTCGCAGAGCTCGCTGCACGCCCATTTTGGACTGGGGGCCGAGCGGGCCGTGCAGGTTACCGTGAAGTGGCCCGACGGCATGGAGCAGAAGGTCGCGGATCTATCCGCTGACGCCGTCTATGAATGGACACAGGGCGAGTTGCCGCGTGCGATCGGCGAAGCCACGCGTGCCGGGAATGTGCCGATGTCCAATGCTCCGCCGCTGTCGGCTGCCTTGCTTGTCAGCGCCGTCGCCACCCGATCAGTGTCGCCGGTCGCGCCACTCCGTCAGCCGGCAGAGCCGAAACCATCGGCAGCAACCGCTGCCAGGTCCACTGCCGTGGAGTTCCGCGAGGTGAGCCGCGAAGCCGGCATCGCGGCCCGCCATCATCCTCCCGAGTTTGATTCCGCGGTGAAACACATCATGCCAATGCTTGCGGCGGGCGCGGCGGGCGGCGCGATCGGTGACTACAACAATGACGGTCTGCTCGACGTGTTCGTAAACGATCCTCATCGGGGTCGGCCGAGCCACCTGTATCGCAACAACGGCAACATGACCTTCACGGATGTCGCGGCGTCTGCCGGCGTCGCGAAGCTCAGTGACGACATGGAAGTCGCGAGCGGCGGTCTTTTCTTCGACTACGACGGCGACGGTTGGGATGACCTGCTCGTGCTGCGCTTTGGCAAGCCGATGATGTTTCACAACCGGCGGGACGGAACGTTCAAGGACGTAAGCAAGCGCGCCGGATTCGATCGCTATGTCAACGCGCTCTCGGTCGTTGCTTTCGACTCGGACCGTGACGGCGACCTGGATCTCTATCTCGGCGCCTACTTCCAGGACGTGAACATGTTCCGGCTGGAGCGCGACAACGTGCTGCATGACAGCTGGGAGACTTCGCGCAATGGCGGCCGGAATCTTTTCTATAGAAACAACGGCGACGGCACTTTCTCCGAAATGACTGCTGCAGCCGGCCTCGAGGACACGGGTTGGACCATGGCGGTAGGCCACGGCGACTTCGACAGCGATGGCTGGCAGGACCTCTACGTGGCCAACGACTTCGGGCCCGACCGGGTGTTTCGCAACACCGGAAAGGGAAAGTTCGAGGACGTCACGGAACGCGCGACCGGCGTCGACACGAAGAAGGGCATGAACGCCGAGGTGGCCGACTTCGACAACGACGGCGATCTCGACATCTATGTCACGAACGTGACGGAGGGCTTCCTGCATGAGTGCAACATGCACTGGCAGAACAACGGCCGCGGCGAATTCACCGATGTCTCGCAGGAGATGAACACCTGCGACACCGGCTGGGGCTGGGCGGGAAAGTTCTTTGATTACGACAACGACATGGACCTTGATCTGTATGTCGCCAATGGCTTCTTCACCGGCGGAGGGCAGGGCGATTACCTGGATGACCTGCTTCCCGCCCTGTGGGACAGCGGTGAGGACCCGTCGAATATTCGCGCATGGCCGCCCATCAACGGCAAGAGCATCGCGAGCGGCGAACGCAACGTGTTCTTCGTCAACTCCGACGGCAATCATTTCAGCCGCATCGAAGGCAACGGGTTGGATGTGGCGAAGGATTCGCGCGCCATCCTGCTCGCGGACTTCAACACCGACGGGCGCGTCGATCTGTTCGTGACGAACAACGATGACCAGGCTCAGTTGTTCCTCAACGAGAAGACGACGACGAATCATTGGCTCGAGGTGGATCTGGAAGGCAAAGCCCCGAACACCAAAGCGATCGGCGCGCGACTGTTCGTGCAAACGGGCTCGACGACGCAGATGCGCGAGGTGAGCGCCGGCAACGGCTTTGGCGGCGGCAGCATGGTTCGCCAGCAGTTTGGCCTCGGCCAGCACAAGACAGTGGACCGGCTGCGCGTGCGTTGGCCCGACGGCAGCGAGGAAGCGGTGGAGCAGGTACCTGCCGATCGACTGATCCGCTTGCGACAAGGTGCCGGTCGAATCGAGCCGGCGGCGAAGCCATGATCAGGAGAACAATACGCGGCATCGCCGGGCGGACGAGCTTCCTGTCGATGCTGGTGATCGGCGCCTGCTCCACCTTCGCGTTCGCCGCGATCAACACGTCCGCTCGCGTCGCGGGCGATCAAAACCCTGCTTCGTCGAAACCGCCGCGGTCCGGGACGGCAGCGGATCCGGAAAAGTCTTCCGCCTCCAGATCCACGGCCGCGAGATCAGACGCGAGCTCCCCGGGTCCAAATGCCGCTTTCAAGGACATCACTCGAGCGGCAGGCGTCGGCCATCGCCATCACGGTCCCTTCCTCGACAATCGGCTGAAGAACATGGGCCCATGGTTCACCGCGCTCGGCGCGGGTGGCGCGGTGGGCGACTACGACAACGATGGCGACGAAGATATCTATGTCACCGACAGCCTGCGCGGCACGCCCAATGTCCTCTATCGCAACAACGGCGATCTGACCTTCACGGACGTCGCCGCGCCGGCCGGTGTCGCCGCCTTGAACGACGAGAAAAATTTCTCGACGATGGCCTTGTTCTTCGATTGCGATAACGATGGCTGGAAAGACCTGTTCGTCGTCCGCTTCGGGCTGTCGAAGCTTTTTCGCAACCGGGGCAACGGCACGTTCGACGATATTTCGGACAAGAGCCAGATCCCGATCGACCGCAACGCCGTAGCCGTGGTGGCCATCGACTACGACCGCGACTCCGACCTAGACCTGTACGTCGGCAGCTACTTTCCAGACGTCGATCTCACCACGGTCAAGACCACCAAGCTGTTGCATGACAGTTGGGAGGCTGCCCGCAACGGCGGCACGAACTACCTGCTGCGCAACGAAGGCAGTTGCCGCTTCGTGGAAAAGTCGAAGGAAGCCGGGCTCGCCGATACCGGATGGACGCTGGCCGTCGGTACCGATGACATGGATCACGACGGATGGACGGACATCTACGTCGCCAACGATTTCGGGACCGACAAGGTGTACCGCAATCTGGGTAACGGCAAATTCGCGGACGTGTCGGAAAGCGCCATCGGCGTCGACACCAAGAAAAGCATGAACGCGGAGTTCGGCGATTACGACAATGACGGCTGGTCCGACATCTATGTCACGAACATCACGGAGCCATTCCTCAACGAATGCAACATGCTCTGGCGCAACAACGGAAACTTCACTTTCTCCGATGTCGCCTTGACCACCAACACCTGCGACACGGACTGGGGTTGGGGAGCGAAGTTCATCGATTACGACAACGATGGACGACTGGATCTCTACGTCGCCACGGGTTTCATCTCCGGCGGGGAAGAAGACTACATCGACATCCTGATGCCCATCATTCTCGACTCGGAAATCGATCTGAGCGACACCATGAGCTGGCCTGCGCTCGGCGCACGCAGCTTCAGCGGCTTTGAACCCAACCGTCTTTTTCACAACAACGGCGGGCACAGCTTCACGGACACTGCGGCTTACAACGGCGTGGATACCCGGCGTGACAGCCGCGGCGTGATCGTCGCGGATTTCGACAATGACGGTGCGCAGGATCTGTACGTACTCAACTCCAACCAGGAGGCGCAGATGTATCGGGGTCAGCCCCCGGCGGAGAATTCCTGGATCCAGCTGCAATTGCAGGGTGTACGCGGCAATCGGGACGGACTGGGAACCCGCGTGACGATGTACACACCCGACGGCTTGTTCTATCGCGAATCGAATGCCGGCAATGGATTCGAAAGTCAGAGCACTTCATCCATTCATGTGGGCACTGGAAAGGCGCAGCAGATCGACCGGATGGTGGTCGAATGGCTCAGCGGCGAAAAGCAGGAATTCAAGAACGTCAGGGTGCGCAAGCGTTATCGGTTGATCGAAGGGCAGGGTCTGACCGAGATAGCCGCAAGTGGAACGACGCTGCCGAAAACCCGGGATACGCGGTGACGCATGCTCGCTCCGGCGCGTCTCCTTCCGGTGGGGCTTGGACTGATGTTCGTCTCGCTTGCGATGTCACAGTCCACGCCGCAAGCCGCAGGGCCCGGTTCCGCGGATACCGCTTACGCCAATCCCAAACAGAGTGACCCCGCTTTGGAGCTGGCGCGCCTGCGCGCCGAAGGCGTCGCGCATTTCGAGAGCGGGATCGGACTCAAGAAAGCGCTCGCGGCATTCGAGGCAGCGGCGCGCCTTCGACCGAGGAGCGCCATCGAGCAATTCAATCTCGGCGCGACGCTGAGGAAGCTCGGAAATGTGGAGCGAGCGATGGAAGCGCTCACTACAGCACAACGCCTGGACCCGGGACTTACCCATGCCGCCTATACGTTGGGGCTTTTGCATCGAGGCCGTGGCGATACGCCAGCGGCAGTCAGCGCATTCGAAAACGCGCTCAAGAGCTCACCGACCAACCCCGCAATCTACTATCAGCTGGGGCGGCTGTATCGCGAACAGAATCGCGAAGGCGAGGCGCTGCAGGCCTACGTCAACGCTTTGCAGCTCGCTCCTCAACATCCGGGCACGATGTATCAGCTCTATCTCTACTATCAGGAGCACGGCGAGCAGGATCGTGCGAGAGCGATGTTCAACGAATTCGCCCGCGTGAAGCGTGCGATATCGAGCACACGAAAGGAACTCAACGACGATGAGACGGACCTGGCGCGGCCGTTCGTCACCGCGACCGTCGATGTCCGGCCTGGCCCCGATGCGCCGATGCTTCGATGGCGCGAAACGGATGTTTTGAAAGGAGTGCGGGCTGTCGACTTCGCCCTGCGGGATGTCGACGCGGACGGGCTCGACGATCTGCTGGTCGGCACCCGCGATGGCACGCTGATCATCCACCACAACGACGGCAAGACATTTGTCGAACAGGCCCGGCTCAAGGCGCCGGTCGAAGCCGAAGTCGAGTCGGTGGCGGCCGAGACATTGGTGCGCGGTGAGACGGATCGCGTGCTGATCGCCACGTCACGAGGCGTGCTGGTCTCGAGCAAGGATCTCAAAGCGCCGACATCGCAATTCGTGAAAGTGGCGTCGGCTGACGCACGTGGCGGGATAACCTTTGCGGATATCGATCACGACGGGGATGTCGATGTGATCGTGGGCGCCTTCAGAGAGGTGTTGTTGAACGATGGTGCCGGCGGTCTGCGACCGGCGAACTACCTGGGCGAGCTTGCGAAGCGCGCTGCCGCGAAACAGTCGGGGCCGTTGGTGGCGATTGACACGCTGGATCGCAACGGCATCGATTTCGTTCTGTCGTCCACCGGTGGCGACAGGCTGCTCATCGCCGACAACCTGGGAGGCATTCACGCGCACGCGGACTTCCCGCCACTCACCGGCATCAAGAAGGCGCGCAGCGCCGTCGCCGCCGACATGGACAACGACAGTCGAGTCGACATCGTCACGAGTTCGCCGGAGGGCGTGCAGATCGATTATCACGATGACCGGCATCAGTTCACATCGAGCGGTTTGATTCGCATGACAACGGGCGAGAGCGGCACGATAACCGTCGGTGACTTCGACAACGATGGCTGGAAAGACCTTCTTGCAATCGATTCTGCGGGCGCACGATTGTGGCGCAATGTCGGAGCTCGAAAATTCGCCGCGCAGGGTTTCGTAAGGATCCCGGGATCCACGCTGCTCTCGGCGTCTGCCGCGAGCGATACGGACGGCGACGGCAAGCTGGACCTCGTCGCGCTCACAACTTCAGGTGACATCAGGGTGTTGAAGAACGAGACGGCGGGCCTGGGCAAGGCGACTCGCATCGGATTGACAGGAATTCGCAGCGCACCCAGCGGTCTGCACACGACGGTCGAACTGCGCCACGGAAATCTCTATCAAAAATATGTTTCGTCCGGCAGGCCTCTGCTCGTTCCGCTCGGCTCAGCGGACTATGCCGAGGTCGTTCGCATCGGCTGGCCTAATGGATTCGTCGAAAGCAAGCTGAAAGTAGATAGCGGCAGGCTTTCGCGCTTCAGGGAATCAGAGCGCGTATCGGGCTCCTGTCCCAGCGTTTTCGCCTGGGATGGCCGTCAATTCCGTTATGTCTCGGATGCATTCATCAGCGGGCCCATGGGAGTCCCGTTCGGGCCCAGGAGTTATTTTCCCGTCGATCACGATGAGTATCTCGCCATCCCCGGTGAAGCGTTGCGAGAGGATCAAGGGCGTCTGCGGCTCGCAATCACGGAGGAGTTGCGCGAGGCGGTATTTCTCGACCAGGCACATTTGCTGGCGGTGGATCATCCTGCCGAAACGGAGCTATATCCGAACGAATACCTGTATCCCGGAGACTTTCCCGAATTCAAGTTGCATCTCACTGCGCGCGCTCGAGCGTCGAGCGCCGCCGTCGATCAGGCGGGCAATGATGTCACGGCGCTCGTCGCCCGCGCGGATCGCCGCTATCCCGCGGCCTTCAAGCAGCTGCAATACGAAGGGTTCGCCGAAGACAACAGCATCGAATTGCAGCTTCCGCCGGACGCTGCGTTTGCCCCGTCTCTGCGTCTTTTCCTCACTGGATGGTTTCACTACTTCGAATCCACGTCGATCGTGGCAGCTTCGCAGCGCCCCGGTCTGAAGATCGAGTTTCCGAGTGTTGAAGTCCGGGATGACGGGCGCTGGCGCAAGCTGCTGGAATTCGGCCTGCCCAACGGAAAAGACAAGACGGTCGTGGTGGATCTCACGCACCGGCTGCCGCCGGGCGCACAGCGAATTCGCATTCGATCGAATCTTGCACTTTACTGGGATCGAATCGTTTTCGATGCCGAAGAGCCCCCGCGTGAATTCGAGGTCGCTCGCCTGAAGGTCGCGTCCGCGCAATTGCGTTTCCGCGGTTTTTCGGGCTTCGAGAAAGTCGCCGCGGACGCGGGACGCCAACCAGAGCGTTTCGACTATCAAAGTCTGCACGTCAACGCGCCCTGGAATCCGTTGAGCGGACGCTACACGCGTTATGGCGGAGTCGAGCCACTGCTTGCGAAGGTAGACAGTCAGATGGCGGTGTTCGGCTCGGGGGACGAAGTGCTGCTGGAGTTCGACACGACTTCGTCGAAGCCGCCGCGTGCGGGGTGGCGGCGAGACTATCTTTTGTATCTCGATGGATTCGTGAAGGACGGCGACAAATATACGGCGCATCCGGGCCGGCTCGAGCCGCTGCCGTTCGCGGGAATGAAACGATACCCGTATGAGCTGAACGATCCCGGCCGCCAGGTGTTGGAGAGCCCGGAGTATCAGAGCTATTTGCAGCGCTATCAGACGCGCGCCCCGCTGAGCTTTACCGGACCTCGACTGGCTCGAGCATCCCGGGACCAGGAGAGTCGTGATGCGAAACAATGACCGTTTGGTGTATGCGTCGCGAATGCTGAGCGCGGGGCTCGCGTTCCTGCTGGCCGTGAGTTGCGTCACCACGCGACCACCCGGCCCGATCGATATCGCCCGCGACCAGTTTGCGAGAGGAGATGTCGAGTCAGGCTTCAAGACGCTGGAGGACGGGCTGCGCAACGACCCGGGCAGTCTCGAGATGGGCAACTTCTATCGTGCGCGGATCGTCGAGAACAAGCAGGAAGACCGCTCGATCAATTTCTTCAAGCAACTGACCGAGAGCGGCGGCTTGCCGAACGAGGCTTACTACAACTTCGCGTTCGCCTATATCGACAAGATCCCGCGCGTGGGCCCGATGGGCGCGGGTTTCCTGTCCAAGCGTTCGATTGCGCAATTCAAGATCGTGCTGGACAAGGATCAGAACGACTGGATCGCGAATTACGGCATCGGCATGAACTACCTGCACTGGCCGGACTACTTCAAGAAGACGGAGGGCGCGCTCGGCTACTTCGAGACCTGCATGCGCCTCCAGGCCGGGAAGCCGGTGAAGCCTCAATATCTGCTCACTTTCCTGCGGATGGGGGACGCATTGATACGTGGCGGAGAAATAGACCGCGCGTATCGCGTCTGGAGCGACGGCATCAAGGTCTTTCCCGGGCATCGGGATCTGCAGGCTCGCCTCGACACGCCGCGCGATCGAATCGAGACCGTGATTCGCAATCTCTACAACCCGAACAATTCCATTGGCGCCATCGACACGAATATCGAGATCCTCTGGGCGTCGGCGGTTCCGGCAAAGGCGGTGCCTCTCGAGCGAAACACCCTGCAACAGGCTGGAGTAGGCGGGCAATTGCGCGGCGCTTCGTCGGCGCCCGAGGCCTCCCAGTTGAATCTGTTCTCATGGTTCACGCGCAACCTGCCCTATCTATCGGACCGCGATGCGATTTCGAAGGTGGACATGTCATCGCTCGGCGTGAAGCAGGGCAGCCGGCTCGAGAGTCGCGTCAGTGCAATCGCCTACGGAATGATCACAGGGTTCATGGCTGAGCTGGAAGGGGAGTCGGATGCGGCGTTGCGCACCAAAGCAAACAGCGTGGATTCGTTTACCCGGCCTTTTTTTCACGAAGGGCTCGGCATGGGTTACGCGGCAGCCGTCAGCATCGAAAGCTCAGGCGAACTGAAGACGATGGTCGAAGCGATGAAACGGATCGATCCCAACTTTCAGCGCCTGCACCTCGCCGGCGCGGGAATGTGGTTCGGCCTCGAAGGCACGAAAGAGCCTGGCCGGGTCGCGGAGGCATTCAGCCAGTTAGGTCCGTTCGGCGAGGCTTACGCCTACGAGGGCTACGGCTTTGCGCGCACCCTCTTCTATTACAAGAATAATGCGCAAACAATCGACGCCGGCGCGCAGTTGCGACCGGAGGGCGCGGCGAACTTCTACCACGGCGTGGGACGGGCATTCTGGATTCTGAGCGGCGCCGATCCGACCATCGCCGAGCAGAACCTGGAGACTGTACCGATCAAGTATCGAAGCCACGCTTACTCGGGATACGCCATGGGCATGGCCTTCACCCAGGTCGACGATCTCAAGGCCGTGTTTTCGCGCATCGATGTCGCGAGCGATGCGCCGCACCGGTCGCAACTCCTCACGGGGATCACGATGGGGCTGTACATCCGAAGGTTGGGCGATCCCGCTTACGTCGATACATTGGTGAAGCAATCCGGCAGCGCCGATCAATGCCGCGCGCGGCAGTTGCTGTCGCTGGGCGAGTCAGCCTTGAGGGAGGCGGGACGAGGCACGGCCGATTTGCACGCGAACTGGCGGGCGGCTATTCAGACCCGAATCGAGAAGCACGCTTCCGCGCGCTCGAGTTTCGCGAGCTGTGTATGAGAGTGAGGGCCGCCATGCGCAGCGCGTCCCGGTGGGCGGCACTTCCAGCGATGATCCTTGCTGCGCGTGTCGTGCTCGGGGCGGGAACCACTTCTGCCGTTGGCCACACGTTCGTTCTCGAAGGCGGCTACTTCTATGGCCCGGGGCCAATCGTTCCAGACACGGAGTTGCCGCAAGGCCACCTGACGAACATCCACTTCGATCCGAAGCTGTTACGCGGCTACTGCGAGTTCGCCAACGACGGTTCCAGGTCAGCGCTATTGTCCGATCTCAAGACACGCGTGAATCAAAACATCGAGGCGGGGCGCCTGCTGATCGGCGGCGGTACTTCGCCGGTATTGCTCACGGCGGTGGATGGCGGACCGCATCAGGGTACCGAGCAGTACTATTTCGACGAGCAATACCGGTTCGTGTGGCGCGTGGATATCGCGCTCGACCCTGGATTCGAAGAGGGCATCATCCGGCTCGACGATTTCGAGTTGAACACCGGTGTCGTGCGCATCGGAAGTTCATTGCAATCTCGAGCAGGACAACCGGGGGGATATGAGCAAGCCGGCTCCCTGAAAACCGGAGAATATCTTGCGGGGCGTGTCGGCGATTTCAATGAAGACGGTTTTCTCGACGGGATCCTGGTCGCCGCGCCGAACGTTCCGTTGGCCGCGGACATGTTGCCTGGCGCTCCGGTCGGCAACCTGCGCGGTTTCCGCACCGATGTGCCGATAGCCCCGCAACTCAGCGCAGAGTTGATGTTGCGAGGCGCGCTTCACATGCGTGAGGCGATCGCAACGACCTTGCGTGATTCATCTCCGGGCGCTGCGCCACTCATGCGCGATCTTGCGCAAAGAGTGCGCCTGGCCGCCGCCCGGGCAGTCGCCGCAGCCGCCGATGAACCCTGGCGCCGTGTTCCAGCTCCAGCGGTAAAGCGCATGCTCGAGCAGCTCGAAAGGGTTCGGGTCGATGTCACCTCCATGTCCGCGCTGCTCGATGCCTCAACCGCTGCCGGGCAAACGCCGACGCCGGACTTTCCTGCCCAGGTCGATCGGGCGTTCGACAGATTGAAATCCCTCACGGGCGTACTCAATGCGCTCAACGCCCGCAGTGGCAAGTCCCTGCCCGCGCCGTCCGCGGCACGCGCTGGCGCTGAACCCGCTCAAAAGAACTATTGAGCGATTTTCAGCGGGCGCAGAGAGTTCCTGAGCGCCGCCCCCGCGCGCTTCGCCAGCAGAAAGACGGAAATGATTTCCCCTCGCTCGTTTGCGGAATGGATGCTTCGGCACCGGGCGCTCGTGATCTCAGCAGCGATTGCGCTGACCGCCATCGCCGCGTTAGGCATGCGTGGCCTGACGTTCAGCGTGGAGTATCGCGACTTCTTCGGCGGCGCGGATCCTCGCGTCGCCGAGTTCGAGGCGATGCAGAAGACGTACACGAAGTCCGACAACGTGCTCATCGTGCTGCAGCCAGCCTCCGGAAAAGTGTTTAGCCGGGAAACACTGAAGTCGGTGGCGTGGATTACCGAGCAGGCGTGGAAGCTTCCGCACGCGAGCCGCGTCGATTCACTGACCAATTTTCAGAACAGCGCCGGAACCGATGATGACCTGTCGGTGGACGACCTGGCGCGCAACCCGGAGAGCCTGGACGCCGATGCGATCGAGCGTATCCGCGCAATCGCATTGAATGATGTCCTGCTCGTGGATCGCGTGATTTCCCGCGAGGCGGATGTGACCGGGGTCAACGTGACCTTCAGGCCGCCCGGCGTCCACAAGGAATCCGAGACGCAAGAGTCGATCGCGGGAGTCCGCAGCCTCATTGCCGCGTTCCAAAGCGAGTTTCCCGACATCAAGGTGTATTCATCCGGGACCCTGGTCATCAGCAACGCATTCTATGAGGCCACGCTCCACGACCTGGTGACCTTGATTCCCCTGATGCTCGTTGTGCTGGCCGTGGTGCTCGCGGCGGCGCTGCGCTCCGCCATCGGGGCGGGTGTCGCGTTCCTGGTTGTCGCGGGTTCGACCCTGGTCGCGCTCGGAGTCGGCGGGTTGTTAGGAATGCGTCTCACGCCGCCACCGGCGCTGGCCGCACCCATCATCATGACGCTCGCGGTCGCCGATTGCGTTCATCTCTACTACACCTACGCGCAGCGGCTCAGGGATGGGAAAGATCGCGTAGCTGCGATGGTCGACAGCTTTGCGGCAAATTTCGGTCCGATGACACTCACGGCTGTCACCACCGCGATCGGATTCGGGACCATGAACTTCGCGGATGCGCCGCCATTTCACGATCTCGGCAATCTGGTCGTGATCGGTGTGACGGCTGCCTACATCCTGTCGTTGACGCTGTTTACCTGCGTGCTGACGCTGGTCGCCGTTCGGCCGGCCGCACTCAACGACCGCGCTCATGCGTTCACGGTCTGGTATGCGGATTTTGCCATCCGATACCGCAAACAACTCCTGGGCGCAGGAGTGGGTCTTTGCCTGGTGCTGGCTGCGTTCATACCTCGCAACGAGCTCAACGACGAATTTCTCAAGTATTTCGACGAGTCGGTGCAGTTTCGGCGCGACAACGATTTCATTACGCGCGAGCTGACGAGTGTTTATCAATTTCATTATTCGGTGCCGTCTGGCAGACCTGATGGCGTCACCGACCCGGCGTATCTGCGTCTGCTGGACGAATTCGCCAGCTGGTATCGGGCCCAGCCGGAAGTGTGGCATGTCGAATCGCTCGCCGACATCATGAAGCGGCTCAGCCGCTCGATGAATGCGGATGCCCCCGCGTTCTATCGGGTGCCGCAGAGCCGACAGGAAGCCGCGCAATACCTGCTGATGTTCGAGATGCAGTTGCCGTCGGGCCTCGACCTGAATGACCGCATCAGCGTCGACAAATCCGCGAGCCGCATGGTCGTCGGTGTCCGCACATTGCCGGCCGCGGAGCTCATCGCCCTCGAGCAGCGCGCAACCGGTTGGCTGGAGGCGAACGCGCCTCCGAGCATGCGTGCGCTGGCTACCGGGCCTGCGATCCTGTTCGCCCACATCGGCATGAACAGCATCTACACCGGCCTGCTGCAGGAGGCGATTGCGATCCTGCTCATTTCCTTCGTGATGTTGGGCGCATTGCGCGCAGTGAAAGTCGGCCTGCTGAGCCTGGTCCCGAACATCGTTCCCGCTGTCGCCGCATTCGGCGCATGGGGACTGCTGTTCGGACAGATAAACATGGCGCTCGCGGCGGCCTCTGGCGTGGCGCTCGGTATCGTCGTCGATGACACCATTCACCTGATGATGAAGTACCTGCACGCGCGCCGCACGCACCGGCTGGTCCCTGAACAGGCGATGCGCTACGCGTTGACGGAAGTCGGCGGCGCCGTGATCGCCACATCCGTAACGCTCATCGCAGGATTTCTCGCGCTGACGCCCTCGACCTTCGCCCTCAATTGGGGTCTCGGCATGCTCACCGCCTTCACGGTGTTCTTCGCGATGATCTTCGATCTAACGATGCTGCCGGGATTGCTTTTGGCCATAGACAAGGAGCCGCTCAATGAGGTCTCTGTACTGGCTGACTCTCGCGCTTAGCGCAGGTGCGACGCTTGCGTCCGCGGATCGATCCGACCTGCGTGGGCTCGAGATCGCCACGCAGGCCGACAAACGCGACGAAGGCTTCGGCGATACGACCGCGACGCTGACCATGACGTTGTACAGCAGCCGGGGCGAGACGACCCAGCGGCGCATGCGGGCCCGCATCCTGGAGACGGAGAGTGGGGACAAGCGGCTCATCATTTTCGACGAGCCCGGCGATGTTCGCGGCACGGCGGTCCTCACGCACACGCATCTGGATGGAAGTGACGATCAGTGGGTCTATCTTCCTGCGCTCGAGCGCGTGAAACGTATCGCGACCGCAGGCAAGACCGGACCGTTCATGGGCAGCGAATTCGCCTATGAGGATCTCACCGCCCAAGAGGTGGCCCGTTACACCTACAGGCACCTGAAGGACGAACCGTGCAGCGGTGGCCAGTGTTTTGTCATCGAGCGTCACCCCGTCAACGAGGGCTCCGGTTACAGCCGCCAGACAGTCTGGATCGACGAGGCCGAGTTCAGAGTGTGGCGCGTCGAATACTTCGACCGCAAAGGCTCTCTGCTAAAGGTGCTGACTTTCGACGACTACCAGTTGTTCAACGAACGATATTGGCGCGCTCGATCCATGAAAATGGAGAACGTACAGACCGGAAAACACACGGTCATCGAATGGTCAGGCTACAGGTTCGGCAACGGGTTGACCGACGCGGCGTTCGATCCCGCGCGGCTGGCCGATTCGCGGTAGATGGGGCGCAGCATGGCGAACGACGGGCGAGCGCTGTGCCTGGTAGCCGCGATGCTCTTCGCGACGGGCGCGCGCGCCTCGCATTGTGATCTGACGGCCGGCGTCGAGGCGCGCAGGTATTCGGACCTGGAGCCGGATGCGCCTGCCCGGGACTATCGCACGCTCGCCTCGGTCCAGGGCGAGCTGTCGTGCTCTCGCAGCCATGGCTCCCAGTCCGTTTCCGCGAAGGTCTTCGTTCGCTGGGCCCAGCATGGCTCGGAGCGCACGCACGGCGATATTCGCGAGCTCCAGTGGCTCTGGACCCATGAGCCGTTTCAAGTCCGCGCCGGCATCGATCGAGTGTTCTGGGGTGTGACGGAGTTTGCTCACATCGTGGATGTGATCAACCAGGCGGATATCGTCGAGGATCCGTTTGGGGAAACGAAGATCGGCCAGCCGATGCTCACCGTCACGACGAGTGGCGCCTGGGGTTCATTGAGCATCTATGGACTGCCACGGTTTCGCGTTCGCGGCTTTCCGGGTCTCGGTGAACCGATGCGTCCGGCGCCGCCGACTGGAATAGGTGCAGCCTTGTTCGAGTCACGCGCCGGCCGGAGTCACTTCGATCGCGCATTGCGTTATTCCCGCTCTCAGGGACCGCTGGATATCGGTCTCTCGTACTTCGAAGGCACGAGTCGCGATCCCAGGTTTCTCATCGGCGTGCCTGCCTCAGGAATTCCGGAGTCGCATCCGTACTACGAGCTGATGTCACAGGCCGGCGTGGATTTGCAGCTCACGCTCGACGAATGGGCGTTCAAGTTCGAGGGCGCGCGGCGGCACGCCGCAAAGCGGACTCGCGATGCTTACACGGTGGGCATCGAATACGCGATGGTCGGCGTTCTCGGCACTTCGGCGGATCTCAGCACTGTTCTTGAATACGTACGCGATCACCGGGACCCTCTCCCGCTGCCGGGATTTCTCGATGACGATCTCGAATTCGGCTTCCGGATCTCCGGAAACGACGCGCGATCTTCCGAATTGAAGTTAGGTGTCACGTCCGACCGCCGTCGGGACAGCCGCGCCTGGTCCGTGGAATTCGGTACGCGAATCGCCGCGCACTGGCGCCTGTATGCGCAGGCGCGGGTCTTCGACAAGGTATCGCCGCGCGATCCGCTGACGCTGCTGAAGAACGACAGCTATTTGAGCCTGGCGCTCGTGCGGTATTTCCTCAGTCCTTCGCAGTGAGAACCCACCATGCTACGCGCCGATTTGCGTTTGCTGACCCCCTCGCAGAGGAGGATGTTCACGGCCGCATTTGTCTTCACGATGCTGATGACAGGTAATGCCATCTACCTCGCGCTGGCCTCGCATGGGCTCGGCGTCGGCCGGGATCCGGAAGTCCTGCCAATTACCTATCAGATCATGCTCGTCGCGCACCTCATCGGTGGGCTGGTTGCATTCGCCGTGGTCGTCGCGTTCATCGGCATTCACATGCCGCGCATGATCCGCGGCCGCCGCCGTTTCACGCGCACGAGCGGCTTCAGCCTTGCCGGCGTATGGCTGGTTTTGCTCCTGAGCGGTCTGTTCATCCTCTCCGAGGCGAACAGCCGCGAGAACATGTGGATTTTCGTGGCTCATCAAATCGGCGCTTTGGTGCTGGTCGGTGTGTACGTCTCACATCGCCTGTTGTCCAGTGATCCGCCGACCCGCGCGAGCACGTTGCGCACGACGCTCTGGCTGGCCGGCGGCGTCGGCCTGATCTGGGTGATGCATGTGGCGGAAACCGGCCACTTGCCGAAGGCCGGGTTGGCGGCCGGCACGGCAATCGGGAAAAACCAGGGGGCGCAGTACGCACTCACGCCATCGGCGCTTTCCGGGCAAGTCGCGCTTGCAGCGGCGAGTGTACCCACCTCGATGAACGCCACCGGCGCGCGTACCGCGACGACCGCAGCCCTCGAGGCAGGCCCGACAGGCGCAACGACTCCATCCGGCCAGGTACACGTGCCGAGCGGCTTGCCGCGCATGCTCAATGAATCCTTTCCCTGGAGCGAGTCGGCATTTCGCGCACCGGGTGATCCGGATCTCGAAAGCACCTTCTATCCGGCGAAAACCACCACGACTACCGGCGGATATCTCCCGACCCGCATTCTCACGCACGACGATCTGCCAAACCTCGAGAAGTTCGCCGCCGAGACTCGCGCCAGGGGTTTTGCACCGAACTACTATCTCGGCGCGCAGAGCTGTGAGCGTTGTCACGCGGATATCGCGGCCCAATGGGCCACGTCGGCGCATCGTTTTGCGTCGTTCAACAATCCGTTCTACCGGAAGTCCGTGGAGCTCACCCGCGAGAAAGCGGGAAACAAACGTTCGAAGTTCTGCGGGGGATGTCACGACCCCGCCATCATGCTGGCGGGAAACATGGAGAAGACCATCGATCCGTTGACGCCCGAATCCCAGGCGGGCCTTACGTGTCTGGCGTGCCATGCAATCGACAGGATTCACGACAAGACCGGAAACGGGAATTACAACATTCATGACCAGACAGAATCACCGTACATGTTCGACCTGGCGAAGAGCGGCCTCGCCCGCCAGGTTCACGACTATCTGCTCAAGGCAAAACCGACCGTACACAAACAGCGCATGCTCAAACCGGTTTTTCGCGAATCCGAATTCTGCCTGAGCTGTCACAAGGTAAATCTGGACGTGCAGGTCAACGACTACAGGTGGATCCGCGGCCAAAACGAATACGATGCCTGGCACAACTCGGGATTCGCCCATAACAATCCGACGACCTGGTACGAGCCGCCTGTCACGAAGACATGCCAGGACTGCCACATGGCGCCTGAGGCTGCGGTGCGTGGCGATGTGAGCGCCAAACAAGGCATGGTCGCCAGCCACCGGTTCCTCGGCGTCAACACGGCACTGCCGCATATTCGAGGCGATCAGGACACCATCAATCGAATCGAAGCTTTCCTCAAAGACGGCAAGCTGCGCGTCGATGTATTCGCGATCCATCGCGAAGACGGCACGACAGTGCTGGCCCCCGAGCAGAAGATGCCGGTGCTCAAGCCTGGAGAAATCGTGCAGGTGGATGTCGTCGTGCGGAATCTGGGCGTGGGCCATACCTTTCCCGGTGGCACCAATGATTCCAACGAGGGCTGGATCGATTTCACGGCGAAAATAGGCGACGAGCTCGTGTTTCAAAGCGGTGCCTTGCGTGCGGACAAACACGTGGATCCGGGCTCCCACTTCTACCAGGCGGTGATCGTCGACAGGCACGGTGGCCGAATCGTCAAGCGTAATGCGCTCGATATCTATACGACTGTTTACGCGAACGTGATTCGCCCGAGCACTTCCGATATCGCGCGCTACCGCTTTCGCGTTCCGCGTGACGCGGAAGGCAAGCGGGTCGTACTGCGTGCGGATCTGAAGTGGCGCAAGTTCAATCGCCCGTTCACGGAATTTGTATTCGAAGGCAAGGAAGTTCCCGACTTGCCGATCTCGGTGATTGCGCACAGCGATGTCACGCTGCCGATTTCCATCCTGTCGCAGTCAAGCGAGATGCCGTCCGACAAGCCCGAAGACTGGAAGCGCTATAACGATTATGGCGTTGGGTTGTTCCTCGACGAGGACACGCGGGGCGCACTCGAGATGTTCAAGCGGGTGGCCCAACTCCAGCCCAAACTGTTCGACGGCTGGCTCAACCAGGCCCGCGCCTATATTGCGGATGGCAGCCTGCAGAAAGCCGAGGAAATGCTGCGCAAGGCAAGCGCAGCGACGGCCAATCAGCCGCGCGTCGCCTTCTTCTGGGGCCAACTGCTCGAGCGGTCCGGCCGACTGAATGAGGCGATCGAGGCTTATCGCGCGACCTTGCAGGAGTATCCCGGGAGTCGCGATACCTGGGGGCGTCTGGGGAGGACCTATTGGCTCATTGGCCGCGCGCAGGATTCCGTGGATGCGTACCTGCAGGTGCTCGAGATCGATCCGGAACACGCGCAGTCCTACTATCAATTGTCACTCGCATATGAAGCCCTCGCGGGGAACGAGAAAAACGAAGATCAACGCAGAAAATTCGAACATGCCGCCGCCGAAACGAGGAAGGCGTTCGAGAAGTACAAGGTTGACGAGAATGCCCCGCGCGTGACGCAAACCTTTCGCGACTCGCATCCACACGAGAATCGAATGAGCCAACCCATCGTCGTGCACGCGCAGGAGGGACTGCGATGAGCCACTCGTCACGGTGGCTCTGGATTCCAGTTGTCGTCGCGATGGCGGCACTGCTGGTGGTGCTTTGGCCGGAGAAGGAAGTGGCCGTCGCGCAGGTGATCCAGCAAAGTACGTACATTCCGCCACCCTCTGTCGCGCAATCACCGGCGCCCGTTGCGTTCACGGATGTTACGGCGGACAGCGGCATTCAGTTTCGTCACTACAACGGCGCGTTCACGAAACCCGATGGTACGGAGTCGCGTTTCATGCCGGAAACGATGGGGCCGGGAGTAGCGCTGTTTGACTACGACGGCGACGAAGACCTGGACGTCTTTGTAACCAACTCGCGGGATTTCGACCCGAAGCAGCGGGATGGCGCGGGCCCCACCGCGCGGCTGTATCGCAACGACGGCTCTCTGCGTTTCAGTGATGTTTCGCGCGAGTCGCACATGGATCTCGCGGGTTTTGGAATGGGCGCGGCCGCGGCGGACTACGATGGCGATGGCCATCGCGATGTGCTCTATACGTCGTGGGGCGGAGCGCGCCTGATGAAAAACATGGGCGACGGAACTTTCAGAGACGTTACCAGGCTCGTGGGTCTCGCCGATGCCGGTTGGCGAGACGACAAAGGGCGCCGCTGGCCGTCGTGGTCGACTGGCGCCGTGTTTTTCGATGCGGATGAAGATGGTGCGCTCGATCTGTTCATCGCCAACTACGTGCGATGGTCGCCTGAAACCGATGTGTTTTCGAGCATCGACGGTCAGCGCAAGAGTTATGCAAAGCCGGATCTCTATCCGGGATCCAGTTGCACACTGTATCTGCAACGGAACGGACGATTCTTGAATGTGACCGAGACCAGCGGTGTGTTCAAGGAATCGGCGAAAGCTCTCGGCGTGACATTGTGGGACTTCAATGGCGACGGCCGGCTCGATATCGCGGTGGCGAATGACACGCAGCCAAACTTCTTGTTCGAAAACCAGGGAGGCGGACATTTCATCGAGCGCGCGCTCGAAGCGGGTATTGCATACGACGAGAACGGAGGCACCCGGGCGGGAATGGGAATCGATGTTGCGGATACGGAGAACGACCAGAAAGCCGCGATCGCGATCGGAAATTTCAGCCGCGAGCCAGTGTCCGTGTTCCGCATGGCGGCGCCAGGATTCTTTCGCGAGGCCTCTCAGCAATCTGGCGTCGCGGCGCCCACCTATCTTTCGTTGACCTTCGGCCTGGTTTACGCCGATGTCGACCTGGATGGCTGGCAGGACCTGGTGCTGGCCAATGGTCATATCGAACCACGCATTCAGGAAGTCGAAGCGGAGGTGAGTTACCGCCAGGCGCCGCAAATTCTCGGCAACAACCGTGAAGGCGCGTTCCGGGACTGGAGCGCGACGGCTGGCGAGCCTTTCAAGAGGCCGATCGTGGGAAGGGGGCTCGCGGTAGGCGATCTCGACCGCGACGGAGACCTGGACCTCGTCATCACGGAGAACAACGGGCCGCTGCATGTACTGAGAAACGAGAGCCAGGACGCCCGTTATCTGCGCGTCAGACTGAAAGGGCGTTCTCCGAACATAGATGCGATCGGTGCGCGAATCGAGGCGCGCGCCGGGTCGTTGATACAACGCCGCTGGGTGCGCACGGGGTCCTCGTATATGTCTCAGTCCGAGCTGACATCGACCTTCGGGCTAGGTGCTGCGGGGCCGATCGATGAGCTCATCGTGACATGGCCGAACGGCAAGCGGCAGGTATTCCAGGAACCGCGAGTCGATGGTCAACTCACCATCGAAGAGCCCTGAAGCATGTGGCGCAAGAAACGAAGCAGGTGCTCAGACCACTCACGCTGACGCGCGCGGACGACGTCCGGTGCGGCCGAGCGAACAATGGTGAGCTGCATGCCACCCTGCAGGAGAGCCCACAGGCTGATCGAAATCTCGCCCGGAGTTCCGAGCGCGGTGTGAACCGTTCCGTCACGGTGGCCCAGTGCAATCGCGTTCGCAAAGCACGCATGGATCTGGGCGAGCACGAAGTGGCATGCGGCTTCGTTAGGCGAAGGTTCCATACCTGGCGTGTGCAAGGACATGAACTCCGAGCAGCTATCGAAGTGATGGCGATCTTCGACCGCAAACCTCGCAAATGCCCGACTCATGGCCAGGACCTTCTCGAGCCCTTGCTGCGGCTCGGCCGCAGCCTGCAGGAGGCATCGACACACGAGGCAAAGCGCGCGTTCAATGAGGGCGAAATGGATGTCCGCCTTGTTCCGGAAACGCAGGTAGACGGCGGTTCTGGAAAGACCGGCATACCGCGCCACTTGGTCGATTGTGACCGCCCTCCAGCCGAGCTCGCGCCGCAGGCGCTCCGCACCGTCGAGGATCTGGGTCCGCCGCTTCAATTCGAGATCGGGGTGGTGAGCATTCTCGCGGCTCATGCGCGTACTCTGTGAGTTGACGAGCGTCGCCGGCCATGGCTCTTTGGAGCCGGTCCTAGCCGTCATCCAGTATCGACTCACTAATTTGCTGTATATCCAATAAACAATAGCTACATCGACTCAGGCGCTAGTGATCATGCAATCACCTGTCTGCCTGACATCGCACGGGCTCGCGAAGCGGATAATAGGAATCACACGGCTTCGCGCCTTTGCCGATGGAAAGAGCAGCACGGACGGGGAAGAGAATGTTTTCCACCAGCAGTGAAGATTTCGGGGATCCGCTTGGGTACAGGCTTGCCGACGAAGAGCGGGATGATGCGGTTCAACTGATCGACAACCTGGTCAACATCGACGGTGAGCCGGACCCCGCAGCAATCTCGACGGCGCTGCGTCGAACCTTGCATCATGAGTTCTTCGCTTACGCACAGCTGAGCGCGAATGCTGCCGGAATTCTCGGGCTGGAGAACATCGATTTCCCGGCTGGCGAAATCGAGCGCTACGGCATCATCAGCGGAAGCCGGGACTGTCGGCTTGCGGTTGCGTGGCAGGCGAGACGGGAGCCGATTTGCATCGATGCGCAAGGGCGCGCCTTGGCCGAGCCTCGCTGGAGGTACGCGGCGGCGTCTCCGACCGGCCGCATTCCACTCATTTACCATGCGCAACTGGATCCCACGGGCGGTCGCGGCATCGGATTTCTCTTCGGAGGTATTCCCGTCAGCCTGCTGTTCAAGGACGGCAAACTGATTCGCTACGCGACTCCATATTTATACGCGCAGCTTGCCCGAAAATTTTGGGCGCCAGTGCCCTCGAGCGCCGCCAGACTTCTCACGGCACGCGAGATCCAGGTGATCGAATGGATGTACTACGGCAAGACGAACGAGGAAATCGCCACGTTGATGGGCAACAGCGTCTTCACGGTCAAGAACCATGTGCAGAGGATATTGCTGAAGCTATCGGCTACCAATCGCACTCAGGCCGTACTGATCGCTGCCGCCGCGGGACTCGTCAAATATTCCGATGGCAACGGGACGAAGTCCGAATAGTTAGCATGATTCACTTACTGTCCGCCTGAGCGCGCAGATGGCGCAGGTAGTTGACCATGAGCCAGCGCTCGCGGTCATTCAGCGTTCCGGCGAACGAAGGCATCTTTCCGACACCGTGCGTGATCTTCCAGTAAAGCTCGCCATCGGTGAGTGGATCGACGATCGTGCGCAGATCATAGTCCACACGCGACCTGGCGCCGTCGCCAGCGCCCTGCGGACCGTGGCAATCGACGCAGTGCAGGGTGTAGAGGTTTCTTGCCTGCGCGATCGATCTCCCATCGATGGCAACGGGATTCTTGAGATCCCTGGACTCGGTCGGAACATTCCAGTTTCCGGATTGAGCCAGCGTTGCGCCGAGAGCCAGCGTCGTGATCAGACCGCTGCGAACGAAGCGAGTCCGGCGCGCGGATGCAGGTCTGGCAATTTGTCTCATCTGTGTGGCTCCAATAGTTTGGCTTCTTGCAAGGTGGTGGTAACGGAATCGAGAACGACGACAGGCGCGACGAGCGCCGGCGACTCAGGTGAGAGCCAGGCAAGGAGCTCCGCCGGATACTTGCGCCAGTTCATTTTCACCGCGATGGTGAGCGGAAATACCGCGGCTGCCGAGGTCTTGAACCGGAACGACAGGGCGCGGGCCTGACCCGGGTTCAGCGTCGACGAGGACTTCAGAGCGACGGCTTCCGTGGCGGTGTTACGGCGATCGGTCGTGCGCCCCCGACGGTCGACAAACTCCTTTCTGAACGCGCCCATATCCGGATCGTCCTGCTCATACACGAGCCTTCCCGCGGCATCCGTTACCCGGATCGCGACCCAGGCCTGGTTGGACTCGGAAGTGCCCGCGGGAAAGGCGTGTCCCACACCAACATTCCGCACGACGTAGGTGACATCGATGTCCCGACCGCGGTGTGCTCGCGCTTCGGCGCAACTCGAACCCAGGATCGATTCGCAACGTACGCTGATCTTGCGCGTGCTGAGAAATGAGCTGGTCTTCGCGGATTGCGCGTCATCGTGGTTCCAGGCCGGTATCGCGTTGTTGCCGCCACTGAAGCGATGACTACGTGCGAATCCGCTCCGTGCAGCCGGATCTTCAGATGCGACCAGCGGCATGTGGCAATCGATGCAGTTGCCGGGATTATTTTTGCCGTTACTCTCGGCAAGCGCGCGATTCATTTCACCGATTTCGTCCTGCAGCACCACATCGCCGCCACCGTTCACTGCCTTCGGCGATGTCAGCGAGTGGCAGGTCGCGCAGAACTCGGGCGTGCGATAGAGCGGATTCGAGAAGGCGCGGCGATGAAGCGCCGGCGCGACGGCAAGTGCTGCGTCATGGAGAGGCTGCAGCCACTGCTGGTCGGTGAGCATCGTCGCGTTGAAAACCGGCGCGACAATGGTGTACGCACCGTTGCCGCCATGAACCTCGGAGATGCGATGGCACGCGAGACACGTGATGCCCGCGTTGGCGGACCACTGATTCAGGCGCTCGAGCGGCAGCTCGCCTCCGACCAGCGCGACCGGATCATGACAGCCGGCGCAGAATTTCAGCACTTCCGGTCCGCGCCGCCGCCCGACATCGAGAGCCACGCGGCGATACACGGCATTGTTGAAGGACGAAAAGTGGTGCAACGACGAGTTCCATTCGTGAAAGATCTGCCGATGGCAGTTGCCGCAATAGTCGGATCCGCCCAGCCGCTCCGGCGCTATTACCAGGCCGTTGGCCGTGCGGGTGGGGGAGAGGCCAAAGTATTCGGCGTCGAGCGTTCTGGAGGCCAAACGCTCGACGCCGATCCAACCGAGCGAAGCGATCCCGAGTATCGCGCCGAGCGCGATATTGAGTTTGCGTCGCATGTCTCGGTCAGGCTGCGATTCCGGGATCCAGGTCAGAAGCTCTTGTTGAACGCGAACTGAACCAGCGCATCGGCAAATGCCGCGTCACCCTGCCGGAAAGTGTTGGTCTGCGCCGAAAACTGCTTGTCGGGAACGCTTCGTGTGCGGTTTCGATAGATAGAGAGGGGCACGTAGAGCGAAGCGGTCCAGTCACTGCGTGAGAAGACGGCACCCGGCTCGACGGAGATGGAGTAACCAGGGCGTCGAAAGCCTTCGCTGCCGCCGACGAGATCGTTCACCGGCACACCCTCCACGCGCGCTGCCAGGCTCAATATGAGGCCGCGCTGCGAGGCCGGCTTGAATTCGACGCCGCCGCGCGCGATGAAGCTATCCATGATGGACATCTCCGCTTCGAAGGGATTCCCGCGCCGGGTGAGCACGCCGTTTTTCTCCTCCGGCGTCACGCTGTACGAACCGTTGAAGAATCCAGTGAACCTGTCGGTCATATGTCGGTACGCATAGACGTCGAACAGCACCGCGTAGCCTCCATCGCCAGGTTGAATGGACTGGTCCACGTTTCGACGCTCCGTGCCGATGGTGCGCGTAGCTGCGTTGTAGACCTCGAAGGTGTCTTGCACATCCTTCTTGCCGGTCGGCAGCTCAATGCCGAGGCCCACGAGCACATTGCCCCGCGAATCCTTCGCCGGATCGACAATCCACATGTCGGTGAGGAGTCGTATGTCTCCGAGCCCCGAGGACTGAGTGTGATACCGCTTCAAGATGGTTCGCTGTGAATCGCGAACGACCGACGATCGGTCGTGCTTCACGAGGGGAATGGCCAGTGTCGTGCTGTAACGGGAATTCCATTTGTAAGTGAAGGAAAAGTCCACGTAGTGTGAGTCGTTGATGACCTCGCTGCCTTCGCGCTGACGCTCCTTCTGTTCTTCCGAACCCACGAAATGTCGATCTGAGTGCAGCCAGCGATAGGCGGTTGAAGCGTAGAACTTCCCTTCGCCGTCCCCGTCATGCGCCGCAATCTGCGCATTGGAGATGCCAGCGCCCTTTGCCGGAACGCATCCTTGCGCCAGCGATTTCTGAAGCGGAAGAGCCGTGAGCACCAAGGCCATCAAAGCGGCGCCCTGCCAGGTATTCCAGGTTGTGGTTTCCATGCGATGTCTCCCTTGGGTTTTGCGAGTGGGCGGTAGATATAGGTCGGGCGGTGAAAATCCGTAATAGCTCTTTCGCGCTGAGTACTTCGAACGATTGTCGAGGCGGGAGCTGCTCACGACACTCGTCCTCGAACCAACTACCCCGCTCGCGGAGCGTTTGTGTCCAGGACTTCAACGCTGCTCGGTCTCTTGCTGATTTTCGCGGGCAGCGCTCAGCTCCTCGCTCAATCTCCGCGACCTGTGCCGCGGAGCGCGATGAAAGCTGGCTTCGACGTCACGAATCCGGCTTTTCCGAGCCTGGGGCGCGCGGACGCGCCCGTTGCGATCGTGGAGTTCTCTGAATTCGGTTGTCCTTACTGTCGGCGCCACGCCAGCGACGTACTGCCTCTACTCCTCGAGAAGTATGTGAATGCGGGTGAGGTGCGGTATTTCTTCGTGCAGCTGCCACCTGACGGGGAGCGCAGCTCGGAGATCGGTGCGATCGCGCTGCTATGTGCCGCGCAGGCCAATGCGACGCTACCGATGTATCAGCTGCTCTTTCAGGGCGCCGAGATCGATCGCAGGAAGATCGACGCGGCAGCGGCAGCCCTGGGGCTGGAAGCAGCGTCCTTCGCCCGCTGCGAAAACTCTGCGCACACGCAGGCTCAATTGTCATCGCATCGGAACATGGCACGACAAAGCAAGGTGTTCGGTACGCCGACCTTCTTCATTGCGCGGGTTCGCAACGGCCGGCTGGTCGATGCCCAGGCAACTTTTGGCATCAAGACCGTGGATTATTTTGAATCGATGGTCGCCCGACTCTTGAAGGACGGCTCGTGAACGTCGGCAGTGAGGCAACATGGAAATTGCAGTAGTCGGCATCGCGTGTCGGTATCCGGGCGCCAACTCCGCCGTTGAGTTGTACGAGAATATTCTCGCGGGTCGCAGGTACTTTCGCGAGATGCCACCGCAGCGCTGGCTACTCGACGACTATTACGATCCGGATCGCAACCAGCCGGACAAAACATACTGTAAACATGGAGCGCTGCTCGAAGGCTTCGAATTCAATCCGAGCGCTTTTCGCATTCCACAGTCGACGTACAGAGCCACGGACATTGCACAGTGGCTGGCGTTGACCGTCGCCAAGGAGGCGCTTGAGAACGCGGATATCGCCGATCCGCCTCGCGCGCAGACCGCGGTGATTCTCGGCAATACGCTGGCCGGCGAGACGAGTCGCGCCAATCTGGTTCGATATCGCTGGCCGTATGCGCGGAGGGTGTTTGTCGAGCTGCTGGACAGTCTCGGCGTTGTCGGAAAGGACCGGGAGCAAGTGTTGTCCAGGGTGGAGGAGCGATACAAGCGACCGTTTCCGCCGGTCAATGAAGACAACCTTGCGGGTGGACTGGCGAACACCATCGCAGGACGTATCTGCAACTATTTTGACTTCCAGGGTGGCGGGTATACGGTTGATGGAGCCTGCTCCTCGTCGTTACTTGCCATTCAGGAAGCCTGCATCGGCCTGCAACAGCATCTGTGCGATCTCGTACTCGCGGGCGGAATCGACATCAGCCTGGACCCGTTCGAGCTCGTCGGGTTTGCAAAGGTCGGCGCGCTGACGGATAGCGACATTCGCGTCTACGACCAGCGCGCGAGTGGATTCCTGCCCGGAGAGGGCTGCGGCATCGTGGTCCTGAAGCGAATGGAAGATGCTGTGCGTGACGGCAATCGCATCTACGGCATCGTGCGCGGCGTCGGCTATTCCTCTGATGGTCGTGGCGGAATTACCGCACCCAGCGTTTCCGGGCAAAAGTTGGCGGTCGATCGCGCCTATTACATGGCAGGGTACTCGTTCGCAGACGTCGAATTGATCGAAGGTCACGGCACAGGCACTCCTGTCGGCGACAAAGTCGAGCTGCAAACATTTTTGGAAGCCAAAGTGCGCCACGGTGCTACCGCGGAGCATCGTTGCGGCATCGGGTCCATCAAATCCATCATTGGCCACACGAAGGCGGCAGCCGGCGTTGCGGGATTCATCAAAGCGGTGCTCTCGGTCTATCACCAGGTTCAGCCGCCCACGATGGGGCTGGCCGTGCCCAATGAGCTCTTCAAGAGCACGACCCATGTGCATCCCCTGGTTCGCGGCCGTCAATGGAAGGGCGCCAGGGGCAATCGCGCGGCAGTGAGCTCTGCGGGTTTTGGCGGTATCAACACGCATATCACCGTCGAACGCCACGACAGCACGGATGCAGATACCGCCTCGCGGATCAACGCGGACTATCTACTTCAGTCTTACCAGAACGCTGAGCTCTTTCTCCTGACGGCCGATAACGTCGCGGACCTGACGGCGAAAGTGGCGGAACTGTTGCCGGTCGCAAAGCGGCTTTGCCATGCGGAATTGGTGGATCTGGCTGCGTATTCCGCGCAGAACGCATCGACGCGGCCGTTGCGAATGGCGGTCGTCGCAGAAACCCCTTACTCGCTTCATGAAAAGCTGGGGCAAGTGCTGGCGCATCTTGCGAACAAGACGTCGAGCCCTGGTGATATCGACCTGGTTCGGGCACGCGACGGCATTTTTGTTCGGCGAGCGCGTCGAGCGCCGCGAGTCGCCTTCCTGTACCCGGGACAAGGCTCGCAATATCTCGACATGGGTCGCCGCTGGCGCGACCGGTATCCCTTCATTCGCACACACTGGCAAACATGCGACGACGAACTCGAGGATCTCCTTTCGCATCGGCTGTCCGACGATATTTTTCACGACGACTTCTGGGCCGAACCAAAAAAGTGGGACACCTGGAGCAGCACGCTTCGAGCGACCAATATCGCGCAGCCGGCGATCGTTGCCGCCTCGATGGCAACCACGGAGGTGCTGCACTATCTGGGTGTCGATCCACATGTGGTCGTCGGCCATAGTCTGGGCGAATACACCGCGCTTTGGAGCGCAGGCATCATCACGAAGCTGGATGCTCTGCGGCTTGCCGCTTTTCGAGGTGCGGCCATGCACAACATATCGGCCGCGCCGGGCGGCATGTTGAGCATCAATGAATCTCCGGAGAAGGCGCAGGCGCTCTGCGCGGGCATTGCCGGCTACTTGACCATCGCAAACTACAACGCACCTGCCCAAACGGTGGTGTCGGGCGATCTGCCGGCTATCGAAGCGCTTTACGCACGTTGCGTCGATCGCTCCGTTTCCGCAACCCGCCTGGAAGTGTCCGGCGCGTTTCATTCAAAAATGATGGAGCCCGCGCAAGAGTTGCTGCGCGATGCTCTGCGCGGGGCTCGCTTCGAGTCGCCGACACGGCTGATGATTTCGACCGTCACGGGCGAAGCCATCGACAAAACCCGTTCATTCCCGGAGCACTTGTGCAATCAGATTGTGCTTCCTGTGAAGTTTGAGGCTGCTGTGCGCACCGCAGTGAAGGAGCAGGCGGAAGTCTTCGTTGAGATTGGGCCGGGGAGTGCGCTGTTTGGATTGACTCAACGAGTGTTGGGAGAGTCCGGGCCACCTGTTTTTTTCACGGACGGCGGCACGCAGGCAGATTGGTCAGGCTGGTTGCATGCATTGGGCTACCTCTATGTCAGCGGCTTGCCGATCATGCCGCAGCGCTTGTTCGAAAATCGATTTTTCCGAACGTTTCGTTTGCCATACGAACCAAAGTTCATCGGGTCTCCTTGCGAGACGCCGGTCGAGCCGCTGAATTTGCGCCTCAAAACCGACATTACTGTTGACCTGGGCATGCCCGAGGCGCCGGCGGTGCAGACCCGCGCCGCCGTCCCCAGCGTACCTGCGGAAACCGCCGGGAGCGTGTGGAGTGCCGATCGGCTCTTCCTGCAGATTCAGCGCTTTATCCGGGAGCGATTCGGCTATCCCGAAGAGCTCATTCATCGCACCACACTGTTGCAAGATGACCTGAATCTCGACTCCATCAAGGCGGCAGAAGTGATTGCCGAGGCGATGGGAAGCATTCGTGTTAGATCGGACCTCAGCCCTCTTTTTCCTTTGCCACTCGGCGTGATCGCCGAGCGCATCGTCGACGTGCATCGCCAGCAAGGTCAGGACGTTTCCAGCGCCAAAGAACCACAGTTGGACTCCACGACGCCTTGGGTTCGTGTATTCGAGACGACGATGGTCCATGAGGGGCTCCGCGAGTCACAGCGAGTGCTCACCGCGGGTTGTGTGCTGCTGGTCGCAAGTAGCGAGGATCCAGTGGCCGAGCCGCTGCGCGAGTACCTCGAAAGCTGTGGATTCACCGTGGAGCGTGTCGACTTTGATCAAATAAGGTCGGCGCATGCCGTTGCGCTACGCGGCTGCATTTTTCTGGCGCCGACTCAGGAAGACGAAGCGGACATCGAGGATATGGCGGCGGGCGATGTTGAAGCGAGCCTCTGGGGCTTGCCGGGCCGGCTGCTGGAAACCGCAAAGACCTTTCTGAGGAGCATCGGCAAGCTTTCCGGTGTCAGCGTGGACGCCGCGAGCTCGGGTCCGTCCTTTTTCGCAGTCGTGATGCGCAGTGGAACGCAGCTCGGACACGGATCCGGTCCGGGCCAGTGGAGTCAGCAGCCGGCCTGCTCCGCGTTTATGAAGAGCTGGTCGTTAGAGAATCCCGGCATCGAAATGCGCGTGATGGATCTTGAGCCTGCGGTCGATCCGAACATCATCGGCGGATTGCTATTGGACGAACTCGAGCGCGGAGGCGATTTTGTCGAAGCCGCATACACCATCACGGGGCAGCGCATGGTGCCCCGGCTTCGGCCGCTTCTGCGGCACCAGATGCAGCCCGCCCCGTCTCTGGAGTTTGCCTCGCAGGATGTGCTCCTGGTCACTGGAGGGGCAAAGGGCATCACCGCCGAATGTGTCAAGGCGCTTTGCATGCGGCGCCGTATGAGGGTGGCGCTGATGGGAAGCGCCGCGCCCTATGGAAGTTCGAAGGATGAGATCGCCAGTACCCTCGACACGCTGGCCAGGCTGCACATCGAAGCTCGCTACTATCAGTGTGATGTCACGGATGCAGCCCGGGTGCGGGAAAATATTGCGCGCGTGACGGAAGAACTGGGGCCGATCGTCGCGGTGATTCACGGCGCCGGCGTCAATGCGCCGCATCGCGTGGAGGGACTCAGCTCGGAGGCCTTCATGACGGTCCTGCGGCCAAAGATGTTAGGGCTCGTCAACCTGATTCGCGCGCTCAATCTTTACGCATTGCGGGAATTGACGGTGTTTTCGTCGATCATCGGTGTGTCGGGAATGCCCGGAAATTCCGACTATGCATATTCCAATGCCTGGGCGTCACTACAGGTCGGTCGCGTGCGCGCAAGGTATCCGCACATCGACTGCCGCGCGTTTGCATTCTCCATATGGCAAGACGTGGGCATGGGCGCGCGGCTTGGAAGCGTCGCAGCGTTGAAGCGAAAGGGCATCGAAGCGATTCCTCCCAATGAGGGAGCGCAGCGATTCGCCGATCTCATGTCACTCGAGTGGCGCACTCCGGAGCTCGTGGTGATGGCGCAGGCGAAGGGTTTGCCCACCCTGCGCTTTGCCGACGCCGAAGTTCCGCCCGGACGCTTCATGGAGAACATCCTGAGCTATCAGCCCGGCGTGGAATGCGTAGCCGAAGTGCTGTTGCATCCGGACCGGGACACGTACCTGGCGGACCATGATTTCAACGGTGCGCTGCTGTTTCCGGCGGTGATGGGCATGGAGGCGATGGCGCAAGTGGCGCAGAAATGCGCCCGTGTCTACATGGACGACACGCAAGCACCTGCCTTGGAGAACATGACCTTCGTGCGGCCGATTGTCGTGCCGCCGCAAGGGCGCGCTGTGCGCATCTATGCGCGCATCGATGAGCATCCGGCGGATGGCACCCTTCGAGCGCGGGTGGAGATCCGATCCAGTCTTACTGGCTACGATTCTGCGTCGTTCACCGCCGAGTGTGTGTGGCGAAATGCGCCACGAGCGCATCAGCAGACGCGTCCGTCTGTTTGGCCGGAGCCGCTGCCCGTTGAGCTGGCGCACCAGTTGTACGGCTCGCTGTTCTTTCAGGGCCCCATGTTTCAGCGAGCGATTTCATTGCACGATGTCTCCTCCCGTCACTGCCTCATGCGCATCCGGCTTTCCTCTGTGGGCAACGGCGCGGGGGCGGGTGATGAATCCAGCCTCATCGGGCCAGTGCTGGGATGCGCGGCTGCGCGCGATGCCTATCTGCATTCCATCCAGGTTTGCGTTCCGCAACATCGGATTTTGCCGATCGGAATCGACTCGTTGGAAACCTTCACGACTCACGGCGACTACGGTTATCTAGTTGCGCACGAGCGCGAGCACAGCGACCAGGAGTACGTTTACGACGTGGAAGTCTACGGGAGCTCCGGCGAGTTGATCGAGCGCATCCGCGGCTATCGCTGCAAGGTTGTCGGCTCGTTCGTCGATGCGCCCACTTTGGCCCTGCTGGCCCATCTACACGAGCGGGCCGCGCTCGTCGCTACGACTTGAGGGCGTGATATGCGCCACTTTGAATATCGTCTGCATGTTGGATTCCAGGAAACCAACGTGGTCGGCAATGTCTACTTCGCGAATTATTTTCTCTGGCAGGGAAAATGCCGTGAAGATTTCATCCGCCACTACGCGCCCGGCGTGCTGACCGAATTCAAACGCGGCTACGGCATGATTACTCGGGAGTCTGCCTGTGTTTTCCATGAAGAGGCTTTCGCTTTCGATGGCATCCTCATTCGAATGGGACTCGACCAGTTGATGCGAACCGGCATCGTCATGACGTTCGACTATTATCGCGAGCGCGAGAACGGCGACGACGAAGGAGAGCTCAAGCTGCTCGCCCGGGGTCGGCAAACGGCTTTATGGACCGACCCCAATCATTGCGTCTCCTTGCTGCCCGACTATTTGTATGAGGCGATACAGAGCTTCGTACGCGACTAAGGCACGATGGTCTGGTACGAGACTTCGTGGACGCCTACGGCACCGCGGGGTATTACCGCACGGCTTTCATCGCAACGTCCGACCGCATCGTGCACTCCGACACGATGTAGTCGCCACCACACTTTGGTGGAAGTTTCATGCGCCATTTTTACAATGCGGGGTGCCTCGCGACAGTCGCCGCGATGCTCATCGGTCTCACGGGCTGTGGTGATATCGGTTATCAGATCAATCCGGGCGCCGACTTGAGCGCCGCGCCGCCGTCGGTTCCGGCGCCACCCATTGCTCCGCCGCCACCGCCGCCCCCGCCACCGCCACCGCCACCACCGCCACCGCCGCCGCCACCACCGCCGCCGCCGCCGGCTGTACCACCGCTATCCACGACCATCGTGGACCTCAGTGACGGACATGCGGTTGGAACAAATCGCTGGCCCAATCCGCAAACCGATGGCGCGCCGATCGGTCGCTTCAACTGCGTCATCAACCCGCCGCAGGCTCTCGAGTTTCGCGCGCACTTGTCGATTCTCGTGAACAACGAGCCGCAGAAGATTCCGCTATATCTGGGCGCCTCTCCCCGGCCCCCGACGCATTGTTTCTTCGCCATCCACACGCACGATTCGTCGGGCAGGATTCACGTCACGCCAGCGGCGCCAGGAGTTTTCACGCTGGGAGATCTGTTCGAGATCTGGGGGCAGCCATTGACCAACACGAACGTTGCCGGGATCACCGGCTTGCCGGTCGAGATCTATGTCACCGACAACGGCACGTCGACCAGGATCGAGGACACCGACTGGGCCAATATCGAACTGAGGCCCCATCGCGAGATCACGATCGGGCTGGGCACGCCTCTCACGGAGATTCCAAACTACGTCTGGACGGACTGAATTCCGGTCACCTGTCGACATGCCGAGGCCGAACAGACCAGAAAGCCCCGGTGGTGCTCCGCCGGGGCTCTCTAGCTACTTGACGCTGGTTACGGCATCCCGGAATCGATCTTGCGCAACAGACCGTTATCGCGATCCATTACATACATGATCGTGCCGTCCGGGGTGAAGGCGCAGGAATTCGGCCGCTCGAAGTCTGCAATGGCAAGCGGGCCGTCGATGGTCTGCCGCGTGGTGGTTCCGACGAAGGTTTCCACCGTTCCTTCGAGGCTGACGCGACGTACCAGCGCGTCGGCTGGACTCGGCATATAGATGTAGCCGTTGCTGTAACAGATCATGTTCGTGCGGCCGGTGTTCGCCGCCAGCAGATTTACGTTTCCATCCGTGATGTCGAAAAGCGACCCACCCGCCCAGTTGCTGGCATAGATCCGGCCGTTTTCGTCGCCGACGATGCCGATGACATCCTGCAGGCCACCGCCCGTGGCGTACGTTGCGACCACGCCGTCCGGAGTGATCTTCAGCACGGTGGCGCCGACACCGGAAAAGTTCGCGCCGAAGAGGCTGACGAAAACATTGTCGTCCGGGTCCACCCATATTCCTGCCGGCCCGTCCAGCGAGGATGCGAAAGTGGTTACGACGCCCTCGGGCGTTATCTTCCGCACGCTGCTTTCCCCGTAGTTAGCCACGAAGAGATTGCCGTGCGAATCGAAGTACGAGCCATTGGTATTGAAGCCCGCGGCGAAGGTCGACATTTGGCCTTCCGGCGTTATACGCAGAATATTCTGCCCACCCGGACCGCCCGAGACATAGATGTCGCCGTTCGCGTCGACGGAGAGACCGTCAGTCGTATTCGCGAGGCCGGTTGCAGCCAGCGTCGACACCGCTTTGAAGGGGCTGTCGGCAAACGCCACGTAGTCGAGATAGGTTTCCGATGAGCCGGCGGCAGACGGGCTTGCGATGGCGATGACGTCCCCGGCATGAACGGAGACCACGAGACTGGATGTTGCATACGCGCCCGCTGTACGCCGCAATGTGAACTTCCCGGCGGGAGCGCCGTTCACTTTTGCCTCCAGCGTTCCGGCAGTATCCGCACGGTAGGCAAGAATCAGCGCTTTCGCGTCCAGCGATTCGGCGATCGAAATACCGCGACCGGCGGATCCCACGAAGACTGCTCTACCTTTCGAAGCCGCACCGTCGGCCACCGTATTCGCGCCGCCGGTCAGGCTCGCTGCCTCCGCTTCGACGCGACCACTGAAGTTGACGGTCGTTACCGTGAAAGTGCCCGAGACTCCTCCAATCGTCAGCGTTGCCGAAACCTCGCCCGATGACTCGCCGGAGGACTGGACTCTGATGCGGACCTGCTGATCGTTCCTGATCACCCCGGGACTGTCACGGTAAGCATCCCCATCGATCGAATACTCACCTCCGGTAATGGACAGCTTCGCCGGTAGATTGATCCCCGAAATGATTGCGGGCTCCGACTCGACCGGGGTGTCGGCAGGCACCTTCGACTGGCTGGCAAAGGTGAAAGGGTCGGGCGTGGTGTCGGGTTTGCAGCCCTGTAGAAGGAGGACCGCGACTAACAACAGCGCGTCCCGCTGAACGAATGATCTTTTCATCTTTTGCACGAGACTCTCCTCGATGATGTGGCGCATTGGTGTTGGTGAACCTGGTCGCGACCAGGCGGGAGTTTTGTCAGCGCCCCGGCGATCGGGCAATGGTGATTGGATGAAGCAACATCTTCGCGGGATGAAATTCGTCTTTCGATGGATGAAAATCGACGTCCATGTCGATGGCCGGCGGCAGTTCGGCGAATTCGCCATCTATCTACCAGGCATCGAACCTCTGAACTGCCTCACTACAACTGGTGCGGCGCGATCCTGCGGAGTAGGATCGAACCGCAGATGCCGCGAACACCACGGGTCATGCCACGAAAAATTGATCTCAGCGAGCGGAGTGGCCGATGCCGCGCGTCACCGACGGTGCGCACGTGAGCACGTTCGCGCACGACGCGTTCCTGCCCTTCGACTCGAAAGCCCTGCCGGATCGTCCGGTGGCCCTGCAGGTCCTGCGGACTTTCGCCATCTGGCTGGCCGCGTGGATTTTCGTCGGCATGATGTTCATGGGGCAGGACGTCGCGCGCAGAATCTTTTTCAACGTTCCAGGGCTTTGGATGGAGGTCGGGTTCTGGACGATGCGCGTCGTGCTTTCCGCCGCGCTCACGCTGGTCGTTCTGTGGCTCGGCACGGTGTTTCCGCTGGAGAAGCGTTTCTGGGCGCGACGAGTTTCCATCCACATCCTTTTCAGCCTGTGTTTCGGCGTCGTCAGGACCGGGCTGGAAGCGGTCGTGTATTCACACATGACCGCGGGATGGGGTCCGAGTTACGAGTGGACGCAAAGCGTGGGCCACACGTTCAAGGTGCTGATGATCTTCGGCTTTCACCAGGCATTGATCACATACTGGTTCGTCCTCGTCGTTCACACGGCGGTCCGCTACTACGACAAGTTTCAGGAACGCGCGCAGGCCGCGTTACGCCTGGAGTTGAATGCCTCGGAGCTCCGGGAGCAGGTCACCGCCGCGCAACTGGGCGCTTTGAAGATGCAGCTCCAGCCGCACTTCCTGTTCAACACGCTGAACGCAATCATGGGAATGGTGCGGACAGGGGAGGTGCAGCAGGCGGAGCGCGCCTTGTCGCGCTTCAGCGACCTGCTGCGCGCCGTTCTCGACGATATGGACGCACAGGAAGTCACGCTGGAGCGTGAGCTGACTTTTCTGCGACTCTATCTATCCATCGAGCAGATGCGCTTCTCCGATCGCCTGGTGGTGCGCATCGAAGCCGATCCGGAGGTGCTGGATGCAGCCGTTCCGCACATGGGACTGCAGCCGATCGCCGAGAATGCGGTGCGGCACGGAATCAGTCGCCGCATTGCCGGCGGTTCCATCGACGTCCGCGCTTCGCGCGTCGGCAGTCGGCTGCACATCGCGGTACGCGATTCAGGCGCGGGCGCTCGCGCCGGCTCCCCGGCCGGACGAGGCCTTGGCCTGTCGAACCTCAGGGCGCGGTTGAAACAGTTGTACGGTGCTGAGGGCGAGTTGCGGATCGAATGCACCGACTCCGGCGCTGTGGTCGAAGTGTTCGTGCCCTATCGGCGCATCGTTGCCACCCCGGAACTGGCAGTGTCAATGGACAGCGTGCCACGATGAAATCCGCCGAAGAGCGAGCCCGGTGGAGCGCCTTGATCGTGGACGACGAGCCGTTCGCGCGGGCGAGCCTGCGGACGCTGCTCGAGCGCGAGCCCGATGCAATCACCATCTTCGAAGCGAGAAACGGTCACGAGGCGGCATCGCTGATACTCAGTGAGCGGCCCGACGTGGTCTTTCTCGATGTGCAGATGCCAGAGATGAACGGATTCGACGTGGTGCGGCAAGTCGGCGCCGCCGCGATGCCGGAGGTGGTCTTCGTCACGGCGCACGATCGGTTTGCCATCCAGGCATTCGAGATCAATGCACTCGACTATCTTCTCAAGCCGGTCTCCGAGGAACGTTTTGCCGAAACTCTCCAACGCACGCGGTCACATCGCCAGCGGCGAGGCAACGACAGTGAACGCATCGTGTCGTTGCTGCAGACCCTGGCTTCGCCGCGGAAAACCCTCAAGCGCATCGCCGTGCGTTCCGCCGGCAAGACCAGATTCGTGGATCTGGAGGATGTGCTCTGGATCGAAGCAGCAGAGAACTATGTGCAACTGCATACCGCCACTTCCCGGCACCTGGTGCATGCAACCATGCATTCCATGCTTGAGCGGCTCGATCCTGAAGTGTTCGTACGCGTCCATCGTTCGGCGATCGTCAACGTTGGCCACATCAAGCAGGTGGAGACGGCAGCGCCGGGCGACTACGTGCTCACGCTGGACAACGGCTTTTGCGTCCAATCCAGCCGCAGGTACAGCGAAATCATCAAGAGATGGGTATCGAATTGCCCGTAGCGCTTCATCAGCTCCAGCTCAAATCATGCATCCTGAACGGCGTCGAGCGGATGCGCTTGCCGGTCGCGTAGTAGATAGCGTTCGCAACGGCGGGTGGTACCGGTGGTCCGGCCGGCTCGCCGAGCCCGCCCCATTTCGTACCGCCCGAGAGAGCGAAGTGCACATCGACCTGCGGCATCTGATCGATGCGTAGCAGGTTGTACGTATCGAAATTGGTGTTCGTGAATCGTCCTTCTTTCAAGTCGAGGCCACCCATCCACGCGTGGGAAAGCTCCCAGGCCACGCAACCCTCGCATTGTTCGGTGGCGCCGAGCGGATTGATGACATGACCACTGTCGACCACGATCACGACTTTCTCCACCGTGAGCGCACCGGGACGAGTGACTGCAACGGTCGCACACGCGGCCGCGATCGTGCCGTGCGACTCGACGACTGCGACACCCATTCCCTTGCCCCTGGGCAAGTCGGTCCGAAAACCTGCTTTCTGTTTCAGGGTCTTGAGCACGAGCTGCCAATCGTCCAGGCCCCTGGTCATTTCAATGCGCCAGTCGAGTGGATCCCAGCCGCCGGCCTGTGCGACTTCATCGACAAACGATTCCGTCATGAAGCCGTGTTGATTGGCGCCAGGCGCACGATGCGTTGCAGTGGGGATATGCGTCTTGCCGTTGTGCCGCTCGTGCAGTCGATTCGGTACCTTGTAAGGCATGTTGCCGATCGCATAGTCCGCGAATGCAGCGCCGATGCGGGGTGTACCACCCTGCGTGAACCACACCGAGCGTGTGAACCACGCCGCGGGCAGCCCGTTCTCGCCGAGTGCGGCGCTGAATCGTGTGACTTGAGGCGGACGCTGCTTGTCGTGCGCGATGTCTTCCTCGCGAGACCAGATCACCTTCACCGGCCGCTTGAGCTGGCGCGAAATCTCTGCGGCCTGGCGAGTCACCGCCGTAGCGCCACCGCCGCCGCCGCCGAAACCGCCGCCCAGAAAAACCGTGTTGACGAACACATCCTTCGGATCGCGGCCTGCCTGGTCGGCAGCGAGAGTCAGAGCCAGCGACTGATCCTGCGTCGGCGACCACACATCGACGCGAGTGTCGGACACGCTCACGGTCGCGTTGATCGGCTCCATTCGCGCGTGTGTTTCCCACGGCCGGTGGTACTCGGCTGTGACCGTCTTGCCTGACGCGGCGATGAGCTCGGACGTATTGTCGCCCGTCTTGTTGCCAACCTCGCCCGTCTGCGCGAGCAGCTTCTTCGCCTCTGCCCATTGGCTCTCGGTACTGGCGTCGACACTTGGACCGAAGTCCCATTCGATGGGCATCAGATCGAGCGCGGTCTTCGCGCGGTACCAGGTATCCGCGACGACGGCGACGCCATTCTGCATGTCCGAATTCGCAGTCTTGCCAGGAACGGCTTTCAACTCGATCGCCGCGATGACGCCCGGGCGCTGCTTCACCGCTGCGAAATTGAAGCTCTTCAAATGGCCCCACGGGACGGGACAGCATTTCACCGCGGCGAACACCATGCCGGGCAGACGCGTGTCGATTGCGAACGCAGCACTGCCGTCTACCTTCGTCGGGATATCGAGCCGCTGCTTCGACTGGCCCAGCAGCCACCACTGCGCCGGCGTCTTGATCGCCGGCTCCGTGTCGAGCGTGATCTTCGCAGCGGCCGTCGCGAATTCGGCGTAGGTGCCCGAGCGTTTGCCTGCCTTCAATGTGCCGAGTTTCGCTTCGACAGCGGAGCGATCGACTCCCCACGCCTGCGCCGCGGCCGCCTTGAGTCGCTCCCGTGCCGACGCGCCCGCCTGCATGATGTGCGGATGTTGCTGCCGGACGAGTTGCGATCCATGCGTGGTCATCACCTTGTATTCCTTGCCACGGGTGAGGTGCCGATTCGGATCGGCGAACACCGCCTGAATCTTCGACCAGTCGACGTTCAATTCCTCGGCGATCATCATGGACACCGAGGTCAGCGCACCCTGACCCATTTCCGTGTGCGGCACGCGAATCGTCACCATGCCGTCCTTGTCGATCGTGAGCCAGGCGTTGATCTCCACGCCTTCGGTCGGCGTCTTCCACGGCTGCGCCTCGACGCGCGCAGCGAGCACATTCGGCACATGGAAGCCGAGCAGCATGCCGCCGCCGGCCGCGATGGATGTCTGGATGAAAGCCCGACGAGAGAGTCCGACCTGTGTCATCGCGCGTTTCCTCACTCAGCCTGAATGAGCGCGGCGGCTCGACGAATCCCCTGTTTGATCCGCAGGTAGGTACCGCAGCGACACAGAATGCCGGCCATCGCCGCATCGATCTCCTGATCGGTGGGATTGCGACGTTTTGACAGCAGCGCTGCTGCCGTCATGATCTGACCCGACTGGCAGTAACCGCATTGCGGTACACCCATCTCGATCCATGCGGCCTGAACTGGGTGATGCTTGCCGTTTACGGCAAGCCCTTCGATCGTAGTGATACGGCTGCCAACGGCACTGACTGCGGTTATCGCGCAGGACCTCACAGCCTGGCCATCGAGATGAACGGTGCATGCGCCGCACTGGGAAATGCCGCAGCCGAACTTCGTGCCGGTGAGCCCGACGTTGTCGCGCAACACCCAGAGCAGCGGGGTTTCAGGTTCGACGTCGACGGTGTGGGGGGAGCCGTTGATGGTGAGGGTGATTTTCACGATGACCCCGATTCGGCTGTTCAGGCCATCGGATCATAGCGCCGTGGTCATGGTCGGTCGAGGCGAGCCAATGTGTATGCGACTGCCCGGCCGATGACGAATCGCCGTTGCTCGCGCGAAAAAAGTCAGGCAATCGGCAAAGACCTGGAAAGTCAGTTGGTCGGTTTCGCGACGGGCTTGTTCCGGTCGTTGACCGACTGCTCGATGAGCGTCGCGACGCCGCGCGGATCTTCCTGCTGCGCCACGTGGCCGCCTGGAAAAGTGCGAATCGTCCAGCCGCGCGCCACCGCACGCTGCCAGCTCTTGTCCGTATTCGCCCGTTCTTCGGCCGACTTGTCCTTGGGAATGAATGCCACGTAAGTGACCGGCAATGCCAGCGCAGCCGGATTCTTGTACGAGACCGGCTGGTTGAAGCACTTGATGGATTGTTTGACGCTGTGCGGAGGCTGTGCTCCCGGCTTGACCCAGGGCACTTGCATGAAGCCATCCTTGAAGCGCTCGGGATCCTGCGGCGTGTTGCCGAAAAGATCCCATATCGACATGCCGTGGTCGGGCACGGCGGCGTCGAGATACACGACATGGCGAATGCGCTCGGGAATCAGGTCGATGACGCCCGTGATCACCATGCCGCCGTAGCTGTGCCCCGTGAGCACGACGTCGTGCAGATCCTCGAACAGGATCAGGTTCACCACGTCGTTGATGTGCATCTGCAGGTCGACGTCGGTGCTGTTGAGGTGCATGCGCTCGCCCAAGCCGGTGAGCGTGGCGCGGTACACAGTGTGCCCATCGTCGGTGAGGAATTTGCCGGTGCTCTTCCACTCCCAGCCGCCGGCGGTGGCCCCGTGCACGAGAACGAATGTGTATTTCGCGGCGGCCCGGGTTGTTTGGGCGAGTGCGCCGGCCGGAGCCAGCAGAAAGAAGCCTAGCAGCAGGGCGGGGAAGCGAAGCGGATGGGTTTTCATGGGTTTCGATTGTGCCATGCCGGCAACACGCACCAATCCGCTTTCCGAATCGATGCATGACCAAAATGCTATCGCTTCATATTAGTATGTATTGCATACCATTTTGGCAAGTACGTTGCTTTAGTAAAATCATACTGATAGCGTTATCACAGAAACACTATTTGGGACGCCTTCGGCGCCCGTTGTAGATAGAAGGGGGTATCTAATGACTTCACGGAACAATCTCCGCGCGGCGATAGCTGCGCTTTGCGCCACAGGATCCCTGAGCGCCAACCTGGTCTGGGCGCAGACGCCCGAACAGACGCCGGCCGAAGAGGACATGGGCATCATCACGGTGACCGGCTCGCGCACGATCACCGACAACACCCAGTCGCCGACGCCGCTCACCACGGTGGACATCGGCGATCTCCTGCTCACGACGCCGAGCGATACGGCCGACGCGCTGAACAAGCTTCCCACCATCCTGGGCGGCCGCACGCCGCGCACACAGGGCAACGGCAGCACCAACAACGGCGGCAACACGTTGTCGCTGCGAAACTTCGGACCTTCGCGCACGCTGGTGCTGATGGACGGCCATCGCATCGTGCCTAACAACCAGGACGGCACGGTCAATATCGACGTGCTGCCGTCGATGCTCATGGAGCGCGTCGACCTCGTGACTGGCGGCGCCTCGGCAATTTACGGTTCGGACGCCGTCGCCGGCGTCGTCAATTACGTGCTGAACAAGGAGTTCACCGGCCTGACGGTCAAGGGCGACTACGGTCTGTCGAACTACGGCGATGGCGACCAATATCAGGTCGGCGCGGCGTGGGGCACGGAACTCTTCAGCGACCGTGGCCATTTCGAAGTCGCCGCGCGTTTCCGCCATCAGGACATGATCCCGATGAGCGAACGCCCCTACGCCGAGGATGGGCAGGCCTGGTTGCTCACCGGCGCCGGAACCTTGGCCAACCCTTTCAGGAATACGCCCTATGGGCGCGTGATCACCCAGGCCAGCCACGGCAACGTCAATTGCGGCACCGCCTGCACTGTCAACGGCTATACGTTCAACCAGGCCGGCGTGCTGACTCCACTGGTTCACGGCGCGCCGGTCCAGGGCAGCACCAGCCTCGAATCGGGCGGAGACGGTGGCTACGTGAAATACGGCACTTTCCGTTCCGAAATCGAGATGAAGGATGTGTTCGCGCGCTTCGACGTCGACGTGGGCGAGAGCGCCAACTGGTACGTGCAGGGATCCTGGGCGCAGGCTGAAAACGCGTCCGACTGGATCAACTGGGTGGTAAGCACGGCGAACGGCCGTCCCAGCGCGATCTTCGCCAACAATCCTTTCCTCACGGCGGCGACGCAGGCGTTGGTAGGGGCTAACATCACATGCCCCGCCGCCGGTTGGCGCTGTTTGCCGCCGCCCGCGCTGTCGCCGCAGACGGGCAGTACGCCTCCGCCGCCACCGAATACGCCTTACCTCTCGGTTCCCTCGTACATCTGGAACAGCGTCGACGGGCAGCCCGCCAATGGCAACCCCAACCGCATGTACCGCACGCTCGGCGATCAGAAGTCGTGGAGCGCGGAAACCGGAGCCACGGGTGAACTGGGTAGCTGGAACTGGGATGTGTATTACACCCACGGCAACAGCGAGCTGACGGTCACCAATCCCAACAACACGGACAACGCGAAGTACCTGGCGTCGCTCGACGCGGTGCTCGATGGCGGCACCATCAAGTGCTGGGTCACCACTCAGCCGCAGTTCGCAAGCCTCTATCCCGGCTGTGTTCCGACCAACATCACCGATCCCGCCGGACCTTCGGCGGCGGCCTATGACTACCTGCGAACGAAGACGGCATGGACACTGACTCAGGAACTCGACGATGTCGGTTTCTCGATCGGCGGTGCACTGTTCGGACTCGGATTTCCCGCGGGTGAGATCACGGCGAATTTCTCGGGCGAGGCGCGCTGGGCCACCTACGTGATGGAAAGTAATGCCTTCCCGACCGACTTCGTAAACTGCACGGGCCTGCGCATGTGCCTCCAGGGCGGCGGTGCACCCGTGCGCTGGGTGCAGAACACCAACGCGGAAGTCGATGCCGAGCAACATGTCTATGAAGGTGCGTTGGAATTCAACGTCCCGCTGCTCAAGGACGTCACGGGGTTCCAGGAACTGTCGACCAACCTCGCCGGCCGCTGGACCAAGTATTCGGAATTTGACGCGGTCGAATCCTGGAAGGTCGGACTCAACTGGAGGGTCAACGAAACGCTCCGGTTCCGTAGCACGCTGTCTTCGGATATTCGCGCGCCCAACCTGAACGACCTGTTCCAGCCCGCCGGTGTTTCGTCGACGGGTTTCCGCGACCTGCTCACGAACGTAACCAGCAACACGCGGCTCATCTCGCGCGGCAATCCGAACCTGACACCGGAAGAGGCGAAGACATTCACCGCCGGAATCGTGCTGACGCCCAGCGCCATTCCGCGCTTCAGCGTGTCGGTGGACTTCTACGAGACCAAGTTGACGAACGCGATCACCCAGATCACCTATCAGAACGACGCCATACAGGGTCTCTGCGTCGGCAGTCGGCCTGCGTACGATTCGCCGTTCTGCGAGCTGGCGATCCGGCCGATCATGGATCCGTCGAATCCCGGCTACACGCTCGCCGCCAACTACCCGACCGAAATCCTCAATTCGCCATTCAACGCGGCGGTGCAGAAGATCAAGGGGTATGACTTCGAGCTCGACTACAGCTGGGACATGTGGGGTGGTGCATTCACGTTCCGCCACCTGGCGACCTACCAGCCGACGAACTCCACGCTCAATACGCCGGCTTCGCTCTGGTACACCTGGGCTGTTCAGCCCGACCTGTTGCAGAGCACCTTCATCACGTACGAGAACAGCGGCTGGAGCGTCGCGCTGCAGAATCGCTGGCTGAGCAACGTCACACTGGAGAGCAGCAGCAACAACCTCAACGACGGCCAGAATGGCGTCACCGGGGGCACCCAGAACTACGTGGACGAGACGCTCGACGCGTATGACGTCGTGGACATCACGATCGGCAAGCAGTTCGAGTTCGGCGACAGCAACGTCGAGGCCTACCTGACCGTGAACAACGTGCTGGACGAACGCGCTCCGCTGTTCCCGTCCAACTCGGGACTTCCGGGCTTGTTCTACCCGACGATGGGTTTCTACGACGACATGGGCCGCTTCTACACCGCCGGTTTCAGGATGAAGTTCTGATCGTTGCACCAACACGGAGGGTTGCTGAAATGAGGAGACAGGCGTGGTTTCTCGCGGCGGTGCTGTGCTCGTTCGCAGGCTTTGCCCGCGCGCAGGACATCTACGATCCGCTCGGGCTGGTGAGCCGGCACGGGCAGCTCGTCACTCTCGCGGAGGGTTTCAGCTTTACGGAGGGCCCGGCGGTAGATAGACATGGCAACGTGTTCTTCACGGACCAACCCAATGACCGGATCTACCGATGGGATGCCCGGAGCGGCAAGGTGAAACTGTTCCTGGAAGGCACCGGCCGCGCCAACGGCATGGCGTTCGACGAGGACGGAGATCTCATTGCCGCCGCGGACATGTACGGAGAGCTGTGGAAGATCCGTGCGGATGGAAGCCACAAGGTGCTCATCGACAACTACCAAGGCAGGTTGTTGAACGGCCCCAATGACGTGTGGATCAATCCGGTCAACGGTGGCATCTACATCACGGATCCGATTTTCCCGCGGCCCTATTGGGCCGCGGGCGATCCGCGCCAGCAGGGTTGGCCACCGACACACTCGGAACAATCACCGCAAGGCAAAGGTGGTCACGTCTATTACCTCGCTTCCCGGTCGCGGAAGCTCGTGAGAGTGACTTCGGATGCATTGGGATGGGAGTCCGATTCGTGGCCGAACGGAGTGGTGGGTACTCCTGACGGCAGGAAGCTCTACGTCAACAAGTGGGCCGGCGATAACAAGGGCGGCACGTGGGTGTTCGACATCAAGCGCGACGGCACGCTCGCCAACATGCGGAAGTTCACCGACTGGGGCGGCGACGGCATGTCGATGGACGAACGCGGAAACGTCTACATCAGCAATGGTGAAGGCGTTCTTGCGTTCGATCCCGACGGCAACAACATCCTGAAAATTCCCACGGGCGGCGGGGCGACCAACAACACCTTCGCCGGGCGGGATGGCAAGACGTTGTTCATCACCGGTCCCGTAGACCGCGTGACGGCCATCCGGATGAGAGTGAGAGGCGCGCCCAATTGGGGCCGGGACCATTCGCCCCGGCACTAACGCAGCGGCAGCTCGATCAGTGAGGCGGCATCAGGGCGATGCAGCACCGTCACCTGCGGTGCTGGATCGGCCCTGGGCGTCGAGCGCGGATCGGCGAACTGCAGCATGAGCCGGATGCGGTGGCCGGCCTTGAAGATGTACGACGTGGGCAGGAACTCGAACTGCACCTCGACTGGAACGCCCGGCAACAAGGCCTGCGCTGAAGCTTCCGTGAACGGGTGCCAGGGCAGTCCCATCGTGTCGTAAGGAGCCTTCGCGGTGGCGCGCAACGACGCCCGGAGTTTTCCTTCGACGCCCACGTAGCGATGCGAACCATCCGGCGCCATGTCGTCGACGCGCGCGACGATGTCGGCATCCGTGGCCGACGACTCTATCCACAGTCGGGCGCTCGCGTGTCCCGTAACTTCCGTGTCGGTGCCGAGCGGCGCCGTGACGAAGCTCAGCCCCGAGGTCCAGAAAGCCTCCCCATCCGTGTCGTAGCGCACCTGCATGCGCGAGGCACCGTCGGTTTTACCCGGCTTCACGGTCGAGAGCGCGCCCGGCGACAGGTAGAACGCGGTTCGATTCCCGCCGCGAGGCGGCCAGGCCGTCGAGGATTTCCACGCGCGGTCCGGCGCTTCGTTGTACGTGTAGTAAGTCACCGCCGGCTCGCGCATCACGCCGTTGTCGATGCCGCGCAGCCAGTAATCGAAGAATCGCAGCTCCTCGGTGACCAGGTCGAATCCGGTCTCGGTGAGCACGGTGGCCCAGTCGCAATGTTTTCCCGGCCCGAGGATGAGCTTCTTCGGCGTGCGCAGATTGTTGAAGGTGTACGACGGCCCGTGACCGGTGAACCCTTCGGCCCAATTCGCGGCCGCATACACGGCGATGCCGGAGCGGTTGATGGCATCCGCGTAGGTGTGCGGACTGCTTTGAATCCACCACGCGTTGCCGAACTCCGCGGAGACGCTGTCACGGAAAGGCACGATGCCCGCGGTCTCGAGATTGCTGGCGTGCGCGGCGATCGCGGCGTGCAGCAGCTTGCCGTCGGTGTCGCCATCCACGGCCACGGCGCTGCGATCGCGCTCTTCGCGCGAACCGCCGCGCATCATCATGGTGGGCGCGCCATGCGGCGTGATGCCGCCCGAAGCGACGAAAGCGTAGACATCCCATTCGCAGCTCATCGGGAAGATAGCCTTCAGGCTTGGCGGCGCGGTGGATAGCGCCTGCATCTGGCTGCCGCCGGTTGCGGAGCATCCCCACATGCCGACCTTGCCGTTGCTCCAGGGTTGTCTGGCCAGCCATTCGGTGACGTCATAGGCGTCGAACTTCGCGGCATCCTGCCACTCGCCGCGGTTATAACCTGCGTTGCGTCCGAACGAGGCGTAGAGGCCGCGGAAATCCGCGACCGCGACCGCGTAGCCATACTTCACCAGCTGCAGCGCCTTGCCGGGATAGTTGGCGGCCGTGAGCCCGTTGTTCGTGCTGCGCCGGTTGTAGGGCGTGTGCATCCAGACGACGGGTAGTTTGGTCGCCGGGGTCTTGCCTTCCTGTGTGGGCAGGAACACATCGACCGCCAGACGCGTGCCGTCGCGCACGGTCACGTACTGCGCAGTGAGCTGGTAGCCGTCGTACGCCGCGCTCGTGTATCCGCGGTATTCGCCCGGCCTGGACACCTTCGCCGGCGCTGCCGACGCGCTGGCGGCGAGCGCGGAAAGTGCCAGCAAGGCAGCGGCTCCGAAAGGCGTGCGTGTCATGAATCCCCCGAGAGATGGCCTGATGCGTCAGCGAATGTTTCCGGCCAGGATTTCGCGGCGCTCGTTCGCGTCGTACCCCAGCGACTCCAGGATGGCCTCACCGTGTTCGCCCAGTCTTGGTGGAGGCTGGTCGATATGCGGAGAGTCCTGACTGAATTTGAACCCGGCGTTCACGATGTCCACTTCCTGGCGGTCGGGCAGTCCGGGAACGTGCATGGGAATCCGGATGCCGCGATTCTCGAGGCCTTCGAGGCTCATGGCCTCGCTCACATCGCGCACCATGCCGCAGGGAACGCCGGCCGCGCTCAATTGCCGCTCCCAGACCTCGGCGGGCTGCGTGGCGAAAACCGTCGCGAGTTCCTCGCGCATCACGCGGCTGTTTTGCCGGCGCAGGTCCGGCGTGGCGAACCGCCCATCGGACAGCCAGCGTTCGCACTTCAACGTGCGCGCCAGCGATTCGAATTGCGCTTGTTGAACCACGCCGAGCGAAATCTGGCGTTCATCGCCCGCGTCGAACACCGCGGAAGTAGGCTGCCCGCTGTAACCGACGTTGCCCGTTCGTTCCAGCGTCTTGCCGGTCACGAGGTAAGGAACGACCGCGGACGCCATGAATGCAATGGTCGCGTCGAACATCGCCACGTCGATGTATTCGCCGCACCCGGTGCGTTCCCGCCGCAACAGTGCCGCGACGATGGCGAAGGCGGCCGTCTGACCGGTCAGCGTGTCGACGACAGGAAAGCCGACGCGCATCGGCCCGTCGCCATTTTCCCCGCTCAACGACATCATTCCGCTGGTGGCCTGCACGATGTTGTCGATGGCCGGCCAGTCGCGCCGCGGACTGCACTGCCCGTAGCCCGAGACCGAGCAGTACACCAGCCGGGGCTGCAGCGCCCGCGCGCTGTCGTAGTCGAGCCCGAGCCTGGCCATCACGCCGGGGCGAAAATTCTCCAGCACGACGTCGGCGTTGCCGATGAGCCGGCGCACCGCGGCGAGCGCGGGTGGATGCTTGAGATTCAACGTCAGCGACTGCTTGCCGGCGTTGACCGCGATGAACGCGGGCGACATGCCGTCATAGCGGCGGTCGGCGCCGTAGTTGCGCATGGCGTCACCCACGCCTGGCGATTCGATCTTGATCACGTCGGCGCCTAGCAGCCGCAGAAGGTGGGAAGCGTAAGGACCCGCCATCACGTGACTGAAATCCACGACCCGGGTGCCAGCGAGCGCACTGCTCATTCTTTTTCTCCAGTATTTTCCGGGGCGCATTCGACTCGGCCGGTCGCGACCGCGCGCGTCACCACCGAGCGTGCGTAGCGGAACAGGCTCAGGCCGTCGATACCGAACCTGCTGGCGGCGCGTGCGTTGTGTTCCGCGACCTCGTTGTAGATCCCGAGGAATCGCCTGGTGTCCTCGCTGGAAGGGGCGACGAAAACCATGTCGTTGTCACGCGCGGCGGCGACGCCCGCGATCTCGGCCTGGTGCAATTGCCGCTCGAGCTCGCGCTCCCAGATCGCGATGCCCTCGCGAAGGATGGCGCGCTCCGCATCGGTGAGCGCCTCCCACCGCCGCTGCCCGATCGCACGCGCGGCGTAGGCGCCGCGCGGCACACGCAGCGTGTTGAAGTGGTCGGCGACCTCGGCGAAATGCAGCGAGCGCAGGGTATCGGCGGGCGCGACCACGCCATCCAGTACGCCCTTCGCCAATGCGGAGTAGACCTCGCCCATCGGCATGTCGACCGGATCGGCGCCGAAGCGCCGCAGCACCTCGAGTAGTTCGGCCGGCGCGCGCAGCCGCAAGCCGCGCATGTCTTCGAGCGTGTGGATCGGTTTGTTGTGCGTGACGATACCGGGCAGGTTGCCTCCCTGGACGGCAAGCACCTCGAGCCCCGCGAGCTCGCGCCCGAATTGCGGATCCCTGCGTTCGAGGCAGCCGTACAGCGCCACCTGCTGCGGGAACGTCGTGAGTCCCGCGTAATACGCCGCCTGCACGTGGATCAGGTGCGCACCGCCGCGCGCGTAGATAGGCGTGATCAGCCCGACGTCGACGACGCCATGGCGGATCTCGGTCATCGAATGTTCCGACGAAAGCACGGAGCTCGACCAGTACGGCTGGATGCGCATGCGGCCACCGGAGCGCTCCTCGATCCATTTCATCCACGCGGCGTCGGCGCGGCTGAACGGGTGCGCGGGACCATATGGCGAGGCATAGGTAAGCACCGTCACGCCGGCCGGCGGCTGCGGCGCGCAGGCCCCTAGCAACACGGCCGCCGCCGTGGCCATGGCGAAACCCTTCGCGGGCATTTTCATATCAAGCCTTCCGAGCGCAGGAACTGCGCGACGTGCTCGACCATGCGCTCGTGGTGCCATTCCTTCGCATCGACCATGTCCGCGGACAGGCGCAATACCGGCACGCCCGAGGTTTCGAGCGCGTGCTGCGTGAGCAGGGTTCCCGACTGGGACAGCCGGTTGTCGGGCGGAACCAGGATGACCGCGGCGTCGATGCCGCAGCGCTTCGCCTCGTGGCTCATCCACCCGTTCATCCAGGGCGGCAGGTGCAGCACCTCGTTCATGGAACATACGCGGCTTGCGAGTGCGTGCAGCGGCCGGTCCTTGAGCTCGCGGATGTACGCGGGCCCCGCGAACGGCATGTACATCGACCAGACGAAGACCGCGCCGTGACGATCCTCGAGTGCGCTATAGAAGCCGGGATCGTGCCAGAGGCCGGCGCCTATCCACATGAGCCGCACGCGCTCGTTGCCGCCGGCGCCGGCGCCTTGCGCGATGCGCTCCGCCACCTCGTCGCGAAAGCGGCGAGCATGGGCAATCGCCCACGCCGATCCACGGTGCCATTGGGGAATCATCGTGTTCGGCATCTGCTCGGCGATCGACACGGGGCAGGGCCGCGCGTCGCCGATCATCTGCGCCGCTTCGGCGATATAGGTTTCCTGCTCGTTCACGCCGTGCATGAGCGCGGCGAATTTGTCCTCGTCGAACTTGCGGCCCGTGCGCTTCTCGAGCAGCTCGATGAGCGCGCGCATTTCCTTCACGAGCAGCTCGATGCGTCGCGGCTCGTAGATCTCGTCCCAGTCGCTGCTCGTGTGTTTGAACCAGTCCGGGTCCTTGTGCATCCAGCCCGGTGCTTCGAGCGGGAAGAATTCGCTACCCAGGGCTTCGGCCCATTGCCCGAACACGTGGCGGATGCATTCGCAGGTCAGTCGCGCGACGAGCACCGTGGGTTTGGGCAACCCGCCCCACGGCGCCGTCGCTGGATCGTTGTCGAGCGTGCAGGCAAGGCCCAGCGAACAGTAGCGGCAACTGTTGCCCGGGTAGCCGAGCTTGTCGAGGACCGCGAAGTAGCGCGGCGAGAGCTGCTTGGCCGAGATGTAGGCCGACCACCACTGGTTGCTGATCAGCGGAATGTCGAGCGCGTGGAATATTTCGTGCGGCGTATCCGCCTGCGCGATCGCAAAAGGCTCGCCGTTGTCGATCACGCGACGCTTGAGATCGGAGACGAACTGCCGCTGGTGCGCCGTGGCATCCGCCGTGCACGCCAGATCCTTGCGACTGCGTTGCCCGCTCATCGGAACACTCCGAGTTTTTCCAGCTCTTCGTAGCGTGACGGTGTCAGCCCGGCAATTTCCGTGGCGATCTGCCGGTTGTGTTCGCCCATGTTGGGCGCGCGGTATGGCACGGCCGTGGAGCGCGAAAAACCGATCGGTGTTCGCATGTGCCCGAACTTGCCGAGCTGGGGGTGTTCGAGCTCGACCAGGGATTGGCGCGCCTGGATCTGCGGGTCACGTACCAGCAGATCCGACATGTCCTGCACGACTCCAGCGGCGATGCCGAGCAGCTGCAGGCTTTCCGCCGCCGCGGCATCCTCGCGGGCCGCGCACCACTTCGCGAGCGCCGCGTCGCGTGCTTGCGATTCGCTCGCATCGAGACTCGCGGATTTCGCGAACGACTGCCATTGCGCGCCCGTCTCGAATGTAACGGCGACCCAGCGATCTTCGCCGAGCGTCGCGTAGACCCCTTGGTGGAAAACGCGCGAATCCTGGTTTCCGGTGCGCGTCGCCGGTGCACCTGCGACGAATGCGTCGCGCATCTGCTGTACGCACACTTCGTACATCGAGGCATCGATGTGGCAACCGCGCTGGTGCGAATCGCGATGCTCGAGCGCCGCGATGACCGCCGCAGCCATGGCGAACGGGAGCACCACGTCGCCGTACGGCGCGGCACTCGGAATCACCGGATTGCGATCGGGCCATCCGGTCAGGAAAGTGCGGCTGCTCAGCGCCGCCCCCGTGCCGTCGACGCCCCAGCTCCTGGCGAGCGGGCCGGTTTGTCCATACACGCTGCCCGACACCATGATGATGCCGGGATTGCGCGCGGCGAGGCGCGCGTAGTCGAGCCCTAACTTCTCGAGCGTGCCGGGGGAGAAGTTTTCCACCACCACATCCGCCCAGTCGATCAGCGGATCGAGCACTTCGCGGCTTCCCGGCTGCTTGAGATCGAGCGTGAGGCTGCGCTTCGAGGTGTTGAGATGCGAGAACCAGGGCTTGTCGTCCAGGTTTCCGGCGCGCGATGCACTCACCTGCACGTCGAGTCGGGAGAGGCAAGGGCGCGTGCGCGACTCGACCTTGATGATCTCGCAGCCGAGGTCGCCCAGCGTTTTCGTGGTGATGGAACCGACGAGCGCCCAGGAGAAGTCCAGTACACGCACTCCCGACAACGGCCCGCGTACCGGGCCCGCGCGGCGCGGAGCCGGCGTCCGCGCGGGACCGGCAGCGGCCGTCAGCGCCACGAAGCGTCCGGGTTCGCGGCCTTGCGGTGTCTCGCGCCAGAATCCGCGGGCCGCGAGGTGCGAATCGCAGAGCACGTCGGCGGGCGTGGAAACCATCGTCGCGTTGATGCCGCGGCGCCGTCCTTCGTCGGCGATCTCCGCGCGCGTACGAGTCCTGAAGAAGGCCTCGATGGCGGTTTCCCAGCGCGTGCGCGTCGCGCTGTCGAGCGTCGACCGGTCGTATTTTTCCCAGTTGACGCCCGCGAGAGGATTTTCCAGGCCGCTGGCGTCTATCCAGTCGCTGAGCGCCTGGTTCGCCGGCGCGCCGAAGCGCCCGGTCATCAGCGAGTGAAAACAGAACCCGTCGCGCAACGCCCAGATGCAACGCACCGTGGCGCGGCCATAGTTGAGCGCGCCGCCCGCGCGATTGAGCAGCCGCTGGTCGAACTGCCAGACGAGCACTCCATTGACGTTGCGCGAGAAGGCGACTTCCTGGGCCGAGATGTCCACGTGTTGTCCCAGCCCGCTTTCGCGGCGTTCGCGCAACGCCGTCAACGCGCCGACGGCCGCGACCATGTCGGCGTGGAATTGACAGGCATCGAGCGCCTCCTTGACCGGCGCCCGATCCACATCGCCGACGAGACGCAGGATGCCGCCGGCCGCCGATGCAACCAGCTCCGATCCGCGCCAGTGGCGACGCGGACCCGTGCTCCCGAAAGTGCTCAGCGATACGTGGATGAGCCGAGGATTCGCGGTCTCGATCTGTGCGCGCGAGAGACCGGTTTCCCCGATGCGAGGAAGACCCAGGTGCTCGAGCAGGAAGTCGGCAGTCGCGAGACCTGCCAGGTCTGGCGTCGCATCACACCTCGAAATTCCGGCGCCGAGATCGCTGAGCAAACGCGCCAGGGCGCCGTCGGCGGCATCCTGCCATGCGAGCACGCGAATACCGTCCAACAATTTCATCGGAGAAAATCCTCGACCTGTGTGAGTACCGCGGCCGGGATGCGCCAATGTTGTCGCGCGAGTTGTAGCGCCGGAATGCCGGCGGCGCGCAGCGACTGCATCTGGCGGGCGATTTCCCACGGCAGCGCTTCGTTCTGCTCGCTCAGCCAGACGACGACCGCGTCGGCGCGGTGAGCTGCCGCCCGATCGGCGAGCCAGCGCGGGTTGCGTCGCATCGACATCGCCGGCGATTCACGTCGCTGGAATTCCTCGGCGATTGCGGCGAGCGGATCGCGTTGCGTACGCTCCCCCTCGAATTGCGACTCAGTCAGCTCCAGCACCACCGATCCGCCGGCCGCTTCGATGGCGGAATGCAGCTGGTCGTCGGGCAGGGGATCGCCGGCCAACAGCACACGTCTCGGAAGATTGAGCGGCGTAGCCGCGTCCAGCCATTGACGTGCCGACTCGTCGAACGCCGGGCGCCAATCGCAATCGGCGGCGTACGCCAGCGCAAAAGCCGCACTTCCCGGCAGCGGCGATGGCAGCAGGCGCCGCGCGAGGACCGAGCGCAACAGCGCTTCGCGCTGTTTCACGCGTTCGAGCGCGCGTTCCATCGAGGCGGCCGACGCGCCGAGTTGTGAGGCCAGGATTCGCGTGGACTCCAGGGTGTGCTCGAAACTGCCGTCGCGCGCGAGCCCGGCCGCGTCGAACAGCAGCGGCAATGGTCCCGAACAGAGGCTCCGGCGTTGCAGCTCGCAGAGGTAGTAGTACAGTCTTTGGCCGCTGTCGTCGCAGCGCGCGAAGATCACCGCGTGAATATGATCCAGTGCACCTTGCATCCACTGTTCCGCAATCACACGCAGCTCGTGCGAAAACGAGCTTTCGACGAATCGATCGGCATTCGCCGTGCGGGAGTCCGGATTCACTCGCAGCCGCACGGGTAGCGCACCCGCCGCGAGTATGAGTGCCGCCGGCACGTCATTGCCGACGTAGCCGACGACGCGCTGGCCCGAAGCCGCCGCGCTGCGCGCCGCGGCCTGCGGGTCATCCCTCAGGCTGCGCGTGAGCAACGAAAAGTCGCGGGTTCCGTGCATCGTCAGTCCAGCCACTGCGGCAGCGCGAGCGCCATGCCGGGTATGGCGATGAGCATCGCCAGGTGCAGGAAGTCTGCCGCCAGGAATGGCAGCACGCCCTTGAACACGCGGCCGATGGGAATGTCCGGCGCGATGCTGTGCATCACGTAGAGATTGATGCCGATCGGCGGATGCACGAAACCGATCTCCATGGTGCGCACGAAGAAGATGCCGAACCAGATCGGCGAGATGCCGAGGGCCGTGGTGATCGGCAGCAGGATGGGCGCGGTGAGCAGCATGAGCGCGAGGCCGTCCAGCACCGAGCCGAGCAGCAACAGCAGGACGGCGATTGCGACGATCGTCGCGGTGGGACCGCCGTGCAGACGATGTACGAGCGCGGCGATCTGTTCGGCGAGGCCCGTGAAGCTCATGAACGAAGCGAATATCAGCGCGCCGATGATGACGACGTACAACATGCCGCTGGTGCGCAAGGTGCGCTCGAGCGCCTCGCAGAAGGAACTCCACGTCAGGCGCTTGCGGATCGCGCACAAAACGAGCGACAGCGTGGCGCCGATCGCTGCCGCCTCGGTGGGTGTGAACCAGCCAATCGCGATGCCGGTGAGAACGATGGCCACCAGCCCCGCGAGGTCGAGCACACGCAGCACGGCCTTGCCTCTTTCGGACCACGGGATGCGCGGCGAGGGCGGAGCGATGCTCGGTCTGATGCGGCACAGGAGGACGATCGTCGCCATGTAGAGCAGCGTCTGTGTCACGACCGGAACGATCGCGGCCGTGAACAGCCTGCCGATGGACTGCTCGGCGATGATGCCGAACACGATGAGCGCGCCCGACGGGGGAGTGAGGGAGCCCAGCGTTCCTCCCGCCGCGACCGCACCCGATGCGAACGCCGTCGAATAACCGCGGCGGCGCATCTCCGGCAAGCCGATCTGCCCCATGGTTGCGGCGGTCGCGAGGCTCGAGCCGCTCACCGCGCCGAAACCCGCGCACCCGGCAATCGTGGCGAGCGCGAGTCCGCCGCGGCGATGCCCCACCAGGCCCGCGGCCGCGCCGAAGAAATCACGGCTCGCTCCCGCGGCGAAGCAGAAATGAGCCATGAGCAGGAACAAGGGCAGCACGCCGAGTTCGAAGCGGGTCACCGACTCGAAGAAGACCACCGTGCTCTTGATCAACGCCGGTTCCGGGCCTAACAACAACGCGAGTCCGATGAGACCGACGGCGCCCATGGCGATGCCGATGGGAACGCCCAGCGCGAGCAGCGCCAGCAGGCCCATGACTCCCAGCAGGCCGCTCATTCGGTTTTCTCCGCGCGAATCGCCCGATGGAAGAAAACCAGCGCGAGTGCAGCCGCGGCGAGGGTGACCGCGACACGCAGCGGTCTGAAAGGAATATGCAGGACTTCGGTCTGTTCGTACGAATTCCAGTTCTCGGCGGCGAGCCACGCGGACCCCGCTGCGAGTGCCGCGAAACACAGGCCCGCGAGGACCGATCCCATGCGGAACACCCAGCGCTGCAGCGAATGCGGCATCCGGTCGGTGAGCATGTGTACGGCGGCATGCGCGCCGCGCAGCGTGGCGATGAGCATCGCCGCGCATGCCGCCGGCACTATGGCTGCCGTCACGATCTCCAGCGCGCCGGTCACCGGCACGCCGATGTGCCGGCCGATCACGGCCGCTGTCTCGACCAGCATCATGGTGAGCAATCCGCCCGCGCCGATGTAGAACAGCGGGCCGCGCCTGCCACTTCCCGCCGGGTTCACCGTGTCCATGCGTACCCATCCCGATAGTCGAAGCAGATTGGCGGGAGTCCCGCGGCCACCGTGATGTCCTCGACATAACGCACCACCACGCGCGCTTCGGCGTCGGAGCAGGGCCGCGGCCGGCCGGGCGGATCCACGTGGACGGGGACGAACCCGGTAGTTAGCCCGCCGTCGTTGCGAAGCCGCACGCATCCGAGCATCGAATGCACCGCCTGCGGATGGAAGGGCGCGAGGTAATACGCGGGATCGGGAGTAAAGCCGAACACCTCACGCCGGCGCCGCGCCCATTCCGCGCGGCCAGGATCGCTGGTGTCAGGGCTCAGCGCGCGCGTGACCACGCATCCGTTGCCCAGGCCGTGGAAGACCGGCTTGCCGCGATACATCTCGATGCCGCGCAGGATGTGCGCGTGATGGCCGATGACGATATCCGCGCCGGCGTCGATGGCCGCGTGCGCGACGGCCCGCTCGTAAGGCGCGAGCGTGGCCGGTGTATGCACGATGCCCTTGTGCAGCGATACGACCACCAGGCCGGCGGTCGAGCGAGCCGCACCGATGTTTTCCGCCATCGCCGCGAGAGAATCCTCGTCCGGCGCAACCAGCAGTGCGCGCGGGTTGATGGCGGACCCATCGGCGGTCTGGATGCGCACGTATGCGCAGCCCGCGCGCGTGGGGGTTGCCCACGCTTCTGCCGGGCCCACGCAGTTGTAGCTGAGGAGCGCAATGCGCGTCCCGCCGCTCTCGATGATGCACGGACGAACAGCGCTTTCGAGGTCCGCGCCGGCACCGCAGTGCGCGATGCCCGCGGCGTCCAGCGCCGCGATGGTGTCGGCGATGCCTTCCGCGCCGCAGTCGGCGATGTGATTGCCCGCGAGCGAGACCGCGTGGAAACCGGCGCGCCGCACGGCTGCGATGTTGCGGGGATCGGCGCCGGGCGCCGGGACGTCGCCGCGCATCCGCGGTGCGTGATTCGTGTGCGGGACTTCCACGTGGCCGATGGCCACACCCGCGGCACGCACGCGCTCCGCGATCCCGTCGAGCCAGTAGTCCGGCTGCGGAACATCGAGGATGAGATCACCGGTGAAGAGCAGGTCGACGTCGCTCATGAACCGCCGCGCAGATTAGTTCGTAGTGCCAACTAATCCTAGTACACCACCAATCGTGCACCGCAGTCGAGAGCGCGGCGCGCCGCGCCGCCTGTCAGTCGGGGTCGTGCAGCCTGCGCAGCAGCGCGATGAGCGTGCGCAGTTCCTGGTCGGTATACCGGCCCACGAACTTCCGTTCGTGGTCGATCATTTCCTTCTTGAGCGCGCGGCAGGTCCTGGTCCCTTCCGCCGTGAGGAAGATGCCCTGGCGCCGGCGATCGTGGGTGGAACGCTTCCGGGTCACCCAGCCCGCGTCCTCCATGCGGTCGACGAGCGCGACGACGCTGGCCTTGTCCATGCCGAGCTGATTGGCGATCTCGATCTGGGCAATGCCGGGATTCGCGCGCGCCAGCAGCAGCGCGCTGAACACGCCGGGCCGCACGTATCCCTCGGCGACATTGCGGTTGAAGTCGCGCCACAGGGCGATCTGCGCGCGCCGGATGTTGAAACCCAGCAACGTGGGCAGGCAATCGAGGTCGAGGCCGATGGTGGCTCCCGCGCGTGAGTCGCCGGATTGACTGGGGGTCTTCTTGCGCGCCATGGGACTCGGGTTCTCGAAACGCCGGTTGCGGCTGCAAAACCTACTCGACGCCACAGGTGCGGTCAAACGGGCGCGGCCGCCGTTCCCGGGACGGTGAAACGCCCGGCGAATCCGCCGGCGCCGCGGGGCATAAGGTTGGGGAACATATAGTTGGCAACACAAACGATATTGACAACCGCGGGTGACGGGGAGCAGTCTGGCCGCGCTCACGGGGAAGCTGTCCCTGGCGGCAGTCGAAAACAAGAATGGTGTGTATCGCCCGCCCAAGTGGTTAGGCGGAGATGCGCAGATCGGGAGGGGTCCATGATCCGGAAAGCGTCTTTACATGCGCGAATCGATCTCGCGCGCTCCATCAGGCTTGCGCTGCTGGCCGCCACGGGCGCGGCCGCGCCGCTCGCCGCCCTCGCCCAGGATCCGGTGGCTGCGCCGGCCGCCAGCCTGGAGGAGATCATCGTCACGGGCAGCCGCATCCGGGGAACCAGGCCCGTCGGCTCTCCGATCACGGAGGTCTCGCGCGAGAACATCGAGCTCGAAGCGCCGCTCTCGACTTCCGCGCTCATCCAGAAGCTGCCGCAGGTGTTCAATCTCGGCGTGTCCGAAAACTCGCGCGGCCAGTCCGGCGGTTCCGGCAACATCACGTACGGCAGCGCCATAAACCTGCGCGGCATCGGTCCGTTCTCCACGCTCACGCTGCTCGACGGGCACCGTGCCGTTCCGCAGGGCACCACCGGATTCGCCGTCGATCCCTCGGTCATTCCCACGCTGGCGCTGGAGCGCGTGGAAGTCGTCGCCGATGGCGCATCGGCGCTGTACGGCTCGGACGCGATCGCGGGCGTGGTGAACCTGATTCCCCGGCGCGAGTTCGAAGGCGTCGAGGTCAGCGTGCGTGGCGCACAGGGCGATGAGTACGACGAGCGGCAGGTCGGCGCGATCGGCGGCTTGAACTGGGAAAGCGGCCGCGGAATGCTCGCGTACGAACATTCCTATCACAGCAACCTCAATGGAATCGACCGCGACTATTTCCGCGGCGATCTGACTTCGCGCGGCGGCCGTGACTTCCGGGTCGCGCAATGTAATCCCGGCAACATCGTCGTCGCGGGCGTGAGTCATGCCATTCCGGCAACGGGCATCACGCCCGCGACGGCCGGTCAACTCGTTCCGGGCACCACCAACCGCTGTGACAATGCTCAGTACCAGGACCTGCTCCCGGAGCAGGAGCGCGATTCGGTGATGGCCACGTTCAACCAGGAACTCGAGGACGGAAGCATCGAGTTGTTCGGCGACGCCTTCTGGACGCGGCGCACCTTTCACAACCAGGTGGGTGACCAGGCGGCTGCATTGACGGTTCGCAGCGTGAATCCCTATTTCGTCCGGCCGCCCGGCACCACCGTGACGACGGAAACGGTCAACTACTCTTTCGGCAACCAGTTGCCTTCGAATGACACGAGAGGTTTTTCCGAGGCTTACCAGGCAACACTGGGCGCGAGGTTCCTGGTCGTCGGCAGCTGGGAACTCGAGGCGCTCTACAGCTACGGTCACGACGAGGAGCGCAGCACCTCGCAGTACGGCATCGACAACGCGGCACTCAATGCCGCGCTGGCGCGCACGAATCCGGCCACCGCGCTGAACCCCTTCAGCACGCAGCCCAACAACGAAGCGGCGCTCGCGAATCTCGCCACCCAGATCTTCATCGCACCCGGCGACACACATTTTCGGGGCTGGGAGCTCAAGCTCGATGGAGCCCTCGGCAAGCTGCCAGGCGGCGACGTGCGCGCGGCATTCGGTTACGAGGGCCAGGTGCTGAGCAGCGAGTCCGGATTGATCACCGGGACATGGGCGGCACCCATCCCCGCCATACCGCCGCGCGTCTATCGCGATATCGAGTCGCTGTACGCGGAAATCCTGATCCCGTTTTTCAGCACCGAGAACGGCCGCGCCGGACTGCGCGAGCTCACGCTGGACCTGGCCGTGCGCCAGGACAAATACAGCGACCTGGACGATGGGACTACGGTCAATCCGAAATACGGAATCAACTGGGCGCCCATCGATTCCCTGAAGTTCCGCGCGACCTACGGTGAGTCCTTCCGCGCGCCAACGTTCGCGCAGATCTACGGCAACTCGTCGTCGCTGTTCGTGCAGAACTATTCGGACCCGACGCGGGGAGGGGCGATCACGCAGGGCATCACGCTTTCGGGTGGAAATCTCGAGCTCGAGCCCGAGACGGCGGCGTCGTACACCCTGGGATTCGACTTCATTCCCACACCGGAAAGCCGGATCAGCCTGACCTACTTTCACATCGACTACGAAAAGCAGATCACCTCGTATCTGTCCGACCTCACGATCCTGAATCGCGAAAGCCAGTTCGCGGGCACGGGAATCATCGTGCGCAATCCCGATCCGGCCTTCGTGGCGGCGCTGGTCGCGACCAAGCCGATCCGCGGCGTGCTGCCGAATCCGGTCACGCTCTACGTGGATGGCCGCACCAACAATCTCGGCACCACGATCGCCGCGGGTTTCGACCTTGCCGCGGAATACAACCTCGACGCCGGTTCGGCAGGCGAATTCAGTTTCGGCCTCATGACCACGTATTTCACCACTTACGACGTGGCCATCACGCCGGCCGCGGACCGCATCGATCAGCTCAACACTATCTACAACCCGCTCGAGTTCAAGGCGCGCGCCGACGTGACGTGGCGTCGCGGTGGTTTCACGAGCGCGCTGTTCGTGACGCATCTCGGCGCTTACGACAACAATCTCGCGAGCCCCCTGCAGACCGTGGATTCCAAGACCACGTTCGATCTGAACCTGCGGTACGAATTCCCGGGCGACGGCTTCACCGATGGACTGTCGGTCGCCCTGGATGCGGTCAATCTGCTCGACGAAGACCCGCCGTTCGTGAACATCGCGCAGAGCCCGAACGGTGGCGGAGGATTCGATCCGACGCTCAACAATCCCGTCGGGCGAATCATCGGACTCACACTTCGCAAGAAGTGGTGAGTGCCTGGCAAGGACAGCCCCAGTCCCCCCAAGGAGGTGGGCTGTCCTTCGCCGGGCGCCCCTTCTTGCTTGTGGTCCGCGTCATCGATCCCTGCTGAAGTCCCGCGCGAGCTTCTCGCGGATGTTGCGCGTGCGTTCCGCTGACGGCGCGCCGAGCATTCCACGCTGCGCCGGCGGAATGTGCGCAAGCGCGACCTCGGGGTCCGTGAAGACGAGTTGCTGGAATATCGAGGCCCACACGGACCGCTGGTCGGCGGGCAGGTCCCGGATCGTGAGCAAGGCGTGGAGCAGGGCGCCATGCGGCGCGCCGAAGTCGGGAGCGCCATTCCACCAGTAGTTGACGAGGACGTTGAATGGCGTCAGTGATTCCACGTGGTGCCACCAGCCAAACGGGATGAACAGCGCATCGCCCGGATCGAGTTCGACCTGGAGCGCGCGGCGCAACGCCTGCGCGTACCGTGGAAACCGATCGTGGTCCGGCTTCGTGAGCTGCACGAGGCTCAAGGGTGCGCCCGAAGGGGTGAAGTCGAGCGGCGCGATGTAGAGATTCGCGATCTCGTCGGGAGGGAAGAGCGTGAATCGCCGGCGTCCGCCCGCGACGCATGCGATGTTGCAGGCCAGGTCGAAGTGGGTGTTCACCTTCACCGCGTTGCCGATCCAGACGCGCGGCTCCGCGCGTTCGCCGAGCAGCGGCAGTGGATGGCCGCCGGCAAATGCGGGTAGATAGTCCCTGGCCGGCATCGATTCGAGGAACAACGCGGGTGCATCCGGGTTTTCGGCGAGATCGAGCAGCCGATCGACGGTCGCGCCGAGGCTCGCTGGCCGGCGCGTGAAGTTGAAAGCCGCCAGGTCGTCGCGATAGAAGATGCGGCCGCTCACATCCGCGGGCGCCTCGAGCACGTACGGCTCGCGACCGGCATCCAGGGCCTTGATGGCGCGGGCCAGCGCCGCGCGCGATTCGCGCGCGGCCCGCACGATCGGCCAGTCGGCCACGAGACCCTTCAGCACCGCCGGCCTCGCGGCGGGCGCGATCTCCTCTTCGAACCTCTGGCGGTCGACGTGTTCGTGGTTTTCGATCGGCCCGTACATGCGCCGGACATGCTACGCGATGATCGCCCGCATCGCGGGTCGCGGCGGCGCAACACTCTTGCGCCCCACGGAGTCTAGTCCGGGACAACATTCCTTGACGCAGCGCGATTACGCCGGATCACGCAGGTTGCTTATATGAAAGTCGCTTTTATATGGCAGTAGTGCGGTTTTGGCATCGCAAAATGGAATTGCTCGATAAGCATCCACGGATGGTTGCTATCGGTGAATGAGCGTAGTTTCGGACAGGACATCGGTGACTGACGAGACACGCGGCGCCCGTAGCGTTCGGGCAACGGCCAGTCCTGCGATGAAATCCAAACGAAGGGGAATAAAAATGCGAAGTAAATATGCGCGGAGCGCGCTCGCAAGCGCGTCGAGTTTGTTAGCGCTATCTATTGCCTTGCCTGCGGCGGCCCAGGAGCAGGCCGGCGGAAATTCCGAAGATCTCGAAGAGGTCATCGTCACCGGACTCATCGGCTCGCTTCAGCGCAACCTGGACATGAAACGCGAGGCCGCGGGCGTGGTCGACGTGATCACCTCGGAAGACATCGGCAAGTTCCCCGACTCCAACGTGGCCGCATCGCTGCAACGCGTGCCGGGCGTGTCGATACAGCGCGCCGGAACGCGCGGTGAACCCGAAGGCATCACGGTGCGCGGCTTCGGTGGCGACTTCAACGAGACGCTGTACGACGGACGACGCATCTCGACCGCCGCGGGCGGACGCTCCGTCGATTTCAGCACCGTGGGCGCGGACTTCGTCGGCTCGCTGACGGTCATGAAAACACCCGACGTCACACTGTCGAGCAGCTCGATCGGCGCGACGGTGAACATTGCGTTTCCGAAGCCTTTCGACAGTCCCGGCACGCGGTTCGTGGCGAGCGCCGCAGGCTCCCAGCAGGACGAGGCGGGCACCGTTCAACCGAGCGGAGGCCTGCTGTTCAGCACTACGTTCGCGGACGACACCATGGGTTTTCTCGCGGACGCCATCTACTCGAAGCGGGACACGGATACCAACCGCGTGTTCGTCTCGGGCTGGGAAGGCGGAATGTTCGCTCCCTGTCAGTTGACCACGACCTGCGGCGCGGGCGACCTCGACGATGCCGACAAGACCATCGTCGGCTGGTGGCAGCAGCAGTTCGGCGCCGAGCAGTCCCAGGTGTCCGATGAACGCGTCGACGGGCGCATCGCGTTCCAGTGGCGGCCGTCGGACAACACGCTGCTCACGATAGACGACAACTTCTCGCGCCAGAAGATCCAGACGGACACCTACGGTTTCGGTCTGTGGTTTGGCATCAACGACCTGCGAAGCGTGCAGCTCGACAGCAACGGCACGGTGATCGACTATCGCCAGGCCGGTACACCGATGGATCTGAACGGCGGCACCGAACATCGTGAACGCACGACCAACCAGATCGGTCTCAACGTCAAACATGCGTTCTCGGACAACCTGAGCCTCGAAGTGGATGCCTCGTACGCCAAGAGCGAGCAGAACCCGAGCGGCGGTGGTTTCGATGGCGCCGACATCGGCTACGGCGGCACGCTTGGATTCAACATGGGCGTGCGCGTGACCGGCGACAGCAGCGATCACCTGCCCGAGATGACTACCTATGGCCCGAACGGCGACACGTCGCGCTATCTCGATCCGGCTGTGATCGGCTCGCACGTGCTGGTGCGCACGCTCCAGGAAAACAGCGACACCATCAAGCAGGCGCGCTTCACGGTGAGCTGGGAACAGGAAAACACCAGGGTCAATGCCGGGTTGTCCTATGTCGACGACAACTTCACGCTCCAGAACAGCAACAGTTTCACCAACAACTTCTGGCAGGCGTACGCGGGCTACGGCGCGCCCTCGGGACGCACGTCGGGTGTGGTGGTGCCTTCGAGCATCTATCGCACGACCATCAAGACCCCCAGTTTCATTCCCGGATTCTCGGGCGCAGGCTCGCTGCCCCCGGAGTTGCTGGTGTACAGCCCGTACGACCTGTACGGGTTTCTCGAGGGACTCGGCAATCCGCAGGCGCAGAACATTCCAGGATTCAACTACGGCTGTTGCGCGTATACCGGCAGCTTCGAGCTGGCGCTCGACCCGGGCAGCATCCAGGACATCACCGAAAAGACCTTCGCGGCATTCATCAGCGCGCAGTTCGACACGGAGCTCGGCGGCAAGCCCTTCCATGTCACCGCGGGCGTGCGCCGCGAAAGCACGGATGTTTCCTCGAGCGGTGTGGGTCGTCTGCCCGTTCAGCTGGCGGTCAATCCGGCGGATCCCACGTTGTTGACCACGACGTTCTCGGACACGCAGCCCATCACTACGGAAAGCGACTATTCGCACCTGCTGCCCAGTCTCGACTTGAAACTCGAGCTGACGGACGAATTGCACCTGCGCTTCGACGCCTCTCGAACGCTCACGCGGCCGGCCATCAACTTCCTGACGCCGGTGCTCAACGTCGGCGCCTTGCCGCGCATCGGTGCGCTCACGGCCACGGGCGGCAATCCGGAGCTGAAACCCTACCTGTCCGACAATCTCGACGTCGCGGTCGAGTGGTACTACGGGAAGAATGCGTACTTCTCGGTGGACGCATTCCTGAAGGACGTGACCAACTTCATCGTGCAGGGAACGCAGCGCCAGACGATCAACGATGTCATCGATCCGACCACCGGGCAGCCGGCTATCTACACGGTGGCGCAACGCGTGAATGGTCCCGATGCGACGGTGAACGGCTGGGAGATCGCGTGGCAGCACGTGTTCGGCGACTCGGGTTTCGGCTTCAACGCCAACGCCACTTTCGTCGACACCGACAAGCCCTACGATCGCACGGACATTTCGCAGAGCGGTTTTGCGGTGACAGGCCTCGCGGACTCGGCCAACCTGGTCGCGTTCTACGACAAACACGGCTTCGAGGCGCGTATCGCGGGCAACTGGCGGGACGAATACCTGCTGCAGTTCGGGCAGAACCAGAACAATTCTGCGTTCGGCGCCGAACCCACCTTCGTGAACTCGAGCCTGCAGATCGACGTGTCCACGAGCTACCAGTTCACCGAGCAGCTCAACGCGTATTTCGAGGCGCTCAACGTCACGAACGAAACGCTGAGCACGCATGGCCGCTTCGACAACCAGTTGCTGGACGTCTTCGCATTCGGGCGCCGCTACGCGCTCGGTGTGCGCTTCCGGCTGTAACGCTGCAAAGCAGGGGGCAGGGGATGCAACCTTGAGTTGACATCCCCTGCTTCCACTCCTTTCAATCCGCCATGGTCCAGCCAGTCAGAAAAGTAGTCATCGTGGGCGGCGGCACGGCAGGCTGGCTCACGGCGGGCGTCATTGCCGCCAAGCACCAGAGCCGAATGGGCGAAGGTTTCAGCGTGACGCTGGTCGAGTCGCCGAACACGCCCATCATCGGCGTCGGCGAAGGTACCTGGCCGACGCTGCGCAGCACGCTCGCGCGCATCGGGGTTTCCGAGACCGAATTGTTTCGCCAATGCGACGCGGCGTTCAAACAGGGCGCACGATTCGCGCGATGGACCACGGGCAGGCCCGACGATTTCTATTACCACCCGCTGATGCTTCCGCAGAGTTTCGGCCAGGTGAATCTCGTGCCGCACTGGCTCGCGAGCGAGAACGGCCAGAGTTTCTGCGATGCCGTATGTCCGCAGGGCAGGCTCTGCGACGACGGTCTCGCGCCGAAGACCATCGCCACCGCCGAATTCGAAGCGGTGGCCAACTACTCGTATCACCTCGACGCCGGAAAATTCGCGCCGTTCCTGCAGAACCACTGCTGCGCGAAGCTCGGTGTGCGGCACGTGCTGGCCGACGTGCGTCGCGTGAATCTCGCCGACAACGGCGACATCCGCAGCATCGAAACCGAACAGGCCGGCGAGATCGAGGGCGACCTCTTCGTCGATTGCTCCGGATTCAAGGCGCTGCTGATCGGTGAAACGCTCGGCGTTCCATTCAGGGATTGCAGCGATGTGTTGTTCTGCGATCGCGCACTCGCCATGCAGGTGCCCTACGCAAGCGAGGCCGCGCCCATCGCCAGCCAGACCATTTCGACGGCCCAGTCCGCGGGCTGGATCTGGGACATCGGTTTGCCCGCGCGCCGTGGCGTCGGCCACGTGTATTCGAGCCGCCATCTGTCCGACGAAGAGGCCGAGCGTGAATTGCGTGCCTACGTCGGTCCCGCCGGCGCGCAACTCCCCTTTCGGAAGATCGCAATCCGGTCGGGGCACCGCGAGACGTTCTGGAAACGCAATTGCGTCGCCGTGGGCCTCGCGGCGGGTTTCCTCGAGCCGCTCGAAGCATCGGCCATCGTGCTCATCGAGCTTTCCGCGAAACTCATCGCCGAACAGATGCCCGTGTGCCGCGAGGTCATGGACCTGATCGCGGCGCGCTTCAATTCGACCACTCACTACCGCTGGGGACGCATCATCGACTTCCTGAAGCTCCACTATGTGCTGACGCGGCGCGATGACACGGCGTTCTGGCGCGACAACCTGCTTCCCGAGACGATACCGGACCGGCTCAACGACCTGCTGTTGCTCTGGAGTCATCAATCGCCGTGGTTTCACGATGAGTTCGATCGCGTCGAAGAGGTCTTCCCCGCGGCCAGCTACCAGTACGTCCTCTACGGCATGGGATTCCGGACGCAGGTCGAGCCGGCGGCGCTGGGCGGCGACGCCCGCCATGCCGAGCGCGCGATGCGCGAGAACGCGGTGCAGACCGAACGACTGCGCGCGGGACTGCCTCGCCATCGCGATCTCATCCGCAAGATCGTCGAGCATGGCATGCAGGCCGTCTGAGGTTTACGCATGGCAATGCTCGAACTACTGGATCCCCGCAGGCATGGAAATCTTCGCCTGCGCGCACGCGGCACGGATTTCCCTCATTTCATACAGATCGTTGCCAGCGAGTTCCCCGTGGCTGCCACCTGCTGTCCGATCCTGTTCACCAAGGAGGCGTCGACCGGCGCCTTCTACGCGGGCGCCATGTTCGGATTCAAACCCGGCGAAGTTCTCGTGGGTCCCGCGGACGAGCAGCGAGGATTCGTACCGCTCATGCTGCAGCGGGAAGGGTTCTTCATTTCCGGGCAGCACATTTCCATTGATCGCGAACACACGCGATTCAGCGAGAGTGAGGGAGCCCCGATGTTCGACGATGCGCAGCAGCCAGGCGATGCGCTGCGCGCCATTCAGCGCACGCTGGGCGAGATCCACCAGGGACTCGAGCAGACCAAAGCGTTCATCGCCGCGCTGCTGGAACTCAAGCTCATCGAGCCCATCGACATCTCGCTGAGCTTCGACGGCGGGGAGCGCCTCTCGCTGCAAGGCTTGTATACCGTGAGCCTCGACCGGCTGCGCGACCTCGACGATGGGGCCGCGCTGCGCCTGTTTCGCGCGGGCCACCTGCAGCTCGCCTATACGATGGCGGCGTCACTCCGGCAGATCGCAAGGCTGGCGCGGGTCCGTGATCGCCGTTCCGCAGGTGCAGGCCACCATATATAAGAGTGTCCGCCGGGGCGGATCATGGAGCACGGGTCATGAAGGGCGCATTCACGCTGGGGTTGATAGGCATTCTCGCGGCGCGGCCGGCCGCTGCCGAGGGCCCGCAGGTCGGTGCAATACCACCGGCGGATGCCGTGCCTCGCGTCGAGTTCGCATTCGAAGGGCGCGTAACGCTGGCACCCGCCGTGGTGCTGGGCAATACCGCGCTCGGCCATCGGCAATACATTCCTATCACCGGTGGATCGGTGGCGGGGCCGAAGCTGAAAGGGCAGGTGGTCCCCGGCGGATGGGATTTTCAGCTCACCTACAGCGCCAGCGATTGCACGCAGCTATCCGCGGATTACTTTCTGAAAGCCGACGATGGCACCGTGATCCACGTGTTCAACGAAGGCCTGGTCTGCCCGGGCGGCGCACGAAGTCTGTTCCGGCCCAGGCTCGAAGCACCCAAAGGCGCGTTCGAATGGCTGACGCACGCGACATTCGTCGCGACGCTCGAAGTCGAACCCGATGGGCGGGCGGTGCGCATCCGCTTCTACCAGGTGAAGTGATCCCGTCGCCCGGCTGTCTCGGGCACTTCTCAAACAATGACGTGAACCGGCGAACCAACCTGTTGCAAAGCCGGCCTCACAATCCACCCCGGGTCCACTCCGGGATCATCCTGTCGACAACCTCGAGGCTGCCATCGGCGTTCAGCGTGGCGTTGAGGATTGCCCGAATGATGGGACCACCGTTCGATGCATTGGCAAGAACCACCAGGCCGCGTCCCGACTGCGGCAGCAGGATGACCTGCGTGCGGATTCCGGTCTGGCTGCCACCGTGATTGAGAATGATGTGTCCGCGCTTGTCGCGCGCGATGATCCATCCCAAGCCCTGGGCGAAGCCGAAAGGCGGACCGCGATGCGTCGTGGTCATCTCGCGAAACGTGTGTGACTTCACGGCGCCGTTCATGACCCACGCCGCAAAGCGCGCATAGCTGCCGACGGTGGTCACCAGGCCGTATGCGGCGTAGGGTTCTGCGGGTCGCGAATAGTTCAGCATTTCACCGATGCGATAGAACTCTCCGGCGTACCGCGGCTCTATCCAGTCCTTCCAGGCATACGACGTATCCGTCATCCCCGCAGGGGTGAACACATATTCGCGGGCGAGATCCTCGAGGTTCCTCTCCAGCTTCTTTTCAATCGCGCGCCGCATGTACTCGAAGCCTTCGCCGGAGTAGTTCCATTCCCGGTCCGGGTCAACAAGGAACGCAAGACGGCCGTCGCGCCAGTTCGGCAGGCCGGTACGGTGTTGAAGCGCGAGCCGCGCGGTGAGCTCGAAGTGTCGTGCGTCAGCGGCCACGTCCGGATCAGTCCAGTGCTCCGACAGTGGTGCGTCCAGATTCCACAGTTTCTCTTCCGCGAGGCGAAGCACGGTCATGGTGGTGATGGGCTTCGTGAGCGATGCGACGCGAAAGAGCGTCGCACCGTTGGCCGGATGGCCACGCGCGTCGCGTCCGTACACTTCTTCCAACGCAGGTTTTCCCCGATCGAGAATCGCCAGGGCAACCGCCGGCACCCGGTAGTAATCCAGCATTTCCGGCAGGAACTCCCGCATCGGGAGATCCAGCGACACAGCGTGAACGGTCGGTGCTTCCGTGGTTTTCGCCACCGAAAACATTCTGGCGGGGTTGAGACGTTCGAGCGTTCGTTCGTCCCAGGCGCGTATCTCGTAGCGGCCTCGTGGCAATCGGGCGTGATAGGCGCCGTCCCTGGCTATCGGCACGCGTATCAGGAACTGCGCATTGTCAGATCGGCGGATGTGAACATGGCTGGGCATGAGATCAGGACGATTGCGCCACAGGGCTTTTCCGTGGATCTCGGCCAGCGCTTCGGCACTCGACTGCAAGACCAGGTCGCCCAGCGCTTCCGTGTCTTCAGGCTTGTTCTTTCCCGCGCCCCAGGGAAGCGCAGTGTCGGCGCTTTTTCTGTCGTGGTCGAAGTACTGGACATCGAAACCAATGACTGAAGCCTGGCCGCTGGGGTTGCTGGTCAAACGCAGCGACTTCAGATCGATTTTCCACTCGTAGCTGATGGTATTGCCCGAAACGCGCCGAGCCGCTTGCGCCGCGGCGCGATGTACGGCGCGAAACGCGCTCACGCGTTCGCGGTAGTGGAAATGCGCGGGCTGATATGGAGCGGTGTTGTGGTCTGCCTCGATGAATACCTCGAAGGCGTCAACACCTGCTCCAGGGTTCGGCGGTTGCAGCACGATGTCGTCGTCATGGATCTCGGCGGCGACATATAGAGTATCGCTCGCGGACGCGTAAGCGACCCGGAAGGCACCATGGCTGTCGAGAAGATTGCTAGTGCGCATGGAGTGGCGCATCCCGCCGTTGCCTCCCCAATCGGACAGGTCGCCATCGATGATGAAGGAGGTCGCCGGCTCGGCGACGGCAATGGCCTGGTTGTGAGCCGCTGTTGGGGCGCCAATGGCAAGAAGCAGGACGAAGCTGACGAGTAGTCTATGAATCATTGCTTGCACCGCCTTCCCCGACTCGAACGGCACCGACCGCCCTTGCATCCATCGACCGGAGGTCGGTCGGCGGAAAAAGGCCTGCATTCAGCGCCTTTGATGGTGGTTCGAGAGGTAAGGTTTGAGGCGCGTGCTGCTCATCATCAGTGAACAGCCGTCTCAGTCCTTCGGCCCGAATGTCAGAGTCAGCAGCGCCCTGATCGTGCGCGGCGCGATCGGTGACAGAACTCCTGACGGTGAGGCCAGGTAGCCGTCGGCGCCAGTGAGGTTCGAGGCCAGTATCCGCAAGTCGGCCGGGCGACGCGCAAGCGAGAACCTGCTCCGCGCGCCGACGCTCACTGTCGTCACGGCGGGAGTCTTGAAGGTGTTAGCCGTGTTGGCCCAGCGTTCGCCCAGGTAGCTGGCGGCCGCGTCGACAGACCAGCCATTGCGTAACTGGCGCTCGACGTTGGCGTTGACGATCAGGTGCGAGATGCCCGCGGCGCGCGCGCCGACCACGCCTGCGTCCACGAGCGGCCCCGAAACCTCGGGCTGGAACGCCACGGCTCCCAGCACGACGCGGGTTTTGGCGTTGAGCTTGCCGGCGATCGAGGCCTCGACGCCGCGATGCCTCACTTCGCCCACGATTCCGAACGAACGGTCCTCGCGAAAGCCGTTGGTGGGCTTCGAAACGTCGAACAGCGCGCCGATGATAGTCAGCTCCGGCGTGATGGCATGGCGCACGCCCACCTCGAACTGTTCGGCTTCTACGGGAGGGAGCACCTCGTCGCGGTTGATCGCCGACGTTGGCGCGACACCGGCTTCCTCGAGGCCCGTGACCCAACTACCGAACACGGCGGTGCGATCCGTCAAGTCGGCGACTACAGACGCGTTGTAGAGAGTGGTGTCGCTGACGCCGCCGGTCTGAACGCCGGCGATCGTCAGCACGCTCTTGTCATACCGCGTGCGATGGAGGGCGAGCCGTAGTTGGAACCGATCCCGCCACACGACTCCATATCCGGCGGAGGCGGTGGACTGCTCGACTTCGTCCAGGCCGCGTGTTCCCGACCAGGCTTGTTCCACACCGTCCGGCGGATCTTCGTCGGGCAGGTGGAAAGTGCCGAGAGGAATGGCGAGATTCGAGGTGAGGTCGACCGTCGTGCGATTCGCGCGCATCGACACGGTCGCCAGGTGATCGAGGCCAGCCGCTTCGAACGTGCGGCCCGCGCGCACTTCGGCGGAATCCGCGCGCCTGGTGCGGTTCGGGTTGCGGAAGGTCGTGGCCGAAGTATTCCCGGCAGCGTCGGCGGACATGAGTGTGTAGTCCGTGCGCTCGATATCGAAGATCGACCGGAAAGCCGTGAGGTCGAGCGTGTAGCCGCCGATCTTTCCGTCGTAGAGAACGCCGAAGTTCGAGCTCACGGCTTCCGTCCATGCCCAGGACGGCGAGTACTGGTGAAGCCTTCTGAGGCTCGGCGGCACGGCTGCCTCGCTGGCCAGGACCGCGTAGTCGCCGTCGTAGCCACGTTCGTACATTGTCGCGAAGGCACGCAATCGATGCCGCGGCGTGACCTGCCAGGCGCCAACACCACCGACGTCGAGGCCGCGGCCTTCGTAACCCTGGGCCAGGCGCCACATCGGCCGCCAGACGAACCCGCCGGCGAAACTGAAATCGCCTTCGCGAACCGACCCATCGCCCTGGATCACGCGTGTGCCGAAGTCGCGCAGCCCCACGCCGAGCCGCAGTTCGTTTGCCGGGCCTGCCTCGCGCAAACGATAGTTCACAACGCCCGACGGCGCGGGATACGCGAGGCGCACGGCATTGACGCCCACACGCACACCCACGCCGGCCAGCACCGGATCGTTGAGCGCTGCGGCGCGGCTGAAATACGCATCTTCGATGCGATAGGCGCCGCTCTCGTTGAGATCGAAGCCACGCACCTGCGTTTCGCTGTAGAGGCCCGACTGCTCGGTGCCCACGCGCTCGCCGAAGGCGTCGGCGGCGGATTTCACCGCGTTGTCCTGCGCCGCCGCGGTGGCGGCGGCGAGCAGGAGCACAAGGCTCGCGATGCCTGCGATCCGATTGGCCATGCAGGTAGTTTGGAGAGACGGGCGGCGAGGAGGCAGACCGCTGACTGCAGCAGGCCGGCCTTTCACTGCATCCGATGGCCGGGGCCGAAAGTCCTGGCGTAGAGTCACCGGCATGTCGGCAACTCAATCTGTCCCACCTTCGATCCGATGGCGCTGGATCGCCGCCCTGTGGTGTGCGGGCGGGCTGTTCGAGGCCACGCAGGCCGTGCTCATCATGCGTTTCGGCGAAGGCCGGGATGGCGCATGGCTGCCGCTGTTCGCAACTTCGCTCGCCACCTGGTTGCCGTGGGCGTTGGCCACTCCGTGGATCATCGGCCTGGCGCGGCGTTATCCGATCATTCGCGGCACGACGTTGCGTACCGTCGCCGTGCACGTTGCCGCCTTCGCCGCCATCAGCGCGCTCGCTGAAGCCTGGTCCGCGCTGCTGCAGGTGCTCTTCAATCCCTGGGGCAATCGCCTGCCGCCGACCTTCTGGAACACCTGGAGGATCACGCTGCTCTACCAGGTCGTGATGTTCCTGATCGCCTACGCGTTGATCCTGGTGATCACGTACCTCGTGGATTCGCGCGATCGCGTCGCGCGACAGATGACCGAGACCGCGCGGCTGAACGAGGAGCTGTCGAAGTCGCAGCTCGCCGCGCTGCGCCGGCAGATGGAGCCGCACTTCATGTTCAACACGCTCAATTCCATCGCCGGGCTGGTGCGCGATCATCGCAATGACGCGGCGGTGAGCATGATCGTGGGCTTGAGCGAGTTCCTGCGCCGCGCCTCGGAGGATTCGCACCGTTCGCAGGTGACGCTGGCCGAGGAGGTCGAATATCTGCAGCGCTACGTCGACATCCAGCAGATTCGCTTCGGAGAACGCCTGCGGGTCAGCGTCGACATTCCCGCGGATCTGCTGGAGGCGCGGGTTCCTGGCCTGCTGCTGCAGCCGCTGGTCGAGAACGCCATCAAGCACGGAATTGCCACGCGCGTCGTGGGAGGAAACATCCGCGTCAGTGGCGCGCGCAGGGGCAGCGGCATCTGCCTCCGCGTCTACAACGACGGCCCGGCATTCGCGGAAGACAGGCAGACGGACGGTGCCGGCGTAGGCCTCGCCAACCTGCGCACGCGGCTCCAGATCCTGCACGGCGACGCAGCGGAGCTGCAAATGAAACGCGCCGGCACGGACGGCGTGGAAGTGGTCGTGACACTGCCGCTGCAGGAGGCGTGAGTGATACGGGCGCTGGTGGTCGACGACGAGCTGCTGGCTAGACGCAATGTCACGGTCCTGCTTCGCGGCGACCCGGACATCGGGTCGATCGAGGAGTGTGATTCCGGCGTCGCGGCGATTGAATCCATCCGGCGGCGGAAACCCGACCTGGTGTTCCTCGACGTGCAGATGCCCGAATGCGGCGGCTTCGACGTTCTCGAGATGCTGGGCGCGGACCTGCCGCAGGCCGTCATCTTCGTCACCGCGCATGACGAGTACGCGTTGCGGGCATTCGAAGCCGGCGCGCTCGACTATCTACTGAAGCCGTTCGACGATGCGCGTTTCGGCCGCGCGCTCGATCGCGCCAAGGACAAGCTCGCGCACTATGCGCCGCTGCAGCCTCGGGCGGCCAGGCGGCTGGTCGTCAGATCTCCGGGGCAGCTGCTGTTCCTGAATGTCGTGGATATCGACTGGATCGAGGCCGCCAACTACTACGCCTGCCTGCATGTGGACGGTGACACGCACATCATCCGCCGGACGTTGTCGGAGCTCGAGCGGGAACTGGACGAAGGAAAGTTCGTTCGCATTCACCGCTCGATCATAGTGAACCTCGATCGTGTCCATGGCCTGGCGCTGCAGAGCGGCGGCGAGTACGAGGTCGTGCTGAGGTCCGGCGTCCGGTTGCGATTGAGCCGGCGTTATCGGAAGCGGCTTCAGGATCGCATGGA
>DASTXR010000019.1:0-57227 GCA_035765415.1 Steroidobacteraceae bacterium | reverse complement strand
GCACGGTCGTGGAACCGCTATTACGCCCGTTTCGCCGCATCATTCCGCCCATCGCGAACTGGGACCTGTCGCCGCTCTGGGCGCTGCTCGCGCTCGGCGTGTTGCTGCGACTACTGCATCTGGGCTGAAAGCACGCAACTTCTCGCGCGCTTCCCGTAGGGACAACCACTTATCCGCACACCTCAACGTCGTCTCGACGTCGTCGCGCGTGCGCAAATGGCGAAGATTCGTACAGCCGGCGCGCGCGTAGCGCGCACGGCAGGACCCGGCGCCGCGTTGCGCATACGCTCCGGAGCCTAGAAAAATAGGCATTTGCGGCATGAGCGAACGCCGAAAATTATTTGCACGCGCGAACGCGTGTGCTATGTTGCGCGCCGAATCGCTCGCCGCTGAAAATTTTTTTTCGCGGCTTTTTTCAAACGAGGAGTCGAGTAATGGGAAAGAAAGGTGGCGCACCGACGAAGTCGGAAATCGTGGCTCAGATCTGCAAGGACAGCGAGCTGTCCCGCAAGCAGGTTGCCGCGGTGTTCGAGTCACTCAACGGCATCATCAAGAAGAGCCTGCGTGGCCCCGGCCTGTTCACGCTGCCCGGTCTTCTCAAGATGAAGGTCGTGAAGAAGCCCGCCACGAAGGCGCGCGAAGGCATCAACCCGTTCACGAAGGAAAAGATGGTCTTCAAGGCGAAGCCGGCCTCCAAGAAGGTCCGTGTGCTGCCGCTGAAGAGCCTCAAGGCCCTGGTGAACTAAGCAACGCTTCGCGCGTTCTGCGCGCGAATGTGTGCTCCGAAAGCCCTGCATCGAAAGATGCATGGGCTTTCGTGCTTTGTGGGTGGTGCCGGGCACCAGAAGTCGTAGTTGAGTCGGCCTCGCCGGCAACTCGTACGCTGATCCAACTACGACTTTTGGTGCCCGGCACCACCTGATTTGAGAAAGTCGAGAACGAGCGGCTTGAGCTCGTGAAGCTTGCCGTGGAAGAAGTGCCCGGCGCCGGCCAGCACGTGCAGGCGCGGCTGCCGTGGCTGTTCCGCGGCCCACGCGAGCACCGCCTCGGGGGGCACGACGTCATCGGCGTCGCCCTGGGCGAGCATCCAGTCGCATTGCGGATGCGCCACGGTGCCGAGCTCGAAGCGCGCCACCGGCGGCGCCACCGCCACCAGTTTCGCAGGCGTGAGCTGCTGCGCCGCGCGCAGAGCCACGAACGCGCCGAAGGAAAACCCTCCTAACCACAATGCCGCATCCGGAAAGCGCCGATGCCCTTCGGCAACCACCGCGACGAGGTCATCGGCTTCACCGCGACCGTTGTCGAACGAGCCCCCGCTGGCCCCCGCGCCGCGGAAATTGAAGCGGAACGCGGGCGCACCGCATTCCGTCATCGCGCGCGCGATCACGTGTGTGACCTTGTTGTCCATGGTGCCGCCGTACAGCGGATGAGGATGACAGGCGACGCCAAACACGCGCGGCGCCGCGGCAGCGTCATCGGGGAACTCCAGCCTCGTTTCCAGGGGCCCGACGGGCCCAGCCAACATCAGTACTTCGGCCCGCGTCACGGCGCCTTGTGGACGGTGTTGTCCTTCATCACGAACACCACGCGCTCCATGACGGTGATGTCCTCGAGCGGATTGCCGGGCACGCCCACGAGCTCACCGAGTTTGCCGACCGCGATGCTGCCCACCTGGTCATCGAGCTCCAGGAACTTCGCCGGCGCCGAGGTGGCCACGCGAATGGCTTCCATGGCGGGCATGCCGCTTTCCACCATGAGCTTGAACTCGCGCGCGTTGTCACCGTGCTTGCTGACGCCCGTATCCGTGCCGAACAGGATCTTCACGCCGTTTTTATAGGCCTTGGCAAACGTGCTCTGGATCTGCGGACCCACCTGCAGCGCCTTCGGTCGCACGACCGCCGGGAAGAAGTTCGGGTCCTGTGCCTGGTCGAACACCCATCGGCCCGCGGAAATGGTGGGCACATAGAACGTCCCGCGCTCTTTCATGAGCTTCATGCCTTCGTCGTCCAGGAACGTGCCGTGCTCGATGGTGTCCACGCCGCCGCGCACCGCGCGCTTGATGCCTTCGGCGCCGTGCGCGTGCGCCGCCACCTTGAAGCCGTAGTCGCGCGCAGTGGAAACCACGGCGCGGATCTCCTCCTCGGTCATCTGCGGGTTGAGGCCGCTCTTGGCGATCGACAACACGCCGCCGGTGGCGGTGATCTTGATGGTGTCGGAGCCTTCCTTGTAGCGCTGGCGCACGGCCTTGCGCGCGTCCTCGACACTGTTGATGACCCCGTCGTTCGCGCCCGGGTCGGCCGGAAACTTGCGCGCCCACCCGTTGGTGGGGTCCGCATGGCCGCCGGTGCTGGCGATGGACTTGCCCGCGGCGATGATGCGCGGACCGGCCACCTTGCCGGCGTTGATGGCGTTGCGCAGCGGGATCGATGCACGATAGGTGTCACCCAGGTCACGCACGGTGGTGAAGCCGGCTAACAACGTGCGCTCGGCGTACATCACGCCGTCGATGGCCACGTCACCTTCGTTTTTCTTGTAGCCGTCGATCTCCGAGGTCTTGCTGTACTCGCTGGTGAGGTGGACGTGCATGTCGAAGAGACCGGGAAGCAGCGTGCCCTGCTTCAGGTCGATGACACGGTCGCCGGACGCGGGCGCGCGAAACCCGGGCTCGATCGCGACTATCCTGCCCGCATCCACGACGACCGTCTGGTTCGTCCTGACGGTGTCGGAAACACCATCGATGACGCGGCCGGCGTGGATCAGCGTGGCGGCCTGGGCGGCGCCCGCGCCGAACAACAGCGCGAGCGCGAGACCGCGCTTCATCAATGGATCTCCACGAGCTCGACGTCGAACACCAGCGTGGCGCCCGGCGGAATCACGCCACCCGCGCCACGATTGCCGTAGCCCAAATCAGGCGGAATGACGAGCCGGCGCTTGCCACCCACCTGCATGCCGACCACACCCTGGTCCCAGCCCGCGATCACCGCGCCGGCACCGAGAGGAAATTCGAAGGGCTCACCGCCCACCGAGCTGTCGAATTGTTTGCCCTTGTTCTCGGGCGCGGCGGCGTCGAACAGCCAGCCCGTGTAGTGCACCAGCGCGGTCTGGCCGGTCTTGATCTCGGCGCCTTGCCCGGGGGCAAGCTCGGTTTTCTGCAGGGGCATGGGTTCGGTTCCTGTGGCAGGGGTGGATACGGCGGCGGGTGCGGACGCGGGCGCGGCTTGCGCGACCGGCGCGGGCAGCTCGTCGCTTCCGGATTTCTCGCTCTTGCTGCAAGCCACGATGGCGAGCGCGCTCAGGATCATCGTGAACGAAGTAGCCAGCAACTTGCGGTGCATCGCGAGACTCCGGGTTTGCGGGAGCGGCATTATTGCAAACAATCTCTATTGCAGCCGCATCCACATGCGATTGAGCCGCTGAACGAACGCGCCGGGGTCCGGAAGCTGGGCGCCTTCCGCCAGCATGGCCTGTTCGAAGATCACCAGCGCCAGCTCGCCGAAGTCGGACGGCTCTTCACGATGGCCGAGATACTTCACCAGGTGGTGATCCACGTTGAGCTCGAGCACCGGCTTGCCGACCGGCGCCTTCTGACCGGCGGCTTCCAGCGCGCGCCGCAGCGGCGCGGATATGTCGTGTTCACCCGCAACCAGCACTGCCGCCGAATCCTTGAGTCGCGTGCTCACGCGAACATCGGAAACGCGGTCGCCGAGCGCTTCCTTGACCCGCTTGAGCAGGGGCTCGCTCTCCTTGATCTGCGCCTCGGCTTTTTCCTTGTCGGCATCGCTCGCGAGCGCGCCGAGATCGAGATCGCCGCGCGAAGCGTCCCTGAACTGCTTGCCCTCGAACTCCTGCAGGTGGTCCATGACCCACGCATCGATGCGCCTGCCTAACAACAGCACTTCGACGTTGCGCGCCCGCAGGGCCTCGATGGCCGGATGGCTGCGCGCCGCCGCGAAGCTCTCGCCGACCACGTAATAGATCTTGTCCTGGCCCGTCTGCATGCGCGCCACGTAGTCGGCCAGCGATACGTCTTCGACATCGCCGGCGTTGTTCGTGGAAGCGAAGCGCAGCAGCGGCAGCAGCTTGTCGCGATTGCCATGATCCTCGGCCAGGCCTTCCTTGAGCACCGCGCCGAACTCGTTCCAGAAGCCCTGGTACTTCGCCGAATCGTCCTTCGCCAGTTTCGCCAGCAGGTCGAGCACACGCTTGGTCAGCGCCGCACGCATGGCCTCCACTTCGCTGTCCGATTGCAGCAGTTCCCGCGAAACGTTCAGCGGCAGGTCGGCGGAATCGAGCACGCCCTTGACGAAGCGCAGGTACAGCGGCAGGAACTGCTCCGCGTCGTCCATGATGAACACGCGGCGCACGTAGAGCTTGAGCCCGCGCGCGCCGTCGCGCTGCCAGAGGTCGAATGGCGCCGACGCCGGGATGTACACGAGGCTGGTGTAGTCGCGTTTGCCCTCGACGCGGTTGTGCGCCCAGATGAGCGGCTCGCCCGAGTCGTGCGTGAGGTGGCGGTAGAACTCCACATACTCGTCGTCCTTGATTTCGCCCTTGGGACGCGCCCAGAGCGCCGTGCCGCGGTTGACGGCTTCGTACTCGACCGATGCCTCACCCTCTTTCGGCATGCGCACGGGGAAGGCGATGTGGTCGGAGTAGCGGCGCACCAGCGAACGCAGACGCCAGGCGTCGAGGAATTCCCTGGCCTCTTCCTTGAGGTGCAGCACGATGGTCGTGCCGCGTTCGGCGCGCTCCAGGGTCTCCACCGAGAATTCGCCATCGGCCGCCGATTCCCAGCGCACGCCGTCGCTGGCAGGCAGGCCCGCGCGGCGGGTCAGCACCTCGACCCGCTCCGCGACGATGAACGCCGAGTAGAAGCCCACGCCGAACTGGCCGATGAGCTGTGAATCCTTCTGCTGGTCGCCCGAGAGTTTCTTGAAGAACTCGGCGGTGCCGGACCGGGCGATCGTGCCCAGGTGCGACACGGCTTCATCGCGGCTCATGCCGATGCCGTTGTCGCGGATCGTGAGCGTCTTCTTCGCGGCATCCGCCTCGATCCACACGGCGAGCTCGGTGTCCCCGGCCATCAGTTCCGGCTTGCTCAGCGCCTCGAAGCGCAGCTTGTCGTTGGCATCGGAGGCGTTCGAGATCAGCTCGCGCAGGAAGATTTCCCGGTGGCTGTACAGCGAATGGATCATGAGCTTGAGCAGCTCACGGACTTCGGCCTGGAAACTCAAGGTTTCCTTGGGCGCTTCTTTCGTATTGGGGGTTGTCATGGCGCCGGCAGACTGCGGGCGCCGATATCAGAATTCAAGCCCCGGCGGGGCTTTCAGGCGGGCCCGATCAGCGGTGGCGGACGGTGGTCCAGATGGCCATCGCGGTGTTTTTCACGTAGTGCCGGCTGGTTCCAACGAGGTCGTCGATTTCGTCCCAGAGCAGAAGGAAACGTTCCATCGCGGTCCACCTCACAAAGCCAAGCGTGGGCGCGATCGTATGAACCGCCCTGCGATATCGCTGTGTCCGCAGTCACAGTCAGCCGGTCGTTTGGTTGCGCCGCCCCTACCGCATCGCTAGTCTTTCGAGTGCTTCACATCGAAACCACATTCTGACAAACAGACCGAAGGAAGCATGCAACGCATCGTCGTCCTTAACCCTAAAGGGGGCTCTGGCAAGACGACGCTCGCGATCAACCTCGCGGCGTACTTCGCCACGCGTGGTGATGCCACCCTGCTGATCGACCGTGACCCTCAGGGGTCGGCCACGCGATGGCTGCGCAAGCGCAAACCTCCGCAGCCGGCGATCACCGGCATCGCCACCTTCGAGCACGATGCGCGCACCACCCGCTCCTGGCAGATGCGCGTGCCCGAGGGCACGGACAAGATCGTGGTAGACAGCCCTGCCGCCGTCGAAGCGCGCCTCATGCCCGAGCTCACGCGCGATGCGAGCAAGATCATCGTGCCGGTGCTGCCCTCGGACATCGACATCCACGCTGCATCGCGCTGCATCGCCGACCTGCTGCTGGTGGCCAAGATCAAGCGCGCGGAAAACCGTATCGGCGTGATCGCCAACCGGGTGCGCAAGAACACCCTCATGTTCCAGGCGCTGATGCGCTTCCTGGAAAAGCTCGAGATCCCCATCGTCGCGACGATGCGCGATTCGCAGAATTACGTGCGGGCCGCCGAGATGGGGGTTGGCATCCACGAAATGAAGCCCTACCTGGTGAAGGAAGACATGGGCCAGTGGGCGACGCTACTGACCTGGCTCGAACCGGAGAAGGCTCTCGCCGAGCAGCCCGCGCCCATGCAGGAGCAGCCGGCGCCGCAAGCCGTAGCGGTCGCCACCGAGGCGGCCATCGACGACACCGAAGGCACGGCGGCGCACGACGCACGTTTCATTCTCGGCACCAGTTGAAGCTGTAAATCTTTCGCAGCGGTGGCGGAATATTGCCGCGCGCGTGATGCAGCTCCCGGCCGCAAGAACTCGCGGCGCGCGGCGCTCAAATCTGTTTGATCGAGCACGTCCAGGAACCGCGGTCGCTGGCGAGATGCGCGAATGCCGCGCTTTCGCCCGCTGCCGACATTCGCAATCTGCGTGCCGCTCATCGCGCTCTGCGGTTGCGGCGGGACCGCGGCCGAAGTCCAGCCTGCCGAGGCGAATGTGATTTCTCCCGGCACCGCGCCGGTCGCCGTATCCACGCGGCTCGAGGCGCTCGAGGATCAGGCGGTTCGCTCGCGGCTGCAGGCGACCGATGCCGAAGGCGACGCCCTCACTTTTGCGATCGTGCGAGCTCCAGATCACGCCATCGTCTCGCTCGATGCGGCGACCGGCGCGTTCGAGCTGCACCCTACCCCGAACTACTTCGGCCAGGATGCGTTCGAGTTCGAGGTCGTGGACCGCCATGGCCACGCCGCGCGTGCCCGGGTCGACGTTTCGATAACGCCGGTTCAGGATCCGCCGGCGATCGACGCCAGTGCAATGGCGTCGGTGATAGCCGCGGGACGCGACGCGCGATTGCACATCGCACTATCGGACGCGGACGGCGACGCAGTGACCTTGTCGGTCGCGCAGGTCGGCGGGCTCCCGGCGATGCCGGTGCTGGAGATCAGTGAGCGCGTGGTGCGATTCCTCGCGCCGGACGTCGTCGAGGCCACGGCGGTGGAACTGTTGTTCGAGGCAACCGACCAGACCGGCCTCTCCACGCGATCGCGCAAAGTCATCACCGTGAGCCCGGTGTCACCTTCGGGAAACCTTTTCACCGTCCGCGGGACACCGCGATCCAAAGGGCTGCATTGGGTGATTACCGGGGACGGTTTCACCGCGGACGAGCAACAGGAGCTCCTGCGCGCCTCGATCGAAATGGCGGCGCGCATTGCGGGCGCGCCGGAGCTCGCGCGCCATTCCGCAGTCCTGAATGTGCACGTGCTCACCGCGATCTCGCGCGACCGCGGCGTGACGACGGAGGGCGACACGTCTGCGCTCAGGACGGCGTTCGAAGGCACTCTGGGATGCGCCGGTGTCGAACGGGTTGCCTGCGTCAACTGGGACAAGGTTTACGCCGCGGTGTTGGCCGAACGCGCGGCATTCGACGCGGTGGCAGTCGTCCTCAACACCAGCGTGTACGCCGGCAGCGGCTCGGTCGCCGGCCTGGTGGTGTCGCGCAATGCACACGCGCCGGCGATTGCGTTGCACGAGATGGGGCATTCGCTGGCCGGGCTGGGCGACGAATATGTCGACGACACGCTCGCAACCTTGCTGGTGCCTCAATACCGCGAAGGTCAATTTCCGAATGTGACCAACTCCGCCGATCCGGGCCGGATTCCATGGCGGCACTGGTTCACCGACTCGGCGCACATTCCCGAAAGTCCCGGAGAAGCCGGCGTGGGCCGGTTCGAGGGTGCGTTCTATGCGGCAAGCGGGTTCTACCGTCCAAAGCAGGACAGCATCATGCGATCCCTGGGCGGCGCGGTGGGCGAGGTGAACGCCGAAGCCTGGCTGCGCGCCTTCTATCGGGCCGTGCCTCCGGTCAGCGCCGCCTACCCCGCGCAATCCGTCGTGGACGGGCCCGCGGGCGCGACGGTCCGGTTCGAGCTAGTTAGCCCCTGGCCGCGGGAATTGATGGACGTACGCTGGTTCGTCGACGGCATCGAAGTCGAACAGGCGCGCGGCGCGTATCGCCACGAGCTGTCCGCCGACGGCGGCCGGCACGAGGTGCGGGTGTCGATCGAGGATTGCAGCGGCAGCATCCGCGCGCCGGGCGCACGCGAACATCTGGGCGGTGTCACCTGGGTCGTGTCGAACAAACCGGAGCTCGCGTCGCACAAGACACAGCCCCGGCCTGCTCAGGTGGGCGCCTGGATCCGGATGCGCGTGGATTCATCCGGCCATGAAGTCCTGGGATTGGTTCCGGCCGGGGCACAACGCGCGGAGTCGGCTCCGCTGCCCGACCAGCCGGGGTTCGAATACACGCTGTACGACGGCGGGGGCGCGATGCTCTCACAAGGCCGGCTGGCCGACCCGCGCGCAATCCATGGCCCCCTGGCGCCACCCGGCGCATCGGAGACGGGCCACGACGTGGGAACGCTGGAGGTTGGCCACTACCTGATCGGGATCCCCGAAGGGGAGGAAGTGCGCCGGCTGAGGATCCGGAAATTCGACGGAAAAGTTGAAAAGGCTGCGCAGAGCGAGCAGTGGCTCGACCTGTAGGGCGGGTTATTTCTTGGTGGGAGCCGGAACAGGCTCTTCTTCCCAGGAACCCTTCACCTTGTCGGCCCAGTGCTTGTAGCTAGACCAGGTGTAGAGGTTCTTGGTGATCGCCGCGTGGCGGCCGCGCGTGCGCTGCATCCGCTCGAGCCAGGCTGCATAAGCGTCCGTGCCCACCGGTGGCGGTGTGCCGTTAGCTAGGTTTCCCCTGTTTCTGTCTGAGGCACTCATGTGCGTACTCCCTTTCGGTTGACGTAAGCCTACGATTACGTCGCACCGAAACGACAGGAACTGATTCACGCGCCCGCGACGGCTTGCGGGTGATGCGTGCTGGTTAACAGAGATTTTTTCGTTATGTTCTGCCGACACGCGAAACGGGCCGCGCGATTTAACGATGCAGCCCGTTATTGTGTAATTTTTCTTCAGGGCACGAGGCGGTAACAAGGACGGTAAGCGCTTCCAGGAAGCTTCATTCGCTTCTGCACCACAAACGCCGCCAGCAGTTCGTCGAGCAGTTTCATCACCGACGCGTCGCCGGTGAGCTCGTACGGGCCTAACTTTTCGATCGCGCGCACGCCGTTTTCCTTCACGTTGCCGGTGACGATGCCGGAGAACGCGCGGCGCAGGTCCGCGGCCAGCTCGTGTGCCGGGAGGTCGCGATACAGGCGCAGCGCCCGCATGGTCTCGTGCGTCACTTCGAAGGGGTGCTGGAACGGCGGCGGGATCCTGAGCAGCCAGTTGTAGTTGTACGAGTCGCTGTTATTGCGGCGGAAATCGCGCACCTGTTCCATGGTCGAGACCATGAAGCGGGCGACCTCGGCCGGGTCGTCGACGATCACGTGCAGCAGGTCGGCGGCCTTTTTCCCGAGCGTGCGCTCGATGAAATTCTTGATCTGAACGAAGTAGTCGGCGGTGTTCCTCGGGCCCGTCAGCACCACTTTCAGCGGCTGCCCGGCGTTTGCCGGCTCGAGCAGGATGCCCAGCAGGTGGAGAATCTCTTCGGCCGTGCCCACGCCTCCCGGGAACACCACGACGCCGTGCGCGAGCCGCACGAACGCCTCGAGGCGCTTCTCGATGTCCGGCATGATCACGAGCTGATTGACGATCGGATTGGGCGGCTCGGCGGCGATGATGCCGGGCTCGGTCAGGCCGATGTAACGGCCGCCGATGATTCGCTGCTTGGCGTGGCCGATGGTCGCGCCCTTCATCGGGCCCTTCATGGCGCCGGGGCCGCAGCCCGTGCAGACGTCTAGGCCGCGCAGCCCGAGCTCGTAACCCACCTTCTTGGTGTACTGATACTCCTCGGTATTGATCGAGTGGCCGCCCCAGCACACCACGAGATTGGGCTTGGCCTTGTAGTCGAGGATGCGGGCGTTGCGCAGGATGTGGAACACCGCGTTGGTGATGGCCGCCGGCTTGTTCAGGTCGAACCGGCCGCTCTCGATGATCTCGTTGTTGATGAAGATCACGTCGCGCAGCACCGCGAACACGTGCTCCTTCATGCCGCGGATCATTTCGCCGTCGACGAATGCCTGGCCCGGCGCGTTCTTGATCTCGAGCTTGACGCCCCAGGCCTGGCGCACCAGCTCCACTTCGAAGTCCTTGTAGAGGTCGAAGATTTCCTTGGCGTTGTCGGTCTCGCTGCCGGAGTTGAGCACGGCCAGCGCGCACTTGCGGAACAGCGGGTAGAGCCCGCCGGCGCGCGAATCGAGCAGTTTTTCGATCTCCGCCTGGGAGAGGTTTTCCAGGCTGCCGCGCGGCCCGATGCGCGCATCCACGAAGTCGGGAATGACGATGCTGGTTTCCAAGATATCCCCTCGAGTCTGTTCACCTTTGTTTGTGGTGAGCAGTGTACTCGACGGAGCAGGCGAATCCCGGCCCCCCGGGAGCTAGGGCTGGATGTCGATCCGCACGTTATCCGACGTCATCATCCAGATTTCGACCATGTCGGCGTTGGTGACCGCGATGCAACCATCGGTCCAATCCTGCGAGGCATAGTAGTCGGGCGAGTGGCGCGGATCGTTCGGCAGGCCGTGGATCATGATCGAACCACCGGGCTGCCACCCATTGCGACGTGCGCGCTGCACGTCCTGGTCATTGGGATAGGAGACCTGGATCGAGAGGAAGAAATCGCTGCGTGTATTGCGTCGCGTGAGCCGGTAGCTGCCCTCGGGCGTCCGGAAGTCGCCGGCGCGCTCCTTGGGTCCACCGGGATTCAGGCCGAGTGCGACGCGATAGGCACGCAACACATCGTCGCCGCGCATGAGGTAGAGACGGCGCTCGGATTTGCGCACGAGCACGCGATCGGCCACGGGCAATTCAACACCCACCGACGCCATGGCGCGGGCATGATAAGGCAGCGCGTCGCCCGAGGCGGTTCCGACGAACGCGCAGGCGAGCAGCGATGCAACGACAGTGAGGATTCGGGTAGCAAGTGACATTTGATTAGAAAACAAGCACTTGTATTGTCATAAATTATAGGGGCTTGGGCCGCGCGCAATATCGGAACGCGTCACAGCTTGGGGAGTTCAATGCAGCAAGAATGTCCATCGGATTCCATTATGACAAGCCGTCGCGCCATTGAGACCGCGCTGCGCTCGACGCGTTTCACATTGGTTGCCGCGGCAGCCGCCCTGCTCGGCGCATGCGCGGCGTTGCCCGATGACGCGCCCGTCGTCGAACAACTCGAGACGGAAACCGGCATCACCGTGACGCGGTTGGGCCATCCCGTGGAGCTGTATCGCGAAACTTTCCAGCAGGAGGCCGCCGGCCGTTTCGCGTTCATCGGCCCGTTCGAAACCAATCTCATGGGCTCGCGCGAGCTGTTCGTCTGGCTGGCCGTGCCCGTCGAGCCGGTGCCGGACGCGGTGCCCATCGTCGAAGTGAACGGCAGCGTGCTGACGCTCGGCGTGCCAGGTCGCGCCGCGGATTTTGCCGGCCTGCAAAAGTCGCCTTACAAAATTCCGACGCCCTGGAGCGCCACGTATTACTTCAAGGTCGACGAAGCCGTCGTCGCGCGGCTCGGGGAAGCCACCGATGTGTCCGTGCGCGTGACCGAGCCTGGCAAGAATGGGCCCATCAAGACTTTGTTCGCCGTGAAATTCACCACGACCCCGCACCTCAAGGATTTCGCCACCCGCTAATGGCAGCTAGCTACCGGCGACCACCTCGACGCGCGGCATCACCACCTGCGTGCCGGCGCGAAGATCTGACAAGTCCGTATCGGGGTTGTACTGGCGCAGCAGCCAGATCGGCAGGTTGCTGAACTTCTGCGTCATGGTCCACAGCGAATCGCCGCGCCGCACGATGTAGACCTCGGTGCCGGCGATGCGATGCTGCACGAAGAATTCGCCCTGCAACTTCGCGTGATAGTCGCGGCGCACCTGCTCGAACGCTTCGCGCGACACGCGTGAATAGTCGAGGTTGAGCTTCTGACCGAGCAGCACGGGCTGACGGGCCTTGAGCTTGTTCACGTTGCGCAGCTTCTGCGTCGGGATCTGCAGCCAGTCGGCGTACTGCCCCAGCGTTTCAGTGGCTTCGACGCGGATCGAACCATCGTCGCGAACCTGGTAGTCGATGGAATCGGCCAGACCCTGCGTCACCGACACCGGGCCCAGCGCCGGGCTGAGCTCTTCGGCCTGCGCGGCCGACACCGGCTCGCGGGCGCTCTCGGCAGCCTGCACCACCGCGGTGGCAACTTCAGGCGTGGTCGCGGCTTCCATCGCAACGGCAGCAACCGAGCGCGAACGGCCACGCGTCGGCTCGCCCGATCCGATGGGGCGCGTGGTTTCCTCGCGAACCACCTGTACGGCCGCGCCCTCGCGTTGTGCTTCACCGCGTGCGGCGTCGATGACGGCCACCTTCACCGCGGCTTCCGCTGCGGACACCGCCACGGCTTCGCCTGCAATGCGCAGGCGCTGCCCTTCATAAAGGAAGTCGGGATTGCGCAGGGAATTCATCTTCAGCAGCTCGGCCTGCGGCACGCTGACGCGCGCGGAAATCGCCTCCAGCGAATCGCCGCGCCGGACGACGTAGAAGTCACCGAGCGGTGCGCTCGCAGCCGTCGCGTTTGCCGGTGACGGCGACGCGTTTTCCGCAGCGACAACGGTCGCAGCAGGAGCCGCACCCGACAACGTGCGCGGCAACTGTTCCGGGAGCCGCAGATGGCGGCCCGAACGCAAGCTGGCGTTGACCGACATGCCATTCATTTCAGCAAGCCGGGACGCCGTCATTCCGTAACGCTGCGCAATGGCCGCCATGGTCTCGCCCTTGCGTACCCGATGCGAACGCGGCGTGACCTGCCCGGCGTACAACTCGTTGGCCGGCAGCTTCGCCGCCAGCATTTCGGCAGTCCATGTTTCCGCCGTATCGGCCGGCAACCGCAGTCGATAGCCGCGCGGCACCAGTCGCGTGCCGTTGAAGATCGTGGGGCGCCACGCCGGATTCAGCACGCGCAACTGTTCGCGATCCACGCCGAGCGTGCGTTCGAGCGTCGACAGCCGCACGTACGCCGGCATGGTGAGCTCGCGGAATTTCTGCTCCGGCCGGCGATCGAGCGCGCCGAAATACTTCTCGGGATTTTCATCGATGGTCAGCGCCGCGAGGAACGACGGGAAGAAATTGCGCGACGCAAAGCCGAAAGTGCGGCTGTTGTACGTGCGATTGATCTTGACGAAGTCGTCCGTGCCCACCGATTCCTTCGCGCGACGCATGCCGGCGGCGCCGTGGTTGTACGCGGTCAGCGCCAGCGGCCAGCTTCCGAGCACGCGGTAGTTATAGGCCAGTAGTTGGGCCGCGGCTTCGGTGGAGCGGTACGGATCGAGACGCTCGTCCACCGCGTCGTCGACGCGCATGTAGCGCCGGCCGGTGGATCGCATGAACTGCCACAGTCCCGCGGCGCCCACCTTCGAATAGGCGGCGGCGTTGAAAGACGATTCGACGTGCGGCAACACCGCGAGCTCAGGGGGCAGACCCTGGTTGGCGAAGGTCTCGGCGATGTGCGTTTCCCAGCTCGAAGAACGGATCAGGCCTTCCTTGAAGCGATCGGCCTGCCCGAGCTGGAAGCGGATGCGCGTGGTCGCGTCCCTGAGGATGATGGCGCTCGGGTTCGGACCCCAGAGCGCGAGCAGGCGCTTGTCGTCCTCGGACAGCGCTTCGCGTCCGGACTCGGTGGGCAGCGCGGCAATGATGCGTCGCAAGGCGGCGATGTGCCGGTCGCGGTGTTCATCCACCATGCGCTGGCGCTCGCGCGACGAACCGCCGGATCCGAACTTCAACGTGTCGTAGACCACCGCGAGATTGCGCTCGTCGTGCAGAAAACCTTCGTTGGTGGTCACCTCGGTATACACGCGAATCCAGAAATTCACGTCGGCCTTGATACCTTCCGGCCTCGGGATGGCGGACTCGGCGCCGGGCGTCGGCGCGTTGAACGTCGCCAGGAGCACCACGAGGGCGAACCGGGCCGAGGCGAACGATTTTCGGACTGTCGGGCTCATTTACACTCGCTGGCTCTTAGGCAAATTACTGTTTTGAAAGCAATTGTCGTGAATTGTCCGGGAGTTATGTCGCGGACCTGCTCGCCTTATGCGTCGGAGATCTTGACAGCAGGGGCCCACACGACGACGTGACATATTGCCCAAAGTCGAACTTTGCGTTCGCCGAGGCTCCGGTCGGTCGATTAGCCGCCAAATCGCCGGTAGGAAACCTCTGGCACAGCGATTGCTCTTCTTAGTCACAAGCGGCTCGACAAAGACCGCAGCAGACAAGAACAAGAAGAGCGGAAACACTCCTCCACAAACAAGCAAGCAAGCGACCAATGAGCCCCGCGAAAGCGGGGCTTCTTTTTTTCCGGCCCGGTTCTTTAGGGTTGCAACCCGCTGTGTGGCTGGCGCGTCCAATCATGCAAGGGCCATCTGGCTGGAGGAACCCATGAAAACCGCCGCATTCGTAGTCGTTGCATTCATCGCTTTCGTCGCCTGGGCAGGCAGCCCGGTTTCGTTCGCGGCCGACGGTCACAACGTCTCCAGCGTGAATGGCTCGGTCAAAGGCGAATCCGGCCAGACCTACGGCCGGTTGAGCGCGGTGAATGGCAACGTCCGCGTCGGCCGTGGCGCCACCGCCGATGAAGCCGAAACCGTGAACGGCGAGATCGTCGTCGAGCAGGACGCCAGGCTCGGCGAAGTCAGCACGGTGAATGGTTCGCTCGACATCGCCGACGGCGTCACCGTCACACGCACGGCATCCACCGTGAACGGCGGCGTCGAGATCGGCAGGAACACCCACGTCGGCGGCGACGTCTCCACGGTCTCGGGCGAGATCGAACTGCGCGGCGCCGAAGTCGCCGGCAAACTCATCACGAGCAACGGTGACATCGATCTCACCGACGGCGCCCGCGTGCGCGGCGGCATTCACGTCAGGAAGAAAGGCAGCAGCTGGGGCTGGGGCAAGGACGAGCCGCTCAAGGTGCACATCTGCGCAACCTGCGTGGTCGACGGCGATCTGCGCTTCGATCGCCCGGTGGAACTGCGCGTGGATCAGGGCGCGAAGATCGGCAAGGTCATCGGCGATTCGGTCACGCGTCGCTAGAGACTGCGGCCGTAGAGGCGCACCTCCGGCTCCCCTTCGCGCATGAGAAACATGCGCTCGAAGGTCAGGCCTAACTTCTCGAGCACGCGGATGGAGCCGGCGTTGCCTTCGGACACGATGCCGATGACGCGCTTCAGGCCGAACTTCGCGGCGCCATGGCGCAGCGTCGCCGAGGTCGCCTCGTACGCCAGCCCCTGGCCCCAGAACTGCGGCAGGAAGGCATAACCCACGTCGACGTCGGGCAGGATGTCGCGCTTGAGCAGCCCGCACAGTCCCGCGGGCACACCGTCGCGCGTTGCCGTGTGCCACAGGCCGAATCCGAACTTCTCGTACATCGCCATCGGACCTTCGCGCAGATAGCGATGCGCGTCCTCGACCGACCGCACGCCGCGATCGCCGATGTTCTGTATGAAAGAAGGCTCGTTGAGCAGCTTCACCAGGAACTGCGCATCGGAGAATTCCAGGCGCCGCAGGATCAGGCGCGGCGTCTCGAGTTCAGGAAGGATCGCCAAACCGCGATCGCTCGAATGTTGGCAGCCCATCGCCGAACTTCACCCAGCCGATATCGTCGCTGAGCCACGAGTGATGTGTGGGCGGAAACCCCCACGGCGCATCGAGACTGCAGGTGGTGACGTCGACGAAGTCGTTGGTGTCGAGATGCTCATAGGTGAGCGGCGAACCGCAGTCCCCGCAGAAGCGGCGCTTCACTTTCGCCGACGACTCATACTCGCGCGGCGTGCCGCGCGTGAATCGAAACTCCGCTTTCGCGAACGTGACCCAGGCCACCACGGGTGAAGCGGCTGAGCGACGGCACGACTGGCAGTGGCAGACCATGCTGTTTGCGGGATTCGTGGTAGCGGAATATCGCACGGCTCCGCACATGCAGCCGCCCTGAATGTCCTGATCCAAGACCCTCTCCTGTTCTTGTTGCAGGTGCACAGCTTACCGCCTGCGGCGCCCTAAAAAAAAAGAGCCCCGCCTGAGCGGGGCTCTAGTAGCGCGGAAACGGGGGTCTTGTTCCGCTGCTTCTGGTCTGTGGAAACCAGTAGGGTTCCGGTGTCCACGAATACTCTGTGTCACGAGAGGGCATTTTCTCCCACCCACGAGACACCTTTATTGCGCGGAATGCCAAGGTTTGCCGGATTACGCCTTGAGGTAGGTCGCCGCCATCCGGTCCCAGAGGCGTTCGATCTGTGCACGGCGCCCCTCGCCCGACACGACGATGGCCCGGGCGTCTCTCTCGGTGATGCGACCCAGGCGGCACAGGACGATCAGCGCCCCCGTCACCCGCCCGAATTTCAGCGACCGGCCTAACGAGTTCTCCAGTTGCAGCTCGGCGGCCAGCGTCTGGCTCTCCAGGGCGTACTGCACCCGGCTCGACAATTCCCAGCTCACGGCGATGCGGCCCGCGGTAGGGGCGACCCAGGATTCCAGCATGCGGGCGATGCTGCCGGGATCGGGATTCAGATGGGGATGCGCCGCGAACTGGTCGCGCACGATCCGGAAGACCACGATGGCCGACAGACCGTGCAGCAATCCGATGAGCTGCGAAACGAATGGCTCCGATTTCTCGATCTGGGTCGCGTGCGCTTCGCCGGCCATCGCGGCGTATAACGTGTGTTCCCAGACCAGCTCGGGAAATTTGCTGAATGCCGCGCCGGAGCCCGAAGTCATGAGGGGTTGCAACAACGCCGTCGCGATGATGCTGCGGATTCCCTGCACGCCCACCAGTGTCACGGCCCGGTCGATGCTGTCCACGGGCAGGCCGCTCGTGCGGTAAACAGGGCTGTTCGCGATACGCAACAGGTTGCCGGTCAGCGCCGGATCCTGCGCGATGATGCGCGACATCTCGACCATCGTCGCTTCGTTGTCATTGACGGTGGCCAGCAGCTTTGGCAGCAGCGACGGCCGTCGCGGAATGTATTCGGGCCGCGCTTCGATACGTTCGAGGATCTGTTGCACCGCCTTGAACACCGGCGCGTGTTCGGGGTCCGGCGGCCGGCTCAGCGCTTCGCGCGGCACATCATCGAGCGCGTACGCCACGAACCTGCGCAGGGCTTCGTCCCAGTCGAGTGAGGCCACGGCTCCCGTGGGTTGCGCACCCGTCAGGGCGCGATTCGAGCCGGTGGTCGATTCGATGGGATCGACCGGCCTGGCTTTTTGCCGGGTAGCGCGAAGCCAGATGACGATACCGACCAGCGCGACCACGACCCCGCCGATCACGATGGCGATGGATGTCATGAGCGGAGGCTACCCGGTCGCGGGCCCAACCCGCCAGTTGCACCTTTTGTATCGTTGCCCTGCCACCCTTCCGGCGAATACGATCGGGCTAACCCCGCTCATGTCCAAGGAAGTTTCCGCATGCCCATGTTCAGCCTGCGAGTGAATGGCAAGGAACAAACCGCCGATGTGGACCCCAACACGCCACTGCTGTGGGTGTTGCGCGATTCCCTCGGGCTCGTCGGCACCAAGTTCGGCTGCGGCATGTCGCTGTGCGGCGCCTGCACTGTGCTCGTTGATGGCGAACCGATCCGCGCCTGTTCGACGCCGGTCTCCGGTCTCGCGGGTAAGAACATCACCACCATCGAAGGCCTGGCGAAGTCGCCGACCCAACTGCACCCGCTGCAGGAAGCCTGGATCGAACACGACGTGCCGCAATGTGGTTATTGCCAGGCGGGCCAGCTCATGTCGGCGTCCGCCCTGCTCGCGCGCACGCCGCAACCCACCGATGCCGACATCGACGCCGCGATGGCCGGCAACCTCTGCCGCTGCGGCACGTACCAGCGCATCCGCGCCGCCATCCACACAGCGGCCGGCAAACTCGCGAAGGGAAAAGCCTGATGAACGCGCGCCTGAATCCCGCCGCGGCGGCGGATGAAACGTTGCGCGAACTCATGCGTGAAGTGGAACTCGGCGGCCCGGCATTGCCGATGTACGCCGTCAAGTTAGACCGGCGCCACTTCCTCAAACTCACAGGATTGGCCGGCGGCGGTCTCGCACTCGGCTTCTTCGTGGGCAGCGACGCCATCGCGGCCGCCGCGAAAGGCTCCGCCGAGTTCTCACCCAATGCTTTCCTGCGCATATCGAGCAAAGGCTCGATCCTCATCTACAACAAGGGCCCGGAGATCGGCCAGGGCATCAAGACCGCGTTCCCGCTGATCATCGCCGAGGAGCTCGATGCGAAGTGGTCGGACGTGGTCGTCGAACAGGCGCCCGTGAATCCGGCCGTGTATGGCCGGCAGAGCGCCGGTGGTTCGCGCTCCATCCCCGACAGCTGGGACCAGTTGCGCAAGGCGGGCGCGGTAGCGCGTGCCATGCTGCTTTCGGCGGCGGCCGCACAGTGGAAGGTGCCCGTCGACGAGCTGAGCACGCGCGACAGCGCCGTGTGGCATGGCAACCGCTCGCTTCGTTACGGCGCGCTGGCGACGAAGGCCGCCTCGTTGCCCGTGCCCGACGCCGCCACCGTAATACTCAAACAACGCAAGGACTACCGGTTGTTAGGCAAGTCGTACACCGGCGTCGACAACCGCCAGGTCGTCACCGGCGCGCCGCTGTTCGGCATCGACCAGCAGCTGCCGGGCCTCAAGTTCGCGGTGTTCGAGAAATGCCCGGCGACGGGCGGCAAGGTGCGCACGGCGAATCTCGACGAGGTGAAAAAGCTTCCGGGCGTGCGCGACGCGTTCGTGGTCGAGGGCAACGGCAAGCCCACCGAAGTCATGGCCGGTGTCGCAATCGTCGCCGACTCCACCTGGGCCGCGTTCGAAGCGCGCAAGCAGCTGCGCGTGGAGTGGGATGAGTCGTCGGCATCGAAGGACAGCTGGACCGCGTTGACGAAACGCGCCGCGGAGTTGAGCAAGCAGCCGGCCGGCGAAACGACGACGCTCAGCGTCGGCGCCGTCGCCGACGCGCTCAAAGGCGCGGCGAAGACCGTCGAAGGTTTCTACACCTACCCGTTCGTCTCGCATGCGCCGCTCGAGCCGCAGAACTGCACGGCGTGGAATCACGACGGCATCCTCGAGTTCTGGTCGCCGACGCAGACCGCGGACCGCGCGTTGACCACGCTCGCGGGCGCGCTCGGCGTGCCGGTCGAGAAGATCAAGATCAACCAGACCCGCGTGGGCGGCGGATTCGGCCGCCGCCTCATGAACGATTACGCCTGCGAAGCCGGGGCGATCGCGCAACGTTTCCCCGGCCCCGTGAAGCTCGTGTGGACGCGCGAGCAGGACATGGCGCACGACTTCTACCGCCCCGGCGGATTCCACTCCCTGGCCGGCGGCGTCGACGCCACCGGCAAGCTCGTCGCCTGGCGCAATCACTTCATCTCGTTCACCACCGACGGCAAGAACCCGGTCAGCGGCGGCAACCTGCCCGACCAGGAGTTCCCCGCGCAGAACGTTCCTAACTACCTTCTCTCGCAGACCCTGCTGCCGCTCACCACACCCTGCGGTCCCTGGCGCGCGCCGCGCTCCTGCTCGGTCGCCTGGGTCATCCAGAGTTTCCTGCATGAACTGTCCGCGGCCGCCCACCGCGATCATCGCGACTTCCTGCTCGAAGTGATGGGCGAACCGCGGCTGTTGCCGGGCGGCCTCAACACGGGCCGCGCCGCCGATGTGATCAGGCTCGCCACCGAAAAAGCCGGCTGGGGCCGCAAACTACCCGCGGGGCACGGCCTGGGGCTCGCGTTCCACTTCAGCCATGCAGGGCACATCGCCGAAGTGGCCGAGGTCAGCGTCGACCAGAACAAGCGCGTGCGCGTGCATCGCGTCGTGGTCGCCAGCGACATCGGCCCCATCATCAACATGAGCGGCGCCAACAATCAGTGCGAGGGGGCCGTGATCGACGGGTTCAGCACCATGCTCGGACTCGAGATCACGATGGAGAACGGCCGCGTCGACCAGTCGAACTTCCACCAGTATCCAATCCTGCGAATGGCCGATCAGCCCAGGGTGGAAGTGCATTTCATCCAGAGCGACAACCCGCCGACCGGCGTGGGCGAACCGGCGCTGCCGCCGGTGGCGCCGGCGATCTGCAACGCCATCTACGCGGCCATCGGCCACCGCGTGCGCACGTTGCCGCTCACCAAAGAGGGATTCAGCGTCTGAAGCGCGGGCTTCTCGCGCTGGCGTCCTGCCTGGCGTCTTGCATCGCGGCCGCCGAGCCTGGCGCGTCGCCCGAGGCCGCTGTCGTGTCGCTGTGGCGCGCGCTGTCGAATGAACCCGGCAAGAGCGCGGACGTGGCGACGCTCACACGGCTTTTTCATGCCGATGCGGTGGTGTTTGGCTCGCTTTACCGGGATGGAAAGCCGCAGCTTACGGTGACGCCGGCGGCGAAATTCATCGAATCACAGTCCGTGGCAAGCAGCACCGGATTCTTCGAATGCGAGATTCACCGGGATGTCCGCCGGTACGACCGTTTCGCAACCGTGTACAGCGTCGTCGAATCCCGCGGCGAACGCACGGCGCAGAAGGCGGACTTCACCGGCGTGAACAGCATTCAGCTCCATCATGGCGCCGACGGCTGGCGAATCATCTCGCTGTATTTTCAGGTCGAACTACCGACGCTCGCCGTTCCCCGCGGAGACGGAACACCGGGGAAGTGCCTCGGGAGTTGAGATCAGCGTTGCGCGGCCGGGACGCGAGGCGGCCGGCGTGACAGCGGCATGTCGTACGTCACGCTCGCGCCATACGCCTCCGGCGACTGCGGATCCACGCGCAGCTTGTCGAAGGTGAGCAGGCGCGTACCGAGCTGAAAACTCTCCCGGATGTCGTGCGACACCATGAAGATGGTCATGCGGTTTTCTTCCCAGAGCCGCAGGATCAAGTCGTGCATGTCGCTCGTGACGCCCGGATCGAGCGCGCCGAACGGCTCATCGAGCAGCAGGATCTTGGGTTTGCGGATCACCGCCTGCGCGATCGACATGCGCTGCTGCATGCCGCCCGAGAGTTGCGCGGGGTAACGATCGGCCACGTGCGCCAGCCCCACCGATTCGAGCATGGCCATCGCCGCCGCACGCGCCTCGCGCCGCGCGGCGCCGAACAGCCTGCCCACGAGCTTCGAAGTCCGCAGCTCGAGACCCAACATCACGTTCTCCACCACCGTCAGGTGCGGGAACGACGAGTAACGCTGGAACACCACGCCGCGATCCGGGTCCGGCTCCGGCCGTATCGGCACGCCGTCGATGAGGATCTGGCCGCGCGTCGGCTGCTCCATGCCTAACAACATCTTGAGGAACGTGGTCTTGCCGCAGCCGGAGGCGCCCACGATAGTCACGAATTCGTGGTCGGCGATCTCGAGCCGCACGTTTTCGAGCACGACGGTCGCGCCATATTCCTTCCAGACGTTGCGTACAGTGACAGTGGCCATCAGCGCTCCGGCTCCGCCCAGCGAAAGGCGCGCGCCCGGATCAGCCGCAGCACCACGTCGGTCGAGACCGCCAGCACGGTGATCCACACCACGTAGGGCAGGATCACGTCCATGGCGAGATAACGCCGCACGAGGAAGATGCGATAGCCGAGGCCTTCGGTCGACGCGATGGCTTCGGCGGCGATGAGGAACAGCCACGCGGAACCCATCGACAGGCGCAGCGAATCGATGAGGCGCGGCCAGAGCTGGGGCAGCACCACGCGAACGATCAACTGCCACGTCGAGGCGCCCAGCGTCTGCGCCTTGATGATCTGCTCCTTCGGTAGTTCGCCCACGCGCAAGGCGAGATCGCGCGCGATGCACGGCGCGATGCCGATGACGATGAGCGCGATCTTCGCGGTCTCCTCGAGCCCGAGCACGATGAACAGCACGGGCAGGATCGCCAGCGGCGGAATCATGGCGATGGTGCCGAGCAGCGGCGAGAGCAGCGCGCGCAGTCTCGGGACCACGCCGATGCCGACCGCCAGGATCATGCCCAGCGTGGCGCTGATGATGAGCGCCGACCCGATGCGCTTGAGGCTGGCCCAGGTGTCGGCCCAGAACAGCACGCGCCCGCTGCGCACGTCTTCCTCGAACGCGTACGAGTGGAACGTGCTGGCGATCTTGCCGAGCGCGGGCAGCAGCTTGTCGTCGGGATTTTCGGCGAGCCGCAGATGCGAAGCGATGACGTACATCACCAGCAGCGCGATGAACGGCAGAACGCCCAGGGCGAGCCCAGCGGCCCGCCCCGGGTGTTGATTGATCAGCCGACGCATGGCCGGGCTCTGGTCAGAGCTTTCCTTCCGCGGCCTGCTGCATGTAGGTCGTGTCGAAACGCAGCTTGAGGTTGGCCTTGTTGCCGAGCGTGACGCCGCCCGGGAATTCGATGCCCACCGCGTCGACGGTCTTCGCGCCCTCGCCTAACAAGCCATGGCTGAAAGAGAACGTGCGCACCAGGTCCATCTTCTTGACGAGATCGGGCGATTTGGCGGCGGCCACCGCCGCGGCCGGCGTCGCATACAGGAATGTGGTCGCCAGTTGTCCCTTGAACCCGGCGAGATCGGTGCCCGAAGCCTTGGCCATGGATTCCAGCGCGGCGGTTGCCTTCGCATCCCTGGCGAGCATTACGCCGAGCGTTTCGTACCACGCGCCCACGAGCGCCTTGCCCAGCTTCGGATTGGCCTTCAGCACCTGGCTGTTCACCACCATGAGATCGAGGATTTCGCCCGGCGTCTTGCTCGAGTCGAACACCAGCGTGGTCTTCGGCATCGCCGTCACTTCGGACAACTGCGGCTTCCAGGTCACGGTCGCCGTGACTCCCGGGGTCGCGAAGGCGCCGACGATGTCCGCGTCCGAGGTGTTCACGACCTTGATGTCGCGTTCGGCCAGGCCCACCGATTCGAGGCCGCGCGCCAGCAGGTAATGCGAAACCGAAAGCTCGACCAGGTTCACCGACTGGCCCTTGATGTCGGCGAGCTTTCTGCCGGCGCCCTTGAGCACCACACCGTCGTTGCCGTTGGAATAGTCGCCGACGATGAGCGCCGTCGAATCCACGCCGCCGGCGGCGGGAATCGTCAGCATGTCCATGTTGGTCATGACACAGCCGTCGAACTTGCCGGCGGTGTACTGGTTGATGGACTCGATGTAGTCCATCTGCGTGAGCTCGATCTTGATGCCGTACTTGTCGGCCCACTTCTTGATGATGCCGCTCTGTTGCGCGTAGTCCCACGGCATCCAGCCGACGTAGATGCTCCATGCGACCTTGAACGTGGTTTTCTCGGCCGCCTTCGCGGGAGTTGCCAGCAGCGCGGCGCCAGCGAGCACGGCGATGAACAAGGTCTGCAGCAGACGGCGTACAGATACCGTCGACGATCGGATGGGCATGAGAGTCTCCCGTGTTGTTAGTGCATCAGGCATCTCCCGGGCTTTTGTCCCGCCGTGTATCCCCGGCGCTTATCCGCACCACTGGACTGCGTCTCTCGGACCAGCACTGATTTCTCAGCCGGAACCCTAGGCGCACATTCTGGTGTGAGTTTTTGCAAGAGCTGTGCCGTGGACGCGCGGACCTCGGGCCCACTTGTTAGCGCCAACTCGAGGCGCGGACTGCACCAAACGAACGCACGCGACTGCCGGTGCGCACGAACACGGAGCAATTTCCGGAGCGCGCAACCCGCGTGAACGACGCCAGCGCCGTTCGACGCGTGGTACAGCCTTTGCACCTGCGCTGTGCATGTTGTGGGAAGAAGAAATACCCGGCGGAGCACATTGGTCGGCGGTCATTCGTCGTGGCGTCGTCCTGCGGCTCACCGCCAGCGGCGCGGACGCCAACGTAGCGGCGCTGTTCTACAGTCGCGAGCAGCCGCTCGAGCGCTACAACATGGCCGATACGCTGAAGGCACAGCACATCGCCCATCTGACCACCGGCTGCGTCTGTTATTCGGACATGGGGCGCATCCTCTGCTCCATCACCGCGGACACCTGCGGCTGGCACGATCCGCTGTGCGGGCTCACCGATGCCGCGCTGATCGCCGCGCGTTACGGCGCCACGCGATTCCAGGAGCAGCGCAATCAGCGCCATGTGAGCGGGCGCGACGCCATGCTGGTGGAGCTCGGCAAATACGGGCTCGGCGAACGCGACCTCGTCGCCAACATCAATTTTTTCAGCAAGGTCGTGGTCGACGAGGCAGGCGCATTGAAGCTCGAGCCGGGCCACTCTAAGGCCGGGCAGTACGTCGACCTGCGTTTCGAAATGGACACGATCGTCGCGTTGCACGCCGGGCCGCATCCACTGGCCACCACGAAAAAGTATGCGCCGCCGGCCATCAGGCTCCAGGCGCGCCGCGGCGCACCGCCCGCGGCGGACGACCCCTGTCGCACACGCTGCCCGGAAAACACGCGCGGCTACATCAATACCGAAAGGATGTACGCATCTTGAGCGGCTACGACGAGGTGGTGCCCGCGGGCGAACCGTGGATGGGCGTCGTGCGGCGCGGCCAGTCGCTGCGCATCGTCGATCTCGAGGGCAACCAGGCGGTGGACACGTTGTTCTACAACGCCGCCGACACCGCCGAGCACTACAGCGCGCAGAACACCATCCAGGCGCAGGGGCGCATCTACCTCACCACCGGCACGACGCTGCTGTCGAACCGCGGCAACGCCTTGCTGCGCATCGAGGAAGACACCTGCGGCCGGCACGACACGCTGGGCGGCGCCTGCTCGGCCGAGAGCAACACCGTGCGCTACGCACTCGAGAAACGGTCCATGCATTCCTGCCGCGACAGCTTTCTGCTCGCGCTCGCGCGCCACCACGAGGGCGGCCTCACCAAGCGCGACCTGCCCTCCAACATCAATTTCTTCATGAATGTGCCGGTGACGCCCACGGGTGAACTGCGTTTCGCCGATGGCATCTCCGCGGCGGGCCGGCACGTGCAACTGCGCGCGCTCGTCGACACGCTGGTGCTGATCTCCAATTGCCCGCAGCTCAACAACCCCTGCAATGCCTACAATCCGACCCCGATCCGAGTCATGACCTGGGACAACGCATGAGCGCGTTCTCCCACCGGCGGGACGACCCGTCGCGCAGCTCCACCCACACCGGGACGACCCGGGGAGTTGCGCGATGTTCAAGAAAATCCTGATCGCCAATCGCGGCGCCATTGCGTGCCGCATCCTGCGCACCGTGAAGCACATGGGAATCGGCTCCGTCGCCGTCTATTCGGAGGCCGACGAAAATTCCATGCACGTGCGGCTGGCCGACGAAGCCTTCTGCATAGGGCCGGCGCCCGCCGCCGACAGCTACCTGCGTGCCGACCGCATTCTCGATGTCGCCCGCGAATGCGGCGCGGAAGCCATACACCCGGGTTATGGATTCCTGTCCGAGAACGCGGATTTCGCCGCGGCCGTGGAACAGGCCGGCCTCGCGTTCATCGGGCCCACGCCTTCGCAGATGCGCGATTTCGGTCTCAAGCACACGGCCCGCGAGATTGCGCTGCGTTGTGGCTTGCCGTTGCTGCCGGGCACGGGGCTGCTGGTCGATCTGCCGGCTGCGCTCGACGCGGCGCAGAACATCGGCTACCCGGTGATGCTCAAGAGCACCGCGGGCGGCGGCGGTATCGGCATGCGTCGCTGCAATTCCGCCGAGGAGCTCGGCGAATCGTTCGCGGCCGTGCAGCGCCTCGCGGCCGGCAATTTCAAGAACGCGGGTGTGTTCCTCGAAAAATTCGTGGCGCAGGCGCGGCACATCGAGGTGCAGTTGTTTGGCGATGGCCGGGGCACGGTGATCGCGCTCGGCGAGCGTGACTGCTCGGTGCAGCGTCGCAACCAGAAAGTCATCGAGGAATCGCCCGCGCCGGGACTCAGCGACAACACGCGCGCCGAGCTGTATGCGGCGGCGGTGAGTCTTGGCAAGGCGGTGAGTTATCGGTCGGCGGGCACCGTGGAATTCGTCTACGACGCCGCGCTCCCGAAATTCTATTTTCTCGAAGTGAACACGCGTCTCCAGGTGGAGCATGGTGTCACCGAGGAAGTCGGCGGCATCGACCTGGTGGAGTGGATGATCCGCGCCGCGGCGGGCGAGCCGCCCGATCTCGCCAGCCACCGGCACGTGCCCCACGGACACGCGATCCAGGCGCGCATCTATGCCGAGGATCCGGCGCGCAACTTCCGGCCATCGAGCGGGCTGATCACGAATTTCGAACTGGCGAACACCGACCGCGTGCGCGTCGATACGTGGGTGGAGTCGGGGACGGAGGTCTCGTCGTTCTACGATCCCATGCTCGCGAAGGTCATCGTGCGCGGCGACAACCGCCGCCTCGCCCTCTGGCGACTGGGCGCGGCGCTCGGATCGGCCGCCATCGACGGCATCGAGACCAACCTCGGCTACCTGCTTTCGGTGCTCGAAAATCCGGCGTTCGTCGAAGGCAGCCAGACTACGGCGTTGTTAGGCACGCACGTCTACGACGCGCCTTCCATCGAAGTGCTGGCCGGCGGCACGCTCACGACCGTGCAGGACTGGCCGGGCCGCCTCGGATTGTGGGACGTCGGCGTGCCCCCGTCGGGTCCCATGGACTCGCTGGCGTTGCGGCTCGCCAATCGCATGGTGGGCAACGACGAAGGCGCCGCGGCCCTCGAAATGACGGTCACGGGAGCCACGCTGCGTTTCCACGTCGATGCGGCCATCGCGCTCGCGGGTGCGACGATGGATGCCACGCTCGATGGCGTGGCGGTGCCGTTCTGGGCTCCGTTGCTCGTGAAGCGCGGCAGCGTGCTCGCGCTGGGACGCATTCGTGGCGCCGGACAGCGATCCTATCTCGCGGTGCAGGGCAGCTTCGACATCCCGGCATATCTCGACAGCCGCTCCACGTTCACGCTCGGAAAGTTTGGCGGGCACGGCGGCCGCGCGTTGCGCGCCGGTGACGTGCTGCGCCTGATGTCCGGCAGGGGCAGCATCGACGACTGCCGTTCGATGCCGGCCGCCGACAGGCCAAACTACTCGCATTCCTGGCAGATCGGCGTGACCGACGGACCACATGGCGCGCCGGATTTCTTCACGCCCGACGACATGCGCGTGTTCTTCGAAGCCGAATGGGAAGTCCATTACAACTCCAGCCGCACGGGCGTGCGGCTGATCGGGCCGAAACCCGCCTGGGCGCGTCGCGACGGCGGCGAAGCCGGGCTGCATCCGTCGAACATCCACGACAACGCCTACGCCATCGGCAGCGTCGACTTCACCGGCGACATGCCCGTGATACTCGGGCCCGACGGACCGAGTCTCGGCGGCTTCGTGTGCCCGGTGACCATCGTCAACGATGAGTTGTGGAAGATCGGGCAGCTGCGCCCCGGCGACAAGCTGCGATTCCGCCGCATTCCGCAGCCCGCGGCGCGCGCCGGCAACCCGTCCATCGTGCTCGAGCTTCCCGCATCGGCGAATCACGCGGCGCTGTGCGTTCGCCGGGCAGGCGAAAGCAACCTGCTGGTGGAGTTCGGCTCGCCCGTGCTCGACCTGGTATTGCGATTCCAGGTGCAGGCCCTGCTCGAAGAGCTGCAGGCAAACAAGCTCGCCGGTTTGCTGGACCTGACTCCGGGCATCCGTTCGCTGCAGATTCACTTCGATCCGGCGCGCGCCACCCAGCCACAGGTGCTCGACTGGCTCATCGCCGCGGTCGACAAGCTTCCCAGCGTCGATCGCATGCGGCTGCCGAGCCGCATCGTGCACCTGCCCTTGTCCTGGGATGACCCGGCGACGCAGCTCGCCACGGAACGATACAAAAGCGTGCGCGCCGATGCGCCCTGGTGCCCCGACAACATCGAGTTCATCCGGCGCATCAATGGCCTCGACACCCGCGAGCAGGTGCGCGACATCGTGTTCGGCGCCAGCTACCTCGTGATGGGCCTCGGCGACGTATACCTCGGCGCGCCGGTGGCCACGCCGCTCGATCCGCGCCATCGGCTGGTCACCACCAAGTACAACCCGGCGCGCACCTGGACTCCCGAGAACGCGGTGGGCATCGGCGGCGCCTATCTATGCGTGTACGGCATGGAAGGCCCCGGCGGCTACCAGTTCGTCGGCCGCACCGTGCAGATGTGGAATCGCTACCTGCGCACGCCCGACTTTCGCGAAGGCAGGCAGTGGCTGCTGCGCTTCTTCGACCAGATCCGCTTCTATCCCGTGAGCAGCGACGAGTTGCTGAAGATGCGCGCCGGATTTCCGTACGGCCGGCATCCGCTGCGCATCGAGGAGTCGCATCTCGACCTGGGTGAATACCTCGCGTTTCTCGACTCGCAGCGCGAATCGATCGACGAGTTCCGCCAGCGCCAGCGCCGCGCATTCGACGCGGAGCGCGAGCGCTGGCGTGCGGCGGGGCTCACCGAGGCGCCAATCGTCGAAAGCACGGCGCGCGCAGATGCGCCGGAGTTGCCCGAGGATTGCGTCGCCATCACCTCGCCGGTTTCCGGCAGCGTGTGGCAGATCAAGGTTGCCGCGGGCCAGGCCGTCGAAAAGGGAGACACGCTCGTGATCATGGAAGCCATGAAGATGGAAATCGCCGTGCTCGCCGACACCGCGGGCACGGTGCACTCGGTGCATGGCGCCACCGGTGCGGCCGCGCATGCCGGGGACACGTTGCTGGTCCTGCGACCGGTGCTGTCATGAGCCTCGACCTCTCCATCACCACGCTCCGGCGCGCCTATCTGGATGGCAGCCTCACGCCATCGGCACTCGTCGAAAAGCTGCTCGTGGAGCGCGGCAAACATGCGGGCCACAATATCTGGATCAGCAAGGTCTCCGAAGATGCGCTCCGGGCGCGCGCACGCGAGCTCGAAGCGCGCGATCCCGCCTCGTTGCCGCTGTACGGCATTCCTTTCGCCATCAAGGACAACATCGACTTCGCGGGTCTCGAGACCACCGCGGGTTGCCCGGCGTTCGCCTATCAACCTGCCGAATCGGCGCCGGTGGTGCAGGCGTTGATCGACGCCGGCGCCATCGCGCTCGGCAAGGCCAACCTCGATCAGTTCGCTACCGGCCTCGTGGGCACACGCTCGCCGTACGGCGCCTGCAGGAACGCCTTCGATCCCGAGTACATCAGCGGTGGTTCATCCAGCGGCTCGGCCGTGGCCGTTGCACTGGGTCTCGCCAGTTTCTCGCTGGGCACGGACACCGCCGGCTCGGGCCGGGTGCCTGCCGCATTCAACAACCTCGTGGGCTACAAGCCGACGCTCGGAAGCCTGAGCATGCGCGGCGTCGTTCCCGCGTGCCGCTCGCTCGACGCCATGTCGATCTTCGCGCTCACCGCCGAAGACGCCGCGCAGGTGGCGCGTATTGCCGTGAGATACGACGACCTCGACGCGTGGTCGCGCCCCGCCGGCCGCGCGGCGCGTACCGGGTTCGGTCGCGGGCCAGACTTCCGCTTCGGCGTGCCACGCGCGGCGCAACTCGAGTTCTTCGGCAACACCGCCTACGCAAAGCTGTTCGATGCGGCCGTGCAGCGCCTGCGCGACCTCGGCGGCACCGTCTTCGAAGTGGACATCGCGCCGCTGCTGACGACGGCGCGGTTGCTCTATGAAGGCCCGTGGGTGGCCGAGCGATACCTCGCCACCGAATCGTTGATCACATCCGAGCCTGACCAGATGCTCGACGTCACGCGCCAGATCATCGCCGCCGGCGCCACACCCGCGGCGCTCGATGCGTTCCGCGCGCAATACCGGCTCAAGGAGCTCACGCGCGCCGCGCAGCCGCTGTGGCGGGCGGCGGACGTGCTGCTGTTGCCGACGGCCGGCACTCACTACCGCATCGCCGACGAGCAGGCCGATCCCATTCGCCTCAACAGCACGCTGGGGCGTTACACCAACTTCGTGAACCTCATGGATCTCGCCGCGGTGGCCGTGCCCGCCGGCTTCACGCCCGACGGCCTGCCTTTCGGCGTGTCGCTGATAGCGCCCGCGTGGAGCGACGCCGACCTGCTCGCGCTCGCGGCTCGCGCCCATCGCGCCGCCGTGTCCACACTCGGCGCCACGTCGTTGCCGCTGCCGCCGGTGGAATCGTTGCCGGCCGTGGACGGCGCCACCATCGACGTGATGGTGTGCGGCGCGCACATGTCCGGCCTGCCGCTCAACAAACAACTGCTCGAACGCGGCGCGTGGCAGGTGGCGACGACGCGCACCGCGCCTGTCTACCGCTTCTTCGCGTTGCCCGGCGGTCCGCCGTTCCGTCCCGGCCTCGTGCGCGTCAGGGACAATGGCGTCGCCATCGATGTCGAGGTGTGGCGCGTGCCCGCGGAACACTTCGGCTCGTTCGTCGCCGGCATTCCCGCGCCGCTCGGCATCGGCAAGGTGAAGCTCGAGGATGGCAGCGAAGTGAGCGGATTCATGTGCGAATCACTGGGCGTCGCGGAGGCCACGGACATCAGCGCGCTCGGCGGCTGGCGACAATACCTGGCGTCCAGACCCTGAACACTCCGCGTCAGGGGGCGCCAGGCACGTCCATGAGGCGCTGCCCTTTCGCGTAAGCGACGCGATACGGGCGTGCCTGCAACACCACCACGTGCCGGTCATCGCCGGCCACGAGAAATTCCACGTCGACGGCATTCGCGCGGCCACTCCAGGCGCGCATGAAATGCGCGTGCAGCTTGCCGAGGACGTCGCCGAGTGCGCGCAGGTCGGCATCGCCTAACAAGGTGGCGCCGGCCATGCGCGAGCTGCGCGCCAGCAGCTCGGATTCGAACACGCCCGAATACGTGTAGACGAGGTGCTGCTCGGGCACCTCGTTGCCACCCGCGCCCGTCACGCTGCCCGCGAGCGTCTGCGCATTGATGAAAAAGCCGGGGCGCTGCTCGGTGAACGGATTGGCGGTGATGGCCACACCATTGGCGATGGCGCCGTCGACGTACGGCTGCACGAGAATGGCCATGCCCACCGCGGCGTGATCCACGCGATACCAGGCGCGTTCCTCGAACGCGCCCTGCAGCCAGACGCTGGCCCACACCTCGGCGATGGCGGCCGCGATCTGCGCGTCGTCGGCGCCGGCCTTCACGCGAACCGAACGATACAGCCCCGCTCCCGTGAAGCCCGCGAGATCCTCGGCATTGGTGCTGGACCTGAAGATCCATCGCGATGCCGGCGCGATCTGCCGGATGCGCTCGCGCACGCGCCTGATGAGCACCGGGTCGATGCCGCGTTGCTGAATCGATTCGCGCACGGACTCCAGCCAGCGCGCGCGCCGGGCGGCGTCTTCGCCGAACGCGGGATCGGCGAGTTGATTCGCGAGGTTCGCGGGAACACCCGCCGCCAGCGCATGATCGAGGTAGTAAGACAGCGGAACCACGAAACCGCCGGGAGTATTCAGCCCGCCGATGTGGCTGACCTCGCCGAGCTGCGCGGCCTTCGCGCCCGCGAATCGCGTATCGGCCAGACGGAGTTTCGATACGTCGACCAGCCGGCGCTCGGTTGAATCCAGTGCGGGAACCTGCGGGCGTTTCGGCCGGCGCTTTTTCCAGGCTTTCTCCGCCTGCTCGCGCGTGGCGGCGCGGATGGAAAAATCCTGCATGTTCACGTCGAGCGCCACCAGCCGGCCGTCGAGCGCCGCGAAGTCCGCGCGCTCGAAAGCGTCGCGCAGCGCGAGGTTCGGCGTGCCGCGCGTGGCGCAGAGGATGGCGATGTGGCCGAGCGGCGCCTGCAGCTCGCGCGACACCACGCCCGCGCTCACGGGGATCTCGTCGGGCAGATGTTCGAGCACCAGGATCTGGTCGGCGCGCACCGTGGCCGGGTCGAGCGTGCCCCTCACCAGGCGCAGAAAGCCGAAGGCCGTGCCGGTAGTTAGCGGCTGGTAGCGGATGCCGGCGAACACTTCGTCGGCCGTCACCGTGGGCAGGCGGTCGCGTACGTTCGCGATATTGGCTTCGTGCAACGCGGAGGTTGGCCGGAACCTCAGGCGCTCACCCGTCCACAACGCCGCGCGCACGGATTGGTAGAGGCGGAGGATCCGCTCGCCGTCGAGCGTGTCGCCGCTCACCAGCTCCAGCGTCCACTCGTCCGAGTCGAGGTAGTGGAGGATCGAGCCCATCTCGAAGCGACGCGCCGCATCCCGGTATTGAACGCGGTTGAACGCGTCGTGATCGCGCGTCGTCGCGGTCGTGCGCGGGATGTGATCGCGCGCGAAGTAGAAATGCACCGGATAACGATCCGTATTGACGAACCACAGCCGCCGTTCGTCCTGCAGGTCGAGCAGGAACTTCACGACTTCGGTGCGCGCCGCGGCCGCCGATTGCGGGCGCGCCGCGAGCGCGCGCCAGGTCGCTTCGTCGGCGATGGTGTGCCTGTACAGCGGCCCTGCCGCCTGCGCGATCCCCGCCAGAATTGCCAGCATGGCGAGCGTTGATGTGGGAGATGTGGCGCGCCGCATTGCGGCCAATCTACCTCAACCGGGGTGGCCGGACAGAGAGTCAATTCGCTGCGGTGTCTGGCACCAGCGCCCCGGAATTCTGTTCGGCCGCCGTCAGCAAAGGAATCACGTCCTTGAGCGACTGGATGCGCTGGTCCACCGTCCGCTCGGTCGCACATTTGATTCCATTCTGCGCGCGCATCGACAGCACCCAGCCCAGTGGAATGTCAGTGACCAGATCGAGCAACTCCTCCCAGGACTTCACGTTGCAGGAGGGGAACTTCGGCAGCTTGTCCTGCGTGAACGGGTACAAACCGTGGTCAATGCTGAAGAGTCTGTTCGTATCGACACGGTGCGTTTTCGAATTCGACGGGAATCGGTTCATGAGAATTTCGAGGTTGCGCCAGCTTTCCCTCGCCCTTCCTTGACGCGCACCGTCCAGCGCACTGACGGCGGCACCAATATCCAGCATGGCCCGGCGCCGATGATCCGGTTTGTCGAACAAGTTTCCTTCGCGAACGTACTTTTCCTTTCCACCCGGAGTGATCTCGCGCTTGTACTCGGTGTTGCCGGCGAGGATCACCACGTGAAAACTGACTCTCGACAGCAAATTCATGCGCCGATCGAAGGTCGCAGGGTCCTTGTCCCGAACTCCCAGGCTTGCGGTCTTGCGTACGCACCGTCGTGCATCGCCTTTCTCCGCCTCTTTTTCTTCGCGAATGCAGGTGAGCTGATCGATCAGGGTGATGATGGGCGCCAGGCCGGAGTTGTCATAGTAGCCACCGTCGACAACTGTCAGCCAATGACGGCGGACCCATTCGCACTTGCCTTCGGTCTGATCTTGCGACGGTGAATCGCACATTTCCGCCTGCACAGATGCCGGCGGTGAGAACCCTGGAAATCGCGCACTGAGATGAACTGCCTGCGAGACGGTCAGGGACGGTACTTTGGGCTGGCGGTGAAAGGTGAAATAACTCCGTGCATCCGATGTGTCTCGTCCGTGTACCAGGTTGGACAACTCGAGCCGGCCGCCGCTCTCGGCGATGGTTGCATTAAACGTCACAACGGGTGGCGCGAGTTTCGTACCAGCTTTCCGCCCCAGCGCGTCGAGCATCGGCCTGGCGAAAAAAGACGAACCTGTAGTGTCATGCCATCGCCGATGAAGCAGGCTCTCGAAAACCTGGTCGCGGCCATCGATGCTTTGCAGGTTCATCGCGTAGCGTAGCGGGTCACCAATGAGGATCCGGCCGATGACCGGTGAGAGGAAATCACCCGCGAAGAAATCATCGATCTCACGGAGCACCTTTCCCGGGTCGTGCGGATTCCGTGTCACGGAGTCGACAAATGCCGCGATGCCCAGGCTGCCGCCCGACACGCCCGAATAGGTGAAAGTGTGGCGCGAGAATTTTCCGTCGGTGAGCTGGTTGAGCAGCGCCAGCGATCGCGCAGCGTAATAGCCCGTGCGTATGCCGCCGCCGTCCGCCGCCACCAGGAAGACGGGTATTGCCGCGCCGTTGTCTTCCGCCGGAAGCCGGGACTCGAGCCATTCGAAGAATGCGCCGACGGAGTCGTCGTAGACACGCGCTGCCAGGGTCTCCGGGTCTTCTGACGGTGAACCCACCGCGGGCATGCGGTACGGGTTGTTTGAGTGAAACAGCAGGAACAGCGCCGCGACGCCGCCGATCCAGCCAGCGGCGCCGGGCATCGAGTTGATGAAGAGTGGAATGGCCACGAACAGTTGGGTGAGCGCCGCAGCCCAGAAAACCACGCCCAACACCACGATGCCCATGGGACCGAAGGCAATTGCGCCGCTCGCGCTCAACGAGATTGCGACGATCGCCGCAAGCCCGAAGGCAAGCAGTACCCCATGCAGCACAGGCTGGACGATGGAAAGGCCTTTGCGAAAAGACGCGAAGCCGAGGCTCAAGGGGACGGCCCCGACGATCACCACCGAAAGCATCAGTACGCCCGTCTTCACCGATCCCAGTCCCATGCCTTGAGCGGCAATCCTCGCCGGGATGAGCGCGACGCCCAGAAGCATCAGGACCGGCACGACTCCGGCAGAAAACACGTTGACCACGCGCGGCGGGATGGCGCCCACCGTCAGATTGGCGATGCGCTCGCGAATCGCATCGCCGAGCAACGCAGACGAGAGCGCGAGAACGGCCGCGGCCAGTGAGAAGCCGCCTAGCAGTCCGAAACTCCGGATCGGATTCGCCGGCTCGGCAAGCCGGCGCATCGCGTCCACCATCTGGTCGGTCGCGAGCAGCATCGGCAGTACAGCCAAAGCCACGATGTGCAGCGTGTTGGCGAGGGTCAGCCAGAGAATCATCCGCAGCCAGCGGTCCAAACGACTGACTTCGAGCTTTCTGACACCAGGATCCATGACACCTTCCCACTGGCTGGATTCTTGTTGTTAGTCAGTCGCTGGCGCGGCTGATGCTACTGTTCTGCTGCGTGGGGTGAATACCTTACAGATTCAAATCGCGCGGCCGGGCGAGCCCGGCGACACCGCCACCCGTCCCCGTCATGGCCGTTCCGGTGCACCTTCTGTTTAGTTTTCCCCGATTCGCCGGTCTCCTGGCTTAACATCGGCCGCAAATAGAAGAGCGGACTTCGAACCGCTGGAGGGCACAATGCGCTTGAAAACTTTCATCACCCGGCTGGCCGCGTGCGCAATTCCGCTCGCCCTGTCCACCGCGGCGCTGGCCGGGATCAATGCCTGGACGACGCAGGGCCCGCCCGGCGGTGAGCCGGTTCGCGACATCGCCGCGAGCACCACAGACTCCAATGTTTTCTATGCGGCGTACGGCCGCTCGTTGTCGCGCTCGGTGGACGGCGCCGTGACATGGCAGACGATCGGCGGGTTCGCCGGCCAGGTGGTCCACATCGCGGTGGACCCGACCGATGGTCGCCGCGTCTACGTAGCGGTGCTCGAGCAGGGTTTGTTCCGCAGCGAAAATGGCGGCGACAGCTTCACGCAGATCGCGCCGTCGACGCCGTCGATCTGGTCCGTGGGTGTCGGCGGCAGCGATGGCCGCACGGTGTATTACGCAACGAACAGCGGCGGCTTCTACCGAAGCCTCGATCGCGGCGCGACTTTCGCGCCGCGCACGGCGACGATGCAGACGATCACGCGCATCTACGTCGAAGGCGCCGATGGCAACCGCGTCATCGCACTGCGCGGGCTCAGCCTCGCGCGCAGCAACGACGGCGGAGCCAACTGGACCGAAACGACCCCCGGCCCCGACTACACGTTCCTGAACGCGCTGGTGCGCGTCTCGCCCACGCTGCTCGTCATGGCGACCAGCGACGGCACCTATGTATCGAACGACGATGGCGTCACGTGGATTCGCAAGGCGGTCGGCTCGAACCCGAGCGTCGTGCGCGACCCGCACTCGGCATCCACGCTGTACTCCAGCTACTACTGGGACAACCGGTTGTGGCGCAGCCAGGACTCGGGTCAGACCTGGTCGCCCATCGGCGCAACGATGCTCGGCGACGCGCGCGGCCTGGTCATCAGCGCCAACGGCACCGGAACCCGCATCGTCGCGGCCTCGCTCGGCGGCGTCGCGCATTCGGAAAATGGCGCGACAACATGGACGGAGTCGATTTCCGGTCCGGTGGCCACCTCGCCCCTTCGCATGGCCACGACGATCGCCGCGGATTCGCGCGTGTTCGCCCTCACGTCGGCAGGTGGTTTGTTCTCGAGCTCGCGCGAGTCGGCGTGGCAGCGCCACAATCTGTACGGCGCGCAGACGCTGCTCGGCGGCATCTTCTATGGCCACAACGCCATCGGCGTCAAACCCCGCGATCCGCGCACTATCTACCTACTCACCTCGCAACGCCCGCTGGTCGTCTCGACGGATGGCGGCGCCAACTGGACGATGACCGGAGCGGCGCTCGGCTCGCTGGACTCGACCGCGCTCGGCTTCGATCCCGTGGACAGCCGCGTGATGTACGTGGCGATGAGCTCGGGCTTCATCACGCCGGCTGCGAGCCTCTATCGCAGCACCGACGCCGGCGTATCGTGGACTCCGCACAGTGTCGATCTCCCCGCCGTCTATCCACTCGCCATCACCATGGATCCCTCGGACCGGAATCGCATCTTTCTCGCGAGTTACCAGGGATTCGGTGCTGCGAACACGGGCGGCCTGTATCGCTCGCTGAACGGCGGCCTCAACTGGACCGAGCGCGGTTTCGTGGGCGTCGACGTACGCGGCATCGCGCTCGATCCGGCCGACTCGAACTACGTCTATGCCGCCACGCGGCGCGGCCTGCAGGTGAGCAACAACGGTGGCGACACCTTCGCGCGCAGCGACGGGTTCGCCATCGTGAGCCCGCTGCCTGCGGGAGCCGTGGCGGTCGATCCCACGGTTCCGACGACGATTTACGCTTCGAGCCTCGATCCGGATGCCGGCATGCGACTCAATGACGGCTCGGCGATTGCGCGCTCGGTCGATCGCGGCCTGACCTGGGAAGTGCTGCGGCCCGCCAGCGAGCCGCTGTCCTGGTATGTCGGGGACATCGTGCTGGATCCGAATCTGCCGAGCCTGCTGTACGTGAACACCGGCGGGCGCGGCGTCGCGACCTACGAAATCCAGAACGATCTGTCGGTGGAGCTGAGTGGCCATTCCGGGCCGAAGGCAATGGGTGTCGCGACGAATCTCACCGCGCGCGTGCAGCATCACGGCGCGCTGGCTGCGACGGCTGCGCGGCTCGACATCACCATGCCCGCAGGAATCATCGGGGTCTCGGCTGCCACGACCGCCGGCAGTTGCGTCATCAACGGCGTGAGCCCGCGTTGCGATTTTCCGGTGCTGCGGCCCGGCGCAATCGTCGACGTCGTTGTTTCGTATACGCCGCCAACAGCGCTGTCGCTGCCGGTCGCGGCGCGAATCGAAGCGCACGAGCGTGACAACACGGCCGCCAACGACTCAGCGCAGGCCAGTGCCTACGTCGGAGAAGTCGTCGACCTGCGGCTCGCCGTGACACCGTCGGCGACCACCGTCGATCACGGCGACGTCGTCTCGTACGCCGTGGCGGTGCGAAACGAAGGGCCCGTCGCGGCCAGCGTCGCCGCTGTCGCATTCATCGCGCGCGCGGGTCTCACACTCGGTTCGACGCCGGCGGGTTGTACGGCGGCGGGTAGTCAGATCACCTGCGTCTTCAATGATCTTGCGTCCGGCGCGGAGCGCAGCGTGACGATCACTGCGACCGCGGACGCCGTGGGCCCACTGACCGCGGACGTCGCGGTGGCGGCTGCGCCGTCGGCCCTGGACACGAACCCTGCGAACAACGGCATGGCGCCGGTCGTCACATCGCGGGCGGTCGCCGATCTGGCGATCACCGCCACCGATTCGGCGGATCCGGTGCAGGCGTCGACCGCGTTCAATTACATCGTCGAAGTGCGCAACAACGGTCCGGATGAAATGCCGGCCGTGGCTGCATCACTGACCGCTGCAGGAACGGCGACCAGCGCGACTTCGACGCGTGGCAACTGCACCGTCGCGGGCACCGGCGTGACCTGCGCGATCGGCGCACTTGCCTCGGGCGCAACCGCAACGATCACCGTCGTGACGTCGGTACCCACCGCGGGCGCCAATACCCTGCGCGCTACGGTGTCCGGCGGCGGCCAGGACCGGGTCGCGACCAACAACAGCGTCGACCAGGCGACCACGGTCAATGCACCGCCGGGCGGTTCTTCCTCGTCGGGCGGAGGCAGCAGTAGTGGCGGCGGCGGCGGCGGTGCGCTCGACGCGTCGTGGCTCGGGCTGCTGGGCGTGCTGCTGGCATGGCGCGCGCGGCGCGCGAAGTGGGCGAAGGCCGCTCGGGGTGCGTGATGAAGTTCGGATGCCGTGTGTTGTTCCTCGCGATCGCGTGGATCGCTGCCACTGCGGCGCTTTCCGCCTAAGCAGCGCGCGACGTCCGCGTTCTCGTGCTGTTGCGCGCCACCGAACAACCCAATCACGTGTTCGTCACGCGCATGAAGAACGAGGCGATCTCGGTGGGGCGCGTGTTCGGCGAGACCAGCCAGGGTGGAACCTCGAGCCGGCGGGCGGCTGGCACGAACGTCGCACCGGAAAATTCACGCGCGTGCTCGAACCGCGCAACCAGTCGTCGTCGAACGTCATGCGCATGTCGGTGACCGTCGATTTCCTGATTCCGGAACCGGGACAACAGGTTTCCAGCGCCGCCGACTATCTACCGATCTTCGATCGCCAGCGCCTTCGCCAGGCCCCGCGGGCACAGCCGCTCGAGCGATTCGGCGACATCACGGTTCGCGGCAAGGTCGAGTCGATGCTCGCGAACAGCACCGTGCGGCTCCGCGATTCCGGAAAACCTTAGGGCAGAGCCCAAAGAACGCTTAAATTCCCGGCCTTTCCGCAACGGGTCGCGGCTATCTGTGACACGGACCCCGCGTTGCTCGCGCCCCTCCGTTCATACTTTTGAACATGTTTCCGAGGCGCGACCGACTGCTCTTGCTCGTCGGCGATGCCTCGCATCGCAGGCGGATTTTGCCGTGGATCGTGTTGTCGGCCTGGTTGTCCGGAATGGCCATCGCGTTCTGGTATTTCGAGTTCCAGCCGCAGCGCAGCTTCGCGGCGCCGGGCTTCGTGGCTGCCGCGGATCCGCAGCAACGCGAGGTCGCGCGGCTCTGGTTCCAGCAGGTGCTCAGCCAATCTCCGACGAACACGGCTGCGGTGACGGTAGTACACGTGTACCGCGACGGCTGCGACTGCAACCGCTTCACGGATCGCCACCTGGCGGAGATCGAGGCGCGCTTTCGCGACAGCGACGTGCGCTTCATCCGTGTCAGGAGCGGTAGCGCCCCGGCGCATGGCATGCCCGGCTGGGTGGAGAGCATGCCGGCGGCTTTCGTTTTCGGCGCCGGCGGCACGCTTTTGTATTTCGGGCCGTACAGCGATGCCGCGTGGTGCGGTCGCTCCGGCGCCCTGGTCGAGGGTGTGATCGAACGTGCGCTCCAGGGTGTCCCGCCGCTGCCACCGGCGACGACACGCTGGGGATGCTTTTGCGAATCCAACGGTAACCGTGGCGTGGAGCGATCGACTTGAACGAGACCAATGAATACCTGCAGGCCCTCAGCCGCGCCGGCGACCGCCTGTTGTTAGGCGTGTTGTCTGGCCTTGCAGTGATCTCGCTGGCGATCGCGGCGCTGCACGACACCTGGTCCGAAGCGCTGTGGATAGGCGTGCCGACGGTCGCGGTCTGCGCATGGCTGGTCACCGCCCACGGCGGCGAGCTGGTGACGCGTTGCGCGATCGCCGCGGGCCTCATGGTGTTCGCGGCCCTGCAGGTGCACCAGGTGCACGGCATGATCGAGATGCATTTCGCGTTCTTCGTGCTGCTCGCCTTCCTGCTGTATTACCGCGACTGGGTGCCGCTGGTCGTCGCGGCCGGCGTCGTCGCCGTGCATCACCTGTCGTTCGACATCCTGCAGCGGGCCGGCAGCTCGGTCTGGCTGTTCGAGTCGCGCTCCGGCTTCGGCATGGTGCTGCTGCACGCGGCGTTCGTGGTCTTCGAGACGGGGCTGCTGGTGCTCATGGCCATGCGGCTGCGCGCCGAGGTCAGCGCAGTCGGCGCGAATCCGCGGCTGCTGTCGCGGGCCGCACAGGATCTCGCGCAGGGCCGGCTCGACGTCGAGCTCGCCACCGCGGGCGCCGACGAGAGCAGCCTGGTGGTGGCGATGGAGCGGATGCGCGGTGAATTGAAAGGCAACCTCGAGAAAGAGCGCCGCTTCACCTCGGAGCTCAAGGCCCTGGCCGAGCGCGAGAAAACGGCGGCCGCCGAGCTCCAGACCACCATGGAACGCGAGCAGGCGCGCAGCGAGGAGAATGCGCGCATTCGCGTGGCCCTCGACAGCATCGGCGCCGGAGCGTTACTCGCCGACATCGACGGGCGCATCGTCTATGTCAACGAATTCGCGCTGAACATCTTCCAGAAACGCGCCTCCGAGATCCGCCAGGCCGTGCCGTCTTTCGACGCGACCCAGCTGGTGGGCAAGTCGCTGGAATTCCTGTCGGGTATCCGCGGGTTCCAGGCGCGCGAGCTGCGCGAAGTGCGCGAGGTGCGCGAAATCGATCTCGCCGCGGGCCGGGCGAGTCTGCGCATCATCGCCAGCCCCGTGATAGACGCGGGCGGCAAGCGCCTCGGCACGGTCGTGCAGTGGCAGGACCGCACCGACAAGACCGCGGTCGAGGACGAGATCAAGGCCGTGGTCGCGCAGGCGTCCGGCGGCAACCTCGCCGCGCGGCTGCGCGAGGATGGCAAACAAGGATTTTTCCTGGCGCTCGCCGGCGGCATCAACGAGTTGCTGAAGAACCTCGCCGATTCGATTGCGCAGGTGAAGGACGCGGCGCGAAAAGTGAGCGACGGCGCGCTGGAAATCAGCCAGGGCAACGAGAACCTTTCACAGCGCACCGAAGAACAGTCTTCCAGCCTCGAGGCCACTGCCTCGTCGATGGAACAGATGACGAGCACGGTGCGTCAGAACGCCGACAACGCGAATCACGCCAACCAGCTCGCGATGGCCGCGCACGCGCAGGCGGCGAAGGGCGGCGCGGTCGTGACCCAGGCCGTCACCGCGATGGCGGGCATCAACGCGGCCTCGAAGAAGATCGCCGAGATCATCGGCGTCATCGACGAGATCGCCTTCCAGACCAACCTGCTCGCGCTGAACGCCGCGGTGGAAGCAGCGCGCGCCGGCGATCAGGGCCGCGGATTTGCCGTGGTTGCCTCCGAGGTGCGCAGCCTCGCGGGCCGGTCGGCCGACGCCGCCAAGGAGATCAAGGCGCTGATCCAGGACAGCGTGCGGTCCGTCGAAGTGGGCTCGGGCCTCGTCACCGAATCCGGCGCCACCCTCGAGCAGATAGTGCTGTCGGTGAAAAAAGTGGCCGACATCGTCGCGGAGATCACGACCGCGACGCGCGAGCAGACGGCGGGCATCGAACAGGTGAACCGTGCCGTGGTGCAGCTCGAAGGGCTGACGCAGCAGAACGCCGCGCTGGTCGAACAGGCCAACGCCGCGAGCCAGTCGATGGCCGAACATGCCAGCGAGCTCAATGTGTCGATGCAGCGCTACACGGTCACGCGTGAGACTGCCGCGCCGGCAGCGGCGCTGAAGCGGACGGCCTGACGCAACGACGACGGGATGATTTCGCTTTCCCGGGTCACTCCGCGATTTTCGCCGCGTCGACCCGGAAGCGCAGCGCCTGCAGTTGTTCCTGCGGCACGTTGGCAACGCCGCTCGGCGCAGCGGCCTGTTCGCCCGGTTTGACCACGGCCTGGATCACGACGGGATTTCCCTGTTGCACGACGCGGCCCGCGGCATCGACGAGCACCGGCGTCACCTGGATTCCCTGCAGCGCCACCTGCGAGCGATTCTGCACGACCACCATGAGCTGGCCCTGCGAATCGAATTGCCCGCCCGCCGCGACGTAATTGCCCGGGTTCTTCGGCAGATCCATCTTCATGAACTCGGCCGCCGCCGCCTGCCCCACTGAGCTCTGGGAACTGGCCGCTGCCTGGTAATACTGGCGCGCAGTCTCGGTATCGCCGCGATCGCGCGCGATGTTTCCCAGGTGGTACGCGGCCGGCGCGGTGGGCAGCAACTGCGCGCTGCGCGTCAGGTATTGCTCCGCCTTGTCCTTGTTGCCGAGCTGGGTCTGCGCGACGCCGGCGCCCAGGTACGGGGCAAAGTAGTTAGGACTGAGCTGCATCGCCTTGTCGAAATGGGTGGCCGCCGCCTGCGGCTGCTTCTCGGCGAGCGCGATCTGCCCCAGCAGGACCTGGAAGCTGCCTTCGTTGGGAATGGCTTTCGCCGCTTCGCCGGCCAGGGATTTCGCGGTCGCGAAATCCTTCTTCTGCGCCGCCGCCATGGCCTGGTCGTACTTGTCGTAGGCGGGTTTCATCTCGCGCAGCTTCTTCGTCGCGGCGGCGAAGGATTCAGCGCCCAGTTCACCGCCGCTTCCCATCTCGCTCGCGGTCTTCCTGTTCTTGTCGACGCGTTCCTGCGACGGCGGATGGGAGGCGAACAGGCCCTCCATCCAGCTCTGCTGCTTCCTGCCTCCGGCTTCAGACAGGCGCACGAAGGTCTCCTGCAGCGTCACGGCGCCCGACAGGTCGTAGCCCGCGAGCTTCATGTATTTCATTCCGTACTGGTCGCTCTCGAGCTCCTGGTCGCGCCCGTATTTCATCTGGATCATCTGCAGTCCCGTGCCGGCGCCCTGCAGCGCGAGGTTCGCGAGGTTGGCATCGAGGCCACCGACGGCGGCGCCCACCTGCGCGGCGGCCATGCCGACCTGCATCATCGTGCCCCGCTCCTGGGCCTTGGCGCCGTGGCGCGCGGCGGCATGGACGATTTCGTGGCCGAGCACCGCGGCAAGTTCGGCTTCGTTGCGCAGCTCGGTCAGCAATCCGCGATTGACCGCGATCTTGCCGCCCGGCAAAGCCCAGGCATTGGGCACCGAGTTGTTCAGCACCACGAATTCGTACGGCAGCTTGCGATCCGAAACGGCCGCCAGCTTCTGGCCGACGCCGTTCACGTAGGTAGTTAGCTCGGGCAACACGGTGAGATCGCCGCCCTCCCCCTGCCGGGTCGGCGAGTAGTTCTTCTCGCCGATCTGCAGTTCCTGCGATTCGGAGACGAACTGGATTTCCTTCTTGCCGGTGACCGGATTTACGCCACACGCACTGAGCAAGGTGCTCGACGCGGCCAGGATGATGAATAGCCGGGCTGTTTTCGGCACTGTCATGACGATGCTCCCAGTGGCGGAGGGCGTTGTATAACCGATTGATCGCGCGCGCGTGAGTAGGTATCGGACGCAGGTGCGCGAAGTTCACTGCGAAATATTGGCAGGGCGCCGCAGCAAGGAGCACTTCACGCACATTCACCCCGCATTCAGCACGGCGCAGGGAAACTGGCGGCCATGACACTCGTGAAACGGCTGTTCGGTCACGCGAAGCTGCGATCCATCACGGCCGCGGCGGCGCTCGCGCTGGCAACCGGCGCACCCGCGGCCGATGCGGTGGTCGGTCGGGAGTCCGGCGCCAAAGTCCGCGCGCGCGTGGTGGAACTGGTCAATGCCGCCAGGGGCAGCAGCCGAAGGTGTGGCTCAAAGCGGTTCGCGGCCGCGCCTCCGCTGAGCGCTTCTCCTCAACTGAACGACGCGGCCGCCGGTCACGCGCGCGACATGGCCCGAAGAAAATATTTCGATCATCGCGGACACGACGGCAGTCAACCGAAGGATCGCGTGCTTCGCGCAGGCTATCAGCCGCGACTCACCGGCGAGAACATCGCGTTCGGGCCGGAATCGGCGGAGGAAGTCGTTGCCGGCTGGCTGGCCAGCCCCGGTCATTGCGCAAACATCATGGACGAGAGGTTTGAGCAGATCGGCGTGCACTTCAGCACCGGCCGCAATCGCAAGCATATCTACTGGGTGCAGACCTTCGGAGCGCCACGCTCCGGGTAAAAAAAAAGGGGGCGCAACAGCGCCCCCCCTTTCGCCTCATGGAGACCGGGCTCAGAACGTGAAGATCGCCCTGGCGCTCCAGAACCGGCCTCGCGGGTTGTGCGTGCTCTGCACGTACCCGTAGAGGTCGTTGTTGCCGTCGCCCACCGCGAACGGCACTTCCTCGTCGAGCGCGTTGTCGAGGCTCAACAGGAACTTCATGTTCTCGTTGAAGTTGTAGCGGCCCTGCAGGTTCAGCGTCGTGAAGGACCCGACATTGCGCGTGTCGTTCTCGTAATCGGGAACGGTGTTGAAGTCGGAGTCGGGCAGGTCCTGGAACGAGCCGATGTAGTTCACCGCGGCGAACACACCCCACTTCTCGTGATCCCAGTCGGCGGTCGCCACTGCGCGGTCCTCTGGATACTCGTACTCGCCGCTGAGCTTGCGGACCACGGTGTCGCCGCTCGGTCCAAGCTCGACGCGCTCGAACTCGATGAGGTTGCTGTAATTCACGCCGAAGGTGAGCGTGCCGCCGCCAGCGCTGAAGCGGTAGTTCGCCTCGAAGTCGACGCCCATCGCCGATTGCTCGTTGATGTTGTCGAACGTGGCATTGATCTCCTGCAACGGCCCCAGGGTGTCACCCGCCAGCGGCGTGCCGCGGATGCAGATGGTGCTCGCCTGGTTGTTGCACTCTTCCTGGTAGGTGAAACCGATCGCTTCGTCGATCTTGTCCTCCTGGGTGATATCCCAGTAGTCGATGCTGGCCGAGAAGCCTTCGTAATTGAACGACACACCGAAGTTGAAGCTCTCCGATTCTTCCGCGTCGAGGTCGGAATTGCCGGTGAAGACGATGGTGTAGTCGGTCGCGGCGCAGTACACCGTGTTGTCAGCACAACCAAACGAGTCGGTGAAGAATCGCGACTCCTGGGAGGGTCCAAGACCCACTTGCGCCAGCGACGGAGCGCGGAAACCCGTGCCCCACGATCCGCGGAACGCAAGCGAATCGATCGGCGCCCAGCGCGCCGACAGCTTGGGATTCACGGTGTCGCCGAAGTCGCTGTAGTCGTCATATCGCACGGCGGCGGACAGGTCGAGGCCCTCGGCGAGGGGAACGGCGAACTCGACGAACGCGGAGAAGTTGTCGCGCGCCGCGGCCGCCGACACCGACTCGGTGCCGAAGATCAGGCCGCGCTGGAACTGATCGTCCGGCACGTCCTGGACCGATTCCTCGCGATATTCGACGCCAGCGGCCATGCGCACCGCATCGTTGCCGAAGTCGAACAACGCGCCCGAGATCTGCGCGTCGTACATCGTGAGCTCGGACTTGCCGCGACGAATCAGGCTCGTCGTGATCTGGTCGATGACGCCTTGCGGATTCTGCGTGGCGCCGAAAGGGTTGTACGCGAACGAGTTGATCTGCTGCTGCAGGAAGTCGGTGCGTACCCAGCCCATGGAGCGGTCGCCGCTCTGCTCAGACTCGCTGCGTGCGCGCTGCGCCGCGACTTCCCAGTCCCAGTCGTTGATCTTGCCTTTCAGGCCGACGACTCCGCGCAGGTTGTCGGTCGAGATGTCCCATCTGCGCGGACCCGCATCGACGGTGCGATAGCGGCTGAGGCCGATCGTGGTGGCGACGTTGTACGGCTCGCCCGGGTGGGCCCCCGGGACCGTCAACCCCGCGCCCTCGTCGAGAGGTGTCGGCGCGCCTTGCGCGATCGAGTTGTTATGTTGTCCGGCAAGCTCGACGAACAGTTGCACGTTGTCACCGAAATCCTGGTGGCCCAGCAACATGAGTCCGCCGCGCTCGGCTTCCGGAATGAGCAGGTTCCAGATGCCGAAGTCGTAGACGCAGGTGTTCCCGGCCGGCCCGGCGATGTCGCCCGCGGGACAGGCCGGATCACGCCTGACCGTGCCGTCCACGACGAAGCGGCCCGGATAACCACGCGAGGAACGAAAATCCTGACCGCCCTGCGCCGTCTGGTTCGCCGTGCCCAGCGTCCCGCGATCGGTGTTGAACAGCGTGTCGTTCTTGAAGAAGTCGAAGATGAACGTCACGTTGCTGTCTTCGCCGCCGAACCCCCAGATCGCCGAGTAGTTCTGCTCGTTGTAACCACTTTCAGTGGTGTTGCCGTACGAGGCGCCGAGTTCGAGTCCCTCGAAGTCCTTGCGCAGGATGATGTTGATCACACCGGCAACCGCGTCCGAACCGTAGAGCGCCGAGGCGCCATCCTTGAGCACTTCGACGCGTTCGATCGCGGACACCGGAATCGAGTTGATGTCCACGAAGTTGGTGGTGATGCTTTCCGCGAAGGAGCTGATCGCGACGCGGCGGCCGTTCACCAGCACCAGGGTCGCGTCGGCACCGAGGCCACGCAGGCTGATGGAGGACGCACCGTTGGCCGTCGAGTCCTGGTTGTTGCCGCGCGTGGAAAAGGCGCCATTGCCATTGGAGGGCATCTTCTCCATGAGCTGCTGCAGGTTCGCGTAGCCCGCTTTCTCGATGCTCGCGCGGTCGATGGTGTCGACCGGCGATGAGCTCTGGAAATCCCCGGGTCGCGCGATGCGGGAGCCGGTGACTATCACCTCTTCCAACTGCTCTTCTTCCTGCTGTTGTGCGAACAAAGGTGTCGCCAGGACTGTCGCCAGCGCACCCCCGACAATGAGTCGCATGATGTTCATCCGAATCCCTCCACAAAAATTGTTAGTTGTTGATGCTTCCATGCAACATTCGTGAAAGCACCGTGGACCGCAATACCGACCCTCTAGTGGGGCAACATCTTCTGCGTCGTTATGCAAAGTGTCAAAGAGAAGCAGATTCAAGGGCTTTTGGGGTCGTGTCGCCATGAAGGCGGTAGCGGTAACGGTGAATCCCCGAGGAGGATGTCGCGGGACAAGGATTGCGGCGTGGGAGCCACTACTGGCGGCGCGAAGCAAACCCGGAAAAAAGAACCTTCGGCCCGGGCGTCACAAGTTGCTCCCTGATTACAGAGACCAGCACTGGATCGGATCAAGGGAGTGGGACCGTGAAACTAATCAAATTCGCCGCCGCGGCGTTCCTGTTGTTGGTCGGCATTGGCGCTCGCGCCGGCGAATTTAGCGCCGGCTACACGATCAAGTACGGGGACTTCCACGGCGACGGCGGGCGCGACCTGTTCATACAGGCACCAGCCGCGAAGATCGTTCCGATTCTGCTTGACGACATGATCATCCCGGTCAAGGTCTGCTGTACCAAGGACCTCTTCCTCGTGAACGACGGCGCCGGCTCGTTCACCATGGTGAGCGACCCGTCTCCGGCACAACGCGCCCTGGCCGCCGCGTGGACGATCGCCGAGGAAATGATCGCGAATCCCCGCGATATCGACCTCGATGGGATCATCGATCTCGAAATCGTCGGTATCCGGACGCTGATCGGGAATGGGAATGACGTCATTCTCTACGGCAATGCGTCTACCCAGACGCCGACGATGGTCACGTTGAATCCGAGGATCCGTCGCTACTGGGCGCAGGTTTCCGGCTGGCTGGCCGACAACAACTTTTTCCACGCGAATGCGCCGCTGGTAATGACGCCGGGCAGCACGCCGGCGAGTCCCCGCTGGTTCGCGAGCGTCCTGAACCCCAGCAACACGACGCTGATCAACATGTTCCTCTCACAGTGCCGCTCGCGATTCCCCGGCAGTCAGTGCGGGACGACTCCCGTGTTCCCGCCGGGCGAGCCATGTGTGAGAAACGTGGCCATCTACGATTCGCAGGGACGATACATCGGCAACACGAACACGAATCTCTGCGACTACCCGCTGCACATCGTTTACTACGAAGGCGGCAACGTGACCTATCAGCGTGACTACTCGGTGTTCGAGCCCGATGCGCTCGAGACTGCCGACATCCTCGATCGCCTCAACGATGGCTGCCACGCAATGCCGACGAATGACCAGGAACGGCTCGAGTCGATCATCGAGAGCCAAATCATCCGCAACATCGGCAACGTGCTGGCGTCGGATACGGCGAACAGCTGGCCTCATGAGCCGTTCCCGGAGGATGCGAATTACGTGCAGCAGGACATCACGTTCCATCATTACGACGTGAAGACCAGGATCTGCAAGTTGAGCGAAGCGAATTGCACGCTGCCAATCGTCAAGGACACCGTGCACCGTTATTTCACGTATCCGGCTTATCAACTGCGGCCGACGATGACGCCGATCGACGGCGTGACCGTGCACACCGCTTACATCACGGCGCCAGGGGCTACATCTTTCCCGTCAGCCTACATCTGGGCAGCCGGACCGATCATCCAGCAGTGGATCCAGTCTTCGGTCTGGGTCGGAGGGACGAGAAATGTCACGCAGAACGGCCACGTCGTATATCCGGGAACGATCTCGCGCCACATATCGGTGAAGGGTGACGGAATCGAGGTCTTCACCCACGGCATGGGACACAACCGCGCCTTCTGCAAACTGGCCGTCGAGAATCGCGCGATGCAGGCATTCATCGGAAGAGGCAACGACATCAATGGGCCTCTCGCGTTCGGACAACTCGACCACGAGATGAGGAAGTATTGGCGCCAGCGTTACCGCCCGGGCGGCAATAACAAGATCGAGCCGGTGGGTCCGCCGGACGAGATCAATCCGGCGCTCGAGTGATCGCGGAGGTTCAACAGCCCACAGTTCGCGCGATGATCGCCGCGCTGGTCGCGGGATTGGTGCTGGCGGGCTGCGATTCGACATCCGGCGAGTCGCGGCGCGACCAGTTGGCGGTGACCGGCAAACCGTTCGGGGTTTCGGACTCGGTAACCGCGTACTGCGCCACGCGCCCGGTCGTGGCGATGTGTGAGGAGTTTGCGCCCCGGCTGGCGGAATTCCTGGCCGAGTCGCGCGATGCGGAGTGGGCAGACTCGATGGAAAGGCAGATCGCCCAATGGATGCTGGCGGACCGTCAGTCCCCGTTTGAAATGCGCGCACTCGAATGCCGTCGCACGCGCTGCGCTTTCGAGTACGCCGTGACCACGGACGCCTACGGCCAGACCCTGGATGGTTACGAAGAACTCGACCGGCACATGGAACTCACCGGCGGCGTCACGGCGCCTGAACTGACTTCGGGCACAGGGCACGGCAAGTGGGTCAGCGTGATGATCTGGCGCAAGCGCTCCTGATACGCGCGCCGTGCGCGGCGTGGATGCACTCGGTCGCTCAACTGCCCAGATAACTCATCACGACATCGATGACGTGCTCTTCGCGTCGCTTCATGTTTGCCTGCGAAGCGAGTTCGCTCGCGAAGATCACCGACAACGTGCGGATGTTGGAGATGTAGAAATATCCCAGCGCCGCGATCGAGATGTAGAGCTGCATGGGGTCCACGCCGCTGCGGAACACTTTCGCCTTCTGGCCCCGCCGTAACACGTCGGTCAGTGTTTCGAGCAACGGAGAATAGAGCTGCGGCACCAGCTTCGATCGACTGAGCCTGCGCGCGCCCATGAGGTTTTCGTTGTTCACGAGCGCGACGAACTCGGGATGCTCGAGGTGATAACGGAAGTTGAAACGGATCAGCGAGCGCATCGCGTCTTCGGGCGACAGCGTGGACGTGGCGAGTTGCCGCTCTTCGCGCCGCTTCGCCGAGTAGACGGCCTCCAGCGTCGCGATCCACAACGCGTCCTTGTTGCCAACGTATGCATAGAGCATGCGCTTGTTCGCGCGCGCCTGGGCGGCGATCACGTCGACGCGCGCGCCGGCGAATCCCCGCGTGGCGAATTCGCTCAACGCCGCTTCGAGGATCCGGGCCTTGGTGGCGCTGGCGGATCGCTTGCGAGGCGCGGCCTTTCTGGACGGGCGGACAGGCATGAAGTCTTGCGGGTAGCGAGGCCGAAGCGCCGATGCTAATGTAACCATCCGGTTACTTCTAGCGCCTGACGAACATGAACGCTCCCCGCTGGTGGCAGGGCCTGACTCGCGAGCAGTGGCTGGTTTTCGCCGGCGCGTCGCTGGCGTGGGCGTTCGATTGTTTCGACCTGCAGGTCTTCAACCTGGCGCGCGATGCCGCCATGGAAGACCTGATCGCCGATCCGGCGCTGGCCCTGGAATACGGCCCATACACCACCTCCGTGTTCCTCGTCGCATGGGCCGTCGGCGGGCTCATCTTCGGCGCGCTCGGCGACCGCTACGGCCGCGCGCGCATGCTGACCATCTGCATCCTGCTGTACTCGGTCAGCACGGGGCTCAGCTCGTTCTCCACCGGCTTCCTCGATTTCTGCGTCTATCGCTTTGCCACCGGCCTCGGGGTCGGCGGCGTCTTCGGCCTCGCCGTCGCGCTCGTCGCCGACTCGCTGCCCGACCGCAGCCGCGCGCCGGCCCTCGGTCTGCTGCAATCCCTGTCGACCTGGGGAAACCTCGCCGCGGCGCTGATCGGCATGCTGTTCGGCTCCCTCGCCGCGCGCCAACTCCTGCCCTGGGGGCTCGCGCATTGGCAGGCGATGTTCCTGGTCGGCGCGCTGCCGGCGCTCCTGTGCGTGCCGCTCATGCGCCAACTCAAGGAGCCGCCGAAGTGGGTCACGGCGCGGCGCGAAGGGTCCGCGCGTGGAATCCAGTTCGGCTCCTATCGCCGCCTCCTCACTCATCCCGTCTGGAGCAAACGCGCGTGGCTCGGCCTCATCGTCTGCAGCGCGGGAATCATCGGGCTCTGGGGCGTCGGCAACTTCCATCCGAAGATCGTGGGCACGATCGTCGAGCAGCACTTCATCAACGCAGGCCTTTCGCCGGGAGATCTGGCCAGCGAGAAGGCGTACTGGCGCTCCATCGGGCTGCTGCTCCAGAACGTGGGCGGGTTCTTCGGCATGCTCGCGCTGGCGCAGATCGCGCAGGCGTACGGGCGGCGCATCGCGATCGGGCTCGCCCTGCTCCTGTCCATCGCCTCCACGTGGATCGTGTTCCGGTACATGCGCGAGTTCGAGGACATGTACTGGATGTTGCCCCTCATGGGATTCGGCCAGCTATCGGTGCTCGGCGCGTACGCCGTCTATCTACCGGAGCTGTTTCCCACCAGCCTGCGCAGCACCGGGACCAGCTTCTGCTACAACGTCGGGCGCATCGTCGCCGCGACCGCACCGTTCACGCTGAGCCAGTTGACCCGCTCGCTGGGCGGCGACATCGAAGGGTTTCGAACCGCCGGAACCTGGGTGAGCCTCGTGCTGCTGATCGGCATCGCGGTCCTGCCGTGGATGCCCGAAACCAAGGACCGCCCCCTGCCCGAAGACTAGATAGGAGTGACGATGGCCGAGATTCGCCTGGGACTTATGATGCACGGCGTAACGGGGCGCATGGGTCTGAACCAGCATCTGATCCGTTCGATCCTGGCGATCCGCCAGCAGGGCGGCGTCGCGTTGCCCAATGGCGATCGCGTGATGCCCGACCCCATCCTGCTCGGCCGCAACGCCGAGGCCCTGGAACGCCTGGCGCGCACCCATGGCCTTTCCCGCTGGAGCACGGACGTGGACGGCGCGCTCGCCAATCCTTCCGACACGGTGTTCTTCGACTCCGCGACGACCCAGGGGCGGCCGGACCTGCTCGAGCGCGCCATGCGCGCCGGCAAACACGTGTACTGCGAAAAGCCCGTGGCGCCCACGTTGAACGCCGCACTCGATCTCGTGCGGCTGGCAGGAAAGTGCGGCGTGAAGCACGGGGTGGTCCAGGACAAACTATTCCTGCCGGGCCTGCTCAAGCTGGCGATGCTCGTGAAGTCCGGCTTCTTCGGCCGGATACTGTCGGTGCGCGGCGAGTTCGGCTACTGGGTATTCGAAGGCGATCTGCAGCCCATCCAGCGCCCGTCGTGGAACTACCGCGCGGCGGATGGCGGCGGCATCGTCCTCGACATGATGTGCCACTGGCGCTATGTCCTCGACAATCTGTTCGGGGCCGTCAAGAGCGTGTCCTGCCTCGGCGCCACGCACATCCCTCGGCGTTGGGACGAGCAAGGCCGGCAGTATGCCGCCACTGCCGATGACGCCTGCTACGCAACGGTTCAGCTGGAAGGCGACATCGTCGCGCAGATCAACAGCTCCTGGTGTACGCGTGTGCGTCGCGATGACCTCGTCACCTTTCATGTCGACGGTACGCACGGCTCGGCGGTCGCGGGCCTCACCGACTGCCGGACCCAGGCACGCGTGAATACGCCCAGGCCGGTCTGGAATCCCGATCTGCGACAGCCGATGAATTTTCTCGATCAATGGCAGGACGTGCCCGACACGCAGCTCGCCGAGAACGGCTTCAAGGTGCAGTGGGAGCGGTTCATCCGCCACGTCGTCGCCGATGCGCCGTTTCAGTGGGATCTGCTGGAAGGCGCGAAAGGCGTGCAACTCGTGGAGTGCTCGCTGCAGAGCTGGCGCGAACGCCGCTGGGTGGATGTGCCGGCGCTGGACGGGCAGCCGGCATGAGTCTGACTATCTCGCTGCCGGTTCGCGAAGGCGACACGATCGCCCTCAAGCCACACGTGCTGTCGGGAAAGACACCGGCAGCTCCGCGGAAAAACGAGCGATTCAACCGTGTCGTCTATTCGGCGGCGCACGTGGTTGCGGATCCGTTGGCAGCCGGCGATCCCTGGGTGGATTGCACTCTCGATTGGGACGCCACCATTGCCTATCGCATCCATCTCTGGAATCTCGGCCTGGGCGTCGCCGAGGCGATGGACACGGCGCAACGCGGCATGGGGCTCGACTGGACCACCTCGCTGCAGCTCATCAAGGAATCGATCAGTGCCGCGCACGGCTTCGAAGGCGCCTTGCTCGCCAGCGGTTGCGGCACGGATCACCTGGCTCCCGATGCCGCGCGAACGCTCGACGATGTGATCGGCGCCTACGAAAAGCAGATGGCCGCGATCGAAGCGTTGGGTGGACGTCTCATCCTGATGGCGAGCCGCGCACTCGCGCGCGTCGCGCGCGGTCCCGACGACTACGCGCGCGTCTACGATCGGCTTCTGACCTCGGCGCGCGAGCCCGTGATCCTGCACTGGCTCGGCGACATGTTCGATCCGGCGTTGGCCGGTTACTGGGGCTCTCGCGACATCGGCGCCGCGATGAATGTCGCACTGGATGTCATTCGACGCCATGCGCCGAAGATCGACGGCATCAAGATCTCACTACTCGACAAGGCGCGGGAAATCGACATGCGGCGCCGCCTGCCGCCGGGCGTGCGCATGTACACGGGCGATGACTTCAACTACGCGGAGTTGATCGCGGGCGATGCGCACGGATACAGCGACGCGCTGCTCGGCATCTTCGACTCGATCGCCCCCGCCGCGGCGGCGGCGCTCGGCGCACTCGCGCGCGGCGACGAAGCGCAATTCCATCGCATCCTCGCGCCCACCGTCCCGCTGTCGAGGCACATCTTCGCCGCGCCGACCCGCTTCTATAAGACCGGCGTCGTGTTCATGGCATACCTCAACGGCTTCCAGGACCATTTCGCGATGATCGGCGGCCAGCAGAGCGCCAGGTCGATCATGCACCTGGCCGAGATCTTCCGGCTGGCCGATCAGGCTGCGCTGCTCGCAGACCCGGCGCTGGCTTGCAAGCGCATGCAGTGCCTGCTCGCCCTGCACGGCATCGGCTGATCCGCATGCGTGATTTTTCGTCGGGCATCGAATGGCTGTCCATCAACACTGCCACCGTGCGCCGTCAGTGGAAGCTGCCGCAGATCATCGAAGCCTGCGCACGGCATGGCATTGCCGCGATCTCGCCCTGGCGCGACCAGGTCGCCGAATGTGGACTGGACGTCGCAAGCCGGTTGATTCGCGAAACCGGAACCAGGCTCTCCGGTTACTGCCGCGGCGGCATGTTTCCCGCCGTCGATGAGGCTGGTCTCTCGGCTGCCATGGAAGACAATTTCCGCGCGGTGGATGAAGCCTGCGAACTAGGTAGTCCCTGCCTGGTCCTGGTCGTCGGCGGATTGCCCGGCGCGCTCGAGGGCCGCGCCGCTCACCGGGACATCGGTTGTGCGCGCGCGCAGGTCATCGACGGCATTGCGCAACTTCTCGAATACTCGCGGCCGCGCAACATGCCGCTGGCGATCGAACCCCTGCACCCGATGTACGCGGCGGATCGCGCGTGTGTGAACACGCTCGAACAGGCTCTGGATATCTGCGATGCGCTGGACCCCGCGAACGCCGGCGCGCTCGGCGTCGTGGTCGACATCTACCACACCTGGTGGGATCCGAAGCTGCACGAGCAGATTCGTCGCGCGGGCGCCCGCCGCCTGCTCGGCTTTCATGTCTGCGACTGGCTGACGCCGACCACCGATCTGCTGCTCGATCGCGGGATGATGGGTGACGGGGTCATCGACATCCGCAGGATCCGCACTTCGATGGAGGCGGCGGGTTACGCGGGGTTCAGCGAAGTCGAAATCTTTTCCGCCAACAACTGGTGGCAACGGCCGGGTGATGAAGTGCTGGCCACGTGCATCGAGCGGCATCGGGGTGTAGTTTAGAAAACGGCACTCCGCGGGAAGATCCCATGGCCAAAACACGGACTAGTTTGTTCTCTTTGTTGCTGTGCACCGTGCCGTTCGTTACACCCGCTTACGCCGAATTGTGCGACGGCGTCACCCAGACGGTCCGGCCACTGGTTCCCGCGGTCGTGAAGGAAGTGGACTTCTACGAGCAGCTCTTCACGGATACCACGCTGCGCGGCGACCGTCGCTGGAACGAGATCGTGCTCGAATGCAATCGCAGGCGCGACAGCAAGGGCAACGAGGTAGCGAAGTTACTGGGGACCGATGTCAACACGCCCGAGAAGCGGACACTCAAGGCGGACGATCTCGATCCGAAAGTGATCCGGGGGCACTACGACTTCGTCGGCCTGCCCATCGGCGCGGCGCTGAGTTTCAAGTACGTCTACATTCTCAGCAAGCAGGACGGGGTGTGGACCATGATCATTCCGTACCAGCCGGGTTTCAACGAGCTGGTGCCGAATCGCGTCGATTTCGATTTCTCGCATGCGCAGAATCTCTACGAGGCATCCCAGGTCCTGAATGCGACGAGCACGGCTCCGACGCTGAAGTCTTCTGCGCAATCGATCGGCGCCACGTTGTGCTCAACGACCACCTTCTTCCCGGGAAAATCCGCAGAGTACGCTGGAAAGGGTCTTCATCAGCGCGACGCGGAGAACAAGGCCATCAGTCTCGGAAAGATCGAATACAAGTACGAGAAGGACGGCACTATCTATTCCGGCTGCCGGGTGGACAAGAGCAAGGCGCTGTACTGGCGTTCGGACGCAACGCGCAGCCAGGTGGTGAAGGTGCAACCCCAGGACTGGGTGCTCGACAACTTCATACGCACCACCCAGGAATATTGGAGCGTACCGAACGTGTTCGTGGTCAAGCTGCTCCTGAAGGGACACAACGAAACGACCTTCCCGAAGGCCACGCGCGATCTGCTGCGTGACGGCGATCATCTCACCGTGCATTTCGCCACGAAGTTCTTACGTGCCCACTTCAACCAGATGTACAAATCGAACGTGTTCCAGGTCAACAATTTCTCGACGATGACCATCGACGAAAGTTACTGGCACGAGGGCGGACACGCATTCGGTCTCGACGATGAATACGGATTCCAGGACATGGCCAACGGCAAACAGAGCTGCCAGAACCCGCGGATGTCCAGCCTGTATCAATCCATGAGCTACCAGATGTGCGATGGCGGTGTCGCAGACAAGCGGACTATCTATCACTACCTCGCGCTGTCGCGGTACGTCACGAAACAAAGCGAGTGCAACGCGGACACGGATTGCAAGGACGGTGAGTATTGCAACGCTGGCGCGGATCTGACGCTGAACCAGTGCATGGCAAAGAAGGCCGACAACGAAACCTGCGAACTGGTCGGTGGAGGGCACCAGTGCAAGAGCGGACATTGCAAGCTGTCGCGCTGCTACACACCCGCCTCGGTTGTCATGGGTGGGGCGTGTTATCTCAACGAGGCATGCAAGGAAGGCAAATGCAGCAGCCTCGACGGCACGCGAGGCACCTGTGTCTGCGAACGCGACGGCGATTGTGGTGAAGGCAAGTGGTGCAACGCCGGAACGGACCTGATCGTCAACCGATGCGAAGCGCTCAAGAATGACAACGACACCTGCGACATCGCGGGCGGCGGCCATCAGTGCAAGAGCGGGTACTGCAAATTCTCCCGCTGCTACACGCCCAATTCGGTGCCCATGGGCGCGGCCTGCTACAACGACGATGCCTGCAAACAGGGCAAGTGCAGCGCCATCGACGGAGCCAGGGGCACCTGCGTTTGCAAAGCGGACACCGACTGCGATTCAGGATTCTGGTGCGACGGCGGCGTCGATACCAACGTCAATGCGTGTCGCGCAAAACTCGCCAAGGGCGCGAAGTGTGGCACTGCGGTCTCGGTCGGGAACGACCACAAATGCCGTTCCGGCAAGTGCTCCGGGTTTCCTAACTACGTCTGCCAGTAGGCGTCCGGCTTCCTCATTGCGTAGTCTTTTCCAGGCCTGAGGTGTCCGGACGCGTCGCGCTGTCCAGCCCCTTCGCGCCGCGAAGTTGTGCGCCCGCGAGATTCGCCCTGGAGAGATTGGCGTCCGTCAGATCGGCGTCAATCAGGATCGCATCGCGCAGATCCGCGCCCGTCAGGTCAGAGCGTACGAGCACGGCACCGCTGAAATCCGCGCCCACCAGCTTCGTGCCGATCATTCGAGTGCCGGTGAAGTCGGAGAAACTCAAGTCGGCACGGGAGAAGTCCGAATCCGACATGTCGGCGGAGTGCACCTTCGCGTTCACGATGTTCACGCGCATCAGGCCCATCGATTGGTTCTTCATGTCGGGCGCAGCGTTCATCCGGGCGAGCGTGGCATGAGACAGATCCACGCGGCGCAGATCGCCGATCAGCCGCGCGCCCGTGAGGTTCGCCCCGGTCAACACGGCACCGGCCATCTGCGCGGAGAACAGCGTTGCCCGCGTCAGGGAAGCATTCGAGAGATTCGCTCCTTCGAAGAAACTCACGGTGAGATTGCAGCCGTCCAGCTTTGCGCCTGACAACGTCGCCTTGTTGAACACCGAGGCGGAAAGATTGGCGCGCCGGAAATCGACGCCGGACAGGTCCAGCGCGGAAAGGTTTTTTCCGGTCAGCGACGGAGGCCCCGTGCCCGCTTCTTCGAGCCGGCCCAGCAATTGCTCTCGCGAGAGCCGCTCATACCCCTGCCAGTCCTCGGCAAG
>DASTXR010000018.1:0-30311 GCA_035765415.1 Steroidobacteraceae bacterium | reverse complement strand
TTTCGGAAAACCGGTGCCCACTTTTCCGGGACATGCGCTAGCCCCACACCTCGTGCGCCACTTCGACCACGAGCCGGAGCTTCGCGGCCTGCTCCTCGACCGTAAGCTTGTTGCCGGCGATGGTGGAGGAGAAGCCGCACTGCGGACTGAGCGCGAGCTGGTCAAGCGGAATGAACCTGCCCGCTTCGTCGATGCGGCGCTTGAGCTCGTCCTTGCTTTCGAGCTGGCCCCGCTTCGTGGTCACGAGACCGAGCACGACGAACTTGTTCCTGGGCACGAAGCGCAGCGGCTCGAATCCGCCGGAACGCGCGTCGTCGTATTCGAGGAAGAAACCGTCGACGCCGAGCTCGTTGAACAGCGCCTCGGCCACGTGGTCGTAGCCGCCTTCCGCCGCCCAGGCCGAACGGAAATTCCCGCGGCACATGTGGGTGCACACGCGCATGCCGGCGGGCTTCGATGCCAGCGCCGCGTTGATGTTGCGGATGTAGACGCGATGCTGTTCGTTGGGATCGCCGCCGATGCTCGATACGTAGTCGCGCTGCTTCGGGTCGTTGAGATACGCGAGGCTGGTGTCGTCGAGCTGCAGATAGGTGCAGCCGCGTTTGCCCAGTTCCGTGATCTCCCGCGCGTAGACGGCGGCGAGGTCGCGCCAGAAATCTTCCATGCGCGGATACACACTCTCGTCGATCGCGGCGCGCCCGCCGCGGTAGTGCATCATGCTCGGCGAAGGGATGGTGAGCTTCGGCGTGCCATTCCTGACGATCGACTTCAGGTAGTCGAAGTGATCGCCGAAGATGCAGCCGTTGAGCGCGAGCTTGCCTTCCACGCGCAGCCCCGAAGGCGTGAAGTCGACGTCGCCCTTGTCGCTGTGGAAATGCACGGTGATGTTCTGCTGCACCTTGCGCACGCCGCCGATCTGGTACAGGAAATCCATGTGCCACGATGAGCGGCGCATCTCGCCGTCGGTTATTCCCTGCAGGCCCAGTTCCTCCTGCATGCGCACCGCGCCCAGGATGGCTTCGTCTTCGGCGGCGCGCAGTGCCGCGTCGTTCATCCGGCCCGCCTTGTGCTCGGCGCGCGCGCGCACCAGCGATGGCGGACGCAGAAGGCTGCCGACGTGATCGGCGCGGAATGGTGGCTGGCTCAGGGGCATAACTGCTTCTCCAGGTCGTGCAAAGTGCGATAACAAGGCAACACCTGCGCCACGCTCGAATTCGGCTCGCGCCGATCGCGGATCGCCGCGAAGAATTCCCGGTCCTGCAGCTCGATGCCATTCAGCGAAACATCCACCTTCGACACGTCGATGGGGTTGTTCTTGCCGTCGACGAGCTCGTCGTAGCGGGCGATGTAGGTGCCGTGGTCGCAGATGTAGCGGAAGAACGTGCCCAGTGGCCCGTCGTTGTTGAAAGAGAGTGACAGCGTGCAGATGGCGCCACTGGCCGCCTGCAGTTGAATGGACATGTCCATCGCGATGCCGAGCGACGGGTGGATAGGCCCCTGCAGCGCATTCGCGCGCACGATTTCCGACCGGGCCTGGTAGCGGAACAGGTCCACCGTGTGCGCGGCGTGATGCCACAGCAGGTGATCCGTCCACGAGCGCGGCTGGCCCAGCGCGTTCATGTTGGTGCGCCGGAAGAAATACGTCTGCACGTCCATCTGCTGGATCGCGATCTCGCCGCCGGCGATACGCCGGTGAATCCACTGGTGCGAAGGGTTGAACCGGCGCGTGTGCCCGACCATACACACGAGCCCGCTGCGTTTCGCGAGATCGGCCACGCTTTCGGCGTCGGCGAGCGAATCCGCGAGTGGAATCTCGACCTGCACGTGTTTGCCGGCTTCGAGGCATTGCCGCGTCTGCGCCGCGTGCATCTGCGTCGGCGTGCAGAGAATGGCGGCTTCCACACCGGGGAGCGCCAGCGCCTCGGCGAGATTCGTGGTGGCATGCGGCACGCCGTACTTGCGGGCCACCTCTTCGGTGGGCGCGAGCTGGCGGCCGACCACCGAAGCCACTTCGACGCCGGCAATGAGTTTGACGGCATCGAGATGCTTCTGACCGAAAGCGCCCACGCCTGCGATGACTACCTTCATGCTCTTGCTCATGTCGCGGGCTCCAGGATGAGATGTCCCACGGCCGTGTTCGACGCCGGCACGTGATAGAAGCGATGGACTTCGCGCACCGGGCCTTCGAGAGCGCCGCGCATGATCAGCCACATGACCAGCTCGATGCCCTCGGAGCCGGCCTCGCGCAGGTACTGCTCGCGCGGTATGCGCGTGAGCGCCTCGGGGTCGTTGACCATGCCGTCCATGAACTTCGAATCGAACTCCTTGTTGATGAGTCCGGCACGCGGGCCCTGGAGCTGGTGACTCATGCCGCCCGTGCCCCAGACCTGCACCTTGAGATCCTGGTCGAATCCGTCGATGGCACGACGAATCGCCTTGCCCAACTGGTAGCAGCGATTGCCGGACGGCGGCGGGTATTGCACGACGTTGACGGCAAACGGAATCACCAGGCATGGCCAGCTTTTCGGCTGGCCGAACATGAGCGACAAGGGGACGGTCAACCCGTGATCCACGTCCATCCTGTTCACGATTGTCAGGTCGAAATCGGCCTGGATCACGTTTTCGGCGATGTGCGCGGCCAGTTCCGGCGCGCCTCGCACCATCGGCACGGGCCGTGCGCCCCAGCCTTCGTCCGCGGGCGCGAACTCGGGCGCGCAACCGATCGCGAAGGTGGGGATGACGTCGAGGCTGAACGCGGTGGCATGATCGTTGTAGACGAGGAACACCACGTCGGGCGTGTTGGCGGCTATCCACTGCTTCGAGAATTCGAAGCCGGCGAACAGCGGCGCCCAGTAGGGCTCGCGCACCTTGCCGAGATCGATGGCCGCGCCGATGGCGGGCACGTGCGAACAACTGATACCGGCCGTGACGCGCGCCACTACACGCCCTCCTTCGGTTTGGGCTTGTCAGATCCAACCGGCTCATAGGCGCGGCCGCCGTTGAGCATCATGCGCGCGTAGTCCTCCTGGTTCATGCCCGTCATGAGCGCCGCGGCGTACTGAAAACTTCGCCCGTCGGTGGCGAATATCTTGGCCAGGAAATAGATGTTGCCGCCGAGCGCGATCATGCGGTTGTAGTCGCGGGCGAGCACCGCCTGTTTCTGTTCGGGTGTCATCGCCCATTCGTCTAGATAGGCGCGTTCGTCCGCCTTGAAGCGTTCGCGGTTGGGCGCCTTCATCAACGACATGCAGAACATGTTGAGGTGGTAGCCCTTGCGCGACTGCTCGGCGTCGAACACCGTGGTGCCCGGAATGTCGCCATACGATTTCGACCCCATCATCAACGCTCCCAGTAAAGACGCATCGGGTTGTCGACCAGCAGCCAGCGCTGCAGCTCGGCCGTCGGCGCAAGCCGCGGCAACAGGTTCACGAGATCGCCGTCGTCGGGCATGTGCGACTTCATGTTCGGATGCGGCCAGTCCGTGCCCCAGAGCACCCGTCCGGGGAAAGCCTCGACCACGCGGCGCGCGAACGGCACGAAGTCCTGGTAGTCAGGCGGTCCGCTGATCGACAGGCGTTCCGCGCCACTGACCTTGGACCAGACGTGGACGTGCTCGCGCATGAATCGCATGAAGCGCTCGAACGCGGGACCATCGGCGCGCTGCCGCGTGTCGGGCCGGCCCATGTGATCGACGACCACGATCGTCGGGATGGACGCGATGAACGGCTCGAGCTCCGGCAGATCCTGCGCTTCGAAGTACACGACCACGTGCCAGCCGAGAGGCGCGATGCGCTGCGCGATCTCGAGCAGCACCGCGGGCGGTGTGACATCGACGAGCCGCTTCACGAAATTGAAACGAACGCCGCGCACGCCGGCGTCGTGCAGTTCGGCAAGCTCACGGTCGGTGACTTCGCGCGTGACGCTGGCGACACCGCGCGCGCGGTCGTCCGAGCTGCGCAACGCGTCCATCAACGCGCGATTGTCGGCGCCGTGGCAGGTGCCCTGCACGATCACGTTGCGCTCGAAGCCCAGGTAATCGCGCAGCGCCCAGAGTTTTTCCTTGGGCGCATCGGTGGGCGTGTACTTGCGCTCGGGCGCATACGGAAACACATCGCCGGGACCAAACACGTGGCAATGCGCATCCACCGCGCCCGGCGGTGGACGGAACGCGGGCTTGCGCGGCGCCGCGTGATAACTCAACCAGCCCGGGTCTGCCTGAAATGCGTTCATCGGCCCCGTGCCTTGAGTTGCGAGTCGAGGCGTGGATACACGCGACGGGTATTGAGCTCGAAGATCTGACGCTTGGCTTCCGTGCTGATCGCCAGCGCGTCGATGTAGCGCCGCGTGTCGTCGAAAGGATGGCCGGTCTGCGGATCGATGCCGCGCACCGCGCCCAGCATTTCCGAACCGAAGAGAATGTTGGGCGTGTCGATGACCTTCACGAGCAGATCGATGCCCGGCTGGTGGTACACGCAGGTGTCGAAGAACACGTTGCGCATCACGTGCCCGTCGAGCGGCGGGCGCTTGAGCATGTCGGCGAGACCGCGATAGCGGCCCCAGTGGTAAGGCACCGCGCCTCCGCCGTGCGGAATGACGAAGCGCAGCGTGGGAAAGTCGCGGAACAGGTCGCCCTGGATGAACTGCATGAACGCCGTGGTATCGGCGTTGATGTAGTGCGCGCCGGTCGCGTGGAAGTTGGGGTTGCACGACGCCGACACGTGGATCATCGCCGGCACGTCGAGCTCGACCATCTTCTCGTAGAACGGATACCAGTGGCGGTCGGTGAGCGGCGGCGCGTTCCAGTGACCGCCCGACGGATCCGGATTGAGGTTGCAGCCCACGAACCCGAGATCGCGGACGCAACGCGTGAGCTCGTGCACCGAATGCGCGATGGGCACGCCCGGGGACTGCGGGAGCTGGCAGACACCGGCGAAATTGTCGGGATACAGGTCGACCACGCGCTTGACCAGGTCGTTGCAGGCGCGCGTCCAGGCCATGGACACCGCTTCGTCGCCGACGTGATGGCCCATGGCAGAGGCGCGCGGCGAGAACAGCGTCAGGTCGGCGCCGCGTTCGCGCTGCAGGCGAAGCTGGTTGGCTTCGATGGATTCGCGGATTTCGTCGTCGCTGACGACCTGCGGCACGGGCGCGGGCAGCGTCGAATCCTTGATGCGCACCAGCTGCGCATCGCGGAACTTCTGGTGCCGCTCCGGCGCCGTGGTGTAGTGACCGTGGCAATCGATGATCAGCATGACGCGCTCCCGCGCTGCGGCTTCGACAACGAGTCGAGCATCGCCTCGATGTCGGCATGCGCGGCCGCCGCGGAATGCTGCGAGGCCCACTCCTCCCAGTCGGCGCAGGCGGTGCTCATGCGCGACGGGAACCCGGCCTCCGACACGGTGCGCGCCGCTTCACGCATCTCTTCGGCGCGCCGTCGCCCGTGGATCAGCGCGCGCGAAATCATGTAGCGCGCGGTGCCGCGCCAGTCATCCGACGGAAACAGCGAGTACAGGGAATCGAGCACGGCATCTTCGACGTCGTGTTGCCGCGCCGTGAGCAGCGATTCGAGCAGCAATGCCTCGAGACCCTTGACGATCACGCTGCGGCACATCTTGGCCGCGGACGCGGCGCCTAACTTCCGCGAGAAGACCTCCGCGCCGGCAAAGCCGAGCTCCCGCGCCAGCGGCAGGAAGGCCGCGGCATGTGTGCCGCCCAGCAGCATGGGAGACGCGACACCGCGCGGTGAAATGGGCGACATGATGGCGGCCTCGACGAAACGGCCACCGGCCGCGTCGACGATGCCCGCCGCCAGTTGTTTGGCCGCTGGCGATGTGGAGTTCAGGTCGAAGAAATACGCCTCGGGCTTGAGATGCGGCGCCACCGAACGCGCGGCGTCGCCAATCTGCGCCGCGGTAACGGCGCTGATCACGAGGTCCGCGCCGGCGACCGCGCGCTGCGCATCGCTTGCAGCGAGCACCTCGTGCCGTCCGGCCGCGCGGCTGGGCGGGCTTTCGGTGTCCGCAAACAACAGGTCCCAGGCGCCCAGGCGGCTGACGCGCGGGCGCAGGTCCTGGCTCAGCGCCTGGCCCACTTCGCCGAACCCGAGCAGGCAGACCGAAAGCCCGCTCATGCGCGGCTCCAGATCGCGCCGGGCACGAACACGTCGCCGCGCATGAGCTTGCGCGCCGTGCGAAGCAGCACTGCGCCGCGCACCACGAGTGGTTGGGCGTGCCCGACTTCGACGTCGACGGTGAAAAATCCGCTCGGATGTTCGACCTCGATGCGCCGCGCGGCGTCGCCCTCGCGCCGCGCCACCTGCGCCGCGACCGATCCCGGGATCACGCAGGCCGTCGCCACGCTGACCGCGCCCAATACGCCAATGGCCTCGTGCACGCGATGCGGAATGAAAGTGGCGGTGGCAATCGTGCCTCCGTGGCGCGGAGCGCTGACCAGGCACACCTTGGGCACGGTCTTGCGCGTCACATCGCCGAGGTTCATGCGCGGGCCCATGGCCAGCCGGATGCGCTCGACGCTGGCGACCAGCGTCGCATTGCCTTCGAGCTGCGCGGGCGACTCGGCGCCGGTGACGCCGAGATCCGCGGCGCGCACGATGATGACCGGCATGCCGTTGTCGATGCAGGTGATCTCGATGCCTTCGAAGCGATCGGAGGCTGCGCCTGTGGGCAACAACGAGCCGCTGCTCGAGCCGGCCACGTCGAGGAACTCGAGCGCGACGGGCGCCGCGGTGCCCGGAACGCCATCGATGCGCGCCTCTCCCTCGTACTCGACAGATCCTTGCGGCGTGCGCACGTGAGCCACGGCGAGGCTTCCGGTATTCACCATGTGAATGCGTACGGCCGTCGATGGACCCGTGACCGGCACGAGTCCGTTTTCGATGGCCCAGGGCCCGACACCGGCGAGAATGTTGCCGCAGTTCTGGCTGTCGCTGACCTCGGCCTTGTCCACGACCACCTGCAGGAATAGATAGTCGACGTCGGCGTCTTCGCGCATCGAGCGGGATATCACCGCCACCTTGCTGGTGAGCGGATGCGCACCGCCCGCACCGTCGATCTGGCGCGCGTCGGGCGAGCCCATGGCCGCGAGCAGCACGCGGTCACGCAACTGGCGTTCGCCCGGCAGGTCGGCGGCGTGGAAATAGAGACCCTTCGATGTTCCACCGCGCATGAGCGTGCATGGAATGCCGGTGAGCATCCTCAGGCCTTGGAGTCCCGGTAGGTGAGCCCCTTGGCGGCGAGCGTCTCCCGCATCTCGTAAAGGTCGAGGCCCAGTTCGCCGGCGGCGAGCCGAGCGCGCGACGCCGCTTCCTTGTGCTCGCGCGCACGCGAGCTGGCCAGCACGTTGGCCGCCTGTTCGCGGGCCACGACGCAGACACCGTCATCGTCGGCGACCACCAGGTCGCCGGGATTCACGAGCGCGCCGGCACAGACCAGCGGGATGTTGACGCTGCCCAGCGTGGCTTTCACCGTCCCTTGTGCGGAGATGTAGCGCGACCACACGGGAAATCGCATCTCGGTCAGCGGACGCACGTCGCGCACCCCGGCTTCGATGATGAGGCCGAGCACGCCGCGGGCCCGAAGCGAGGTGGCTAACAATTCTCCGAAATAGCCGCAGTCGCAGTGGGAAGTGGGCGCCACCACGAGCACGTCGCCCGCGCGGCACTGTTCGACCGCGACGTGAATCATCCAGTTGTCGCCGGGAGGCACGCTGACGGTGACGGCGGGACCCGCGATGAGCGCTCCCGCGTAGATGGGGCGCATATAAGGCGCCATGAGGCCGCTGCGGCCCTGCGCTTCATGGATTGTTGCAACACCAAAAGGCGCGATCGCCTCAACGATGCCGCGCTCGACGCGCTCCACGTTGCGCATGACCAACGACATCCGTCCACCCCCGTAATCGACGAGCGGCATTGTCGGTCGCGCATCCCCCACATGCCAATCAGAAATGCATCGGTGCCATAAGAAAACTCTATAGGTGTACTCTTGGCCGCCTGACGCCCATGCATCCGAATCTGCGCCACCTGCACACCTTTCGCGAAGTCGCCCGCCTGGGCAGCGTCAGCGCGGCGGCACGCTCCGTGCATATCTCCCAGCCCGCGGTCACGCAGGCCATCGCCGGCCTGGAGCGTTTCTTCGGTACGCCGCTTCTGCTGAGGCGCAGCACCGGGGTATCGCTGACTGGCGCGGGCGAGCTGTGCCTCGCACGCATCGAGCGCTCGATGGCCCAGCTGCGTGAGGCGGTTCTCGCCACCACGCGTGGCATCGGCAGCGAACGCGCCAGCGTGGAAAGACTGGTGCGTTCGCGGCAGCTCGATGCGCTCGGCGCCGTGGTCGAGCACGGCAACTTCAGCGTTGCCGCGCGCGCGCGACACGTGTCCCAGCCCAGCATCCACCGCGCGGCGCGCGAGCTCGAGCGGCTGCTGGGGGTGCCGCTGTTCGAGAAGACCAGCTTCGGCATCACGCCGACTCGCGAGGCGGCGGACCTGGCGCGCCGCACGCGACTCGCGTTCGCCGAGATCGAGCAGGCCCGGGCCGAGGTGCACGCACTGCATGGCGGCGAATCGGGCCGCACGGTCGTGAGCGCGCTGCCGCTGGCGCGCAGCTATCTACTGCCGGCCGCGTTGCTCGAGTTCACGCAGCAGCATCCGCGGCATGGCGTCGCGATCATCGACGGGACCTATGAGAACCTGCTCGCCGGCCTGCGCTCGGGCGAGTCCGACATCCTCATCGGCGCCCTGCGCAGCCCGGCGCCGTCGGCCGATGTGATCCAGGAGCACCTGTTCGACGATCCGCTGGCCATCGTCGTGCGCGCCCGCCACCCGCTGGCCAACCGCCAGCAGCTGACCGCGGCGTCGCTCGGAAGATTCCAGTGGATAGCGCCGCGCGCCGGCTCGCCGCTGCGCCTGCATTTCGATGCGCTGCAAGCGTCCATCGGGCTCGAATTGCCCAGCCCGCCGCTCGAGTGCAACTCCATGGCCGCCGCGCGCGCGTTCCTGCTGGAGAGCGATCGCATCATGCTGCTCTCGGCGCATCAGATCCACTACGAGATGCTGGCCGGTTTGCTGGTCGCGCTGCCCCATCCTTCCGGCAACGTGGTGCGGCCGATCGGACTCACGCTGCGTCGCAACTGGCATCCGACGAGCACGCAACAGACTTTGCTCGACATCCTGCGTCGAAGCGCGCGCACCGCGGCCGCGTCGCATGCGAAGCGGCGGGGTTAGCGGATGGGAATACGCGCTGGAGCCGGTTCGCGTCCCTTGTCGAGCCATCGATGCAACGCCGCCAGGATCCGCTCGCCAAACCAGCGCGGAAACTCGAGCGCGGTCGTGACCTGGAAGCTGCGATGTACGTCGTGCAGGCACCATTCGACGAAGTGTTCGCAGTTGTTGCTGAGCAGGCGGTATTGTTTCTCGCCGAGCCGCGAACGCGCGCGCCGCAGGATTTCATCGGCCTCGAACGCGCCTTCGGAATGAGTCACCACGTACAGCGGGCGTCCTTCCGCGAAAGCCTCCAGCGTCACTTCCTCGACCGGTCTGCGGATCATGCTGTACATGAGCGCGCCGTAATGAATGACCTTGCCATCTCCGGCGTAGATGCCATGGTGGGTGTACCCGAGCCACGGCATGACGAGATGAGCTCCTGTCGGCGGCGCTTCGCCCGGCGCGAGCGGCCTGACGCTTCTCGTCGGACCGCAATAAAGTTGATAGTTCATGGGTCACTAATAGACCCGACTTCGTGGCGCGCAAACATCGGCGCAGGCTCGTTGAGCGCGCGAATCCAGGCAGTTCAAAACAGCGGCACCCGCCGACAACCCGCCCCGACGGCCGTCCGCTCGTAGGACGTCTGCCCGGAATTCAGGCCATGACCACGTCGGGAAGGTCGTCTTCGTTCACGTCATCGCGCCCGGGCTGCTCGAGACGCGGCAGCAGATCCCAGCCGCGCGCGGCCTCGTCATGTGCGTACATCAGCGAGATGGCTTCACCACGGCGATGAACGCCGAGCTTGGCGAGAATGCTGTGCACGTGGTTCTTGACCGTGGACAACTCTATGCCGAGCTGGCGGGAGATCGTCTTGTTAGACACGCCCTGCTGCATCAGCCTGAGAATTTCCATTTCACGCGCGGTGAGCTCGTCGATGCACCCGCCGCTGTGGACCTTGTGCGTGACGCCGTGGCGCCCCGCGGCGCGAATGGCATCGAGCAGCACGGCCGCGGTGCCATCCCGCGACACGAACCCGAGGATGCCCGACGGCAGGCAGGCGATGACCTCGGCCGGAATTTCCGGGATGCAGAGCACCATGACGCCTCCGACCTGCATCGCATGAGCGACCGGCCTGGCGGCGGTGAATCCTTCGATCATGGCGGTGTCGATCACGACGACACCCGGAGCCAGCATGCAGGCTCGCTTGACGACTTCTCCGGCGGACGACGCTACGCCCACCACCGCTATTCCTTCGACCTCCTGCAGCACACGCTGCAGCGCGTCGCGATATAGCCGGACTTCACTGGCAACCATCACGCGAATATCCATCGCGTTACTCCCTGGCCGATTGGCCGCGCATTCCTTTGCGTGGTTCCCCAAGACCCCGGTGTTCTTCTTCCGTCGCCGTAAGACGATCACTTAGACCCAGTCAACTTGTCAATATAAAAAGTGGATCGAATTAAGTGCGCAACATTCCGTGCGTTATCCGTGCGTACCGTGCCCCACGATGGATCGGCTTATGTCGTGTAATCGCGACCACGTAGATCCAAAGATCTATTCCCCCTCGCGTACGGGCTTTTCCGTAGATCAAGAGACTCATTTTCCCGACCCGCCGCGACGCGCAGCCTTCGCTGCGCGCGGACCTTCAAAAAAAATCAGGGAGACTCACCGTGATCTACCGGAAAACGCTCGGGCCACTCGTGGCCCTGTCGACGTTATTGTGTGCTCCGTCCGCCTTCGCCCAGACGGATCCTGGCGTGCAAGGCGGACCTCCCCGAGCAGGACACCCTCTTCCCGGCCTCACCGAAAACGAAGAGATCTTCTTCGAAGTCGGGCAGGAGGATTTCAACGAAGCCGAAGGCATCGGCGACGGCCTCGGACCCCGATTCAATCTCGACGGCTGCGGTGGCTGCCATTTCCAGCCAGGCATCGGCGGCACTTCCGGCACGGTGAATCCGCAGTTCGCCATCGCCACCGCATTCGGTGCGCGTAACACTGTGCCCGCGTTCATCACGCTGAATGGCCCGATCCGCGAGGCGCGTTTCAAGCGCACGCCGAGCGGCGCGCGTGACGGCGGCGTACACGGGCTGTTCGTGATCAGCGGACGCAACGACGGAACGGGCGATGCGTCGGGCTGCAACATCACGCAGCCGAACTTCGCCGCAGCGGCCGCCGCCAACAATCTGATCTTCCGCATCCCCACGCCGGTTTTCGGCATGGGACTCATGGAGCAGATCGAAGAGCGCGAACTGGTGCGCAACCTCAACGAAGGCGCCGCCACGCGCGCGCAACTCGGCATCACCGGGCGGCTCAATCGCAACGACAATGACGGCACCGTCACGCGCTTCGGATGGAAAGCGCAGAACATCTCGGCGATGGTGTTCTCCGGCGAGGCCTACAACGTCGAAATGGGCATCACCAACGAGGTGTTCCAGACCGAGCGCGACGAGACGCGGTCCTGCCAGTTCGCGCAACTGCCGAACGACGTGACGGTCACCGACGGCGCCACCGGCCTCGACACGATCAGCGCCATCGAGAAGTTCGCGTTCTTCATGCGCTTCCTCGGTGCGCCTATCCAGTCCAGCACCACGCCGGGCGGCAACGCGTCCATCACCGAAGGCTTCAACGCCTTCGTGAACATCGGCTGCACGCATTGCCACACCCAGCAGCTTCGCACCGGCAACTCGACGGTCGCGGCCCTGCGCAACCAGAACGTGCGGCTGTTCTCCGACATCGCCCTGCACAACATGGGACCGGGACTGGCGGATGACATCGTGCAGGGACTCGCCCAGGGCGATGAGTTCCGCACCGCGCCGCTGTGGGGTCTCGGCCAGCGCGTGTTCTTCCTGCACGACGGCAGGACTAACAACCTGCTGACGGCGATCCAGGCGCACCGGAGCAATGCCAACGGCACCTATGCCGCCTCGGAGGCGAATGCCGTCATCGATCGATTCAATGCTCTGTCCAGGACCGCGAAACAGAACATGCTGAACTTTCTGCGCTCCCTCTGAGCGTGTCGATAGCTTCCGGCCGCCGCTAACCCCTGAGGGTGGCGGCCGGAAGCGCTCGCTTCCGGCAACACCAGCGCCCTCCTACACCGCCGGAACATCGGTGACCTGCTCGCGTCGAATGCGAACCAACGAAGGAGGTGCGTATGTCGTATATCGAAGGATTTGTTGCTGCGGTGCCGCGCGCGAACAAGGACGCGTATCGCAAACATGCTTCGGCCGCGCTGCCGATATTCAAGAAACTCGGCGCCACCCGCATGGTGGAGAACTGGGGTGACGACGTGCCGGACGGCAAGGTCACTGACTTCAAGCGTTCGGTGAAAGCGAAGCCCGAAGAGGAAATCATCTTCTCGTGGCTGGAATATCCCGACAAGGAGACTCGCGATAAGGCCAACGAAGTCATCATGAAGGACCCGACGATGATGGGCATGGGCCAGTCGATGCCCTTCGATGGCCAGCGCATGATCTTCGGCGGTTTCTCCCCCATCAATGACACGGGCGCGACGGGCAAGCCGGGCTACATCGACGGGTGCCTCATCCCCGTGCCGGTCACGAACCTCGATGCGTACCGCGAGATGGCCGACAAACACGCCGCGATACTCAAGGAGTACGGCGCCACGCGCACGGTCGATGCGTGGGGTGACGATGTGCCCGATGGAAAGGTGACCGACTACAAGGGCGCAGTGCAGGCGAAGAGCGACGAGAAAGTCGTGTACTCGTGGGTGGAATGGCCCAGCAAACAGGCGCGCGATCAAGGTTGGGAAAGAGCCATGGCCGATCCGCGCATGAAGGAGATGAAGATGCCCTTCGATGGGCAACGCGTGATCTACGGCGGGTTCCAGCCCATCCTGGACGCGTGATGCGAATCTAGACCTGGAATGCGCGCGCCACCCACCAGGTGAGCGCCACCGCCAGCACGATTCCCAGCAGCAGCCTGACCACCGACGCGGATTGCATCGGTGCCGGCTGCGGCTCGGGAAACGCGCGCCGGCCGTGCACCATCGCCGCGACCAGCGACTGCTTCCTGAAGAACACGTAGTACATCACAGCGACGATGTGCAGCAGGATCAGCGCGGACAGCACGTCGAAGATGTCTTCGTGCCAATGCGCGGCTGCACGCCCCGCTTCGAAGCTCACATAGGTGGACAGCGGGCCGGACTCGATGCCATCCACGTCGACCGCGAACAATCCCAGCACGACCTGGATCGCGAGCAACGCCAGCAGCGCGACCACGCTCAGCGCCCCCAGCGGGTTGTGACCGGGCACCGCGGTCCAACCGCCTTTCAGATAGCCGAGGATCGCGCGCGGTCCGCGCACGAACCGCGTGAACCTCGCCGTGGAGCTGCCGGCCAGCCCCCAGTAGAGGCGGAAGATCACCAGGCCTAACAACGTGTAACCGCTCCACCGGTGCCATTCCATGCGCCCCGTCTCGGCGCTCCACCACGAGAACGTGACGAGCAGCACCAGCAGCCAGTGCACGAGGCGCGTCGGCACGTCCCAGACGCGCACGCGCGCCGGCGACGGGACAGGTTCGGTCATCGCCCGGCTATTCTTCGGGCGCGCGGAACGTGTCGTGGCAGTTCTTGCAGGCGCCGCCGGTTTCCTTGAACGCGGCCTTCACGGCGTCGACGTCCTTCGATTTCACCGCGGCTAACAACTTCGGCGCGCGCTCGGAGAACATCTTCTGCGCGGCTTCGAAGTCCGCGGGCTTGGCCCAGATGTCGGGCAGCGCGCGGGTCTTGCCGGCTTCCGGGCCGGTGCCCTTGGGGAACCACTGCTGCTGGTCCACCGATGCTTCGTGGACGACCTCGGCGTTCTTCTGCAGCGCGGTGAAATCGGGGCTGCTGGCCGAGGTCTGATCACGAATCGCCTTGAAGGCCTTGCCTAGCTCTTCGTAGTGCTCGTGACGCGCTTGCTGCGTCTCCCTGGGTGTGGCGGCGTAGGCCACCGCAACGAGTGACGCGACCACGAATGCCGATCCAACGGCGCGGAACAATGAACGGGGCATAACGCTCATACCTCAATGTGTGACGCCAAGCTTTATAAACCATTCCCGCAAATGATTCCGCTCGCAGGCAGGCGCCCGGTGTCCGGACCTTCGACTTTCGTCCTACAAAACCGCCGTGACGTCCCTTTTGAAAAACCGCAAAATGCCCCCCGTTTCCGGAGGTGTACTTGAAGTCAGTCCTGCGGGCGGCCGCCACATTCGTCCTGGGGGTCGGGAGCGCGGCCGCCAATCCGGTGGTCACCGAATATCGTTCCGTGATCTCGCCCATCCTGGAAAAGCACTGCTATGAGTGTCATGGCGACGGCTATGACAAGGGCAAAGTCGCCTTCGATGGGCTGGAGACGGACCAGCAGATCCTTGAACCGGACCTGTGGCTGCGCGTGCTGAACAACACGCGCGCGGGCCTGATGCCCGCCGAACGCAAGCCCAGGCTATCCGCCGCCGAACAGGCGAAGCTCGAAAGCTGGGTCAAGTACGGCGTGTTCAGGATCGATCCGCGCAATCCGGATCCGGGCCGCGTCACGGTGCGGCGCCTGAACCGCGTGGAGTACCGCAACACGGTGCAGGACCTGCTCGGCGTCGACTACAACACCGATCATGAATTCCCGCCGGACGATACCGGCTTCGGTTTCGACAACATCGGCGACGCGCTCACCATGTCGCCCATGCTCATGGAGAAGTACGTCGCGGCGGCGCAGACCATCGTCACCGAAGCCGTGCCCGCGGCGCCGCGCAAGCCCGCCGAGCTCATCGTCAAGGGCCTCGCGTTCGACGGACAGAATGCACGCCTCAAGTGGGGCAAACGCCGGCTCATGTTCAGCGAGCCGGCTAACATCTCCGCCCCGTTCAGGACCGATCTGCCGGGCACCTATCGCGTGAAGTTCGACATGGAAGTGAACGGCGCCTACAACCCGGACCCCGGCAAGGCGCGCATCGTCTTCAGGATCGACGGCAAGGAATTCCTCAACCAGGAGTTCGCGTATCACGACGAAAAATCGTACGTGTTCGAGTCCAGCCACAAGTGGCAGCCGTCGGATCACACGCTGACCGTCGAACTGCAGCCCACGGTTCCCGAAGAGAAGAAAGAAACCATCATCGATGTGTTCGTCAACAAGGTGACCATCGAGGGCCCGCTCGAGAAAAGCCTGTGGGTGAAGACGGAGAACTACGAAAAGTATTTCCCGCGCGCCGTTCCCGATGGCGCGAAGGATCGCCGCGCCTACGCCACGGAGCTGCTCACGGCGTTCGCGCAGAAGGCCTATCGCCGGCCCCTGGCCGCCGATGACGATACCGGCGCGAAACTCGCGAAGCTGGCCGAAGGTCACTATCGCGAGCCCGGCAAGTCCTTCGAGCAAGGGGTGGCCCACGCGATGGCGGCGGTGTTGTCGTCGCCGCGGTTCCTGTTCCGCCTCGAATCCCCGGCGCCGCATGCGCTCACCGCCCAGGCGGCCGACGTCGATGAATATTCGCTCGCCTCGCGGCTCTCCTATTTCCTGTGGTCGACGATGCCTGACAGCGAGCTGATGGCGCTCGCCGCGCGCGGCGAACTGCGCAAACAACTTCCCGCGCAGGTGAAACGCATGCTGGCCGATCCGCGCGCGGAGAACCTGGCGCGCAACTTCACCGGGCAGTGGCTGCAGGCGCGTGACGTGGAAGGCATCGCCAGCAATCCGCGCGAAATCTACATCCGCGATGCCGGCGAGGAAGGGGCGCTGCGCGACCTGCGCAAGGCCTGGCGCGCCCAGGACGAGGCCACGGCCAGGAGACTGGCGGAGTTCATCGACCGGCTGGTGGACACGAAACCTGAATTCGACAGCGACATGCGCAAGGCGATGCGACGCGAGACCGAGGTGTTCTTCGGGCACATCGTGCGCGAGGACCGGCCCGTCGTCGAACTCATCGACAGCGACTACATTTTCGTGAACGACAAACTGGCGGTGCTGTATGGCCTGCCGGATATCACGGGCCCCGAGATGCGCAAGGTGACCCTGCCCGCGGGAAGCCCGCGCGGCGGCGTGCTCACTCAGGGCAGCGCCCTGCTCGTCACCTCCAATCCCGATCGCACCTCACCCGTGAAGCGCGGCCTGTTCGTGCTGGCGAATTTCCTCGGCACGCCGCCACCGCCGCCGCCCGCGAACGTCCCGGCGCTCGAAGCCAGCGAAGAAGACTTCAAGGACCACGACCCGGTGTTGCGCGACGTGCTCAAGGTGCACCGCGAAAACCCCGCCTGCTCGTCCTGCCACAACCGCATGGACCCCATCGGCCTCGCGTTCGAGAACTTCAACGCGCTCGGCATGTGGCGCGATACCGAGCGCAAACAACCCATCGCGGCGCAGGGCAACCTGATCACCGGTGAAACCTTCAACAGCGTGGCCGAGCTCAAGCGTATCCTCGCGGAAGACCACCGCCAGGAGTGCTACGCCACCCTGTCGCGCAAGCTCCTCACCTACGCCTCGGGCAGGGGCACGGAGTATTACGACGTGGAGACCATCGACGGCATCGTGAACCGGCTCAACGCCAGCAACGGCCGCTTCTCCGCATTGTTGATGGGTGTCATCGAATCCGCGCCATTCCAGAAAATGCGAATCCAGGCCACAGCCACGGTAGCCAACTGACATGAACTCCTCATTCGCCGCCGAGCGGCACGCAAGCTTCAGCCGCCGCCATTTCTTCCAGGGCCTCGGAGCGTGTATCGCCCTGCCTGCCTTCAGCTCGCTGGCGCACGGCGCCAGCCGCTCGGCACCCACGCGCATGGCCGTGGTGTACGTGCCCAACGGCGCCATCCCCTCTGCGTTCTGGCCGGCGGGTGAACCGGGCGGCGCGTTCGCACTGTCGCCCACGCTGGCGCCGCTCGCCAAGGTACACCAGCAGTTGCAGGTCATCTCCGGGCTCAACGACCTGTCCGCCGAGGCCGGTCCCGATGGCGCCGGCGATCATGCGCGCGCCAGCGGCACCTTCCTCACCGGAGTGCGCATCAAGAAAACCGCGGGCTCGGATATCCGCGCCGGCGTTTCCATCGACCAGGTGGTGGCCAACCAGATCGGGCATCTCACGCGCTTTTCGTCGCTGGAGCTCACCTGCGACGCGGTGCGCAAGTCCGGCGACTGCGATTCCGGGTACGCCTGCGCCTACGAATACAACCTCGCCTGGCGTTCGCACAACCAGCCGCTTTCGCCCGAGCACAATCCGCGATTCGTGTTCGAACGGTTGTTTGGCACCGGCAGCCCGCGCGAACGCGTCGGCAACCTCAAGCGCCGCCAGGCCGAGCAGAAGTCGATCCTCGATTTCGTGATGAACGACGCGCGGTCGATGAACGCGAAACTCGACGGCCGCGACCGCCAGAAGCTCGATCAGTACCTGACCAGCGTGCGCGAGATCGAAACGCGCATCGAAAACTCCACGCGCCTCGCGGTGAAGAACCCCGACGTCGACGCGCCCTCGGGCATCCCGGAGAGTTACGCCGAACACGTGGCGCTCATGTTCGACATGCTGGCGCTGGCGTTCCAGACCGACTCCACGCGCGTCGCCACGATGCTGATCTCGCGCGAAGGCAGCAACCGCAGCTTCGCCGACATCGGCATCGCTTCCGGACACCACGACCTCACGCATCACAAGAACAGCCCCGAGATCATCGAGAAAGTGAAGCTCATCGATCGCTGGTACATGCAGCGGTTCGCGTTATTCCTCGAGAAGATGCAGAACACCGAAGACGTCGACGGCAAGTCGCTGCTCGACCATTCGATGATCCTCTACGGATCCGGCAACGCCGATGGCAATCGCCACACGCATGAAAACCTGCCCATCGTGCTCGCCGGTGGCGGCAGCGGCGCGCTCAAGGCCGGGCGATACGTAAAGACGGCGGGCGTGCCCATCACCAACCTGTTCCTCACCATGGCCGATGCCATGGGCGCCAGGGGTGTCGAGAGCCACGGCGATTCCACCGGGCGTCTCAGCGTTTAACGGGGCCGCTATTTCCGGCGCGCGCCAAACCAGGGCAACGCCGCCGACATCGGCAGCTCTTCCGGAACCCTCTTCAGTTCCTTGTCGGCCAGCTCGTATTCGACATAGATCGACAGCGCCGATATTTTTTCCAGGAGCCGCGTGACGAGCTCGATACGTTCGCGCACCGTCCGGCGGCCTGGCTGGGTCATGAGCTCGATGGCCCCGGCAACGGCATCGATTTCCGGAAAGCCGAAGGCTTCGGCGGTCGTCGACATGTGATGCGCCAGGTTTTCGATGTTCGCGATCGCGGCAGGCTCGATGGCGATGGGCTCGTCCGGCAGACAGGCGCGCATCTGGTCGACATCCGCGCGTGCGCGTGTGAGAAAGCGCAGGGACAGCTCGTGCTGCGACAACTGCGACGTACTCGTATCACCTGATTGGGACACAGCTACCCTCCGTGGCGACTTGCCGAAGTGTTGCATGCCGCGGCGTCGAAAATCGGCCGGCCGGGCTCGCGGAAGCGCTTTATCGTCGCAATCTGTCGGCTGCGTCTCACTGTCCCGTGTCACCGGGCGGCAGGTCATCGCCTGACTACCGGACACTCCTAGCTATTGAAACCGCTTTCATCGATGGCCGGAGCGACAGGATTCGATGACACCGCTGGCCACGCTCCTGTCCTAACAAGCCTGGGGGGACATGGCCTGCCGGAACCCGGGCGCCGGCGCCCGAGCGACGAGAGTTGCTTCGCGCGCACGATTCGCGCGTAAGATCGCCGCATGTACACCGAAATATTTGCGCAGATGAAGAAGCAGCTGGGCCAGCTCGACAAGTGGCTGGGCGCCGCGGGCGAGCATGCCAAGGCGAAGTCGTTCGACCCGAACGTTTTCGTGGGCCTGCGCCTCGCGCCCGATCAATTTCCGCTGGTGCGGCAGGTGCAGATCTGTTGCGACTCCGCAAAGCTCGCCGCGTTGTTCCTCACCGGCAGGCCCGAAGAGCCGAAGTCCGACACCGAGCAGACGCTCGAGGAACTGCAGGCGCGCGTGCGTGCGGTCATCGCCATGCTCGACAACATTCCGCCGCAGGACTTCGACGGCGCCGCCACACGCGTCGTGACTCAGCCGCGCTGGAAAGGTGAATGGATGACGGGCGCGGATTACTTCGTGCAGCACGCCGTGCCCAACTTCTATTTCCATCTCACCACGGCCTACGCCATCCTGCGCCACAACGGCGTCAGCGTCGGCAAGCGGGATTTCCTGGGCAGCCAGACCAAACGCCCGCCCGCCAATTGATATCGCAGGCAGGCGGTTTGCACATTGGATGGGCCGTGAGGCTCAGGCACCTTTCCGCGCATGAAATGGTCCCCGGTGATTCGCGCATTCTGTCTGATCGGCAGCGCCGCGCTGGCGGGTTGCGGCGGCGGAGGTAGCGGCAGCGCAAGCTCGTCGTCGTCGTCTTCTTCTTCGGGCGGCACGCCCCCACCGCCGGCCATCAGCTTCGTCAACGCCTCCGTGCACGATCCGTCGGTCATCAAGGTCGGTGCCGAGTACTGGGTATTCGGTTCGCACCTGGCAGCCGCCAGATCCACCGACCTCATGAACTGGACGCTGGTGGCCGATGGCGTCAACAACGCGAACCCGCTGTTCACCAACGTGCTCACGACGCTCCAGCAAACGTTCACCTGGTCCCAGGTAAACGACTTGTGGGCGCCCGACGTGGTGAAGCTGGCCAGCAACAAGTTCTATTTCTATTACGACTCCTGCCGCGGCGACTCACCACTCTCCGCGCTCGGCGTGGCCGTGGCGGATTCGATCAACGGCCCGTACACGAATCCACAACAGTTCCTGCGTTCCGGCATGCAGGGTTTGAGCGACGACGGCATCACGAACTATGACGCCCGGGTTCATCCGAACGTGGTCGACCCGCACACCTTTTTCGACGCCACTGGCAACCTGTGGATGGTCTACGGATCGTATTCGGGCGGCATCTTCATACTCGCGATGAACGAAACCACCGGCCTGCCCGAGAGCGGCCAGGGTTACGGCAGGCACTTGTCAGGCGGCAACCACGCGCGCATCGAAGGCGCGTACGTGCTCCACAACCCGCAGACGGGTTTCTATTACCTGTTCACTTCGTTCGGCGGGCTGGCCGCCAACGGCGCCTACAACATCCGCGTCGCGCGATCGCAGGCGCCTGACGGGCCCTACTTCGACGCGGCCGGCACCGACATGGCGACGGTGCGCGGCAATCCGGCCGTGCTCTTCGACGACGCGCCCATCGCGCCGCACGGCCAGAAGCTCATGGGCAACCATGAGTTCGCGCTGGCCGCCGGCGAAACCGGCGCCGCGCCCGGATATGTATCGCCGGGCCACAACTCCGCGTACTACGACGCGGGACTCGGCAAATACTTCCTGATCTTCCACACGCGCTTCCCGGGCCGCGGCGAACAGCATGAGATTCGCGTGCACGAACTGCTGTTCAACTCCCAGGGCTGGCCGGTGGTGGCGCCGTTCCGGTATGCGCCGCACTCGATGAGCCCCACCCCGGTGGTGGCCGAGATCACCAATGCCGATGTGCCCGGCGCGTACAAGGTCATCGATCATGGCGAGGACATGAGCGCCACCGTCAAGCCGTCACAGGCCATCCGTCTGAACGCGGATGGCACCATGAGCGGCGCCTTGACCGGCACCTGGATCCACCGTGGCGGCAATCTCATCGACGTCGCCCTGAGCGGCGTGATCTACCACGGCGTACTGTCACGCCAGTGGAATACCAACGCCAACCGGTTCGTCGTGACGTTCAGCGCGCAGGCGCGGTACGGAGCGTCTGTGTGGGGGGCGCGTACTGGCGAGTAATAAGTATGGGGGCAGCCCCCAATTCCCCGCTACGCGGGCAAAAGGGGTCAGACTTCAACTCGAATTGCCGCGAGTAATGCGAGTTGAGGTCTGACCCCTTTTGCTAGGAATTGGGGGCTGCCCCCATTCTTTATTGCGCGCGCGTCTGCGTCGGCGGATTCGGGCGCACGCCGTCGGGATCGACGTCGGAGAGGCGCACGTTGTCCCAGCGCTGCACGCCATTGGTGCCGAGGTCGGTGACCCAGTTGCCGACGATGAGTTTGTTAGGCAGGAACGTGGTGTTCTCGCGCACCGGCACGTCGGTGTGGTCGGCCTTGAGCACGCCATTCACCCACAGCCGCACGATGCCGTTCGACTGGCCCTGCGTGTTGGGCTTCACGAAGATCTTCACGTGTTCCCACGCGCCGCGGCGCATGAGCACGGTGGGCGCGATGTTCTGGTCGATGCCCGGGATGGCCTTGTTGAAACTGGTGTCGGCATTCCACACGAGGTGTTCGAGGAAGTATTCACCCGTCGGCACCCACACGTTGAGGATGATCTGGTAGCGGCGGCGCGAATTCTCGTCGTCGAAATTGATCAGCGCGATCTTGTGCACCGGCGAGGCCGTGCCGAACACGAAGCCGTTGTCGAACTTGGTGTCGAAGCTGAGCCACAGGCCGCGATCGACGCTGACCGCCTCACCGCGCACGGTGGGGTGGTTGCCGAAATAGAAATCGCGGTAGTGATCGGCTCCGGAGCCCGCGGTGATGATTCCCTTGGCGGAATATGTTCCGTCCCGGGCGTCTTCATTCGTGACGCTCATCTGCCCGGTACGACCGCCAGGCCACTCGCTGAAATTGCCGGTTTCGAAACTGCTGCGGAAAGGCAATCGCGCGGGAGCGGCGAAAACCTGCGATGAAATTGCCAGGAGAGCCAGGGCGGAAAGAAAGCTGCGACGCATGAAACCCTCGAATCGATGAAGTGATTCCGGGCAGCATGGATAGCGGGGCATACATTTGCAAAGTGTCTTGAACCGCGGACACCCGGCAAAAGAAGCAGTTTTCGACTCCGGCGCAGCGTCGAGGCTCGTTGTAAGAACTACGTCACAACGAGCCTCGACTTTGAGGCCAGTCCTTGAGGGAGGGGACTACTCCACCGCGCCCGTCTACAGCACTTCGACCTGATCCAGGTTCGCCAGGTCCTGCCCATTGGACTCGAAGCGAATCGTGTTCACGGTGCCGTTGTTGAACGTGAACGTCACATTCTGTGTCGCCCACGTGGTCCAGGCACCCGTGGGATTGAACGTGATGTTCTGCGCGACGCCGTTCACCAGCACGCGTCCCGTTCGGCTGGCGGTGGCGCCCAGCGCATAACGGATGCGGATGGCGTGGCTGCCGCCGCCGCGGCCGTCGGCATTGTTCACCTGCGCGAAGCCGCCCGTGGCGGAGAAGTTCGCGTAACCACTGCCGAGGAAGCCGCCGTTGGTGCTCTCGCTCACCGTGCCTCCGCCGAGCGACGCGGTCTCGAGCTGATACGTCGGCGTGCCCGGCTGCGGATCCGGCGGCGTGCCACCGACGATGGCGATGTTAGGCGTCGGCGGCGTCGGCATGTTGGCGCCGATGAAGAAGCCCGGATGCGGCGGCTGGTTGTAGGCGGTGTTCTGCCAGGCAACCGCCACGCGGTACTGCGGATCGTGCAGCAACGTGTAGATGCGATTGCTGGCCACGTTGGTCGTGGTGTAGATGCGCAGCGCCGAATTGTTGGTGGTGCGCCAGATGACCTCTTCACGCCAGTCACCGAACAGATCGCCGCTCAACGCCGGATTCGACTTGGTGCCGTTGTTGGTCGTGGCGCCATCCGCGGTCAGCAGGCGCGTATCGCCACCCGTGCCGTACTTGTCGACGTGGTTGCCGTCCACCAGCTCGCGCACCGTGTCAGCGTCCCACCACGCAAGGTGGTTCGCCGAGCCCGGATTGCGGCCGAGGTTGGCGCCCGAGGCGCTGCGCAGGAACGTCATGTTGGGACCCGCGCCCCAGTATTCCGCACCGGCATTGCCGGACCAGATATCCGCGGCCACACCGCGTCCCGGACCTTCCACGCCATTGTTGTTAGGCGTGCCGAAGATCCGAGCGCCGTTGCTGGCCGAGCGCAGATCCGCACCGACCTGGTTGCTCGGCTCGTGGATGCCCCAGATCTCGAGGCCGGCGCGCGAGGTGTCGAAGTCGCCCACGTGCAAGGCGTCGCCGTGGCCGAGACCCGAGGCATACATCAGCGTGCCGTTGTCGTTGACGGTCGCGGCGCCAAAGATGATTTCCTGGCGCCCGTCATTGTCGACGTCCGCGATCGACAGGTTGTGATTGCCCTGGCCGTACAGCGCGCTGGCGTTGTTGCTGTCGAGCACCCAGCGCTGCGTGAGCGAACCGTTGCGGTAATCCCAGGCCGCGATCACCGCGCGCGTGTAGTAGCCGCGCGTGAAGATGGCGCTGGGCCGCTGGCCGTCGAGGTAGGCGACGCCCGCGAGGAAGCGGTCCACGCGGTTGCCATACGTGTCGCCCCAGTCACCCACGTTGCCGCGCCCGGGCACGTAGTTAGTGGTGGCGAGCACGGCGCCGGTCTGGCCGTTGAACACGGTCAGGAATTCCGGCCCGGCGAGGATGTAGCCGCCCGAGTTGCGATGATCCGCCGTGGAGCTGCCGATGACCTGCCCCGTGCCGCTGCGCGTGCCGTCGGCGGTCTTGCACATGACCTCGGCGCGCCCGTCGCCGTCGAAGTCGTAGACCATGAACTGCGTGTAATGCGCACCGGCGCGGATGTTGCGCCCCAGGTCGATGCGCCACAGGCGCGTACCGTTCAACTCGTAGGCGTCCAGGAACACGTTGCCCGTGTAGCCGGACTGCGAGTTGTCCTTGGCGTTGGTGGGATCCCACTTGAGCACGTATTCGAGCTCGCCGTCGCCGTCGAGATCGCCGACCGAGAGGTCGTTGGCCGTGTACGTGTAAGCCTCGCCCGAGGGCGTGGTGCCGCCTCCCGGAATCTGCAGCGGAATTTCCAGGTACTGGCGGGTGGGCGCATTGGCCGGCAGCGTGAACGCGGCGCTGGCCGATTGCTCCACCCCGTTGACGACCGCGCGCACGGTGTAGGCGTTCGACTGCGTCGGTGGCGCGGAGTTGTCGACGAAGTTGGTGGACGAGGTCAGCGGCGTGCCGTTCAGCAGCGTCGGCGAACCGCCATTGCTGGATCGGTACAGGTTGTACCCCGTGCTGTTCGCCTCGTTGCCGAACTGTCGCCAGCCGACATAGACCTGCGAACTGCTGGTGCGCACGGCAATGACGCCGCGCGACAATCTTTCCATCTGGTATTGCGCATGCGCCTGGAAGGCGCACGCGAGAAGCACGGCGCCCAGTGCCGCCGCGGTGTTAGTCCTTGAGATTTTCATTAGCCATCCCTGGCGTGTGACACGCCATTCCTTGGCCGCGCTCTATAGTCCCCCTCAGCGCGCGCCAATATACGAGGTGCTTTCGCGGTGTCAATGGCGGAATACCTCTCGACTCGAACCAGGCAGGACGGGGCCTGAAGGAAGTTAGTCCTACAGCACGAGCCGCCGAAGGGCTGCTACATAACGCGAGGCCACCGCCTCGCGCGCGTGATGCCTGCCCTGCGAAACCACCTTGCGCCCGGCGCTCCAGACGCTGTCGATGCAGTCCTTGCCTCCCGCGAAGACCAGTGTATCCAGCAGCGCATCGCCTTCCCGGCATGCAAGCGCGGGAGACTGCGCTGACATCGACAGGAAATCCGCGGGAGCACCGGCGACGATGCCCGCGACGCCTCGCGCACCGGCGCCCAACGCCCTGGCGCCACCGGCCACCGCACCCTGGAACAGCACGCGACCGGTCGAACCCGCATCTGCGCCGCCGACCACGTTGCGCGCGCGATCCCGCAATCTCTGGCTGTATTCGAGCTGCCGAAGCTCGTCCGCCACGCCGATCGATACATTCGAATCCGTACCGATGCCGAACATGCCGCCGCTGCCCAGGTAGCGCGTCGCCGGAAAGATGCCGTCTCCGAGATTCGCTTCCGTGACCGGACACAGACCGGCGACGGCTCCGGTACCGGCAAGCCGCGCGCACTCCTCTTCATCCATGTGCGTGGCGTGAACCAGGCACCAGCGTTCATCGACCGGCGCATGGTCGAGCAGCCATTGCACCGGCCTCGCGCCCGACCACGCGAGACACTGCTCCACTTCGCCGGTTTGTTCGGCGGCGTGGATGTGGATCGGGCCGCGCCCTGCCAGCGCGATGATGCGCGCGAGCTCCGCGGGCGCAACGGCCCGCAGCGAATGGGGCGCGACGCCGAGGTTCGCGCCCGCGAGCGCTGCCACGATCTTCCGGCTGGCGTCTAACAAGCGGGCGAAATCATCGACGCCGGTCACGAAGCGTCGCTGGCCTTCGTTGGGCGCGGCGCCGCCGAATCCACCCTGCGCGTAGAAGACCGGCAGCAACGTGAGACCGATGCCAGTGGCCTCGGCCGCCGCCGCCACGCGCGCGGCCGTCTCCGCCGGATTTGCATAGGGCGCGCCCTGCGCATCGTGGTGCACGTAGTGGAACTCGCCCACGCGCGTGAATCCGCCTTCCAGCATTTCGATGTAGGCCTGGGCGGTCACTGCTTCGATATCTTCGGGCGTCATGCGCGCGACGAAGCGATACATCAGCGTGCGCCAGCTCCAGAAGTTGTCCGCTTCGGGACCCCGGAACTCGGTGAGTCCCGCCATGCCGCGCTGAAAACCGTGGCTGTGCACATTGCACATGCCCGGCAGAGCCACTGACACGAGTTCGTCGCCGGACTGCGGCTGCGCATTGCATTCGACGCCTGCAAAGCGACCGCCGGCGATTTCGACACGCACATCGCGCGCCCAGCCGTCGGGCAGCAATGCGGATCTGAAGTGCAACGCCACGCTATTTCTTGCGCTTGAAATGACTGGTGCTGTAGACGACGAAATCCTTGCCGGGCTCGGCCAGCTCGAAGGTCTCGATGAACTCATCGGGCGAAATCACTTCGTAGGATTCGCGCGCCTTCCATTCGTTGCTGAAATTCTCGAAGATCACGCTGTCGAAGATCAGATAGGCAGGCATGCTCTTGTCGCTGTTGAGCGCGTACAGGTTGACGAAGCCTTCCTCGTGGAAATGGCGAAGCATGTAGGTCTTGCGGGTCTTGTCGTAACTGATGAACCCGCGGTGACTGTGGACTTCAGGTTTGCGGTCCGGCGCTTTCGCCTCATAGCGGCTGGTGTTGCGCTCTTCGATGAACTGCCCGCCGAGCACGAGCTCGTAAGTCCGTTCGACGGTGCCCTTGCCCGGCTGGCCAGTGGCCGTGCCTTCCCAGGTGCCGAGCATGAATCGCACACGGAGCCAGCGATCCATCGTTGAGGTTTTTGCCTGATCCGCGGCGCTGGCGGACAACGCCGCAAACAATATCAAGGTGACCAGAGTTTTCATCGAAGGCTCCTCCTGTGCTGGCGCAGTATATGCGGAGCCTCGACGCCTCTGGCGGCCCGCGCCACTCATCTATATGGTTCCGCAATGCACTGTGACCGCATCTGGCGCAACGCTCACCTTGCGAGCCTCGCGAACGCAGGACTGGGGCTGGTCGCCGACCGCGGCCTCATCGCCAGCCGGGATGGCCTCATTGTTTACGCCGGCCCTGAGCGCGATGCGCCGGATCTGACGGCGAGTGAGGACATCGATTGCCAGGGGCGGCTCGTCACGCCCGGGCTCATCGACTGCCATACGCACCTGGTGTACGCCGGCAATCGCGCCCATGAGTTCGAACAGCGGCTGCAGGGAGTTTCGTATGCGGAGATCGCCCGGCAAGGTGGCGGCATCCTTTCCACGGTGAACGCCACACGCGCAGCCAGTGAAGAGCGATTGCTGGCGGAATCCCTGCCGCGGCTCGATGCGTTGCTCGCCGAAGGAGTGACGACGGTCGAGATCAAATCCGGATACGGCCTGATGCTCGAACATGAACGCAAACAACTTCGCACCGCCCGCGCGCTGGCGAAGGAACGCCGGGTGAACGTCAGCGCCACATTCCTCGGCGCTCACGCGCTGCCGCCCGAGTTCGCGGGTCGCGCCGACGACTACGTCACCGAAGTCTGCGCAAACATGCTGCCGGCGCTGGTGAAAGAAGGCCTCGTCGATGCCGTCGATGCGTTCTGCGAGCACATCGGTTTTTCTCTCGAACAGACCAAGCGTGTCTTCAATGCAGCGAACCTCCAGGGCCTGCGCGTGAAACTCCACGCCGAGCAACTCTCGAACATGCACGGCGCTTCCATGGCGGCGGCGTTTCGCGCACTGTCCGCGGATCACCTCGAACACGTGGACGAGGCAGGCATCGAAGCCATGGCGCAGGCGCACACCACCGCGGTACTGCTGCCCGGCGCGTTTTACTTCCTGCGCGAGACGCGCCTGCCGCCCATCGACCTGCTGCGCCGCCACGACGTTCCCATCGCGATTGCCACGGACTGCAACCCCGGCACCTCGCCGCTCACCTCCATCCTGCTGGCCATGAACATGGCCGCGACGCTGTTTCGCATGACGGTCGATGAATGCCTCATCGGCGTGACGCGCGCCGCGGCGCAGGCGCTGGGCCTTGCGCGGCGCGTCGGCACGCTGGAAGCAGGCAAACAATGTGATCTCGCCATCTGGAATGTCGAGCGCGCCGCGGAGCTGGTCTACGGCATCGGGCGCAACCCGCTGCACGCGCGCGTCTGGAAAGGCGAATGAGCGCCACGAAACACGAGTGGCTGGCACTGCATCACGGCGACGCGCCGCTGGTGGTGAGCTTTCCGCACACGGGCACCGAAATTCCCGCGGCCCTTGAAGCGAACCTGGTTTCGCCGTGGCTCGCGCGCAAGGACGCCGACTTCTGGGTCGACGTGCTCTACGACTTCGCGCACGAGATGGGCGCGACCACGCTGCGCACGGCGCTGTCGCGCACCGTCGTCGATGTGAATCGCGATCCGTCTGGCGCTTCGCTGTACCCGGGACAGGCCACCACCGGCCTGTGCCCCATCGAGACTTTCGACGGGGAGCTGTTGTATTCGCCGGGGCGCGAGCCCGATGCCGACGAGATCGCGCGCAGGCGCGCGGCCTACTTCGATCCCTATCACGCCGCCCTCGCCTCCGAGCTGGCGCGGCTGCGTGCCAGGCACGCGCGCGTAGTGCTGTTCGACGCGCACTCCATCCGCTCGCGCGTGGCGCGCCTGTTCGAAGGCACGTTGCCGCAGTTCAACATCGGCACGAACAATGGCGCCACCTGCGATGCCGCGCTGATCGCCCGCATCGAAAAGATCTGCGATGCATCGTCGTTCGACCGCGTGACCAATGGGCGCTTCCGCGGCGGCTGGATCACGCGTCACTATGGCAAGCCCGAAAACGGCATACACGCGGTGCAAATGGAGCTTGCCATGCGCGGCTACCTGCACGAGCCCGAGACGCTCGATGAATCCACCTGGCCCGCGCCGCTCGAGGATGCGCACGCCGCGACATTGCGGGTCGCGCTGCGCGATATTCTGGATACCTGCGTGAGTTTTGCGACTGGAAAATCCCCATGAACCGCACTGACAAGTCCCGCGTCATCCGTGCCGCCACCGGCACCACGCTGTCGGCAAAGAGCTGGCTCACGGAAGCGCCGCTGCGCATGCTCATGAACAATCTCGACCCCGCGGTGGCGGAACGCCCCGAGGAACTCGTGGTGTACGGCGGCATCGGCCGCGCGGCGCGCGACTGGGAGAGTTTCGACCGCATCGTCGATACGCTGAAGCGGCTCGAGGCCGACCAGACCTTGCTCATCCAGTCCGGAAAACCCGTCGGGGTGTTTCAAACGCACGCCGATGCGCCGCGCGTGTTGCTGGCGAACTCGAACCTGGTGCCTCGCTGGAGCACCTGGGAGCATTTCCACGAGCTCGACCGCAAGGGACTCATGATGTACGGCCAGATGACGGCCGGCTCGTGGATCTACATCGGTTCGCAGGGCATCGTGCAGGGCACCTACGAAACTTTCGTGGAAATGGGCCGACAGCACTACGGCGGCAGTCTCGCGGGAAAGTGGCTGCTCACGGCGGGCCTCGGCGGCATGGGCGGCGCGCAGCCGCTGGCGTCGGTCATGGCCGGCGCGTCCTGCCTCGCCGTCGAATGCCAGCGGTCGCGCATCGACATGCGCCTGAAGTCCGGCTACCTCGATCACGCCACCGACGACGTCGATGAAGCGCTCGAGTTGATCCGCCGCTCGTGCGAGACCCAGCGCCCGCAGTCCGTCGGCCTGCTCGGCAACGCCGGCGAAGTCCTTCCCGAACTCTTCCGCCGCGGCGTTCGCCCCGACCTGCTGACCGATCAGACCTCCGCGCACGACCCGGTCAACGGCTATCTACCCATCGGCTGGACCGTGGAGAAATGGATCGAGAAGCGCGTCACCGATCCCGCCGCGGTCAGCGCCGCGGCCCGGGCGTCGATGGCATCGCATGTACATTCCATGCTCGATTTCCAGAAGGCCGGCGTGCCCACCGTGGATTACGGCAACAACATCCGGCAGATGGCGCTCGAGGAAGGCGTCAGGAACGCCTTCGATTTTCCGGGCTTCGTGCCGGCCTACATCCGGCCGCTGTTCTGCCGCGGCGTGGGGCCGTTCCGCTGGGTGGCGCTGTCGGGCGATCCCGAGGACATCGCGAAGACCGATGCGAAGGTCAAACAACTGCTGCCCGACGACACGCACCTGCATCGCTGGCTCGACATGGCGCGCGAGCGCATCCAGTTCCAGGGCCTGCCCGCGCGCATCTGCTGGGTGGGCCTGGGCGACCGGCATCGTCTCGGGCTCGCCTTCAACGAGATGGTGGCCAGCGGCGAGCTGAAAGCGCCCGTGGTCATCGGCCGCGATCACCTCGATTCAGGATCCGTGGCCTCGCCCAACCGCGAGACCGAAGGCATGCGCGACGGCTCCGACGCGGTCTCCGACTGGCCGCTGCTCAACGCGCTGCTGAATACCGCTTCCGGCGCCACCTGGGTGTCGTTTCACCATGGCGGCGGCGTAGGCATGGGCTTCTCGCAACATGCGGGCGTCGTCATTGTTTGCGACGGCACCGAGGCCGCGGCGAAACGCATCGCGCGCGTGTTGTGGAACGACCCGGCCACCGGCGTCATGCGCCACGCGGACGCGGGTTACGAGATCGCGCTCGATGCCGCTCGCCGGCACGAACTCGACCTGCCGGGAATCCTGCCGCGAAGTTAGACGCGCTGCGGCTGGCGGCGGCGCGT
>DASTXR010000017.1:0-4360 GCA_035765415.1 Steroidobacteraceae bacterium | reverse complement strand
AGCCAGCAACCGCGCCAGCGGGTACGCCAGCACGACGAATGTGCACGGAGCGATGGCCAGCACCAGCGCAGCCCAGAGACGCAGCGGCGCGGCCCGCGCGCGCCTCTCCGCGCGCGCGAAACGCTGCGCTGACGATTGCCGCGCGCGTTCGCGCAACACCTGCACGAAGTCCGCATTCGAGCGCTCCGCCGAACGCAGCGCATTCACGACTGACGTGAGCGGCCTCAGACCCACGCGCTGCTCCATGGCGCGCAACGCCTCGAGAGGGTCGGTGCCGGCGTGGACATCGAGGATGACGCGGCCCCACGCACGGCGCAGCGCGCCTTCGGGCGCGCGATGCGCACAGGCAGCCAGCGCCGTCGGAAACGTCCACCCCGCCTCCATGGCCAGGGCGATGAGATCGAGATGCACCGGCAGATCGTCTAGGAGTTCGCGTTCGACACGCTCGCGCGCGGCGCCGAGGAACTGCGGCGCCACCCAGTAGCCGAGACCCGCCACCGCAGCCGCGGCCAGCCACGCCGCGCCTTCGAGCGCCGACGCGGCAAACAACACCGGCACGGCAGCGGCCGCTCCCAGCCACGCGCGCGTGGCCTGCCAGTGAAGCGGCGAGGCCAACCGGTCGAGTTCCGCCAATCGCAATGCCTCGCGTATGTCTAGCAGACCCCGCAAGCCGAACACGCTGAGGCCGAACATGGCCATCGCGAAAAGGAACAGAACGAAACCCGGCACTCAGGTCTCCCCTCTCAGATCTCTATGTGGGCCACTCGCCACAGCAGCCAGCAGCCACAGGCTTCGATGGCGACGATGAGCAGCAGCGCGCCATGCGGGATCTGGATGCCACCGGCGTGCAGCGCGACCAGCAGCAAAGGCGGAACGGACGCCGCCACCGCACCGCGCCACCGCCCGGAGGCGGTGCGCGCGAGCATCTTGCGTTCGAATGCGACGCGACGTTTGAGACGCAACGCAAGGCGCTGCGCGGTGTCGGCCAGCAGCTCCGGGCTGGCGCGCGGAAGCTCGTGCGCCAGCAACAACGACGTGAACTCGGGGGCCCGCAGCCGCCGTGCGCGTTGCCACAACGACATGTCGAGCGGCGGGCACGTGGCGCTTTTGCGCGCGACCGCTGCCAACTTGGACAGCGCACCCGCGACCTCGCTGGCTTCGCACATGAGACGGCGCCGGCTGGCAGCGGCGAGCGCCGGCAGCGCGATGAGCGCGGCGAACACGGCCATGGACGCAAACAGCACGCGGTCAGGGGACATGAGCGCCACCGCCGAGCAGCCACTGCCCGTAGCCCTGCCACAAACCTGCACACAAAACGATTGCGAGCCATGCGATGGCCCAGCGAACGAAGATGGGCCGAGCGTTGGGCGAGCGCGTGCCGCGCGTTACTTCGACTCTTGGTTCAGGCGCATCCATGCGCGTTCTCCACCGGGTAGGTGGACATTCAATCGCGAATCGCCGGCGCCGTCAGCGCGCCAATCTCCTGCAATTGAAAAGTTTTGCGCGTTGCGCGCGAGGAACTCAGGCCTTCACCACCGAGAGCCGCTTCGCCTTGATCGCTTCCTGGTTCGCATCCGCGAATGCACTGAGATAGTCAGGATTCGAGAACGCGAGCTTCATGAAGCCCACCTGCCCTTCACCGGCCATTAGCCCCGAGAATTGCAGTCGCACGTTCCTGATGCGCACGGGTTGATAGAAGCTGGTCTGCGGCGCCTTCGGGCGGCGCAGGCGGTAGAACAGGAACGTGAGCACCGCCCCGAGCACGACGCTGCCGCCGTAGAAATATCCGATCCACAGCGGCAGCGCGACCGTGGAACCGGCCGCGAGACACGCGCCGAAGAGTACAGCGGTGATCAGCACCAGCACTGCCAATCGCGAAAAGAAGGTGGCCGGCCTGCGCCGCAAGGTTCTCCGGCAACCCGCGCACACGGGCACGGTCAGTTTGAAAACCGTATCCGTGCGGCCAAAGCCGAACAGGCGCGAGACGCGCGTTTCCTGGACCTCGCTCGTGCACTCGGTAGCGCCGCAATTGCAGCAGAACGACGACGGAAAACCGAGCTGCGGATTCTCGACCTGCATCGACCGACCTCTTTGTTCTTATTTCATCGTCGGCATGACGAATTCTGCGGAACCTGTTCCCTTTCCATCCTGCTCGGGTGGCCAGCGGCTCGTGACCGTCTTGAGCCGCGTGTAGAAACGCACACCTTCCATGCCGTGCATGGCGTGGTCGGAGAAGATAGAGCGGCGCCAGCCGCCGAAACTGAAGAACGCCATGGGCACGGGGATGGGCACGTTGACGCCCACCATGCCCACTTCGATGCCCTGCACGAACGTGCGCGCCGCGCCGCCGTCGCGCGTGAAGACCGCGGTGCCATTGGCGAATTCGTGCGAGTTGACCAGCTTGATGGCATCAGCCGCGGTCGGCACGCGCACCACCACGAGCACGGGGCCGAAGATCTCTTCGCGATAGATCTTCATTGCCTGGGACACCCCGTCGAACAGGCTGCCGCCGAGGAAGAATCCGTTTTCGTAACCCGGCACCTTGAGGCCGCGTCCATCCACCACCAGGCGCGCGCCCTCCGCCACGCCGGCCGCGATGTAGTCGGCGACTTTCGCGCGATGCGCGGCGGTGATGAGCGGACCCATGTCGGCCGCGCCATTCTGCGAATGATCCACGCGCAGCCCGCGGACACGCTCGGCGAGCGCGCCCACCAGCCGGTCGGCGGTGGCATCACCCACCGCAACGGCCACCGAGATCGCCATGCAACGCTCACCGGCGGACCCGTAGGCCGCGCCTAACAAGGCGTCACACACCTGCGTCTCGTCGGCGTCGGGCATCATGACCAGGTGGTTCTTCGCGCCGCCCAGCGCCTGCACGCGTTTGCCGTGCGCCACGCCTTCGCGCTGCACGTATTCGGCGATCGGCGTGGAGCCGACGAAACTCACGGCGTTGACTTCCGGGTGCCGCAGCAGCGCATCGACGGCGATCTTGTCGCCGTTGACCACGTTGAACACGCCGTCCGGCAGCCCGGCTTCCTTCAGCCACTGCGCTAACAACAATCCCGGGCCCGGATCGCGCTCGGACGGTTTGAGGATGAAGCAGTTGCCGCAGGCCAGCGCCACCGGGAACATCCACAGCGGCACCATGGCGGGGAAATTGAACGGCGTGATGCCGGCGGCGACGCCGAGCGGCTGGCGCAGCGAATAACTGTCGACGCCGGTGCCGACGTTGTCGGCAAACTCGCCCTTCAGCAGGTGCGGAGCGCCACAGGCGAACTCCACCACTTCGAGACCGCGCGTCACTTCTCCGGCCGCGTCGCTCACCAGCTTGCCGTGCTCCGAGGCGATGAGTGCCGCCAGCGGCTCGCGCCGCTGCTCGATGATTTCCTTGAACTTGAACAACACGCGCGCGCGCTTGAGCGCCGGCGTGGCGGCCCAGGCGGGAAATGCCGCGCGCGCCGCACGCACTGCCGCATCGACTTCGGCTTCGCTTGCAAACGCCACGCGCGCGGCCACTACGCCGAGCGACGGGTTGAAGACATCGCCGGCGCGGCCCGAAGTGCTGGCCACCATTCGCCCGCCGATCCAGTGTGAGTAACTGCTTACGCGCTCGTGTGTCATGGGCGGCGAGTGTAGCGCTCTATAATGCGGGCATGGAAAAGACGCCGGCCGGACACCAGAAATTGCTGCAGGACATCGAACGCCTGCTCGCGGAGGCGCCCGACGAAGCCAGCCGCCGCGACCTCGAACGCCTGCGGGAGTCCCTGAATTCTCCGCAAATGCTCGACATGGCGCGCGAGGTCATGAGCAAACCCCGTTCGCCCGGCACGCTGATGCTCGATTTCCACGACCCGCTGCTGCCCTCGGTGGTGACCGCGGCCGGCGGCGTCATCGCCGCCGCGCTGTGTCTCTACGCCGTGATGCTCGGCTTCGACCAGCCGGCGATTTCCGTCGGTGGCAGCATGATCAACCTGTGGATCGTCGCGGCATTCGCCGGCGCCGTGTCGGCTTCGTTCACCGCCCTGTCGTTTTCGCGCACGTTCACCGTGCGTTTCGACACCGAGGGCATGTTGTCGCGCGCCAGCGGCTCACGCTGGCGGCGCCTCTACACCGGCGCCATGAACTGGAAGAGCATTCGCTCGCTGCAGGAGCGGCCCGCGGATCGCGTGCTCGAGGTCCGCGCGGCGAGCGGTGAGGTATTCGAGATTCCCATGAAGGTGGTGAACTACCGGATCCTCCGTGAGCATCTCGACAACATGGTGTTGTTGTACGGGGACACGACCGGGGCTGAGGTGGTGCCGGGCACCAAAAGTCGTAGTTGAGCGGATGTCGTGAGAAGCGCGAGCGCCGGCTCAACTAC
>DASTXR010000016.1:0-27115 GCA_035765415.1 Steroidobacteraceae bacterium | reverse complement strand
CGAGACCGGCGTGGTGTCGACACAGCAGGTGGAAGACGTCGAGGTGCGCCGCAATTCCGCGCAGAGCGATCGCGAGGCCGCGCGCACGCGCGTGGTGACCGCGCGCCAGATGCTCGAGCGCACCGAGGTGCGCGCGCCGTTCGACGGCATCGTCAGCGATCGCAAGGTGTCGGCCGGTGATACCGCCGCCGTCGGCAAGGAGCTGGTCAAGGTCATCGATCCGTCGAGCCTGCGCTTCGAAGGCCTGGTGTCGGCCGACAGCATCGGCGAGGTGAAGGCCGGCCAGCAAGTGTGGTTCAGGATTCACGGCTTCTCCGACGACGAGTTCACGGGCGTGGTCACGCGCGTAAACCCGGCCGCCAACGTGACGACACGCCAGGTCGAGGTGCTCGTGGCCTTCAATGAATCGAAGAAGCAGCCGAACGTCGCCGGCCTCTACGCCGAGGGACACATCGAGACTCGCAGCAGCGCGGCGTTGAGTCTTCCCGGCGCATCCATCGTCAACGAAGGCGACAACGCGTTCGCCTGGCGCGTGAAGGATGCGAAGCTGCAGAAGGTGTCGCTGGTGCTCGGCGATCGCGACGCGCGCACCGGCGCATTTGCGCTGCGCGGCGGTCTTTCCGAGGGCGACAAGGTGCTCAAGTTTCCGAACGCCACTCTGAAAGACGGGCAGGAAGTGCAGACCGGCGCCGGGGCGATGCCCGCCCTCGTCGTCGAGAAATAAGGGTCGAAAAAACCAGCGTCGGCCCGCGGAGGCTCCCTCATGTTTCTCTCCAATTTCAGCATCAAGCAGCCGGTCACGACGGTCGCGATCGTCATCGTGCTCATGTGCCTCGGATTGCTGGCGCTGACGAATCTCCGCGTCAACCAGCGTCCCGACGTCGAGATGCCGGTGATGAGCGTCAATTTCCCCTATCCGGGTGCGTCTCCGGAGACGGTCGAGCGCGAGATCATCAACCGCGTGGAAAAGCCGCTGATGAGCATTCCGCAGGTGTACGAGATCTATTCGACCGCCTCGGAAAGTAATGCCAGTTTCACGATCGTTTTCGATTTCAAGAAAGACATGTCCGAGGCGGGCGACGAAATCCGCAACGCCATCGCCAGCGTCCGCTACAAGATGCCCGTCGAGATGCGCGAGCCGGTTCTGTTCCGTCGCGACATCAGTGCCGAGCCCATCGTCAATCTCGGCCTGTCCTCGTCGAAGCAGACTCATGCGCAGATCTCGCGCCTCGCCGAAGACGTGCTCGCCGATCAGTTGCGCGGCATCGATGGAGTCGCGGTGGTCAACGTCGACGGAGCGCTGCGGCGGGAACTGTCGGTGCTGCTGCACGCGCAGAAGCTGCGCGAATACAACGTGTCCGCGGGCGAGGTGGTGGCCGCGCTGCGCGCACAAAACACCAATGCGCCCGTGGGACGCATCAAGGGCGACCTCGACGAGAAAAACATCCGGCTGGTCGGTCGCATCGAACGCCCGAGCGAGTTCAACGACATCGTCGTGAAGCGGCAGGGTAACGAGATCGTGCGGCTCGGGCAGCTGGCGACGGTCGAAGACGGTTTCGCGGAGCCCGGCAGCTACAGCCTGCGCAGCGGCAAACCCAACGTGGGCATTTCCATCGTGCGCTCGCGTGAAGCCAGCACCGTCACGGTGGCGGCGCGCGTGCGCGACGAAGTCAAGAAGATCAACGAGACGCTGCCCGAAGGCACCGAGCTCGAGATCACCAACGACGGTGGCGAGGACGCGGAGAACAGCCTCAACAACGTGGTGCACGCGCTGGTGTTCGGCGCCGGCCTCACGATATTCGTCGTCTACGCATTCCTGAACTCCTGGCGCTCGACGCTGATCACGGGGCTGTCGCTGCCCACGTCGGCGATCGCCGCGTTCATCGCGGTCTGGTTGTGCGGCTTCACGCTCAATTTCATGACCTTGTTGGGCCTGTCGCTGGCCATCGGCGTGCTCATCGACGACGCGATCGTCGTGCGCGAGAACATAGTCAGGCACATGGAACGCGGCGAGGATCGCATCACCGCCGCTCGCAATGGCACGGCGGAGATCGGCCTCGCCGTCACGGCCACCACGTTCTCCATCGTCGCGGTGTTCGTGCCCGTGGCGTTCATGGGAGGAGGCGCCGGTGAATGGTTCCGGCCGTTCGCCGTCACGGTGGTCGCGTCGGTGATGGTGAGCCTGCTCATTTCGTTCACGCTCGATCCGATGCTCTCGGCCTACTGGGGCGATCCCGCCGACCAGTCCACGCGCGAGCGCCGCGGTCTCGGCAAGGCATTCAAGCGGTTCAACGAGTGGTTCGACCACCAGGCCAACCGATACGGCGAAGTCATCGAGTGGGCGCTGCATCACCGCATGTGGATGGCCTGGGGCGCGTTGGCGCTGCTGTGCGCCAGCCTGACGTACCAGTTCACATTCGGCGGCATGGAGTTCCTGCCGAAGTCGGACTACGGCACTCTCGCCGTCGAAGTCCGGACGCCGTCGAGCACCAGCCTCGAATACGCGCGTAACAAGGTCGAAAAAGCGGCCGAGCTTGCGCGGACGATGCCCGAAACCAAGGACACCGACAGCCGCGTCAACGCGACCGGCGGACGTGTGTGGGTAGACGTCGGCGAAAAGGGTGAACGTTCGCGCTCGCTGGGCGAACTGGCTTCCGACCTGCGCGGCCGCCTCAAGCAGCTGGTCGGCGCCGAATACGTGGTCCTCGACGACCTCAGCAACGGCGCGCGCAAGCCGGTGCAGATCCAGTTCTATGGCACGGATTCACGCCGTCTCATGGAGATCACCAACCAGTTCATGGAGAAGGTGCGGGAGATTCCCGGGGCCGTCGACGTGGGCCTGTCGGAACAGGACCCGAAGGACGAGCTGCGCATCGAAATCGATCGCGGCCTCGCCAACCAGCTCGGCATCTCGGTGAACGATGCGGCGCAAACGCTGCGCGTGGCATTCGCGGGCGTGGAAGTGGGCGACTGGGTCGATCCGGTCGGTGAGTCGCGCGACGTCGCGGTGCGGCTCTCTCCCGAGGATCGCCTGGATGCCTCCAACATCCAGCATCTGCCCATCTCGGTCGCAGGCAGCAACATGATGGTGCCGCTCGAACAGATCGCGACCATCACGCTCGACAAGGGGCCGGCGCGAATCCAGCACATGAACGGCAAGCGCACGGTCACCGTCTCGGCGAACGTGCAGGGCGTGGACGCGGGAAGCGTGAGCAAGAAGGCGAAGGCGATTGCCGACGCCATGGACTACCCGGCGGGCTTCGGCGTGGGCCTCGGCGGGGCATCACGCGATCAAAACGAATTGTTCAGCGAAATGCTGATCGCGTTGTTCATGGGTATCGGCGTCATGTATCTCGTGCTGGTGATGCAGTTCGGTTCGTTCACCGCGCCTGTCGCCATCATGTTGTCGCTGCCTTTGTCGCTCATCGGCGTGGTGCTGGCGCTGAATCTCACCGGGGGCACCATCAACCTGATGAGTCTCATCGGCGTCATCATGCTCATGGGGCTGGTGGCGAAGAACGCCATCCTGCTGCTCGACTGCGCGCGCAAGGAAGAGGAGCAGGGCGTGGACCGCGAGGAAGCGCTCATGCACGCGGGTCGCGTGCGTTTGCGACCCATCCTCATGACCACGCTGGCGCTGGTTGCCGGCATGATGCCGGTGGCCATTGGCGTGGGTGAAGGCGGTGAGTTCTATCGTCCGATGGCGCTCGCCATCATCGGCGGCGTCATCGTCTCGACGTTGCTCACGTTGCTGGTCGTGCCGAGTTTCTACGACAGCATCGAGATCTCGCGCGAACGCGCGGCGCTGAAGTTCCACGCGCGCGCGGCGTACGGCAATCCCTTCATCGCGTTCGTGACCACGCTGGTCGAGTTCCTGCTGACGCTGGTGTTCCTGCGTTTCGTCTACCGCGTGGTGCGCTCGATCATCGGCCTCAACACGCCATCGGAGCATCCGGTGGAACGCGCCGCGCGTCTCGCCGGGTTTCAGGCGCCAGCCGGCTTTGTCGCGCGCCCCAAGCGTTGGCAGCGGGCCAGATTCGCGCGCGATGAGCAGAGCTTCCGTCCGTCATCGATGCCCCCTGATCCGCAGGGAACTCCGACGCCCAAGCCGCGCTGGAAACCGATCAAGGCCAGCTGATCGCGAAGTGCCGGGCGGAGTTCCGCCCGGCGTCTTCCCGATCTTTCAGTTTGCGACCTGCAGCCACTGCTGCGTGGTCATGCCGATCTTGCCGGCGCCCGCGCCTTGCGCGCCGGTCAGCAGCGCGGGCAGGTCGGCCAGCGAGTCGAGCGTCATCGGGTAGGCAGGCGTGCCGTTGTGCCACGCGAAATCTATCTGTGGCGCCTGCGTCGGCCCGAGCGTGCTGTCCGGCGCATCGCTGTCGCCCGTCCACGTGGCCCACAGGAACCCGCGGTCGGTGAACGTGCTCTGTTGCGAGCTCAACGGCATGAACGCGGTGTCGCTGGCCAGCAGGATGTGCTGGATGTCGAAGCCGCGGATGGCGCCGGTGTACTGCGGATTGTTCACGTCGGTCTGGTTGTTGCGGAACGGCGTGAGCACGCCATGGAAAACGCTGCCTTCGATCTGCACGGCGCCGCCTTCGGTCGAGATCGACGCCTGCGAGGTGATGCCGAAGCTGTAGGTCGAACTCAGCGCGCTGGCGAGCGCGGGGTTCGCCGCGACCACGCCATCGCGCATCTGCTTCACGATGCGCGCGTTCGAGCTGTCGACGTACAGGTTGTAGCCATGCACGTCGCCGCCACGCAGGCGCGGCATGCGGTCCTGCAGATCCCTGTAGAGGTTGTGGTGCAGCGTCACCGTGTACGTGGTGAGCCCCTCGAGGTTGTTGGAGCCGATGAGGTGGCCCTTCTTCTGCGGCAGCGCGATGTCGATGACCTGTGCCTGGCTGAACGAACCGCGCAGCAGGTTGTACATCACGTTGCTGGCGCGGTTGGCTTCGAGATCGTCGAACTGCTGTTGCACGAAGCTGCCCGGGCCGGTGGCCGCGGGCACCACTTCACTCCATGACACGGTGATGGCGCTGGCGCCGCGCTTGATGTCGAGCACGCCGTCATAGGACTTGGTGAACGTGCAGTGGTCCACCCAGATTCCCGAGGTCACGCCGCCGCCATCGCCGATGGTGACGAAGTCCCAGTCATTGGAGTCGTAGTTGCCGCGCGTGGCCTCGTCCCATTCCCACAGTTCGTCGAACTCGAGATTGCGCAGGATGAGGTTGGTGCCGGCCTTGATGTTGAACTCGGCATGGCGGATCGCGGCGCCGTTGCGCGAGAAGATCGTGAGGCCATTGAAGTTCATGATGTCGAGCAGCGAGACGCCGCTGGCGATCAATGCCGGGTGTTTCTTGGGCGCGATGTTCTGCCGCAGCAGCCCATCCGCCTGCAGGTCGGTGCCGACCTCGTGCCAGCCCATGTTGAGGTCGTTCATGATCTCGATGACCTTGACCGGGTTGGCGTTCGACGCGCGCGCGGCACGCAGCGCGGCGACCAGTTCCGTGGCCGTGGTCACTTTGCGGTATCGGGGATCGGAGTCCGCAACGTGGCCGCCGCCGGTCACCGCCGCCGCGGCGTACCCTTCGATGTTGTAGTTAGCCACGCTGCCGGACAGCAGCGCCGGCTCGGCAGGCGTCGCGCCGCGCGACTGGTCGTCCGGATGCGAGGTGCCAGGCGTGGGCGTCGGGGTGCCGCCACCGCCGCCGCCCGGTGTGCCCGTGCCGATCTCGCCCGAGAATTCATCGGGTCCGATGATCACGTTGCCGGAAGGATCGACGATGTGCACATCGCTGAAGGTCGCCGACGCGCTGATGCTGGTGTTGTTGCTCGAATTGATCGCGAAGCCGACGTTCACCGCCGGTGGCAGTCCCGCGGCGAACGTGCGTACCGCGCCGGTCGCATACGTCACGCCGCCGTCCAGCGAAACCGCCGACTGGTAGGTGTTGCCGGTGCGCGTGAGCTTGAGATAGCGCGCGCCGGTGCCGGTGGGGTTGATGTTGCTGGTGGCCGAATTGCCGACGGCGATGCGATCCGTGCGCCGGTACGTGCCGTCGCCGACGATCATCGTTCCGCCGTAGATGAGGGCGGTTCCCGTTTGCGTCACATCGGGCGTGAGCAGCAGTCCCGTGCGCGCCTGGCTGCTCGCAAGGCCCGCGAAGTCGACGCCATCGACACGCGCGGTGAACGTGAAGTCGCCCGTGACGCTGGCGTAGACGTAGTGGAACACCTGCGCCGCGCTTTCGAATTTGCCGCGGCCCGAGATGTTCAGCGCGTCGCCGGTTTCGTTCGTGCTGGTCGAGCCGGCCGCGAAGATCTGCGGCGTCACGGCGAGGTTGTCGAAATCGATGCTGCGCCACACCGACTGCTCGGGCGGCAGCGTGATGTCGTAGCCGCCCGTGGTGATCGGGCTGTCGCTGAAACCCGTGACGCAGGCCACGGCCTTGAGCGTCAGCGAATTGCTGATCTCGATCGGCCCGGTGTAGGGAGTATTGCCGCCGCAGACCGGGTTCTGGCCGTCGGTGCTGTAACGGAAGAATGCGCCGGGGCTCGCCGATGTGAGCGTGACGTGCTGCACGCTCGTGTACGCGCCCGGTGCCGGGTCGAACACGGGCGCGGAAGCCTGCGGAATGATGGTGTAGGTGGCGGAAGCCACCGCGCTGTCGAGTTTGCCCGTGGCGCAGGCGATGGCGTTGAGCGTCGTGGTTTGCGCGACGTCGATGGGGCCGCTGTACACGGTGCCGCTGGCGCAGGACGGCGTGGCGCCGTCATTGGTGTAGTGGATCGTCGCGTCCGCGGTCGCGGTGCTGATGGTCACCTGCAGCGGATTCACATACACGCTGCCGGTCGGCGGATTGAAAACCGGCGTGGCCACCGTTTCCGGCGGCCTGATCTTGTAGTCGCCCTTCGTGATGAGACTCTCGGCGCGCAGCAGCGCGCAGGCCATGGCCCGCAGCGAGGTGTCCACGGCGATCGCGACCGGCGCGGAGTAGATAGTGCCGTGCTCCTTCACGCAGGAAGGCGCGCTGCCGTCGGTGGTGTAGACGATGGTGGCGCCCATGGTCGACGTGCTCATCGCGACGTACTGGGTGCCGGGGTAGGTGCCCGGCGCCGGGCTGAAGACGGGCGCTTCCGCTTTCTTGCAGCCGGTCAGCAAACCAGTCGTGAACAGCGCGAGCACGCCCAGGCGCGCCGCGGCAGCGAAACTCTTCATTTACTTCCCCTCGTCTTGTTGTTGCGTCATCACCCGGCGATCTTGGCCACCGGTGTCATGCCGCTTGCTACCGGTGTCATCCTGAGACGGACCGGGCGGCGCGTCAACTCGCCGCTTTGACTTAACGGGGGATTTCCCGACCGCGGTTATCGCTGCTCGTAGAGCTGCTGCACGTTCTCGAGCGCGATGGCTTCGTCATACACCTTGAGCTCGTCGACGAGCCCGTTGTACGGCGTGTCCCAGAAATTGACGCCCAGCGCGAACTGCGTGGCGGGCGCCGGCGTGAACACGTCGGGGAAGTTGGCCATGGTGTTCACCAGTGCGCCATTCAGATAGAGATTCAGTGCGCCGTTGTTGACCACCATGACGAGATGCGACCAGGCCCCGGTGGGGATGGACGAATTGAAACTGCCATCGAACCACTGGGTGCCCGACCACAACATGGTGTACTGCGGGCCGCCCGGCCCGCGCGGCACCACGCTGATCCAGCTCGCATCGGTGGCCCATCCGAAGAACGCGGTCGTGAACTGCGTGGTGACCGTGGGATTCAGCCACAGCGAGATGGAATAGCTGCGATCGCGGATCAGGTTGTCGGGAAGTCGCACGCCGGTGCTGCCGTTCAGCAACAGCGCGCGGCCCACGGCGCCGTCGACGTAGGACACGCTGCCACCCGGCAGGAACACGCGGTTGCCGGTCGTCACACCCGGCGCGCGGGCGCCCGAGGCTTCGGTGAGATCGTTTTCGAAGAGATACGCGGCCACCGGCACCGGGGGCGCCAGTGACTTCACGCGAACCGCGAAGCTGCGCGTGGTGACCTGGCCCTGGAGCGTGAGCGTGGCGGTGAGCGTGACATCCACGTCCGGCTGATCGAGCCCGGGGCGCGTGACCTGGCCACGATCGCTGAGCACGGCGGGATTGGACGATGCCCAGCTGATGGCGCTGGCGTAGGCGCCGCTGCGCGGCAGCCTCAGGTTTTCGCGCACCGCGCTCGTGTCGCCGAGATCGAGCAGCGACGCCGCCGACGCCAGCAACTCCGGGTTCGCCAGGTGGTCGATGTCGAGCGCACGGATTTCCGCGGCGCTCAACGCGGCTTCATAGAACTTGAGCTCGTCGATCATGCCGTTGAACGGCAGATCCCAATAGTTGACGCCCAGCGCGAAGATGCCCGCCTGCGTGCTGAAGAAATCGGCGATCGTGCCCGCGTTGAAGCGCCGCACGCCGTCGATGTACACCGAGACCACGCCCTTGTTGACCGAGAACGCCAGGTGCCGCCAGGCATTCGGCTGGATGCGCAAACCCGCGCTGCCGTCGAACCACTGGTCGCTGCCGCTCCACAGCATGGTGTTGCCGTCCCAGCTTTCCGGCAGGAACGACATCCATTGCGTGGAGAACGGGAAGCCCGCGCCATCCACGCGCTCGTTCACCGCCGCGAAGAAACCCGGCGTGAAGCGCGTGATGGCCGTGGGATTGATCCAGAACGACACGGTGTATTCGTAGTTGGTGATCAGCCCCGCAGGCAGGCGAACACCGTTGTTGCCGTTGAGACGCAGCGCCTGTCCCTGGTGGCCCGCGTCGAAACCCACGGTGCCGGCGTTGAAGATGCGGTTGCCGGTGGGCTGACCCTGTCCAAAACGCCCGAGCGACTCGATGAGTGAGCTCTCGAAATCGAACTGCGCCACGCGGTTGAACGGCAGGCGCTGCGGCACGGTGACCTGGAAGCTGCGGCTGGTAGTTTGGCCCTTGAACTTGAGATAGGCGGTGAGCATGACCACCTGGTCGCCTGCGCCCACGTTCGGGCGCGTGACGGTGCCGTCGGTGTCGATGATGTTCTCGTTGCTGGTGGTCCAGAGGATGTTGGTGCCACGCGCGCCGGTCGTGGGCAGTGTGAGCGAGTTGTCTTTCGCGGCGGTGGGCAGGGCGAGCGCGGCGCCGACATCGGCCAGCACGTCCTGGGGCGCGCGGGGCGCCATGCGCGAACCCCACAGCGACACGCCCTTCGACGAGAGCGCCGTGAAGATGGGCGTGAGCGCCCCCGCCGCTTCATTCCACTGCCACTGCAGCACGCCCTCGAAGGGTTCGGGAATGCCGTAGATGAAGATCGTGATGCGATCGGGATCCGCGACATCACGCCTGAACTTGCCGCCGAGGTCACCGGAGATGGACCCGTCCGCGTTCAGGGAGACGTACACCGACTGCTTTGCCGTGCGGTTGACGTCCTTGCCGAGGTTGATGAGTTTGTAGTCGCCGATCACATCGCCGGTGTCGACCACGTTGTCGCCCTGGATGGGCACGAAACGATGCGGCGAAGCGACCAGCCAGCCGTCCTTGTTCAGATACATCTCGTGCACGCGGATCGAGTGGCCTTCGCCGCGATTCGGGAAACGCGTATGCGTGATGAGCAGATGCTTCTTCGTGGCTTCGTCGTAGTACGCGGAGTTGTGACCGGGAGACAGATAACCGCGCGCGGTTTCGGTGTCACCGACGGCCGAGGCGAAGTTGAAGCCGCCCATGAGCTTCACGCCGAACGGCGCGATGCTGGCGAAGCCGCCGCGCGCGTTGACCATGTCGCGGCCTTCCGAATCGAGGAAAGGCCCGGCGGGATTGCGTGAACGCGCGATGCGGATGTTGTAGCCGTCGTTGGCGGCGAGACCGCCGAAAGACATGAAGAGGTAGTAATAGCCTGACTCGGGGCTGTACAGCATGTAGCCGCCTTCGATGGCGCCGTGATCACCGCCGGCGAGATGCCGGCCGTAGCCCTGGCCGGGCAGTGGTTTGCCGGTGTTCTCGTCCATTTCCAGGATGAAGAGGCCGCCCGAATACGAGCCGTAGACCATCCACAATTTGCCGGTGGCGTCGTAGAAGACATCGGGGTCGATGGTGTTGGGCTGAATGCGCGCGTCGTAGCTCGTGACGCCCGGCGGAGCGAAGCCGGCGGCAATTTCCGCGGGCGTCATGCCGGAGCGCAGGAAGATGCCTTCGTCGATGAACGGCCCGTCGATGCGATCGGAGACGGCGACGCCGAGATAGGAGCGCGGACCCGTGCACTGGCCGCCCGGCGGAATGCCGCAGAAGTTGTAATAGAACCGGTACTTGCCGTCCTTGAGCTTGATGACGTCCGCCGCCCACGAGCCGGGAATGCCGGTCCACTGGTTGCCGGCGAGCGGGATGGTGCTCCACAGCGGATTAGCGGCGTCCACGCCGTTGGCGATGTATTGCCAGTTCATGAGGTCGCTGCTGCGCGCGGCGGCCAGGTGCGAACCGAATACGTAAAACGTGCCGTCGTCGGCGCGGATGACGGACGGATCGTGCACCGCGAGATCGTTCAGCGTGACGGTGGCGGGATCGACCGTGGGATCGGGATAGTCGAAGAAGCAGCCGGCAACCACGACCGCGGTGCCGCAGGCCAGCGCGAGTTTCATCCTGTTCATCCATCCCCCTAACTACCAGAGTTTTTTCGTGCCGCGCCGGGCGATCGTAAACCGCGAGGAAAAGGCTGGCTAATACGTGTCTTCGTATCGCGCGCAGATTTATCGGCATCCTTCGCCGGAGTCGTCCGGCGCGAGCGCGCAGCGCAGTCGATCACTGCGGAAACGTGAAACTCAGCTCGCCTTCGATCGCACTCTTGAACTGCGCCGGCTGCGACTGCGGGCCCAGCACATCGGGCAGCGCGAACTTGGTGCCAATGGCGGGCACCGCGTGCAGAAACGACCAGCCGAGATCGGGCAGCTCGAGCACGGGATTCTCGCCGGGCGTGGGGCGGTACAGGCCGAAGAACGGGATCGAGCCGGTGTTGCGGATGACGACCTTCGCCTCGCGAGTGCGCATCTCCAGCCAGTCCCACTCGCCGAAGAATCCTTCGAACTCGGGATATGCGTAGCTCACGCCCGGGGTTCCGCGCGAGTAGGCGGTGTCGTGCAGGCCGAACGTCGTGCCGGCCAGGCGATTTTTCCACACGCGATAAGGGCCCGCGCCCAGCCAGCGTTTGCCGAGCACGCCGGACTCCGGGTAGTCGAACGTCACGCCGAGAATGTCGGCCGCGCCTTCGTAGTGGATGCGGTAGCGCACGAGTAGTTCGTCGCCGCGAATCGTCCACGACACTTCGCGCAGCGCGCCGTCGTACTCCGCGAGCGCAAGCGTCGCTGCGCCGCCCGCGGGCGCGAGCTCGAGTTTGCGCAGTGTCGAAGCACCCGCAATCTGCGCAAACCTGCGCAGTTTGGGTTCGCGTTGCCAGGCGGCCAGCTGCGGTCCGCGCAGCGCGATGCGGCGTCCACGCATCGTGAGATTCGCGAGCATGCCCGTGGCGGCGTCGAACTCGAGCGCGTAGGCACCGGACTTCACGGAGTTGCCCTGCCGGAAAATTTTCGGAGTCGCCGGGCTTGCAGCGCGGGTCTCGCCCGTTCCCCGCATCACCCAGGTCCACAATTCCTGGCCACGAGGGTCGAGCACCGTGAGTTCGAGCAATTCGTTCGCGCCCGGTGCGCTGATGTTTGCCGGAAGCTCCCACGCCATGTCGTTGCGCGGCGCGAGGTCGGGCAGCGCCACTCGGCCTTCATGGAGTGTGGTGGCCGCGCCGCGCGTGCCGGGCGCGGGCGTGCGGATCGCGCGCCAGCGCAGCGCGCATTGATTCAGGTTGGTGAAGTCGTAGAGATTCGCAATCTTCATGCGCACGCGGCCGCTGGCGAATCCGAGATCACTCAAGGTCACCGGCGACCAGATCTCTTTCACCGCGAAAAAGCTGCCTTCCTTCTCATGGTGGGCGCCGACGATCCCGTCGGGCGCGGAATTTCCCATGTTGTCGATGCGGCCGTTCTGATCGGTGCGCTCGATGCCTTCATCGGCAAAGGCCCAGAAGAATCCTCCGGCCACCGTGGGGCTCCGGCCCATCACATCCCAGTAGTCGCGAAAGCCCGCGCCGATGCCGCCGTCATAGAGCCCGTGGAGAAATTCCGTGGGCATGAAGATGTCAGGGCCTGCGCTCAAGCGGACCGTGCTGTCGTAGTTCTCGTAGTGGTCCGTGTTGATGCCACTGTGGATGGCCCACGGATGCAGCACCGGCCGGCGTTGCGGGTCCCAGCGATCGAACTCGCCATCGTTCTCGCGATTCCAGCCGCCTTCATTGCCGTTGTCCCAGAAGAGAATGCTCGGGTGATTCACGTCGCGCCGCACGATCTGGCCGATGAGCCGCGCGCCCGTGGGTGTGTCATAGAAGCCCTGCCAGCCCGCGAGTTCGTCGAGCACGTACAGGCCCAGCTCGTCCGCGGCTTCGAGAAACGCGGCGTCGGGAGGGTAGTGCGACATGCGCACCGCGTTCATGTTCGCTTCCCGGATCAACCGCGCATCGGCGTAGTTCTGCTCGCGCGTGAGCGTGCGCCCGGTTTTCGGCGCGAAGCTGTGCCGGTTGATGCCCTTGAGCACGATCTTGCGGCCATTCAGATAGACGCCGTCGCGCGGTCGCACTTCGAACGTGCGGAAACCAAAACGCTCGCGGTGTTCGTGCACGGGGCCCGCGTCGTTGGTCAGCGTGAATGTCACCGAGTACAGATTGGGAGTTTCCGCGCTCCACAACGCGGGCGACGCGAACGAACCTTTGAAGATGGCGATGTCGCCGTGAATCGATTCGGCGCGCAGAGCCGCGCCCACCGGTTTGCCGGCCGCATCGAACACACTTGCCTGCACTCGCGCGCCCGGCGCCGCAGGGCGGTTCAGGTGCGCGCGCGCGTAGAAGCTGCCATCGGCGCGCGCGTCAATCGCGGTCCAGACGATGTGATCTCGTGGTCGCGCCTCCAGCCACACCGGCCGATAGATGCCGCCGAAGGTCCAGTAGTCGCCACGTCGCTCGGCGTGATTCACGCTCTTGTTGGACGACTCTTTCGCAACCACGACTTCGACCTGGTTGCCGCCTGGCTTCACGAGATTCGTGATGTCGTAGCTGAAGCGGTAGAAGCCGCCCTGGTGCGTCGGGCCCGCCTGCCGGCCATTGATCGAAACGGTGGTGTCGGTCATCGCCGCTTCGAACACGATGTGAACATCGTGGCCCGCCCAGTTGGCGGGGAGCTGGAACTTGCGCCGATACGTGCCGGTTTCCTTCGGGATCACCGGGTCGTCGTCGGATTTCCCGCGCCCCTGCGTGCCGTAGTAGTAAGCGCCAAAACCCTGTTGCTCCCAGCAGGACGGAACCGCGATGCGGCTCCATTCTTTTCCCTGGGCAGGGCTGCCGCGCCCCTTGTCCAGTTTGAAATCCCAGTAGACAGGGGTTTCATTCGCTTCGCCCATGCCGGAGAGAGGCAATACCTTCGTTTCCGCGCCGGCGCCGAACGCCGGTGTCGCGAGCGCGAGCGCTGCGAGCCATGAAAGCGTCCGTTGCAACATGTTTCTAGCTACTTTCGCGTGTACGCCAGGCATTCGATGGCCGCGAGACCCCATTGCGCGGTGGCATTCGTCGACACGCCGGGAGCTTCATCCACCGGGTTCAACACCGCCGGCCCCTCGATGCGACTGGACTGGAATTGCTGGCGTGGCCCGTAGCCGCTGCGGCCTTCGGCAAGTTCTTTCCAGGCGCGGGCCGCAAGCGCGGGATCCTTCTTGCGATGCGCGGCATACGCGGTGAGACGCGCATGACCCTGCTCGAGATTGATACGGCCGAAGCTTTCGCCGAGCGCAGCCTTCTGCAGTTCGTCGGAGCCGTTGTACAACTCGCAGTACAGGAGCCACGCGCGTTCGAACTCGGGGACGTCGAGCAGCCCGATGAGCTCCGCGCAAACCTCGGGCAGGCCGAAGGCCGCCGACAGGTGCGAGACACTCAGTTTCGGATCCTTCGAGATGTCGAACGCGCCCGTCACGAGGTTCATGCGTTCGCCGCCCGTGAAGAAGCCCTTGGGCTGCGCCGCGATGGTTTTCATGCTCGTGACGAGACGGTCGCGCATCTTCGGGTCCCGCGTGCGTTCCCATTCGGTGAGCCAGGCGCTGGCCAGCGAACCCCAGTCCGTTCCGAAACCCAGGTGCGCGAAATCGCCGGCCGGATCGTCCACCTGGCGCGACGCGGCGCCCGGCAATTTACGCGTCGCCAGCACGGTGCGCAGCGTGCGCGCGGCTTCGTTCTGCTCGCGCATGAGATCGCCGACACGTTCGTCGGCGGTGAGGAAGTAGTAGTAGCGGCGGTTCAGCGCGGTACTGATTCGCAGTTGTTTGGCCGAACAACCCCAATGCATGACGTTGTGGCGCGAGCCGAGCGGTGCGAATTTGCCGAGGTGATGCACGTCGACTTCGCCGGTGTGGCGGGTCATGGCTTCGGCGAAGCGGAACGTATCGGCACGGCCGGTTCGCAGGAAATACAGCCATAACCAGACATCGGTGGCGAGCTCGGAGTTGTCCCAGGCGAACCCGCCGATGTCATAGCGCCATTCGTGGCGGTCGAAGTCATAGGTATGCATGACGTCGCCGTAGTTCCAGAAGCCGTACCAGCCGCGCTGGTCCTGCTGGCCACGATAGAAATCGAACATCCAGTCGAGGCGCTGTTCGAGCTGCGCGTGTTCGGGCGCGCTTTGCGACGGCAGCGAGAATGAATGACCGAAGACGCCGGAGTCGAGCGACGTCTGCGGCGTCGGCACCATGACCGCGGGCGTTCGCAATGCATCGGCCAGCGCCGCGATGCGCTCGCGCGCCGGCGTGGCCGGCAGGATCCACAACATCATCTCGCTGGTGCGCGCCACGCCGAGCGGTGTGCCGAAGCCGGGCTCGTAGTCCTCGTAGGTGATCTCGAGTCCGCCCTTGAGCTGCTTCTCGTACGTGTCCTGGCCCAGGCCGTCGTGATAGAAGCGCAGGTCCATGGAACCGGCATCGGGCGCCCATACCCACAGCGTCACGGTAGTGAGGGCTTCCTGCGCCGAACGGATGTCGAGCTGGGCGGGATGGCTCTGCCAGAAGTTGCGGATGCCGAACGCGACGCCGCCCGACGGACCACCGACGTACCCGAGGCCGCTCGCACGATGGCCTTGCGCGGAGTCGAGCCAGGCGTGACCTTCCGCGGTGCGTTTCCGGACAGTGAAAGAATTCGCGTTGGGCTGCAGCAGAGTCCAGTCGCCGAAAGCCGGGATGTATTGCAGGCGCTCGGTGACCACCGCGCTGATCGCACCCGCGGGGGTTCCTTCGACCTGTGCCTTGCGCGCCGTCGCGCCGGGATCGCGCCGCAGGCCCGTGAGGCCGCGCACGGCTTCGGCAAACAGGCCGTCTTGCTCGCCGACGAAGCGCACGTGCCGGTCATGCAGTTCGTCGGTGAGCGGCGCCGAGAACCGCAGTCCCAGCCCGCGGATGAAATCCTGCGACTCGTCGCCATCGAACACGATGGTATGCAGCACGCGAAGATTTTCGGCGCCCGCGTAGAAATACAGGCGCAGCGTGAACGGCAGCCATTGGCGGGTCCCGTTCGAGTGTTTGCCTTCGAGCTTGATCACCGTGCGCACGGGACCACGCTGTTCGACGGTCACCTTCTCGAGCGCGCTTTCGAAAGTTTCCTGGCGCAACTGCGCATCGCCGGAAGAAGCGGCGCGATCCTGGCGCAACAGGACCAGCTTGCCGTCACGCAGCGCCTCGCGTCCGCCGCGAGTGATGGCTTCGATGATCTTCGAACCGGTGCGCGGAATGCGGCACACGAACTTGCCGGTGTCGACTTCGATTGCGCTCCCGGTTTCCTTCACGCTGACATTGACCGCGAGCCTGGCCGCGGTCGGCCGCGCAACGACCTCGAATGGGCCGTTGACTGACGTTTCACCCGGAGGCAGCGCATGCGCAGTCCATTTCAAGGACCCGTCGGGCCACCAGGCGAGAGGCCAGCTCTGCAGCGGCTGCAGTTTCTGGTCCGCGCCGCGCAACGCGAAATTCTTCGTTTCGTGTTGTTTGCCGCGCGGCCACGGCGTGCCCCAGGTGACACCCTGTGCGACGGCGGCGGGATTGCCATCGAGCCACCGCACCCAGGCGCCGGCGCCGGGATTCGGAGAGTCGATGACGCTCGATGTTGTGTGCCGGGAGGCCCCGGTGGCTGCGGCGCCGAGGATGGCCGTGCTCGCGGCGCTCGTGGAAATGAACTGCCGTCGCGAAATGCGTCTTTTCACTATCCCCCCGGATGGACGTTCTGCCCGCGCGAAATTGTTCTTCGTGATCGAATATGCACGATCTTGATCGATTCTGCAAAGCACGCGATGAGCGCGGCATCGCGCGCGATCCGGATGGGGTGGGGCATTTGCGCGATCGATGACACTAGTTAGAGAGGCGTCGAAGGTGCCTGCGATATGTCAAATACCCGGGGGTCGTTTTAACAGTTGCACAGGATCGCGAGCCGGATCACGTTCACCCTGGCTGGATTCTGTAACCCTCGCTTCGGGAAGCCACTTCGAGAATTCAGGGAATGGACTCACGTTCGTCCAATTTGGCCTCGGCATCGTCAGATACGGGCCAGACCACCATTCGCGCGTCTGTCCTCAATGAGCAGGTCATTGAGGTCGCGCCCGGCTGGGTTGCGACTCTCGAACAGGCGCTGCCGCACGCGCGATATCGCGCGATCGCGCTCTACGACGCGCGCGGTGAAGTCCTCCACTGCACCTCGACGGATTTCGGCATCGAGTTTCGCCAGGCCTTGAACGACGCGCTCGACGCGTTCGTGCTCGGCGCTGCGCGCGAGTCGCGTTTTCTCCGCGGCGAAGGCACGCGCGCGGCGGTGATGCTCGCGCTGCGCGATCTGCATTCGGCGCTCCAGGGCGTGTGCCTGCTCGTGGTCGAAGACTCACCGCTCGAGGACGAGGATCCCGCGGCGCGCTTCCTGACTCCCGCCGTGACGACCATCCTGGCGGACATCGCCTCCGAGGTCGCGCAGACCCTGCACGCGATGCCGCGCGTCAAGCCGCCGAAGCCGAAGCCTCCCGTTCCGCTGCCGCTCGAAGCGGTGTACGCGCAGATTCGCAACCAGGAAGTGGTCCTGCGCGTGCAGCAGCTCGTGCGGTTGCGCAAGGCCGAAGGCATACGCCGTTTCGAAGTGCTGCTGCGGCACATGGTCGATGGCGAAGAGACTTCACCCGAGCGTGTGATGCAGACCGCCGCCAATCATGGGCTGGCGTCGATGATCGATCGCCGCGTGATCGGCGAGCTCATCAGCTGGCTGCACAAGAATCCGAGCGTCTGGAAAAAGGACCCGCCGGCGTTCTCCGTGAACCTGTCCGACGCGGCCGTGACCGAGCCGCATTTCATCAGTTTCGTGGAAAGCTGCCTGCAGAAAGCGGCATTGCCGCCGGGTCTCATCGGCGTGGAATTCTCCGAGCGCGTCTGCCTCACGAATCCGGATCAGGTCATACCCGCGCTCGATGTATTCGGGCGCATCGGCGTGCCGGTTGCCATCGACGACTTCAACGTCGTCGGCGCAGGCATGCCCATCCTCGATCATGCGGCCGTGCGCCTGCTCAAGATCGACGCCGAGCTCACCACCAACGCCTTGCAGCACCGCCTCACGCAGGCGCGCGTCGTCGGCCTGGTGCAGACCGCGAAGGTGATGGGATTGCAGACCGTGGCCAAGCGCGTGCTCGGCGGCGATCACAGCAACTGGCTGACCGCGCTCGGCGTGGATTTCGTCCAGAGTTTCGAGGCGTCGCCGCCTGTTGCTCTCGATAGTTTGTTAGGGCTGACACCGCCGTAGCAGAAATGGGGACACTCCCCATTTCCTAGAAAAAAGGGCCGCACCTGAAGCAGGTACGGCCCTTTTTTCTAACTAACAGTTTTCGTGATCTGATGGGGCGCGGCGGAAATGGGGAGCGTCCCCTACCTCGCGGTGTAGGCATCCATCATGAGCCCGGTGCCGCCGCGTGACACGTGCGCGACGACCGCCGTGCGACGATGCAGCTTGGTGACCGCGCCCAGGTTGATGGCGAATGCGAGCTCCACCTGCTGGCCTTTGCGCAAACCCAGGTTCGTGGTTTCGACGAACACTCCGGTGGCGGAGAGGTTGATGGCGCGGCAGAGTTTCTTGCGGCCCGTCGGGGTGGTGATATAGACCGTGGTCCTTGCGCGGTGCCTGGTATGCAGCCTGCGCTCCACGGATTGAATCCCCGCTGTTGTCGTTTTGCTCATCAGGCTCTCCTGAAGGGGATTATTGCCTCGTGAGATCGGCGTTTGATCCGAACTGAACTTAATTGGTTTCGACGAAATTTTCACGTTCTTCGGATTTACCCCACGGCGCGGACCGCGTCTGCCACCCGAAGGCGGATATACACCGGGCAGTGGTCCGACAGCTTGCGGCGAAGAGCGTCTTTAGGCCGGAAAAGCGCACGTCCGAAGGAATCGCCGACCAATCCCCGCGCCATCTGGCGGCCCAGGATGATGTAGTCGATGTACCCGCTGAAAGTCTGCGAAGGCATGCAGTTTTGAAAGTCCTGCCCCTCGGCCGTGTTGACAAGGTCCGCATCCGGCGGGTTGGCATCGTCGATTTCGGCCCAGACCGATGCCCCGGCCGGTTCCCGGCGCAGATCGCGGTTGAAATCCCCGAGCACCGCGAAGGGCTTGCGTTCATTGGCCTGCGTGTCGATCCATCGTTCGAGGACCGGGATCTGGCGGGCCAGCACACCGCAATTCGGGCGCGTCGATGTCAGCGGGTCGCGCGCGCAGCCGGACTTCAGGTGCACTGACAACAGCCGCAATTCCTGCGGCGTACCCGGAAACACGCGCAACTCGACGCCCCGGCGTACGTCTTCGTTCATCGACAGGTCGGCGAGGTCGGGTGCGCAGGCGAACGGAAGGCCGCGCCGGATTGCAAAGCCATTGTTCTGCACCGCCACGCGTCCGGAAAAGCAGAACTGGTATTCGGGGAACACCAGGCGCGCCGCCTCGGGCCCATCCACTTCCTGCAGCGCGATGATGTCGGCGTCGAGCGCGTGTGCGTGGCGTTTTAATGCCGCGATGTCTTCGCGGCTGCGCGCGAGCTCGTGCGCGACATCGCAGGGCACGGAGCGCCGCAGTCCATCGCGTGGCGCAGCGTCCGGTGTGCAGGCTGGCGTCAACGCGCGCAGTGTTTCCGGTGTCATGAACCATTCGAGATTCCAGGTCGCGATCTTGAGCTCGGCGGGAGTGGCGTGTGCCAGGTGGGCGAACGTCAGCAGCAACGAAGTGACGGCGGCGCGAATTTTCATGCACGCGACTATCGCATGCGGAGCACGCCGATGTTATCGGCACGGCCTATCTCCAGCAGCGTTGCGCATTGCCTGTGCCGCTGACGGCGCGCCTGCCGCGCGCGTCGATGGAGAAGGCGAGGCATTCGTGGTCCGCGAGTTGCCCGCCCTCCGGCGTCGGAGTTGCGGTGGCGATGAACGACTGGCCGTCGGCCGCGAGCGCGATGGCCAGCGCGTACCTGTTGGCCGCGCTGGTCGACGGAAGCCCGAGGCCGGCGGGCGGTGCGCCGGTGACACTGGCGGTGTAAGTGCCGTGCCTGAGGTAGTGGGACTCTTGCGCACTCTGCAGTTGCAGCAGCGCGGTCATGGCTTCGGCGCGATGCACGCGCACCAGGTGCCGGCGATATGCCGGAAGCGCGAACGCGGCGATGACGCCGATGAGCGCCAGCACGACGAGGAGTTCGAACAATGTAATGCCGCGTTCGGACATGCCGACACGTCATCACGGATAACCAGCGCGGCGTGAGACGGAAAACTCACCTAACGAAGTACATACTTGCAATGCTGCGTCGACGCACCCATATTTCACGCGCGCCACGGGCGCGCCTCACGGGAGTCCCATCATGGGTTGGATTTTGCTAGCGGTAGTCGTCGTCGCGGTCTGGTTCGTCGTTTCTCTCTACAACCGCCTGGTTGGCGCGCGTAACGGCTACAAGAACGCGTTCGCGCAGATCGACGTTCAGCTCACGCGTCGTTACGACCTCATTCCGAACCTGGTCGAGACCGTCAAGGGTTACATCAAGCACGAGCGCGAGACGCTCGAGGCCGTGATCAAGGCGCGTAATACCGCGGTCAGCGGGCTCAAGGCCGCCGCGGCCAACCCCGGCGATGCCGCCGCCATGACCACGCTCGCGGGAGCAGAGAGCCAGCTCGGTGGCGCTCTCGGCAGGTTGTTCGCCCTGGCCGAGGCCTATCCGGACCTCAAGGCGAACCAGAACATGATGCAGCTTTCCGAAGAGCTCACCTCGACGGAGAACAAGGTGGCGTTCGCCCGCCAGGCGTACAACGACGCCGTCATGAGCTACAACAACCAGGTCGAGATGTTCCCCGGCAGCATCATCGCCGGCATGTTCAATTTCACGGACGCGCAGCTGCTCGAGCTCGCGAAGCCCGAGGCGCGCGAAGCGCCAAAGGTCAGCTTCACCTAACAAGATGGACTTCTTCGCCCGCCAGGAAGCCGCGCGCCGCACGACGCGCTGGCTCCTGGCTGCGTTCCTGGTGTCCGTGGCGCTGGTGGTCATCGCGGTCGACGCCGTGGTCGCATTCGTCATCGCCTCCGCCGAGCCCGGCGCTTCGCCGGTGAACGCGGTGGTGGGCAGCAGCGTGGTGGTGCTGGGCATCATCTGCGGCGCCAGTCTCTTCAAGACGCTCTCGCTGCGCGCCGGCGGTGGCACGGTCGCGCGCTCGCTGGGTGGCACGCGCATCGAGCGCAACACCGGCGACGTCGCGCTCAAGCGCCTGCACAACGTCGTCGAAGAGATGGCCATCGCTTCCGGCGTCACCATGCCCGAGGTCTACGTGCTCGAGCACGAAGACGGCATCAACGCGTTCGCGGCGGGAAACTCGCCCGCCGATGCCGCCATCGCCGTGACGCGCGGCGCGGCCACGCGCCTCAAGCGCGATGAACTGCAGGGCGTGATCGCCCATGAATTCAGCCACATCCTCAACGGCGACATGCGGCTCAACGTGCGCTTGTTAGGCTGGACGTTCGGCCTGCTGGCGGTTGCCATCGTGGCGCGCGTCGTACTGCAGAGCTCGCCGCATTCAGGCGGGCGGAGCCGCAAGGATGGCGCCGGCGCGCTCATGCTCGCGGCGCTGGCCGCGATGGTCCTGGGGTACATCGGCGTGTTCTTCGGACGGCTGCTGCAGGCGGCGGTTTCGCGGCATCGCGAGCGGCTCGCCGATGCGTCGGCGGTGCAGTTCACGCGCAATCCTGTCGGGCTGTCCGGCGCGCTGCTCAAGATAGCGGGCGCGAGCGCCGGCTCGCGCCTGGTCACGCCCGAAGCCGAAGAAGTGGCTCACATGTTGTTCGCCGCGGGGCTGCCGCGTTTGTTTGCCACGCATCCGCCCATCGAAGAGCGGCTCAAGGCCCTCGATCCCGGTTTCAACGCGAGCGAGTTGCCGGCGCTGGCGGCCCAAGCCGCGCGCGACTCGGAGCGGCAACGCGCCGAAGATGCGGCGCGTCCGCGCGCGCAGCCGGACGCCGCCGTTGCCGGCGCCTATGCGCCGTTGGGCGATCGCAGCGTACGCGGACATGCACCGCAAAACATCGCGGCTCTGGCGGGCACGATCGCCAGCGAAAATGTTCGTTACGCCGAAAATGCCCGGGTCGCGATTCCGGAAGGCCTGCGCGACTTCGTCGACTCCGCCGATCACGCGCGCGCGCTGATGTTCGTGGTGCTGGCCAGCAAGAGTCCTGACGTGCGCGCCGAGCAGCGCCGCATTCTCGAAACAGGTTACGGTGCCGAATTCGCCGCGCGAGTCATCGGCATGCAGGCGCTCGCGGATGCGCTGCCGCCGGCGCTGCGCCTGCCGGCGGTACAGCAGCTGTTTCCAGCGCTGCGGCGCCTGTCACCGCCCGAACGCCAGAAATTGCGCGACGTCGTGGCGCAGCTCGCCAACGCCGACGCACGCATCGACGTGTTCGAGTGTTGTCTCACGCTGCTGCTGGCGGCGAACCTCGACGATCTCGAATCCGGCCCGCTTCACGGCAGCGCTTCGCTGCTCCAGGAAGGCGCCGCGATCCACAAGTTGTTTGCCATCCTGGCCGCGCAGGGCACCGGCGACGAGACGCGCGCGCGCCGCGCCTACGAGGCCGGCATCTCGGTGGTGCTGACCGAACACCATCCGGCATTCGAGCAGGTCGCGCAGTGGCCCCGCGTTCTTGGCGACTCACTGGCGCGCCTGGCCAGCCTGCGGCCGTTCGCCAAGAAGGTGCTCATCGAAGGGCTGGTACGCTGCATAGCGCACGACCAGCAACTCTCGGTGGAGGAAGGCGAGTTGCTGCGCACCGTGTGTTCGGTGCTGCATTGCCCGCTGCCGCCGATCCTCTCCACCGCGGCTCCTCCGGGTAGTTAGAACACCCGGAACGGGCGCAGCCCCTGGTCGCGGATCAGGATGCGGCGCGTGGTCAGCGAGAGTCGGGGCGGCGTTCGGCGCGGCCTTTGCGGAACCACCGCCAGTACCGGCGGGACCCTGGATTCCGCTGCCTCGATGAGATTGATGACGGTGGCGAATTCCTCGAGCCGTGCGGCGAGGTTTGAATTCTTCATGACAGTTCCTTTGCTGTTTGCCTGACTCTTGTTTCAGGCCCAGCTTGGGGAACTGGTCTTGCACGCCGGTTAACGGCGCGCGAAGTTCGCGTTACAGAGGCTCACTCCGACAGGAATTTTCCGATCGCCGCGGCAAAAGGTTCGATGTCCACGAGGAATGCGTCGTGGCCCTCGAGCGAAGCCAGCGGCACGAATTCGGTTTCAGTGCCCGCATTGGTGAACGCATCGGCGAGGGCGCTCTGCTCGTTGATGGTGAAAAGGATGTCGGATTCGACGCCGATGATCAGCGCGCGCTCGGCGGCGGCACGCTTCAGCGCGGCCGTGGGTGAACCTCCGTGCGCCGAGAGATCGAAGCGGTCGATGGCGCGCGAAAGGTACAGGTAACAGTTAGGGTCGAACACCGAGACGAATTTGTTGGCCTGGGCGTTCAGGTAGTCCTGCACGGCGAACTCGGCCGGAAAATGCGCGCGGCCCGGTGACAGCGCTTCGTAATGACGATCGGAAGCCGGGCGGCGGCCGAAGCGATGTTTCCACTCGGCCGCCGAGCGATATGTGAGCGTGCCGAGCTTGCGCGCGAGGCGCATGCCGGTGATGGGACGCACGTCACCCGAATATTGGCCGTCCTGCCAGTCAGGATCCGTGAGGATGGCGTCGCGCTGCGTCGATCGCAGGGCGATGGCGAACGGCATGGCGGCAGGGCTGCCGGAAATACTGATCACGCGGCGCGCTACCGCGGGGAATTGCGTGGCGAACGCCAGCACGGCCATGCCGCCGAGCGAAGCGCCAATGACCGCCGACAGGCGCTGGATGTCGAGCGCGCGAATTACTTCGTACCCGCCGCGCGCGATGTCTTCCAGGGAAAGATCCGGGAAGTCGAGGCGATAGGAGAGTCCGGTTGCGGGATCGATCGATGCCGGGCCTGACGAGCCGAAGCAGCTGCCCAGCGAATTTACGCAGATGACGAAGTAACGGTTGGTATCGATGGCCTTGCCGGGCCCGACCATCTTCTCCCACCAACCCGGCGTCGGGTCGATGGTCGAAGACGCCGCGTGAGCCGAGGGTGAAAGCCCGGTGAACAGCAGGATGGCGTTGTCGCGCGCGGCGTTGAGCGCGCCCCAGGTTTCATAGGCAACCTGCCCGCCACGAAGCTCGCCACCACGCCAGAACGGGAATGGGTCCGGCAGTCTTGCGATCCTGGTGGCGGGGCCCAGATTCAGATCGTCCAGCTCGGAAGCAGTCGCCGCGCGCAACGCAGGTTCGTATTGTGGGCGCGGCGAGCCGCTCATGGCTCGGGATCGCCGCCGTCGGCGATTCCTTCGAACAGTGCAGTAGATAGATAGCGTTCACCCGTGTCGGGCAACATGGCCAGCGTGACCGAGCCCGGGCCTGCCTCGCGCGCCACCTTGACCGCCGCGGCGAACGTGGCGCCGCTCGAGATTCCGACGAAGATGCCTTCGCTCTTCGCCAGCGAGCGCGCGGCCTCGATGGCCTCGGCATCGGCCACCGGCACGATGCGATCGGCGACGTTGCGATTCAGCACGGCCGGCACGAAATCCGGAGTCCAGCCCTGGATCTTGTGCGGCGTGAAAGGTTTGCCGCCTAACAACTGCGCCGCTTCCGGCTCGCACACGATGACCTTGGTTTCCGGCCGCGCAAGCTTGATGACTTCACCCGCGCCGGTGAGCGTGCCGCCCGTGCCCCAGCCCGTGACGAAGTGATCGAGGCGCCTGCCGACGAAGTCCTGGATGATTTCCGGACCCGTGGTGTTGCGGTGGTAAGCGGGGTTGGCGGGATTCTCGAACTGACGCGCGAGGAACCAGCCGTGTTTCTGCGCGAGTTCGGCGGCCTTGCGGACCATGCCCTGGCCGCGTTCGGCAGCAGGCGTGAGGATTACCTTGGCGCCGAGCATGCGCATGATCTTGCGGCGTTCGATGGAGAACGTTTCCACCATGACGGCGACGAAGGGATAACCCTTCGCGGCGCAGACCATGGCGAGCGCGATGCCGGTGTTGCCGGACGTGGCTTCCACCACCGTCTGGCCGGGCTTCAGCGCGCCGGTGCGCTCCGCATCTTCGATGATGGCGATGGCCAGTCGATCCTTGACCGACGAGAGCGGATTGAAGAACTCGCACTTCACGTACATCGTCGTGCCGGCGGGCGCGAGACGGTTGATGCGGACGATAGGAGTGCGGCCGATTGTGCCGAGAATGTTGTCGTAGAGCATGGTGCAGGGACTCTAGGCGGGTACGCCGAACAAAGACGAGGCCGGCCTTGGAATAGCCATATAACAGTTGGTTATGCTCCCGCCCTCATGACCGAACGACTGCAAAAGCTGCTGGCGGGAGCCGGCCACGGTTCGCGCCGCGGCATCGAGGAGTGGATCCGCGCCGGGCGCATCACCATCAACGATCGAGTCGCAGTGTTGGGCGACCGCGCGACGGATGCCGACCGGATCTGTCTCGACGGCAAGCCACTCGACCTGGGTGGCCGCAGTGAATCCATCGAGGTGCTGCTGTATCACAAGCCCGTCGGCGAGGTGACCACGCGCAGCGATCCGGAAGGTCGGCCGACCGTCTTCGATCGCCTGCCGCCGCCGTCGAGCGGACGCTGGATCGTGGTAGGCAGGCTGGACGTGAACACGTCCGGACTGCTGCTGTTCACCAACGACGGTGAGCTCGCTCACCGGTTGATGCATCCCTCCAGCGAGATCCGGCGTGAGTACCTGGTGCGCCTTCGGGGCTCGCCATCAGCGGACGTTCTCGAGCGTCTGCGGCGAGGGGTGGAGCTCGAGGATGGTCACGCAAACTTTGACGAGATCCATGCCGAGTCGACCGAGGGCAGCCACACCTGGTTGCGCGTCTGTCTGCATGAAGGCCGCAATCGCGAAGTGCGCCGGCTCTTCGAGCATGAAGGCTTCGTGGTGAGTCGATTGACCCGTCTACGATACGGTAGCGTCGAATTGCCTAGGGATTTACGCGGCGGCGATTTCAAATCGCTGACTTCTTCGGCGATCGCCGATCTGTCGAGCCTCGCGTTTGCGGGCTCGGAGCCTTCCGGGTGATAGCCTTCGCGCCCATGTCAAACCGCCTCTTGTGGGCCGCGTTCGCTGCCCTGGCCTTTGCAGGTTCCGCCCGCGCCGAAGTCCAGGAGACCCGGGACAACGGGTTCGTGATCGAGGCGACCGTCATGGCGGAGGCGAGCCCACTCGCGGTCTACCGCAAGCTCGTGAATGTGGCCGGTTGGTGGGATCCGGCGCACACCTGGTCCGGGTCCGCCCGCAATCTCAAGCTCTCGCCAAAAGCCGGCGGATGCTTTTGTGAAAGGCTCGCCGACGGCGGGTCGGTGCAACACGGTCGGGTGATCTTTGCCCAGCCGGGCAGGCTGCTCCGGCTCGAAGCCGCGCTCGGACCTCTTCAGGACATGGCCGTCACCGGGGTACTCAGCTTCACCCTCGCGCCGGATGGTCCGGGGACGCGCATCAAAATGACATATCGGGTCGCCGGCGCCCTGACCATGGATTCGGCGAAACTGGCGCCTCTGGTGGATCAGGTCATGGGGATCCAGCTCGGCAGACTCCGTTCTTTCTCATCCGGGGCTCCGGCTGGGCCTTGATACTGGGACTTCTCCCTATATAGAGGTGTGCCGCCGAGTCGGCTAAGGGGGAGTCGGGTTTAAGGTCGCAAATTCCATAGCAAAATACGCGCCAATGCCGTTGACACTCTGGGGGGTCGAAACGAGAATACGCGGCTCGTTTTTCCCGGGAGGGGTACCCAAGCGGCCAACGGGAGCAGACTGTAAATCTGCCGGCTTACGCCTTCGAAGGTTCGAATCCTTCCCCCTCCACCATTCAGTTTGTGAAGGCGGAAGGAAAGAGTTCAAAGGTAGGGTCGGGGGATTTTCGCGGATTAAAGGATTTCAGGCGTGAGCCTGGGCGTCATCGGCGGGTGTAGTTCAATGGTAGAACCTCAGCCTTCCAAGCTGATGGCGTGGGTTCGATTCCCATCACCCGCTCCAGGAAGCTCACGTAGCTCAGTTGGTAGAGCACGTCCTTGGTAAGGACGAGGTCACCGGTTCAATCCCGGTCGTGAGCTCCAGTTCCGCGCTGGGTGTTTTGTCAGTTAGTGGTTAGGCATCAGGTTTAGAGGGTTATCTCCGTGTCAAAAGAAAAGTTCGAACGCAACAAGCCGCACGTGAACGTGGGCACCATCGGCCACGTCGACCATGGCAAGACCACGTTGACGGCTGCGTTGACGAAGGTCATGGCGGAGACCAACGGTGGCTCGTACATGGCGTACGACCAGATCGACAAGGCGCCGGAAGAGAAGGCGCGCGGCATCACGATTTCCACGGCGCACGTGGAATACCAGTCGAAGGAGCGCCACTACGCGCACGTGGACTGCCCCGGGCATGCCGACTACGTG